>CAZWBR010000001.1:0-170454 GCA_964632305.1 uncultured Prolixibacteraceae bacterium
TGATACTGGCCGTTGTCGTGGCTGTCGTGTTGGTCAGGTTGTAGTTACCCGCATCGGCTCCGCTGATGCTGATCCCTGTGACCGTGACAGTCTTGCCCGTGCCTACATTCTCATTGTCAAAATTGGCTGCCGTATAACCGACTGTAACTGCATCTCCCGATAAGGCATCGGTTGTCAGGTGAGCCACGGCTGTTGTATTGCCATCGTAAACCTTATTGTCAGCAGTGGCTGATACAACCAGATCCTTCTTCGTGATAATTACTTCCTGGCTGCAATTACTCTTACATCCACTTGCATTGGTAATGTCCAATTTCAGGGTATATGATCCTGCAGCAGTTGCCTGAACTGAGACAGTGGCTTGATCATTTGCGCCTGTGATCGTTCCATCACCAGCGACTGACCATAAATATTCAGACATTCCTTCCGGTGCACTGAATGAATTGGAAGCCCCATAAACAACGGATGATAAACCTGTTATAGAACAAACCGGTTTTTCATTTACCGTGATAGTAACCGGGATCCTTGCACTTTCACAGAAAGGTTCGGTAGTAAGTTTTTGACTTACATATTTAGTAAAGGGTCCTGTTTGTGTATCTGTATTAACTGATGGTGCAGTTAATGAAGCTGAAGCATCAGTTTCATCATCATACCATTGAAGAACAGAACCAGAAATCGCAGTAGCAGCAAAACTTTTTGTTCCGCTTCCCACACAGAAATTCTGATTAGTTACAGTCGGATCTGCAGGTGGTGCGATAACATTAACTTTAAATGAACAGGAATTAGAAACCACCGCACCTGAAACAGGCGTATAAGTCCCGGTATAGGTTACTGTATGTTCCCCTACTGCAAAGAATTGCTGCGGAGGAGTAGGACCTGTAGTAACAAATTCAATACCACCGGAACAACCCGATGTGGCATCAGTTAATAAAGCATCAAAATAAATATTATCAATCTGACACTTATTATTTAATGTTCCTGAATAAACAAATTTCAGCTTATATTCCCCTTTCTCAAAGGTATTTGGAATATCAACATGGTATTGCCCTGAAGTCGTAACAGCAGTACTCCCGGCTAATGTTTCACTTGCTCCTTTAACCAGGTAAACACTCCAGGTAAAGTTCATTCCCGAAGGCAATACAAAATCGGTATAGACTGTCAATGCCGGATTAATGTACACAGTAGGGGTAACAATATAAATATCGCTTCCCGTTCCCACAGACTGATCCAGATTAATAACACCGGAATTATTACCTATCCGCTGAACATGGTTAAAATCCCAACAGGTCCATTTACTTTCAGGAAGTTCGAATCCCATGTAGAAGCTGCTCAGATTGGATAAGCAACTGTAACTAAAATCAGGAAGACTCCAGCTAACAGTACTGCCCAATATGCCATTTTGTGTCTCACCGGCACAAACAGTGACATCAGATGGACATCCTGTTACCTCTACGCTTCCGGTAACAACAGTAATCGTAATCTGGTCGGTTGCCGTACATCCTGCAGCATTGGTAACTTTAAGGATATAGGTTGTTGTTGCTGATGGTGTAACCGTTGGATTGGCTTCCGTGGATACAAATCCGGCAGGGTCTGAAGTCCAGCTATAGGTATATCCGTCTATAACGGTAGCTCCTAATAATGCGCTGCCACCTGAACAAATTGTCTTATCCACACCGGCATTGGCCACAGGCGATTCAGATACCACAACCTTAATGGCTGCTCTGCTCGTACTGATACACTGGCCCGAGATTCCTTCCGCAACATAATACGTTGTTTCACCAGCAGCGGCGGTCGAAGGCGTTATTGATGCCTGCGGTGTCCCTCCACTCGGTGATGTATAATAATATAAGGTATAGGCAGAATTGCTTGCTGTAGCCGTCAACGGAACAGCAGTTTCCCCGATACAATAATCAACATCGGCCACTGTTGGAACAGAAGTGATATTGGTAACAGTAATCGTGAATTTAAAATAACACTCAGTTTCACCTGGAGGAATCGCATAATAGGTGATCGTTCCTGAAGTGGCGGGGAAAGGTTGATTGCCCGTGTATTCGGTATATTCCCCAACCAACGGATATTCACTGTAAAAACGGGAACCCACCGGAAATTTATCCGATACCTGGGTCACAGGAATAGTGCTACCTACATTGCAGTAGGTAAAGGCCCTCTCCTGCGGAACATTCTGACAATGGGAAGCGACATAGCTATCACCATCAATCGCGACATGAATAGGTTCCGTAATCGCTTCTCCCTGACAACTCCCCTCGTTCTCATATCCCTGGATCATCCCGATATTGTCAAATAAAGTCCCGGTGGTAGCCCCTTGTCCGCTGGCTTTACCGTTCACGCTTACCATAGCCGGACAATTGTCGTTAACCAAAATTGTGCAATCTTCAGTGACCTTGAATTTAAACTTGAGGGTTCCCAGCAAGGTGCTGGTTGGATCTTTAAGCGGAAGTGTTCCCATATTCCAAACAATAGACCCGTTCGCCCCAAGTGAAGGATCATATACCGGGGCTGCATATCCGGCCGTCGGAGTAAAGGTTATTGTCCCCGATTGGCTGCCGTTGACAAAACCGGCAGTATAGGGAACCGGAATAACAATCTTCATATTATTAATGTCTTCCGTACCCTTATTGCGGATCTCCACTTCATACTCGATCTCCTGGCCTGGTTGTGCCTGGAAAGGAGACGACGAAGATACCCCATTGACAGTAGTAACCATATTGATCATTTCCGGCTCCGGGATATAAGCATCAACAGACATGGCAATACAGAAAATTATATAGGTATCTTGAGTTGAACCATATCGGAAGGTTGTCGATGTCTGCTTGTTATCAATAACAAGATTATCCGTATTGGGTATATTGAACATAGAGATATCAATACCTGTATTGTTCAATAAGTTTGGATTTCTGGTATTGCCACCAGTCTGAACTGAACTGTTAAAGAAATTATTTGAAGAATTTCCGGAATGGTTTAAACTTAGCCAGTTGTTGTCTGATTGCTTTTTAATTTGAAAATAATCTCCGGGAATATCCCGGTCACCTTCTCCAGCCATTAATCCCAACTTCATATTTACATCACCTGACTGGACTGTATTGAACCCGGATACGGGCAATTCATAACTAATTGTTGTATTACCCTGAACATAAGCATACCCATCAAAAATGGTAACATCTCGCCATTTCATCTTGGAATTCTCGTAAACCACGATCAAACCCCAACCACCATAATACCCTGTTCCATTATAATCACTACCTGTCGATAATGCCATATCGGCAACCCAATACACTCCATTCTTAGACTGCTTGACAATATCCGTCACCTCGACATAAGCAGCATACATATTATTGTCTCCAGGGTACCTTATATCAGAACTATTTGCAGTAAGAGTCTGATAAGTTGACTGACCAGGAGCTTTAAGCTTTATGGTTCGCTTTTGTAAATCAGTAACACTACTTTTTGTTCTACCTGTCCAATACAAACCTGCATAAATAATATTTGAACACTGAGGATCAGCACCATTTTCAGTCGAAAATTGCAATGTCGCAGATGATGAATTTGTAGTTGAATTTCCTGACGTACCATCGGCATCAACCAGAGCCATTTTATCGGCATTATTTCCATCATCAGAATAACTCTGTAACTTCAAATTGGTATTGCCAATCATCGTAAAATCCCCCTTGATATTGTAGATCTTTTTATCAGGAGAATAAGAGGATGTCCGCTGAGTGAAATCCTTACGGACCTGAGCATTTGCCACAAAGGCGCTCCCGAAAAGGACCGCAGCAATGATCAGCCAGAACTTAAATGCGCTGATCAATCCATGTTTTAAATGTATAATTTTCATCTCGTGTCTTTTTTAAGGTTAGTAGTTATTAGGATGGTCGCGATATCAGATAAAAGACAACAACCCCAGGCTTACTGCCTGTGATGATCTTATTGATCTGTTCAGCAGTACAACTAACTGTACTCAAAACCTGCACATATTTAAGACTCTTAAAACCCTGAAGGGAAGAGAGATCAAGCGAAACCAAAAGATCTTCCGGTCGCTCTACCCGGACAGTGATCAGTTCCACCTTTTCAAAAAGCGGATTGGCAAGTTTAAGCTGCCCAACCGCCTGGGCATCCACTTCGGCACAAACAGCAGAAGTTTCACCGAAACTTTTTATTTCACTATTGGAAATATAAACGGTTGGCTGAAGGTCCGAAACCAGACTCTCCAGTTTGGCAACCTCTCCGGCATCGGTTATCGAAGACAACAATTGTTTGTAATCGGTAACCTGCCCTTGTGTAACAGTAACCGAAATAACAAACAACAAGAGTACAATTGTCTTCCTGAACCAATTCCTGTTAGTCGTAAGAACGGTGGTTATCACACGATCTGACACCTCTATGAGGTTGATTAATTCTGTTTTCATAGGTTTATTTAATTTATTATTTTCTTTTTTAACCACGCCTTTTACCCAATTGAAATAATTCATTTAATGAATTTTAACCCAAAATGCTACAACACTCATGTATCTCTGCAATACATTATGTGAGGTTCATACAATTTACAACTTTTTTTAACACACGCAAGAGGCGAATGTTATTTTTCTTAATTACTACGAAAATACGGCGTTCCCAAATGCCACACTATCCCCTTTTTCGGGGATTTTTATCTTTTCTTATCTTCCTGAAAATGATCGTAAAAATATATTATTTCAACTAAAAATATCCTCAAAAAGAAAAATTATTTTTCAGTTGTCCTTCTGAAAATATGTTCTATTCCCAAAAAGCTTAACTGTTAACAACTGTTAACGCACTAGACTGCTTAATGTTTCAGTTTTTGACAATAATATTTTCGCCTCCATAAGTCCGCCCTGTTCCTGATTTGATAGTTAGTATTATCTCAACCAACAGAAGCCCGTCCCCGGCATAAAACAAACCAGCCCGACTCCTCCCCCATTCCCGATACCCCTTCCCTCCCTATTCCGTCCGGTCAGCCCATCCCAAAAAACAATAAACAGATCACTACCAAAATGGGGACCTAATTTATTAAAATATCCAATATTAATATACACCCCCGCAATTTCACCATCATCATCAAGAAAATAATTACATTTTTTCACACTTCCCCTCCCAAAACAAATGTAATACACGAAAAAACATACCAAAATTTAAAATACACCCACAAACGAATAAATTATATCTTTTTGTCACATTTATTGCACTTTTAAAAGATATTTGTATATTTGAACCCGAGCTACTCAACCATTATGATACACCAAATAGATATCACAACGATTGAATAGCCCGTTTCAGTCAAATATTATAACTTTACGTATATGTGTGGAATCGTAGGCATTTTTGATATTAAAGGAGGTTCTGAAAAGTTCAGGACCAAGGCACTGGAGATGTCCAAAAAAATCAGGCACCGCGGACCCGACTGGTCCGGCATCTACGTTGGCGAGAAAACTATCATCGCCCACGAACGTCTGGCCATCGTCGATCCCTGGTCAGGAAAACAACCCTTGTACAGCAAAGACAAGAAGCTGGTGCTGGGCGTGAACGGTGAGATCTATAACCACCGCGAACTGCGCAAACCGCTCGAAAGCAAATACGAGTTTCAAACCCAGTCGGATTGCGAGATCATCCTGGCCCTCTACCGCGAGAAAGGGATCGATTTCCTCGAAGACCTCAACGGCATCTTCGCCTTCGCCCTCTACGACGAGGAGAAAGATTGTTACCTGATCGCCCGCGACCATATCGGCATCATACCATTATATATGGGTTGGGATGCCGAAGGAACCTTCTACGTTGCCTCCGAACTGAAAGCGCTTGAAGGAACCTGCAAAAAAATCGAAGAGTTCCTGCCCGGACATTATTTATATAGTAACGACGGCGTGCCGAAAAAATGGTACTCCCGCGACTGGACCGAATACGAAGCTGTGAAAGAGAACCCCACCAGCATCGACGATCTGCGCCAGGCCCTCGAAGATGCGGTCCATCGTCAGTTGATGTCCGACGTTCCTTACGGGGTACTGCTCTCCGGGGGATTGGATTCATCGGTCATCTCGGCTATCGCTAAAAAATATGCCGCGAAAAGGGTCGAGTCCGACAATACCCAGGAAGCCTGGTGGCCGCAACTCCACTCTTTCGCCGTGGGACTGGTCGGTTCTCCCGATCTGGCCGCCGCCCGCAAGGTGGCCGATTATATCGGTACCATCCACCATGAGATCCATTTTACCGTGCAGGAAGGGCTCGACGCCGTCCGCGACGTGATCTATCATCTCGAGACCTACGATGTCACCACCGTCCGTGCCTCTACCCCGATGTACCTGATGGCCCGTGTCATTAAATCGATGGGCGTGAAGATGGTCCTCTCGGGCGAAGGAGCCGACGAACTCTTTGGCGGTTACCTCTATTTCCATAAAGCGCCCAACGCACAGGCTTTCCACGAAGAGACCGTCCGCAAGCTGAGCAAGCTCCACCTCTACGACTGCCTGAGGGCCAATAAATCGCTGGCTGCCTGGGGCGTCGAAGGACGTGTGCCGTTCCTCGACAAAGAGTTTATCGACGTGGCCATGCGCCTCAACCCCGAAGACAAGATGGCCAAAGATGGCAAGATGGAAAAATGGGTCATCCGTAAAGCATTCGAAGATTACCTTCCCGAAAGCGTGGTGTGGCGTCAGAAAGAGCAGTTCTCCGACGGCGTGGGTTACAGTTGGATCGATACCCTGAAACAGCTCACCGCCAACAGCGTCACCGACGAGCAGATGGCCAGCGCGAAGTTCCGTTACCCCATCAACACCCCGATGTCGAAAGAGGAGTATTTCTACCGTTCCATCTTTGCCGAACATTTCCCTTCCGACACCGCGGCAGCCTGTGTCCCGTCGGTCCCCTCCATCGCCTGCAGCACCCCTGAAGCGTTGGCCTGGGATGCCTCGTTCCGCAACAACGCCGACCCCTCGGGCCGTTCCGTTAAATCGGTTCACCTAAAAGCGAATTAGATCACAAATTAAAGATACTGGATCTGAAACCAGAACACCAGAAGAAAGGTCGGGCCAAAACCCGGCCTTTTGCTTTGATTGCCTTATCGGTTGCATTACCGGGAAAGATTCCGCATTCCGATACGCAGCGAGGAATTTCTGCATGAACAGTGAGGTTGTGACATTGGCGAAAAAGATGATGAAAAAGGAAATTATTACAGGAACGCTGTACCCCCGTGCCGTTAGGCACGAAATATTGGTAGAAGAAATGGCACGAAAATGATTCGTCCGCCCCGGATGGGGCGGAACAAATGTATGAACCATTATTTTCTACCAATATATTGCCCTTACCGGGGCAATGATCGCAACCCTTTTCAAATTTCAAAAGAGTTTCTGTTACATGGCACTCTCCAAGGTGTGCTAGCTGACCTAAAGGTGAACGAATCCTTATTTTCAGGGGGAAGGAATGTGGCGCAACCTGAAGGAGAACACATTGAAGTAAGAACTGCGATGCGCCGGTTGAAGATCAGTGCCTTTACCCCGGGTTACGCCAGGCTACACCCGGGGTTATTGAGATATGGCCCTGTCAGGGCCTGAGAAGGATTACAGAAAGAGGTAGGAAATTGCGAATCCCGTCTCTGAAATCACAGGATGATCTATCCGGGGGGCATTTACTTTGTCATTCTTGCATCTTGCCCCAATTATTTTGGGGTATGATGTATAGATGACAGGTGAAGATCTTTAATAATAGTGTAATTCAGCGTAATGATATGATTCTTTTAACCCGTTCTTAGTTATTAGTACATTGAGATTCCTCGCCGCGCATCGGAATGACATATTATTTGATAATCAATAGGGGATGGGGAGATGGGAGTGGCGGCTCCGCCGCCACTCCCATCTCCCCATCCCCCCAAAACAAACCTAAAACCCTGTCATTCCAAAAGAAGCGAAGCGGAATGAGGAATCTCAACCTTATTGCACAAATTTCTTCAATAAACTGATATCCGATTCAATATGAGCAATTTTTGAAGAAATTGGATTATGTGTAATAATCTCAGTTGAAACTCTGTCATAAGTACGCGAAGCGAGGAATCTCTCAAAACAGAATACAATAATAAAGTGAACCCTCATACCGGAAGAAAAAAGCTCCCGGCTCCGGTTTTGTATGAAAACCCGGCAACCACCGACCTAAGCTCTTCCTTCTTCGGACTTTCCGTACCTATTCTGTACTATTTCTGTACTTCTACTGTACTAAAACAGTACGGGATAAATATTGAACAAACGTTGAATAGCTATTCAAGCTTCGGTAAAGAGAGTGGAGAGTAAAGGGCAAAAGGGGATTATGGCCCGACTATTTTCCCAATCGCGAACGCACCGGCGGGTTGCCGGAAGGAACGAAGGGAATATCTTTATTAACGAACCGCACATCGCCAATCGAATAGAAGGCATTGGGATTATGCTCACGAATCAGGCCGACCACTTTATCCAGTTCCTTGCGATTGATTATGCTGTAGATCAAACAGACCCATTTGCCCGAGGCGCCTCCCTCGGCATTGTGGTGGGTAATCCCGTATCCGGCATCTTTCAGTGCGGCGATCAGCCTGGTCGGATCTTTGCGGGTGATGATCTGTAACTGCACAATACCCACCGCCAGCCACTCTTCGATCAGGATGCCGACATAATTCCCGGTCGCGTAACCAGCGGCATAAAAGATATAGCAGACCCAGTTATCCAGGTTCTGCATGATATGAACAATGGCGATCAGCCAGATCAGCACCTCAAAGAAACCCAGTATTGGGGCGATCCTCTTCTGACCCCGGGAGACCATAATGATTCGGACGGTCCCGATAGTCACGTCGCATATCCTCGCAATAAAAATCAGCAAGGGCAAGATCAGGTAATCGAACCAGTTGAAACCGGCGAAGAGAATACTCTGAATTTCCATGGTTATGTTCCTCCGGATGATTAGGACAGTTGTGTAATTTCTATTGATTAAGGAGAACAGCCATCACTTTGGATTAAGCTCCAACATTTTAAAGAGTGCCTCGGCCTCGATATCCTCACTCAGTTTTCCGTTCTCCGAAACCGAGATCTTACCGGTCTCCTCGCTCACCACGATGGTCAGCGCATCGGTTTGCTCGGTCAACCCGACCGCGGCGCGATGGCGAAGGCCGAACGAAGGGCTGATCTCCTGACTCTGAGAAACCGGCAGGATACAGCGCGCCGCCTTAATCCGGTTCGACCCGATGATGGCGGCCCCATCGTGCAAAGGGGCATTCTTGAAAAAGATGCTCTTCAGCAACTCTTTCGAAACCTGGGCATCGATCTGTTCACCGGTCAGGATAAATTCGTTCAGCTCATTCTGCCGTGCAATCACAATCAGGGCCCCGGTACGGGTCAACGACATATCCTGACAGGAATCGACAATAGCCCGAAGGCCCGACTCCGAAACCGAGCTAAACTGGTTAGCAAAGAGCTTCTCCAACGATATTGTTTTATTGGCCCGGTAACGGTTGCCCAACATCAGCAAAAACTTACGTACCTCCTGCTGGAACACGATAATCATGGCAATAACCCCCACCCCGAAAAGCTGACCGAGGATCGATCCCAGCAACTCCATCTTCAGGGCCCTGACCACTAACCATACCACGAAGACAATAAATATCCCCAGAAAGATACTAAAGGTCACCGTCCCCTTCACCAACCGGTACAGTTCGAAAAGGATCAGCGCCACCACAAATATATCGATCAAGTCCAGCAGCCGGACATGAATAAACAAATCGATCATTCCGTTTCGTTTTTAAGTTTAGATACTATTTTAACCGCCTCAACAGCCGCTTTTACATCGTGAACCCTCAGGATATCGGCCCCTCCCATCAGGGCCAGGGTATTCAAAACAGTAGTGCCGTTAAGCGCTTCGTCCGGTTTGATCCCCAAGTAACGCCAGATCATCGCTTTTCGCGAGATACCCACCAACACGGGCAGTTCAAATAGCTTAAAGGCATCGAGCCGGTTCATCAACTCGTAATTATGCTCAATATTCTTTCCGAAACCAAAGCCCGGATCAATAATAATATCGTTCACGCCCAGCAGCTTCAGCCGGTTGACCCTTTCGGAGAGGAAGAGGATCACCTCTTTTACCACGTCCCGGTAGACCGGATTTTGCTGCATCGTGGCCGGGGTTCCCTGGATGTGCATCAGGATATAAGGGACTCCCAGTTCGGCGACGGTTTCAAACATCAGCTTATCAAGAGTTCCTCCAGAAATATCATTGACCATACACGCCCCTGTTTCTTCAACAACGCTTCGCGCTACTGAAGCCCGAAAAGTATCGACGGAGACCGGAACACCGGGAAAATGACTCTTCACCGCTTTTACAGCCGGCAGCAAACGGGCCAGCTCCTCCTCCCCGCTCACTTCATCACCCCCCGGACGGGTGGAATAAGCCCCGATATCGATGATCGTCCCGCCCTGTCCGACGATCTCACCGGCCCGGGCAACAATAGCTTCTTCCGAACAATATTTTCCCCCGTCGAAGAACGAGTCGGGAGTGACGTTCAGGATTCCCATCACCACAGGCTTATCGAAACGGATCAGTTCGCCGCCCAGATTGACAGACAACTTTTTATTATAGAACTTTCGGTCGTTTTTCTGAAACAACATATAAATCTTTTTAAGAACACCTTCTTCCCCACCGATACATTATAAGGCTGTATATCAGCTAATAATCTACAAATTTCAAACAGAGAGCAAAGATGGTTATTTACAAAAGTAAGAATAAATGTCACATCTTTTCCCTAAAATTTAATACTTTTAGGCTTCAATTTTTAATACTATGACAAATACAAACGACCAGTTCGATCATATAATCGGGATATGTCACGACCTGTTCATCAAAAAGATGAAGGATTATGGTACGGCATGGCGAATATTACGCCCCGAATCAGTTACTGATCAGATCTATATAAAAGCACAACGAATCCGGAGCATCGAGGAGAAAGGCACTTCCAAAATCGATGAGGATGCCCGCAGCGAGTTTATCGGGATCATCAACTATTGCGCGATGGTACTGATCCAATTGGAACTGGGGCCATCGGAAGAGGAACTCCCGGCCGAGATCACCGAAAAAATGTACCTCGACAACCTCTACAAAGCGAAAGCGCTGATGATGGACAAGAACCACGACTACGGCGAGGCTTGGCGACAAATGCGGATCAGCTCTTATACCGACCTGATCCTGATGAAGATTAAACGCACCAAGCAGATCGAGGACAAGAAAGGGGAACTGCTGGTCTCGGAAGGGGTCGAAGCCAACTACATGGATATGATCAATTATGCTATTTTTGCCATGATAAAGCTTGAATACGGAAATACCTTATGAAGAAACGCCTGTTAAGTATCGCACGCTGGATTGTTGGACTCGTCTTTATTTTCTCGGGGTTCGTGAAAGGGATCGATCCCTGGGGACTGCAATACAAGATGACCGATTACCTCCATGCTTTCGGGTTCGACGGACTGACCTGGGTGGCCCAACCAGCCTCCTTCATCTTACCGCTGGCCGAATTTTTAATCGGTGTGGGTTTACTGTTCCATATCGCCATGCGGTGGTCCTCACTGCTTGCATTGATCTTTATGGCCTTCTTCACCCCGCTGACCCTTTGGGTGGCGATAAAGAATCCGGTGACCGATTGCGGCTGTTTCGGCGATGCACTGGTCATTTCCAACTGGGAGACCTTCTACAAAAATGTGGCGCTGATCATCCTGTCCATCCTCGTTTTCCTCTACCGGGAAAAAACCGATGGCATCATTCCCTTCGCGACCAGACGGGCCCTGGCCGGCGCGACTCTCCTGATATACGGGGCTTTGGTCTTCTGGTCGGCCAACCACGATCCGGTGATCGATTTCCGGCCTTATAAGGTAGGTGTTAATATCCCGGAAGCAATGAAAATCCCCGAAGGGGCACAGGGTGATGTTTACAGCAACACCTTCTTCTATAAAAACCTGACGACAAACGAGATAAAACAGTTCACCGATGAAAATTACCCCTGGCAGGACACACTGAACTGGAAGTTCGAATCGATGGGCGAGGCGGTCCTAGTTTCGAAAGGTTACACCCCTCCCATTCACGATTTCTTTATGCAGACCGCCGAAGGGGATGATGTCTCCGATTTCTTTTTCCAGGACGAAAAACTGACCTTTATCGTGATTGCCTACAACCTCGATAAATCATCGGGTAAACCGCAACAGGAGCTGAATAACCTGGCCGAATGGGCCAAAAAAGAGGGCTATAATTTTATCTGCCTGACTTCGAGCACCGGACAAGCGCTGGAAAACTTCAAACAGAAATACAACCCGAACTACGACTTTCTGTTCGGCGATGAGATCGCCCTGAAGACCCCGATCCGCTCCAATCCCGGTCTCCTGCTGACCCGAAAAGGAACGATACTGGCCAAATGGCACTACAACGACATCCCGACCATCGGAGAGATGGATGAAAAGATTATCCCGCAAATGACCAAATAGTTAAATCGGGAAGAATCAGCCAACTTACAGATTGTAATTCAAACGATCTTTTTATCTTTGCAATCGGCTTTTTAAGCAAATAATTAACTTCAAATCATTTAAAAACAAAGAGATAATGAGAAAGAAAATTGTAGCCGGAAACTGGAAATGCAACACCACCGTAGCTGAAGGGGTAGAATTGGCAAAAGAAGTCAACGAACTGGTTGCCACTAAAGGCGCTAAAGATGTAGTCGTCGTTCTTGGCGTTCCGTTCACCCACCTGACCAGCGTAGTTGCTGCCGTTGATACCAACCGTATCGGCGTATCATCACAGAACTGTGCTGCCGAAGCCAAAGGCGCTTTCACCGGTGAAGTTTCCGTATCAATGGTTAAATCGACCGGCGCTGCCTACGTAATCTTAGGCCACTCCGAACGTCGCGAATACTACCACGAAAACAGCGAGATCCTCAACAAGAAAGTTGCCTTAACTCTTGCCCAGGGTTTGACTCCGATCTACTGCTGCGGCGAAGCGCTCGATATCCGTGAAGCCGGCACCCAGAACGAGTTTGTTAAAAAACAGTTGGACGAAACTGTGTTCCAGCTTTCAGCCGAAGAATTCGGCAAGATCGTAATCGCTTACGAACCGATCTGGGCGATCGGAACCGGCAAGACTGCCAGCTCACAACAGGCTCAGGATATGCTGGCCTATATCCGCGGATTGATCGCTGCTAAATTTGGCAAAGCGGTTGCTGAAGAAACCTCTATCCTTTACGGTGGTTCTTGTAATGCTGCCAACGCGCAGGAGCTTTTCGGCCAGCCCGATATCGATGGTGGTCTGATTGGTGGCGCATCATTGAAAGCCAACGATTTCCTCGCCATCATTAACGCCTATTAATTTTCCGGACCTATACGCGCCAAACGCGGCGAACAGTATAACCCTGAAATACAAATATTTAAAAAGTGGATGAACAATTACCTTCATCCACTTTTTTGTTTTCAAGATATGTTTTTCTTATCTTTATATTTTATTGATAAAGACCTATTCGATGCCCTTAAATAGAAAAACAACTCAAATCCTCCTCGTTCTTATTTTTTTCGCCTGCCCGACCTGGGCACACAACCTGAAAGGGACGATGAAGGACCGTTCCGGAGAACCAATCCCCTACGCCACCGTCTACGTGAAGGAAGTCTCCCTGGGTACCACAACAAATTCTAAAGGTGAGTTCCTAATGGAATTGGCGACCGGGACCTACACGATCAATTTCCGCTGCCTCGGATATATCCCCCAGACCCAAACCATCAACCTTCAATCGGGAGGCAGAGAGATCGCGATAATCATGGAGGAACAGATCCAGCAAATACAAGAGGTAAAAATCTCAGGAACGGGTGAAGATCCGGCCTATGCCATCATCCGAAAAGCGATTGGTTTGTCCTACGTCCACCTCAACCAGATCAACTCCTATCTGGCCGATGTCTATATCCGCGGAACGGTGAAAATTGAAAATATTCCGGGAATAATACGAAACCAGATAAAAAAGAAAAACATCAATGTGAAGAGCGGCGATGTACTGGTCAGCGAGAATGTCAGCGTGATTAAATTCCGTGCCCCCGATAAATACGAGCAGCAGATCAAATCGATCAATTCAACCTTTCCCGAAGAGGTAGATTTCCCGATCGACCAGTTCCTTGGCTCAAGCCTCTACCAGGACAACATCGACATCCTCTTCTCCCCGCTCGGAAAGAATGCCCTCTCGTATTATAAATATACCTACGAAGGATTCGATTACGATAAAAACTACACGGTCAACAAGATAAAGGTTACCCCGAAACGAAAGAGCAAACAGTTTTTCCAGGGATATATCTATATCATCGAAAACCTCTGGTGTCTCCACCGCGCCGACCTGAGTTTCGACACCCCGTTCGGAGAAGTACAGGTGCGTCAGGTTTACGATGAAGTAAGGCCTCAGGTATGGCTCCCTGTAGGGCATAACTATTCTTTCAACGGGGGACTGGTCGGCTTTAAGGCAAATGCCAAATTCGGGGTCTCTGTCAAGTATAATAATATCGAGCTTAACCGTCAGGTTTTGGCAATGGCCAACTACCCTGAACAGGCTTCCGCGACCAAAACAGGAGCGACCCAAACCAATGCGGCAGCGCCAAAAACCACCTCCAAATCGTCCGGTAAGCGTAATCTTAAAATTGAGCAGCTTCTTGAAAAAGATAAGTTGAACAATGCGGATATGAATAAGCTGACACGGCTGATGTCCCAGAAAGACAACGCCGTCAAACCCGATTCATTGAAATCGCTGGAGCTGACCGATGATGTTAAAGTAGAGATCGACAAAGGGGCAAATAAAAGGGACACCAGCTATTGGAACCAGAACAGACCGATCCCCCTCTCGCCCGAAGAGATCACCAGCTTCAGGCAACGCGATTCAGTCCTCTTAGTGAAGAAAACCATCGAAGTCATCGATTCGCAGGCGGTCTATGTCCATAAGCGAAATTACGGGACCCTCAACCCCCTCTTCTTCGGGAAGAAGAAGACCCTGAACGATTCGACGTGGCAGATCAACTATATCGGGCTTTTCAACACCAACCGCATCAGCTTTAATCCGGTTGACGGCCTGCTGATCAACCAGGATATAATCTTCAGGAAGACCTGCAAACCGGGTCATTCCCTGGAGTTAATCCCCCAGCTTTCCTATGCCTTCAGCCGGAAAGCGCTGATGGGCGGAGCAACCATCAACCTCGGCTATGCCCCGATGAACCGCGGAAGCCTTCAATTCACGGCCGGGAGATTCAGCTATGATTTTAACGGCACCCAAATGGGCATCCATCCGCTGGTCAACACCATTTCGTCACTCTTCTATCAGGAGAATTATGCCCGTTATTACGAAAGCCGGCATGCTTCCCTGCTCAACAGCATCGACATAACCAATGGGCTGGTCCTGAAAACAGGATTGACATGGAAGGATACCCGGAGACTCGGGAACACGACCAATTTCTCATTTGTCAAGAAAGACAAGGACTATTATCCCAATACCCCGAACAATCCGGAAGTGAGCGAAGCCAACCTCAGGAACCAGATCAGCACCATCATGAGCCTTCGCCTGGAATATACCCCCAAATTCTATTACCGGATCCGAAACGGGGCAAAGCGAATGTCGCATTCCGACTATCCCACGTTCTATGTCAAGTACGAGAAGGGGATCAAAAATCTCCTATCCAGCGAGTCGGATTATGATTTCATTGGCGCGGGTCTGAGCTACGGCCGCGAACTCAACACCACCTCGAGCATAGCTGCTGAGTTCCATACCGGATTGTTTACCAATAACCGTCAGATCCATTTCTCCGATTTCGCCATCGCCCCTACCCAATCGAGCCCGATCCTGCTGAAAGAGTACCGCCATGCATTCTTCCTCCCGTGCTATTACCAGCTCTCCACCTCCGATAAGTTTATCCGGGCCCACCTCTCTTATAAATCACCCTTTATCGCGTTGAAATATCTGCCGGTACTGAGCAATACCCTCTGGCGGGAGATGATCTGGACCAGCTATTACACCACCCCGACCATGAAAAACCATCTTGAGGTGGGATATACCATGCTGGAGGTGCTGCTTTCGGCCAATGTTGGTATCTTTGCAGGGTTCGACGACGGGGAGTTCAGCCAGATCGGCTTTAATATCGCCTTCCGTTGGGCCAATTAAACTTTAGAAATTCACAACATGGAATATATCAAATTACGCTGTACAATCACCCCCGATAACGAGATCAACCGTGAACTGGCGATCGCCGAACTGGGGAACCTGGGCTTCGAGAGCTTCACCGAAACGGAGGATGAGGTTGAAGCCTATATCCCTTCAAAAGATTTTAGTCCTGAAATGATGAAGGCTGAAGAGATCAGTGAGAATCCCTTTTTCAAACTGAGTTATTCCCCCGAAATCATTCCCGATCAAAACTGGAACGAGGTGTGGGAAAAGAACTATTTCGAACCGCTGCTGGTCGAAGGGCAATGTTTGATACGGGCGCCTTTCCATACCGAATATCCTCAGGCTCAATATGAGATTATAATTGAACCGAAGATGGCTTTCGGGACCGGCAATCATGAGACGACCCACCTGATGATCGCGGCGATCCTCAACCAGGATACCAAAGGAAAGCAAGTGCTCGATATGGGTTGCGGGACAGGGATCCTGGGCATCCTGGCCTCGATGAAAGGAGCAGCCTCGATCACCGCCATCGATATTGACGAGTGGGCCTATAACAACACGATTGAAAATGCGGAAAAGAACGGGATCAGTAACCTGACTGCCGGGCTGGGCGATGCCGCGCTGCTGAAAGGCCGGAAGTTCGACATGATTTATGCCAATATTCAGCGCAACATCCTGTTGCAGGATATGGAATCCTACAGCGCTGCACTGAATCATGGCGGGGAAATCATCATGAGCGGTTTTTACAGCGAGGATCTGCCGGCTATACGCGAAAAAGCCGAAGCCTGTGGCCTGGCCTACCGCGATCATCAGTTAAGATCGAACTGGTGCGCCGCGAGGTTTATCCTTCAATAGCGCCCCTGCGGCCAAGCTCCACCACCTCCAGATCCCTGATCTGCCCCTGATCAAGGGAGAAACGCACCAGGGTTCTGATCAGGTGAAACCCCTGAACACCGGCCGCCCCTGGATTGATGTGAAGCAACCTGAATTTCTCGTCATAGATCACCTTCAAAATATGGGAGTGCCCCGAGATAAACAGTTGGGGCGGATTCTCAAGGATTAGCCTGCGGATACGGGGATCGTAATGGTTCGGGTAACCGCCGATATGGGTCATCAGCACATCGACCCCGTCGCAGACAAAACGATCGATCGCCGGGTAATCCGAACGGATAGGTGTCCCGTCAATATTGCCAAAGACGGCCCTGAACGGTTTAAGTCCCGCGAGGGTATCGGCCACCGCGACATCCCCGATATCGCCGGCATGCCATATCTCATCGCACTCCTCAAACTTCTGAAGAATCCGTTCATCGATATACCCGTGCGTGTCAGACAATAATCCGATCCTTTTCATGGCGCCGTTGCAAATCTGTTTGTGCTGCAAGAAAAGGAATTCTCCCGGGAAAAACAACCCCGAAGCGTGCCCCGGCCAATTCTGCAACTCCCTGGCAGGAGCCCAAACAGAACATGAGAAAATGACACACTTATTTGAATACTCCTAATCATAAACCCTACCCAGCATTTACCATCGCCCTGTTTCGGTCCTGGTAACTCCACACTTGCTGTTACCTTTCTCTAAGGTTTCTCTAAGTTAGCATACAGGAACCTTGGAGAAACCTTACAGGAACCTTAGAGAAAGGCCGGAGATGGTATGGAGATAAACCGACCTTATTCCCCTTAAAAACGGAATTAATACAGATGACCGGATTCATTGAAGAAAAAGCTGACCGGAAATAAAATGTATCATTTTCAGGGAAACTGGAGAAGCGGGAAAAAAGAAAAGCCGTTCCGGGTACAGTTCCCAAAACGGCCTTATCCGAATATCTTAGAGCGATTATAATCCTTTCAGCTTGTCGGCCATCGCGTTGGCCAGGTTGATGCAGAGCTCAAACTTGTCCGGTTTCAATGCTCCCTTCTCTTCAACCGGTTCATAAACCATCTCCCATTTCACATTCTCGGCAAACTTTTTCAGGTTGACGACCCCGCCCCCGTTCCACAGGAAGTTGCCGAAGATACCGAGGTAATGGTCTTTAATGCCCATATGTTCGATGGTGGAGATCAGGGTCTCCACGTTGGGGAACAACGAATTGTTGTAAGCGCAACTGCCTACGATAAAGCCTTTGTACTTGAAGATATCGTTGATGATGTAGGAAGCATGGGTTTTGGAAGAGTCGTACACCCGGATGTTTTTTATTCCTCTCACACTGAGTTGCCGGGCAATCACTTCGGCCATCTGCTGGGTGTGACCGTACATGGAACCATAAACGATCACCACTCCTTCATCGAAGGTGTAGGTGCTCCATTTGTTGTAACGGGTCAGGATCCAGTCAAGATTGGTACGCCAGATGGGTCCGTGGGTGGCGGCGATCATTTTGATCTCGAGGCCGGCCAGTTTCTTGATGGCCCGCTGGGTATGGGCACAGTATTTTCCGACGATATTGGTGAAATAACGCATCGAGTCGACCTCATAGAAATCGAGATTGATCTCATCGTCGAAGACGCCGCCGTCGAGGGTGCCGTAGCTACCAAAGGCGTCGCCCGAGAAGAGAATTTTATTCGTTTCATCGTAGGTGACCATCGTCTCGGGCCAATGGACCATCGGCACGGTCTGAAACTGCAGTTTTACCTTACCCAGATCGAGGGTTGCATCGTCATGAACTTCAAGGATTTTTTCGGGGGAGAAATCGAGGTTCTCCACAAAGCCGAAAGTCTTTTTATTGCCAACAAGAGTGATCCCGGGATAACGGCCAACAATGGCTTTCAACGCGCCGGAGTGATCAGGCTCCATATGATTGATAATCAAATAATCGATCGGTTTCTTTCCGATAATTGATTCAATCCGGTCGAGATAATCTTCAATAAACTGTCGTTCAACGGTGTCGACCAGGGCAATCTTTTCATCATCGATCAGATACGAGTTGTAGGAGACGCCATTGGGGATCGGCCATATATTTTCGAACAGTTGGGTACGACGGTCGTTAAAACCCAAATAATAGATGTTGTCGGCAAGTTTAATTTGATGCATTGGTTTCTTTCTGAATAATAATACAATGAATGCAAATTTAGAAAATTATCGTGAATTGGGATCGTTTCAATTTTATATAAATGTTAAAGCCGGTCGGTTCTGTTGGACATATTTGTTAGTTTTGCAGTCACAATTTTACAGATGGGATTAAAGAAAAAGATACAACCGATGATTTTCCCCAGGATAGGACGATGGGGTATAATCGCGATAGCATTTATCCTGATGATCGCCGGGGTTCGCGGGTTCAGGATCTACCTTTCCGTTTTCACCCCGAACGTGGTAAAGACCGGGTTTATCTATATCGATCAGGATGCCGGATTCGAAAAAGTATGTCAGGATCTTCAGCGGGACAGCTTTTTGACTGATTTGAAATCGTTCCGGTCGACCGCCCTGTTGAATAAATATCCCGAATCGATCAAAGCGGGAGCCTATAAGCTGGAAAAAGGCTGGAATAACAATAAACTGGTCAACCTGTTACGGTCGGGAGCCCAAACGCCGGTAAAGGTCACCTTTAACAACGTCCGTTTCCGAGAAAACCTGGCGGGGAAACTAGGGGCCGCCCTTCAACCTGACTCACTGGCTTTTCTGGACATGCTCAATAACGACAGTCTGACCACACAGCTGGGGTTTACCCGTGAGACCTTTCCCTGTCTCTTTATCCCCAACAGTTACGAGTTTTACTGGACCACGACGCCTGAGAAATTCGCCGGGCGGATGAAACAGGAATACGACAATTTCTGGAACGAGACGCGAAAGAAGAAAGCGAACGATTTAGGGTTTACCCGGGATCAGATAGTCACGCTGGCCTCGATTGTTCAGGAGGAGAGCAATAAAAACGATGAGAAGCCAAGGATAGCAGGGGTTTATATCAACCGGCTGCGGCGGGGCTGGCTCCTGCAAGCCGATCCGACCGTGAAATTTGCCCTGGGCGATTTCACCATTAAACGGGTGCTGACTGAATATCTCGAGATCGAATCCCCTTACAACACCTATAAATACACGGGGTTGCCGCCCGGCCCGATCAACTTCCCGGAGATCGCGAGCGTGGACGCGGTCCTGAACGCGGAAGAACATTCCTATCTTTATTTCTGTGCCAAAGAGGATTTTTCGGGGTACCACAATTTTGCCAAATCGTTGGCCGAGCATAACAACAATGCCCGGAAATACCAGGCCGCGTTGAACAGGATGAGAATCTACAAATAAAGATTAACCGATCACATTGACTTCGCGTTCGAGCCGGATGCCAAACTTCTCGCCGACCTCACGGCAGATCATCTCTGAAAGATCATAGATCTCCTTTCCGGTC
This sequence comes from uncultured Prolixibacteraceae bacterium, assembly GCA_964632305.1. GTDB lineage: Bacteria > Bacteroidota > Bacteroidia > Bacteroidales > Prolixibacteraceae > CAZWBR01. The sequence continues at coordinate 20,515 of CAZWBR010000001.1, forward strand.
GCGTTGCCTTTATTGACGATGACCAAAGCCTGTTTGTCGTGAACGGCAGCATTTCCGACCGAGCGTCCTTTCCATCCGGCTTTTTCGATCAGCCAGCCGGCAGCCACCTTCACCAGACCATTATCGCCGGGATAAAGGGGCACCTGGGGATACTGATCCTTGATTTTTTCGGCAATCGTTGCATCGACCATCGGGTTTTTGAAAAAGCTGCCGGCATTCCCGCATGTTGCCGGATCGGGCAATTTTGATTCGCGGATCGAGATGACCGCATCGCGAATATTTCCCAGGGTTACCGCTCCTAATTTTTCCACTTCCGATCGCAAGGCCCCATATTCCAGAACGAATTCAGGATTCTTCTTCAGTCTGAAAACGACGGAGGTGACCATGTACCGGTTCAGTAATGTCTTTTTAAACAAGCTGTTACGATAGGAAAAATCACATTCGGAGCGGGAAAATGACATTTGCTGAAAATTATCCAGGTCAATCCCGTTGACTTTCCAAACGGCCGCTTCCACCTCTACGCCGTAAGCTCCGATATTCTGTACCGGCGAGGCTCCGACCTTACCCGGGATCAGGGAGAGGTTCTCTACCCCACCCCACCCGTTACTGACGGTCCAGGCCACAAAATCGTCCCATTCGACACCGGCCCCGGCTTCGGCCCAGACAAACTGGGAATCCTCATCAATCACACGACAGCCGGAGAAATCGGGAGAGATAACCAGTCCATCGTAATCGCGGATAAAAAGCAGGTTGCTTCCCCCGCCTATGATCAACCGTTTTTCCAGTTTGAATATCTCCGAATGCTTAGTCAGGAAATCGGCGAAATCATCCGGGGAATTCAACGAAAGGAAATAACGGGCCGAAGCTTCGATTCCAAATGTATTGCGATTTTTAAGGGGAAAATTCTGTGTAAGTTGGTACATTTTATAAAAATTAGGCCTGGGAAAATATTAGAAAACCACTCTGCGACTATAAATCCGAATCCGGATGAGAGGGTTGATTTGGATGCGATTCATCGAGCAAGGACTCAAAATCGATAACCTCATCATCATTGACCACCTCCTTCAATGTTCCATTCTCGCAAATAATCCTGCGTGCCGGGAATTTTTGGATCATGGTGTAATCGTGAGTCGCCATAACGATGGTTTTCCCTTCGTTGTTGATCTCCTTAAAGAGGTTCATCAGCGCTTCAGAGGTTTCGGGGTCAAGGTTCCCGGTGGGTTCATCGGCCAGGATGATCTCCGGGTTATTAAGCAGCGCGCGGGCTATGACGATACGCTGCTGTTCGCCGCCCGACAAACGGTGGGGCATCTTTGGTCCGGCGGTGGTCATATCGACCAGGGCCAGCACCTCGTGGATCCGTTCTTTAATGGCTTTTTCCTGGTACCAGCCGGTCGCTTTGAGGACAAACTCCAGGTTTTTGTAGACAGTCCGGTCGGTCAACAACTGAAAATCCTGGAAAACGATCCCCAGTTTACGCCGGAGATAAGGGACCTCTTTATCTTTTATTTTAGCCAAATGATAGCCTGCCACGACGCCTTCTCCGTTCTCTAAAGGGAGCTCATTGTAAAAAGTTTTCAACAAACTTGACTTACCGCTGCCCACTTTTCCAATGACATAGAGAAACTCGCCTTTATTTATGGTAAGATTGACATTCTCGAGTACGAGAGTCTCCCGTTGATAAATATCGGCGTTTTTTAATACAATGATTGGCTCCACGTTAAGTATAATTTTGATAAAGTTTTAATTTTGTACGAACCCTTGCAGGACAAAGGTAAGGTTTTTGTTGTGATAGAAATTGAATTCTTGTCCGAATATAGTAATTTAAGGCGGACTTTTAGCATAGTAACATATTAATCCGAAAGGATCATGATAATGATGAGACAGAACCTAAAAAGATTCAAAGTGCTGCTGGCAGCCATTGCTTTCGCGATACCTGCTTTTTCGCAACCGGAAGTACAATCCGCATCGTCAGGCGAGGAATTCAGAAGTGCGACAGAGCTTTTCAATGCCGGGAAATACGGATCAGCACTTGATGCCTTTGAAAAGATAAGAGAACAAAACGCGCCCTCCTCGGCTTATTTTGTGGAATCGGAATATTACATTGCCGTATGCCATCTGGAGATGGAAAACCGAAACGGGAGAGAACAACTGGATCAGTTTATCGAAAACAACCCTGAGTCGGCCAAGATGAACAGCGCCCGTTTCCGTCTGGCCAATGCCGAGTTCGCCCAGAAACGCTACAAGCAGGCGCTTAAAGAATATGAATCGGTCGACCGGTATGCCCTGTCGCCGAAAGAGAGGGAGTTATTTTTCTTCAATGCCGGTTATTGCAGCCTGGAATCGGGAAATAACTCAAAAGCCAAGACCTATTTCAACGAGTTACGGAACAAGCCGGGCTCGTTAAGCGATGCGGCCAAATATTACTGGGCCCATATTAATTACCTGGAAGGCAACTATGACGAGACGCTCAAAGAGTTAGCCAAACTGGAAAACTCACCCCAGTATACGCCCATTATCCCTTACTACAAAGCACAGATCGCCTTTACCCGGGAGCAGTATGACGAGGTTATCGCTGTCGCGCCACCATTGATGGCCTCAGCTTCCGAAGAGAGAAAGACCGAGTTGTCAAAGATCATCGGAGTCTCCTATTATCAGCTTAAAAAATATAAAGAGGCCATTCCTTATATCGATACCTACACGAAAAGCAAGGAGGTCACCCCCCAGGAATATTATGTTGCCGGCTTCTGTTACGAGAAAAGCGGGAATCCCGACAAGGCTATCCCGTTTTATGAGAAGGCTGTCGGCGGTAAAGACGCCGTTGCCCAAAACGCTTATTATCAACTGGCCGGGCTCTATATGAAAAAAGGGGATAAGCAGAGAGGAATGCTGGCTTTCAAATATGCCTCGGAGCTGAATTTCGATCCCAAGATCCGTGAGGATGCCCTTTTCCAATATGCCAAGGTGACCTATGAGCTTGACTATTCACCGTTTAACGAAGCGATTAAGGCTTTCGACCGCTATATCACGGAATATCCCAATTCGGAAAATAACGATGTGGCCTATGATTATCTGGTCAAGGTGTTCATGACCACCCGGAATTACAAGGATGCTTTGACTTCGCTCGACAAGATTAAGGTAAAAAGTCCCGCGATTAAGAAGGCTTATCAGCGGGTGGCTCTCTACCGGGGGATGGAATATTTCCGTGATCTGAATTTCACCGAAGCCATCAGCCTGTTCAACAAATCGCTTGAGTACGGCCAGTCGGACCAGCAGCTCAGGGCTCAGGCCTATTACTGGAGAGCCGAATCGAACTACCGGCTCAACAAAGTTGATGAGGCCCTCGTGGATTACAAAACCTTTCAGACTATTCCCGGGGCCAATAAGACCAAAGAGTTTGCCATTTCCAATTACAATATAGGCTATATCCATTTTAATAAAGATCTGACGGCACAGGCCGCGCCCTATTTCACTAAGTTTGTTTCCTCCGCCAAGTCCGGGCAACCCCAGCTTGTGGCAGATGCCTGGAACAGACTTGGAGACTGTAACTTTGCGGACAGGAACTTCCAGGAAGCCGTCAACGATTATCAAAAAGCTTATGAAACAGGCTCTTTTGAAGCAGACTATGCCCTTTATCAAAAAGCTTTTACCTATGGTCTGATGCAGGATCATCAGAAGAAAGTGACCGATCTGGCCCGGCTTAGCAGTCAGTTCCCCGAATCGCCCTATAACGACGATGCTCTTTACGAAACAGGCAGGGCTTACGAAAGGATGCGTGAAGACAGCCGGGCCATCAACAGCTACCAGACCTTATTGACGAAATACCCGGAAAGCAGCTATAAGCCTAAGGCATTGGTTCAGCTTGGGATGATCGCCTACAATCAAAACAACTATGATGAATCAGTGGCTTATTACAAGCAGGTGGCCGAAAAATATCCCGATAGTCCCGAGGCTAAAGGGGCAATGACCGGAATCAAAAACAATTACCTGGAAAAAAACGATGTTGACGAATATATCTCCTACACCAAGAGTCTTGGAAAATCGGCAACACCCTCAGTGAACGAACAGGATTCGCTGACCTATATGGCTGCTGAAAAATTATTTATGGCAGGGGATGCAAAGGCTAAACAACAGTTGGAGAAATATCTGACCAACTTCCCCGAGGGTGGCTTTGTCACCAACGCTCACTTTTACAAAGCAGAGAACGAATTCAAAAACAACGAGATGAACGAAGCATTGACCGATTACGAAGCCGTTCTTTCTCAATCGGACAATATCTTCACTGAAAATTCACTCCTGAGAGCGTCTGAAATCAGTTATACCAATGGTGATTATAGCAAAGCATTAGGGTATTACGAAAGGCTTGGCAAATTCTCCGGCAGCAACAACAATCAATTGATTGCCTTAGCCGGACAGATGAGATGCCAATACGAACTGGGCAACTTCAATGCTGTTAGTTCCCTCGGGTGGAAAATTCGCAGTACGGAGAAAATTCCACAGGAACTCGACCGGGAAGCCACCTTTAAATCGGCTAAGGCTCTTATCGCGCTGAATGACCCAGCCAAAGCTTTACCCCTTTGGCGAAAACTGTCGGCTGATACCAAATCAAAAGAAGGAGCTGAAGCAAAGTACAGGATGTGTGAATATTATTTTGAGAATAACAAACTGAAAGAGGCCGAGAATGAGGTGATGGATTTTATCGATAAGAACAGTCCGCACCAATATTGGCTGGCCAAGAGTTTTATCCTGCTTGCCAAGACCTACGAGAAACAGAACGACCGTTTCCAGGCAACCCATACCCTGAAAAGTGTGATGGAAAACTACGAGGTAAAAGATGATGGCATCATCGAGGAAGCCACGGCTTATCTGAATCAACTGGAACAGAAATGAAAAACGGTAGAAACGACTTAATATCAATGAAAATGATCAGACCCTATATCGCATCCCTATTGACAATCGTTACGTTGCTTGCAGTAAAAACAAACCCTGTTTTTGCTCAACGCGACACCACGAAAATGAACCAGGAGGTTGAAGTCATCAAGGCCTACCGTCCAAGTGTGGCCAAAGCCGAAAAGATCAGCCTGATGCCGGAGATCGATGACACCACCCGCTTTACTCCTGAATTTAACTATCAGGTCAACAGCCGACCGGTCACTACTGGCTTCACCGTCTCGCCCATCGACCATGCCGATATCGGGGACCAGCAAAAGGAGAATCCGGGTTACGGGTTACTCAAACTGGGTGTGGGTACCTATTCTACCCCCTACGGCGAATTCTTTTTTAATAATCCGAAGTCAAAAAACAGTACTTTCGGTCTTCATTTCAAACATCTCTCCTCTCAGGCAACAACAGAACTGAGCAGTGGAGAAAAGGTCGATGCTCCTTACAGTCATAACCTGGCCGAGCTCTTCGGCAGCTATATCTTCCCGGGCGCCACACTCTCCGCCAGGCTCGCCTATCAACGCGACAGAATCCATTATTACGGTTATCCCGATACCATACCGGCCGATATTCGCGAAAGAGGCTATGCCCCCTTCTATGACCAGAAACAGCGTTTCCAGAAAGGGGGCCTCAACATCGCGCTGAAAAGTGACGAAGACCCTGACCGATTGCTGAAATACCATACCGGTTTTAATTTCCAGTATTTCGATGCCTTGACTGGCCAGAAGGAGAAGAGTGGCGGTTTATTTGTCAATCTGGATTATGACTTTGGCGATTTCCGTGGAATCGTCGAAGCCGCGTTCGACCATTTCAGCACTGACAGTATAAAGGAAGTTTATTGGGATAATACCCTGACCTCTAAACGGCATTCTACGCTTGAGCTAAAACCTTCGATCCTCTTTGAAGGGGATAACTGGATGGCCAGTGGAGGTTTAAATTTCTACTCCGTATTTGAAAAGGACGGGGAGAATACCGCTAAAATGTACCCGAAGATTGATCTGTCGTTTACCCCGGTCGAAAATATCATGACCCTCTATGCCGGGTTGGACGGCTATTATAAAAATAATCCCCTGTCGGCCATCGTTGCTGAAAATCCCTGGTCCGATCCAAGAAATAACGTCGCCCATACCGATTATCAATACATTGTTTTTGGAGGGCTGAAAGGAAAAATAGCAAATCCGGTTACTTATAATTTTGGAGTGAAATATACCAAAGCCAACGGGCAATATATGTATATCATGGATTCATTCAATCCAGACATAATGAGCCCATCCAACACTATACCCGGTATGTATTACAACAATGCGTTCGCTGTTGACTATGATAATCTCGGGACGCTTGACCTTTCGGGTGAACTTTCCTATTCGAAAGGCGACCAGCTCTTTATCCTGCTGTCGGGACACCTGTTTGATTATTCCACGGAAAACATGATAGCCGCTTCTCATTTACCTGAATTCACAGTTTCGGCCACTTCCAAATACCGGCTTACGGAAAAAATTTCAGCCTTCACCGATATCCATATAATCGGAGCGCGTAAGGCCGTAGTTAATCATTTTGTACCCCCGTATATGTCGATTGCTGCACCGGAACCTTTTACCGTCACTCTCGACCCGGTGATCAATATCAATCTTGGGGCCGATTACGAGTTGGTGAAGAAAGTAAAACTGTTCGGAAGGGTCGATAACCTTCTGAATCAACATTATGACCACTGGTTGGGCTACACCTCACAGGGGCTTCGGCTTATGATGGGGGCAAGCTATTCTTTCTGAAATTCAGAGGATACATAAATAAAAAAATCCGTTCCTGAAAAAGAACGGATTTTTTTTGATTTTCAATCAATTAATCTCAGCTACTAACTCAAAAAAAAGAACAATTTTAGCGGCTTTTCCTTTTATCCAAACGGTAATTTTTACTATATTTGCCTACTTTGAAAAATTTCAAATAAACCTCTTGCCAGTAAAAGGATTGATTGCAGTTTTCGCATGGCCGGGATTGCGATCGGGGTTTTCATTTTGCACTGATTAAACAAAAAAAGAATCAAGTAATGAGTGATTTAGAAAACAATATTGAATCCAACGGGTCGAACAGCTACGGAGCCGACAGTATTCAGGTACTCGAAGGTCTTGAAGCGGTAAGGAAACGACCTGCCATGTATATCGGAGATGTTAACATTAAAGGTCTCCACCATTTGGTTTATGAAGTTGTTGACAACTCTATAGATGAAGCGCTTGCCGGTCATTGCAGCAATATCGACGTGATTATTCATGAAGATAATTCGATCACCGTGACCGACGATGGTCGTGGTATTCCAACCGAGCTTCACACCGGTGAAAACAAATCAGCGCTCGAAGTCGTTCTGACCGTTCTTCATGCCGGGGGAAAATTCAACAAGGACAGTTACAAAGTCTCCGGAGGTTTACATGGTGTGGGGGTATCGTGTGTTAACGCTCTCTCCAGTTACCTTAGGGCTGAGATTCACCGTGAAGGGAAAATTTGGGAACAGGAATTTGAAAAAGGGGCTCCTCTGGGAGACATCAAGATCATCGGAGAATCGGACCGTACCGGGACTATTATCACGTTTAAACCGGATGATTCTATTTTTACCACCACCGATTACAAGTACGACATTCTTTCTGCCCGTTTGCGGGAGCTGGCCTTCCTGAACAAGAACATTAAGCTCAGGATCACCGACCGGCGGGTCAAGGACGATGGAGGCTACAAGACCGAGCTCTTTCACTCGGAAGCCGGTCTGTCAGAATTCGTCGACTACCTTGACGGGATGCGCGAACGGTTGATTGAAGAAACGATCCACATCTCCACTGAGAAGAATGATGTCCCGGTCGAGATTGGCATGTGCTACAACTCCTCCTTCACCGAGAATGTCCACTCTTATGTCAACAATATCAATACCATAGAGGGTGGGACCCACCTAACCGGCTTCCGCCGCGGCTTAACCCGTACTCTGAAGACTTATGCCGAACAGAGTGGGATGCTTCAGAAACTGAAGTTTGAGATCGCAGGTGATGACTTCCGCGAAGGATTGACCGCTGTCGTTTCAGTAAAAGTTCAGGAGCCACAGTTCGAAGGTCAGACCAAGACCAAGCTGGGAAACTCAGAGATCAGCGCTTCAGTTGATCAGGCGGTCAGTGAGATGCTGGCCAACTACCTGGAGGAACATCCCCGCGAGGCCAAACTGATTGTGAACAAAGTTATTCTGGCTGCTACGGCACGTCATGCCGCCAGAAAAGCGCGTGAACTTGTTCAGCGTAAAAATGTTCTTTCCGGTGGTGGACTGCCCGGGAAACTGGCCGACTGCTCCGATAAAGATCCGGCTCAATGCGAAGTGTTCCTCGTCGAAGGGGACTCTGCAGGGGGTACAGCCAAACAGGGACGCGACCGTCGTTTCCAGGCCATCCTCCCGTTAAGGGGGAAAATCCTCAATGTCGAGAAAGCAATGACTCACAAGGTCTTTGACAGTGAGGAAATCCGCAACATCTATACCGCCCTTGGGGTTTCGATCGGAACGGAAGAAGATCAGAAAGCCCTGAACATGGATAAGCTTCGTTATCACAAGATTGTGATCATGACCGATGCCGATGTCGACGGATCGCATATCGCCACGCTGATTATGACCTTCTTCTTCCGCTATATGCAAGACCTGATCCTTAACGGATATCTCTATATTGCTACCCCTCCGTTGTACCTTGTCAAGAAAGGGAACCGGGAACAGTATTGCTGGAACGAACAGCAACGACTGAAACTGATCGAAGAGTGGGGCGCCGGAAATGAAAAAAGTGTCCATGTACAGCGTTACAAAGGTCTTGGTGAAATGAACGCCGAACAGCTTTGGGAAACGACCATGAACCCCGAGCAACGTACCCTGCGGCAGGTTACCATCGAAAGTGCGGCCGAAGCCGACCACGTCTTCTCCATGCTGATGGGTGACGATGTTCCGCCTCGACGCAAGTTTATTGAAGACAATGCCACTTATGCCAATATCGACGCATAATCGCCTAAAAGACCGGGGAAACCGGTCTTTTATATTTTAGTTTAAACGAGTAATCCGATCAAGCTATGAACATCTGTGTTTTCTCCTCTTCGAGTAACGCTATCCCTGATCTCTATTTCAAAGAAGCCAATGACCTGGGGACCCTGATAGGTGATAATGGCTGGGACCTTGTTTACGGGGGATCGAATGTCGGGCTTATGCATGAATGCGCCGAAGCGGCCCGCGCGGCCGGGGCCAAATCACTTGGAATTATCCCTGAAACCATCCATAGCCGGAAACTGGGCTCGGTCAATGACCATGAACAGATTATCACGCCCAACATGCGGGAGAGAAAATACCTGATGCGGAAGCGTTCCGATGCTTTTATCGCCCTTCCCGGCGGGTTTGGTACCCTGGAGGAGATACTCGAAGTTATCACGTTAAAACAACTGCATTACCACAACAAAGCTATCGTCTTTATCAATACCAACGGTTATTACGATCTGCTGTTGGCCCAATTCGAAAGGGCATACGAGGAAACTTTTGCCCGTGAAGATTATCGCAAAATGTATTTTGTAGCCACCAACTCTGAAGAAGCAATCAGCTATATCCGGGATTATCAGCCTGAGGAGCTGGGTGCCAAGTGGTTTGATGTCCCGGGGAAGAGTGCTAAATAAAGATCACTTTCAAAAAATAAACGGCATTATTGTGATCAGTGATCCAATCGGAGCCCATCGAGCCGTGTTCCGGCCTGCGGTTCCAATCTAAAAATCTCTTTTAAATCGGGACAGGGATAATCGTTACAGCCGGCACAATTTTCCAATCCTTTCGCGGCGACACAACTCCGAATCCTGCAATCGCGGCATCCCGAAAAGAGACGCTCTTTTGATGACCGGCAGCCGTCGCAGTCGGTGACCTGTTCCGGCTCTATTTCGAGGCCGTATAGTTCCCTGCATTGCCGGGCAATCGATTCCCGCATCAACTTATGCTTCTCCTGATCCTGTTCCCGTGTAGCCAGATAGATTGGACAGCTTTCGCATTTTAATCCGCAACAGGCCATCATCTCCTTATCAATTGTATTTCCATACGCCTCATCGATAATAATCTTAAAATAGGCAGAATTACTTACAAGATCACTTTACGTTTTAACTTAGATACGAGACATGGGTGCGAAGAAGATCCCAATTAAAGCCTTCAAAAAGATTGTAGCGGTCGAAAATCAGGATTAGGATCAGCATAATCAACAGCCTATTCAGGAAATGTTGACAGTCGAATTTTGTGATGATCTTTCTCATAGCGTTCAGTGTTTAGTTATTCATTCACGAAATCCGCAACCATATATCTAATATAACTCAATTTTTTTATAATTCAAGTCATCTCTATCAGATAATTAGTATTTCCAATAAAAACAGGGATGTTAAATAAAGGCGCTTTACAAATCTTGCCCGCCCAATAGTTGTCGTGCAATTTGAAAAGAGAGTTCGGCCTCGAAACCGTGACTCTGGGCAAAGGCGGCCAGTTTGGCGGTTTTCTCATAATCGTTCCGACCTCTAACGGTTCGGAGTTTTGGTTTCATCAAACTGATTATTGTATCCCGGTAAGCATGGTCCGTAATCTCGTCAAAAGCATCGGAAATCTCAGTGGCACCAATCTCTTTTTGTCGCAGCATATAAGCGATCTTGATCCTCCCCCACTTGTTGAATCTGAATTTATCGCGAACAAAGCTAACGGCATACCGACGATCGTCGACATATTTCTCACTGACCAAGAATTCAACCGCTTTGGCGATCTCCTCTTCGGTTAGCTCCCACTCTTTCAATTTCAGAACAACCTCAGAAGTACATTTTTCTGATTTACTGCACAATGCAGTTATCCTTAAAATTGCCTGGCGGTATTCGGGCCTTGAAGGTTGATCGGTCATTGGAGTCCTTTTGAACAAAAATAATCAAATTTCCACAAATATTGGATCAGGAAAAACCTATAGTTGTGTTGGTTACTTTGATAATCACCTGAGTTAGCATAATCTGATATTGCCTTTATCCGTGGAAGAAGCTCCTGTATTTGGGTAATAAATTGGATTGAACGAATTTTAGGATAAAAAAGCTATTTCAATCGTTAATCCTGCTTATGCGCCGTTTCTCACTGACAGAAATAACAATCGGCACTTTCTCCTCGATCACGTTACTGGTATCGAGGCCGAGGGCTTTCACATCAGTGATCCCAAAGCGGCGAACAAAGTTATGCAGCCCCATGGTAAACCGTTTCACCGGTGAGAGCTGATAATCGTTGGTGAGGATACGGTCGAGATTGATAAAGAGAAAGTCGGCCGGAATGGCATAGGGTTTCAGTGAATCGTACTGACTGGTCATACTGATCTCCCCGTTCTTCTCCATATCTTCCAGTACCTGACGGAAATAAAAATTGATACGTCGCTCGATCTTAAAGCCCAGCCTGAACTCCACCTTGATCAAGACCCCGGGGATAATATGATGGACAACATATTCGAAGGTGTCGGGCGATTCAACATTATCGATGTGCAGAAACCAGTAGGTATTGGCCCGTTTGGGATGTTTGTTGAAAATCGAGTACATGATCTTCGATTCAACCTGATCCAGCTCATTGGCTTTGGTGATATATACCAGGTTGGTGGCTATTTTAGGCACAGAAGCATCGAGGCTCAATGCACGGAACAACTCCAGATCTTTACGGTAATTCACGAAGGTGATGTACTGGTTCTTGATCTTCCGTCCAAAATACCAGCCATACATGACGGTGAAAAACATCAGGGCCAACACGATGGTCAACCAGCCTCCGTTGACAAATTTGTGCAGGTTGGCATAAAGAAAGGTCCCCTCAATTGTAAGGAAAAGCAGCAGCAGGAAAGTGACGGTGACCCGATTCACCTTACGGTTACGTAGATAGACCGACAACAGTAACGTGGTCATAATCATCGTAATTGTAATAGACAATCCGTAGGCTGCCTCCATTTTAGACGATTCGCCGAAGAAGATCACCACGAACGTGCAGGCAATCCAGAGGAACCAGTTCACAAATGGAATATAGACCTGCCCTTTTATGATGGTGGGATACAATATTTTGATCTTGGGCCAGAGGTTCAGGGAGACGGCTTCGCTGATCAGGGTATAGGAACCGCTGATCAGCGCCTGACTGGCAATGATGGCCGCGGCTGTGGCAATAATGATTCCAGGCATCAGGAACCAGTGGGGCATGATGGCATAAAAAGTATTCATATCCTTAGCCTGATCAAGATGGTTGAGCAACCAGGCACCCTGACCAAAATAGTTGATCAGCAACGATATCTTAACAAAGATCCACGATAAGCGAATATTTTGGATACCGCAATGGCCCAAATCAGAATAGAGTGCTTCAGCCCCCGTGGTCGAAAGAAAGACGGCTCCCAGCAAGATGACTGCTCCCGGATAATTGACCAGAAACTGGATAGCATAGACCGGATTAAGTGCTGCCAGAACTTCGGCGCCCTGTGCCAATTGCCCAAGACCTAAAACACTCAACATCAGGAACCACACCAGCATAACTGGGCCAAAAGCTTTCCCCATAAAACCTGTCCCAAACTGCTGAAAAAAGAAGAGCAGCGTTAAGATGGTAAGAACCAGCGGAACGACAGGTACTGAAGGATTGATCAGTTGCAGCCCCTCGATGGAGGAAGTAACCGTAATGGAAGGGGTAATAATCCCGTCGGCTAATAAGGCACTACCACCTACCATCGTAACAATGGCAATCAGGTCGCTTTTCTTTTTAATCAGGGCAAATAGAGCAAAGATACCTCCTTCTCCGTGGTTGTCGGCCCGAAGGGTGATGATCACATATTTGAGAGTGGTCTGAAGAGTCAGCGTCCAGAAAATACAGGACAATGCGCCAAAAATCAACATTCTGTTCACCTCAACTGCCCCTGAGGTGATTGCTTTCATCACATAAAGCGGACTGGTACCAATATCGCCGAATACAATCCCTAGCGTGATAATCAAACCGGCTAACGATACTTTACCAATCCCATGATTCTGTTTCCCCATAATCAAGCTCTCTTTGCTTTTAACCTGTTCTAAAACAAGGGCGCGAAGATATAACAACTCAGGGAAACTTTACCCACCTGCTTCCCTGTGAATGAAATATTTAAGATTGCGGTAACATCGCTTCAGACAGAAGTAACATGTTACGCTAAAACCCCTGCCTTTTTCTGTCTGATTAACCAATAGCTCATCAGCGTTTCGACGATCCCAACCACGAAGTAAATCGGTTGAAGAATACTGCAATAACCGATCCAGAAAATCTGGAAACCAATCCATAACATCATCAGGATGCCCAAAAGGAAAGCAAGATCACCGGCCCGCTTCATCTTCCTGAAAGAGAGAATAGCTCCCAAAATATTTCCCAATCCGTTTACGATAAAAAGAAAAAGACCGGGGATAAGGAAATTGGAGAACGGTGAGTTGACTAACAGTTCTGTAGTCATCTGAATGGCAGTACCACTTGGGTCTTTGATCATGGCGAAGCCTGCAGGCAACGCTCCCAACGCGATTAAAACCTGTAAGATTCCCAGGTAAAGAGGGATCCTCGATTTCATTTGCAGCATTTTTTCGATCCTCTGCAACCCAGGAAACCCCATCCCCCGCTTCCGATCAAAAATCCGAAAGCATACCAGGCTCCGCTGTTATTCTGGGCATATACGGTGATATCGTCACGGAACAACATCACGATCAAATCAATAGGGGCTATAATACCATGCCACAACCCGCTCCAGAAGCCATAAGTCTTGCCGGTTAGACAGGTCGAGACATCCTCGTTCGCGGCACAACCCGAAAGCATCAGCACCAAAGCCACTGTGCCAATTAAAACAGGAATAGAATAATTTTTTGCAGTCGATTTCATTGGAAGTAGATTTATTAAGTAAGGATGCAATTTACGAATTTCCATACTACCAATAACAATAAATGACCATCAATGACAATAAGTGACCATCAGTGCCTACTTCACCACAACCCCCTCATCATAAGCCAGGATATTCTTTTTCCAATGTTCTGGAATCGGGATACTGCATTGTTGCGGGAGCGAATAACAAACCAACACTGCCGTACAGGTTGAGAGCAGTGATCCGCTGTGTTCATCCAGGATGCGGTGTTCCAGGGTCAGGCTTTTATGGCCAATAACGGCAACCCGGGTCTCTACCAGGATCTTGGTCCTCATAAAGATCGGCTTCAGGTAATCAATCTTGATCGATGCCCCAACAAATCCCAGCGTCACAAAATCCAGGTCAGGAAGCACCTCGTCGAAATAACTCACCTTACCCGCATCGTAATAGTTTTGATAGACGGTATTTGAAACATGTCCCAGCATATCCACATCACTGAAACGCACCTGAACCGGTACAATATTTTTGTAAACTGCCTGTTCTTCCATATCTATTTTTTTGTAAAAATATGTATTTCCTCCAAATGGATACTGCCGTCACCAAAAGGATCTTCCGGTTCATCAAGCTTCCTCTTTGCCAGAGTAGGTAACATCTTTGAGGATCAAACGAAGTGAGGTATCTTTGGTTATATAGGTCCAGGCCCAATTAATAAAGACAATCAGCTTATTCCGAATACTTAAGATAAGCATCAGATGCAGAAACATCCAGACAAACCAGGCAAAATAACCTTTGAACCGCAGAAAAGGCAAATCGACGACTGCCTTATTTTTCCCGATAGTCGCCATCGACCCTAAATTAAGGTATTCATAGTCTTTCATCGGTTTCCCTTTCAACTCGCGGTATAGATTCCGCCCAAGGTTTCGGGCCTGATTGATCGCCACATTCGCCACCTGCGGGTGTCCTTTCGGATATTTTGGCGTCTCCATATAGGCAATATCCCCGACTGCAAAGAGATTGTCATACCCTTCGATGCGGTTGTGCCGGTCAACCCTGATTCTCCCGTTGGGTAGGATTACCTGCGGGTTCAAACCTTCGATACTGTTGCCCACTACACCGGCGGTCATGATCAGAATAGCACTTTTTATCTGTTCTTTTGTATTTAAGGTCACCTGTTTTCCATCATAATCCGTAACAAAAACATTGGTCCTCACGGTAACGCCCAAATTTTTCAGGTACTTTTCAGAGCTCCTTCTGGCCAGTTCACTCATGTTATTCAGGGTGTGAGCGCTTCCCTCCAACAAAAAAATATTCAGATTATGAAAATCGATCAACGGGAAATCTTTGGGAAGAATATGGGTCTTGATCTCAGCAAATGCCCCTGCCAGCTCCACCCCGGTAGCTCCTGCACCAACAATAACAATGTTCATCAGATACTCCTTCTCTTCTTCACTGGCCTCTAACGTTCGCTCGAAATTGAGCAGGATATTATTGCGGATTTCGATGGCATCGTAAGTAGTCTTTAATCTTAGGGCATACTTTTCGAGGTTTCTGTTGCCAATATAATTGGTACGGCAACCGATTGCCAGGACCAAATAGTCGTACGGATAGCTCCCGATACTGGTTTCGACAGTTTGCAAATCCGTATTGACCTGAAGCACTTCAGCCAGGCGAATCTGCATATTTTTCCGCTTTTGAAAGATTTTCCTTAAGGGAAAAGAGATACTGGCCGGCTCGATTTGTGAGGTAGCCACCTGGTAAAAGAGTGGCTGAAACTGGTGGTGGTTCTGTTTATCGATCAGCAGGACCTCGAATAACTCTTCGTCGAGATGTTCAATCAGTTGAATCCCTGCGAAACCACCGCCAACGACGATAACTTTTTTTCTTTCCATCATGATCAAATTTGCTATCGTTGAAAATCCGACAATCAGAAATAAGACGGAATAATAGAGTATTGCAATCGGTCAACGATATCAAATAAACGGATGAGCTCACGATATGTTTTACCCAACCAGCTGAAATCAGGAGGATTAATACAAACTTAAGAGAACAGTAAAAAGCTTTACAAAAAGATCATACCCCACCGGCACATCGAAAGTGAAAAGATTTATTCGTTCAACCTGCTTTTTTTGATCCCGTAAAGGAAATAAATAACGAATCCTATTGCCGTCCAAACGATTAATCTGATCCAGGTATCATTCGGCAGGGCAAACATCTGTGCCAGGCAAATCACTGCCCCCAGTATCGGCACCAGCGGGACTAACGGCGTCTTAAACGGACGTTGAAGATCGGGCTTTTGTTTCCTCAGGATCAGAATAGCTACACAGACTACCGTGAAGGCCAGCAACGTGCCGATAGACACCAACTCGCCCAGTATCGTGATAGGAAACAGGCCTGCAATCGTTGCCGACAAAACCCCTGTCAAAATAGTCGTTAAATGCGGGGTCTTATACTTGCGGTGAACCTTCGAAAAATGCGATGGCAAAAGCCCATCCTTCGACATGGTATAGAAAATACGTGACTGTCCCATCACCAGAACCAGCACGACGGAACTCAGGCCGGCTATGGCCCCGATCTTGACCAACGGGCTTAACCACATCAACTGGTTATGGGTCTTATCGATCGCCAGGGCAATCGGTGCCGCCACGTTCAGATCCTTGTAATTCACGATGCCGGTCAGAACGGCAGTAACCAGGATATAAAGTACCGCGCAGACCAGTAACGAAACCATGATCCCGATCGGCATATCCCGTTTGGGATTCTTCGCCTCCTGGGCCACAGTAGAAACAGCGTCAAATCCGATAAAAGCGAAGAAGATCACCCCTGCCCCCGTCAGGATACCGCTCCACCCAAAATGGCCAAACTCGCCGGTGTTATCCGGTATATAGGGATGCCAGTTGGCAGTGTTGATAAACGAAGCGCCGAACAAAATAAACAGCACAATTACCAACAGCTTGATCATTACTATGATATTGTTGAATTTCGATGATTTCTTAATGCCAAAGATCAGCATCACGGTGACAAACAGAACAATGGCTACAGCAGGAAGATTAATAAGGCTGCCAGTCAGTATCCATCCCTTGCCGGGAATATGATCGAACGGTGCCTGGCTCAGGTGCTGCGGGATCACAAATCCCAAGTCATGCAGGAAACTGACCATGTACCCCGACCACCCTACCGCGACAGTCCCCGAGGCTACCAGGTATTCCAGCACCAGGTTCCAGCCAATAAACCACGCGATAAACTCGCCCAGCGAGGCATAGCTGTAAGAGTAAGCGCTCCCGGCTACCGGTATCATCGAGGAAAACTCGGCATAACAGAGGCCCGCCATGATGCATCCCAGACCGGAAATCAAAAAAGAAATAGTCAGGGCAGGACCCGCATGATTGGCAGCCGCTGTACCGGTAATCACAAAAATACCGGTGCCGATAATCGCCCCAATCCCCAGCATCACCAGGGCTGTAGCCGATAACGATCGTTTCAGACCGTTCGCCTCATCCTGAGCCTCCGCCACCAAATCCACCACATTCTTCGTCCTCGTCAACTTTGTCAGCATACAACTACTGCTTTTTTAATTAAGAGGGCAAAATAAATGTTTTTATTTCAATTTTCACCCATCTCCCCTCCCGCCGTTTCAATCCGAAATCATTCAAACCCATTTCCCTTCAATCTCAACAAACGTCCAAAATTCCCAGCCAACTTCGATCGATTTATCCCCTGTCTTTGCCTGAAATACGTTGACCAAAAAAAGGTTAACACAATGCAACGAAATGGATTTTTTAATGAAGAACAACGCACAAAATACGTCCGCTATTTTAGTGCTGATTTTAAGAGAAAAATGGTACGGGAATTGGAAAATAATCTGGTCACAGTTTCGGATATTTGTAAGACCCATCATGTGAGCCGGACTTCGGTTTACAAATGGCTTTACACCTACTCCAATATGGCAAAGAAACAAGTCCGACAAGTAGTTGAATCGAAAAGCGACACCAAAAAGATTCAGGCAATGGAAGCCCGAATCAAAGAACTGGAACGTATTGTTGGACAAAAACAGATCCTGATCGACTTCCAGGAGAAGATGATCGAGATTGCAGAGCACACTTATGATGTTGACATTAAAAAAAAATTAGGTTCGAAACTCTCCTCTGGTACTGGCACAACAGAGACAAACACCAGCTCAAAATGAGTCAGTTATACGATGCGACAAAGATAAAAAAGCAATCGTTCCACCAAATGCTCAAGCGAATAGAAACAGCCCTGGACAAATCAGAACAAGTACTCTTCATGGTAAACAGGATACGCAAGGACCATCCATGTATGGCCGTTCGCGAAATTTATTTTAAAATGGATCCACAGGGCATGGGAAGAGATAAGTTTGAGCAGTTTTGTTTTGAACGTGGTTATCGGGTTAAAAAACAAAAGAACTTCCGTATAACCACCGATAGCAGAGGAGTGACCCGTTTCCCGAACTTAATCAAAGATCTTGAGGTTACAGGTGTAAACCAGGTTTTGGTGAGTGACATTACCTACTATGAAATGCTTGGAAAGTTCTATTATATTACCCTGATCATGGACTTGTTCAACCGCGAGATAGTGGGCTTTTCAGCCAGTAAAAACCTGCAAACCGTCGTTACCACGCTGCCGGCCTTGCAGGTAGCAATAAAAAATCGCGGAAGATCTGCACTATCAGGATCAATAATCCATTCAGACGGAGGAGGCCAGTATTACAGTAATGAGTTTAAACGGCTCACTAAATCGCTAAAAATGAATAATTCGATGACTGAAGAAACTGTTTACGAGAACTCTCATGCAGAACGTTTAAACGGAACAATTAAAAACAGTTATCTATATTGTTACAATCCTCAAACATTTGAAGAACTTAAGAAAGAACTCAAAAGAACTGTTCATATGTACAACAACGAGAAGCCACATCATGCTCTGAAAAAAATGACCCCGGTTCAATACCGCAACGCTTGTTCTGTTGACATCGAGAATAACTCCTCACACGTTCAGAGTTATTTCCCGAAGTCAACAGAACAACATCATCAGCATATTGATTTGATGAGTGAAAAAACAAACAAATTAATGATTAAATCGGTCAACGTTATTTAGGCATTGACAAATCGTCAATCGTTAATCGTCAATCGTTAATCGTCAATCGTCAATCGTCAATCGTTAATCGCAAATCTATCCTCCATAATCTCACATCTCACCACCTAACACACAGTGTTACACCGGGTTTCACACTGAGTTACACTGTGATACTACTCAGCCCCTACAGACATAATCGTCTCTCGATAACTCTCAGGACGTAAATAGTAAATTGTCAATAGTAAATAGTCGATTAAAAATAGGCCTGTCCGCCCCCTGGCAGATAAATCGTAAATCGTCAATCGTTAATCGCAAATCTATCCTCTATTATCTCACATCTCACCACTTAGCACACAGTGTTACACCGAGTTTCACACTGAGTTACACTGAGACAAAACTCAGCCCCCGCAGACATAATCGTCTCTCGATAACTCTCAGGACATAAATGGTAAATCGTAAATGGTAAATGGTCAATAGTAAATGGTCAATAGTAAATGGTCAATGGTCAATCGTCAATCCCCCGTCTTCAGCCTCTTCTCCGCGATCGAGGCCACCCGGTTGATGCAGGGCAGCACCTCACGGTCGGTGTGAGCAATCTGTATCAGGGTCCGTTGCTCGTCGGCACAGCGGTTCAGAAACTCGCGTAAAAACTCGAACCGGTGATGGTCCAACCCCTGGAAAGGCTCATCCAGGATCAGCAGCGGCGGATTCTGCACCAGCGCCCTGGCAACCGCCACCATCCTTTTATCCCCCGTCGAGAGGGTTGTGAACTGCGTCTCTTCGATCTTTCGTAAGCCAAAGACCCCAAGCAGGCGATCGTAACGCTCCATCTCCTCCTCCGTCAGTCGGCGGTTCAGGTAAAGCGTACCTGTAAAACCCGACTGGATCACCCCCTTCACGCTGCTCTGCCCGTTCCAGTACAGCTGAATCTCCGGCGACACGAATCCCACCCTCGACTTGATCTCCCAGATCGACTCCCCCGTCCCGCGACGACGGTCAAACAACTCGATTCCCATACTGTACGACATCGGGTTATCGGCATTCAGCAGGCTCATCAGGGTCGATTTCCCCGAGCCGTTGGCTCCCCGCAGCAACCATTTCTCCCCGCGTCGTACCTCCCAGCTTAGCCCCTGCAACAACGTCCTGTGACCCGCTCTCAGCTCGCGATCCTTCACGCGGAAGGCCACCTCGAAACCGGCGTCACCCGTTTGGTAAAACAGGCTGGCCGCCTCGCACGACGCATCAATGCCATTCTCCGTTCCCCCCTCAAGAGCAACCATCCCGTCTAAGTCAAGCTCAGGAGTCAGGTCGTTCATCAATACCACCACCGTTTTACGATGCTCTCTTACCAGGCTGCGTAACAGGTCAGCGACTACGGTCGCCGAAGCGCTGTCCAGACCCGTCAGCGGGTTATCCAGCACGTAAATATCGCGATCGCTAAAAAGGGTCTTCAGCAACAACACCTTACGCGTCTCCCCGCTCGATAGTTCAATCATCTTCTCCGACAGGATCTCCCTCGGTAATAACTTATCGAACAGCTCGCTCCGGTAGCTGTCCTGCCCGTCAAAACTGAGATAATCGGCGATCTGTTCCAGTTCCGCCACATCCGACTGGTTATAACGCTGCTGGTAATAAAAATCGGCGTAATGGAAATGAAACGTGTCGGCGGTATAATCGGCAAAAGCCATCCTTTCGGTAGCGATCAATCGTTCGATCGTCCCCTTCAACCGTTGATCGGTCACTCCGCAGAGTGCCTTGCCCAGCGTCGTCTTCCCCGAACGGTTGGGACCGGTCACCCCCCACAGTTCCCCCGCTGACAGATCAAAGGTCACCGTCTGGTCGAATATCCGTAGCTCCTTCACCCGAAGCAATAGCTCTTTCATAAAACACCCCTTCAAATTAATAAAACAAAGCGAACGCGCCGACCTCACCCAGACCATCACCATCCCTGCTTCCTGGTCAGGCGACACCCTCCACGGTTACATCACCTTCATCACCACCGATGGTCAACTGCTTTCAAACAGCAAGTATTCCGGTGCAGTCACCGCCGCCTAACCTAAACCTAACCTAAACCAGCCGGGCCGTTCCCCATCAAGGGAGCGGCCTTTTTATTCCACATCAGGCTCAAAAAACACCCACTGAACAGCCGGATATTCCTTTTTCAATCGCGCTTCACACTGATTGATATTATCGATCAGCCGCTCAACCGATTCCACCTCGCTCATCTTCGCCTTTACCGCCACCATAATCTGTGCCCCCAGTTGCAGTGTGATCAGGTTCAATACAGCCTCAATCTCCTGTTGCCCCTCCAGAAAACTCTGGATCTCCGTCCTCACCTCGGGATCAACACTCTGCCCGATCAGCAGCCCCTTTATTTTAACCGCCATAAACAGCGAGATCGACACCAGTAAAACGCCAATACCGATGCTCCCTATCGCGTCAAAGATCGGATTGCCCGTCACCATCGCCAGCACCACCGATACCAGTGCAAAGCTCAATCCCAGCAGGGCAGCCACATCCTCGCCCAGCACCACCACCAGCTCACTCTGACGACTGTTCCTGACCCATTGCCATAAACTCTGCCCATGTCTCACCTTGTTGATCTGCGTCAGGCAGCCCAGCAACGAAGCCCCTTCCAGCAAGATACTGACCAATAAAACCACGATCGCGATCACCGGACTGTTCAGCCCCTCATGCGAGCTGAGCTTGTGAATCCCCTCATAGATCGAGAATAACCCGCCCATGCTGAAGAGGATCAGCGCGACAATAAACGACCAGAAAAAGATCGCCTTCCCGTATCCCAGCGGATGTTCAGCCGTGGGCCCCTTCTTCGAAGCCCTCAACCCGACAAATAGCAATCCCTGGTTGCCGCAATCGGCAAACGAATGGATCGATTCGGCCATCATAGCGCCCGACCCCGTCATCACGGCAGCCACCGTCTTGGTAATGGCAATCCCCAGGTTGGCCATCAACGCGAAGAGAATCGATTTTACAGATGAATTTTCATGCGACATAACAGGTACATTTATAAGTAAATAGGGTTACTACCCCATGGATGATTTGTACCGGTAAAAATAAACATAAAAAAGATTCCTGATTCCCCTGTCGCACGATTTCAATAGTCCCCTTCAGTGCTATTTCCCACTCCTGTGGCGATTCACGAATATTTGAACGATTTCTCCGCCCAGGAAATGGAAATATTTTCAGGAAGATGTATCTTCGGGAAACAATTAGTATGAGTCGTATAACCCAAACAGTGAACCCGTGAAAATCCCAATTTATCAGGTCGATGCCTTTACTGACCGGCTGTTTACCGGAAACCCCGCCGCGGTCTGCCCTCTCGACCACTGGCTCGAAGACTATGTCATGCAGCAGATTGCCCTGGAGAACAACCTCTCCGAGACCGCTTTTCTTATCCCTAAAGACGATGCCTACGCGATCCGCTGGTTTACCCCCTTGGCCGAAGTTGAGCTCTGTGGCCATGCCACCTTAGCCTCAGCCCATGTCCTCTTCCAGCATCTGTCCTTTAAGGGAAATACCATCCGGCTGCACTCGCGCTTTAGCGGCGATCTGACCGTCTCCCGTCACGATCAGCTCCTCACCCTCGACTTTCCCAAAGATGACCTGCAACCCGCGTTGCCACCCGAAGGACTGATCGAAGCCATCGGTAAGAAACCCGCCGAGATATGGAAAGGCCGCACCGATTACCTGCTCTACTATCCCGCCCAGGAAGATATCGAGGAACTGAAGCCAAACTTTTCACTGTTGGAGAAGACCGAAGCCCGCGGGATCATCGTCACCGCTCCGGGTTACGAGTGCGATTTCGTCTCACGCTTCTTCGCACCTGCCGTCGGCGTCAATGAAGACCCCGTCACCGGTTCCGCTCATACCTCACTCACCCCTTACTGGGCCCATCGTCTCAACCAGTTGGAATTCGAAGCCCAACAGATCTCAGCCCGCGGTGGACTACTAAAATGCAAGCTCTCCGGCGACAGGGTACTCATCTCCGGCCAGGCCCGTACCTATATGACCGGCACAATCCTCCTGCCCTGAAAACAAACTCGACAACCCGAACAATTAATTACTTCATAACACATAATACCAACAATAAACTCTTGATTCTTAAATCTTTAATCTTATATCTCAAGTCTTTGAGTCTAAAGTCTTGATACTTGATTCTTGATACTTGATTCTTGATACTTGATTCTTGATACTTTATTCTTAAATCTAATGTCTAAAATCTTTACTCTTGATACTAAATCAAACTACGATGCAACACTACAATAAACTGATTTTCATACTCATGCTCCTCCTGCTAGCCGGGGCAACCAAAGCGCAGGTCACCCTGCCCCCTTTCTTCAACTGCAATATGGTGTTGCAGAAAGGCATTGAAATACCCGTTTGGGGATGGGCCTCGCCCGGCGAAAAAGTAACCGTCACCTTCGAAGGTACCACCGTCTCAGACCGTGCCGGCAAAGACGGCAAATGGCGCGTCACCCTCCCGGCCATGAACTATGGCGGCCCCTATAAGATGATCGTCAAGGGTAAAAACCTCCGCACCATCGAGAACATCATGATTGGCGAAGTGTGGGTTTGCTCCGGCCAGTCCAATATGGAGATGAAAGTGGCTAATGTCAAAAACGCGGAAGCTGAGATCGCCGCGTCCGACTACCCCGAGATACGCCTGTTCACCGTGAAACAACGAATCTCCCAATTTCCGCAGGATCAGCTCGACGAGGGCGAGTGGTGGGAATGCTCTCCCATCTCTGTCCCCGACTTCTCGGCAGTCGCCTATTTCTTTGGCCGCGACCTTTATCAGAAGCTGAAAGTACCCATCGGCCTGATCCATACCTCCTGGGGCGGAACAGTGGTCGAATCCTGGATGAGCCCCGAGGCCATCGCCCAGGACCCCGATCTTGCCGGTATGCTGGATAAACTACAGAAACTCGATTGGGAAAACTACGCCACCCTGTTCAGGGAAAACCTGAAAAACCGGCTGGGTACACTGCCCGAGACCGATGAGGGAATGAAAGACGGTAACGCGCTCTGGGCAGCCACCGTTTTCGACGATAAAGACTGGAAGACCATGAAATTGCCGGGTTACATCGAGAACAACGGGCTCGAAGGCGTCGATGGTATTGTCTGGTTCCGCAAAGAGATCGAAATCGACCCAACCGATGCTGAAAAACCTGCCAACCTGCTGCTGGCGCGGATCGACGACTCCGATATCACCTTCCTCAATGGTGAAAAAATCGGCGAAACAACCCAAAAATACGATGCTTACCGCAAGTACCAAATCCCTGCCGGGATGCTTAAAGCAGGCAAAAATATCCTGACCATCAGGGTGGAAGATACCGGTGGAAATGGAGGCGTCTATGGCGCTCCCGATGAAATAAAACTGGTTACCCCCTCAAAAGAGATGCCCCTGGCCGGCGATTGGAAATTCAAACTGGGCAAGGTCGATGTGAATGCTATCGCCATCGGACCCAACGATTATCCTACCCTGCTTTACAATGCGATGATCAAACCCCTTATCCCTTACGGGATCCGCGGCGCCATCTGGTACCAGGGCGAATCGAACGCCGAAAGGGCTCAGCAATATCAACGCATCTTTCCCAATCTGATTAAAGATTGGAGAAATCAGTGGAACCAGGGCCCTTTCCCCTTCCTCTTCGTCCAGTTGGCCAATTACATGAGCCCCTCCGATCAACCTTCCGAAAGCGACTGGGCTGAACTTCGCGAAGCTCAAACCAAGACCCTCGCGCTCGAAAATACCGGGATGGCCGTGATCATCGATGCCGGCGAAGCTAAAAATATCCACCCGGCTGACAAGCAAACCGTGGGGCACCGCCTGGCACTGTCCGCCCGCAAAGTAGCTTACAACGAAGATCTGGTCTATTCAGGTCCAATGTATAACTCAATGATTATCGAAGGCAACAAAATAATCGTAACCTTCGATCATGTCGCGAATGGACTGATGGTAAAAGATAAATATGGCTATGTCAATGGATTTGCAGTTGCAGGTGCCAACAAGAAATTCTATTGGGCCAAAGCTAAAATAATGGGCAAAGATAGGATAGAAATCACCTCCCCCGATGTAGAAAAACCCATAGCCGTCAGGTACGCCTGGGCCGATAACCCCGACGACGTCAACCTTTACAACAGCGAAAACCTGCCGGCAAGCCCCTTCAGGACTGACGACTGGAAATAAATATAGCGATTAACTATAAATAAAAGAGGTGGCCTTTAGTTGACCACCTCTTTTTTAGTTTTAGCTATTCTAATAAATAAGGCCATAGCCGCCCGGCAGCCAAAGCATCCTGCCAAATCGCGAAAGGCCTACCCGTTAATGATATCCCATACTCTTCCACGGCCTGCGAAAAGGTGACCCCCCGGCGAAATAACCAGTATAGATGACCGTCAAAAATCTGCTCCAGTGCAATCTTCCGGTTCATGATTATCGCCAGATCGAATAAATCCTTCTTCACGGTCGCTTCTGTCACCGGCAAATTCTTATCCTTGTTCAACAGCGGTTCATGTGCCTGTAACTTATTGACTACCCGGTAAATCAAACGATAATTTTCAAACTGGATCTTCACCGTCCGCTGCTTTCCGGTCAACTTCCTTGTGAAATTGAAAAGAATATAATCCTGTTTTAACATGAACTGGGCCGCCTTTATCTCCAGGATCTCCTCTAAGGACATCCCGTAATTATAGATCAAAAATAGAATCAGACGTTGCCGGTCCGTTTCACAACGGCTCATAAAATTACGGATCTCTTCCGGTGAGAAATAATCTTCCATATATCTAAAATTCTAAAAAAATACACCTTTTATCGAATTGATAGCATACAGGAATCAATAGCCAGTTTAGTTTCTAAAACCATCCAATTAACCAACCCTTCAACAGGTTGGTTTACGTTCTATATAATCCCTTTTCCCTTTTTTCCGACGCAAATATATTTAAATAAACTAATCATCCAAATTATTATGAAACTATTCATCTACTATTCAGTAATTCGGCCGGCTATAGATAATAACAAAACAGCTAATCGCTTTATCTTCCCATCAAAAAACTGAATTTCCATACTACCAATAACAATCAATGATCATCAATGACCACTTATGACAGAATTTCCATTTACCAAATCCCCCCTGCCCCCCTTTAGGAAAGGGGGACTTAATCCTGCTAAAAAAATGTTGATTAATGGCTAAAACCCTGATGATTTTTACCACATTCGATAAGAGAACTATTTCCCCCTTTGTAAAGGGGGACTAAGGGGGATTTTGGTTGTGAATAAATTGTAATTCAAATTATTATGAATCACAGATTCACCCTTATACTTTTGAAAGTTGCCGCCTGTCATTATCGCATTATGCATCAATTATTTTGGGGTAGGCTCTACCAATGACTACCACTGACTATCACTGACTACCACTGACTATCGCTGCCCCTAAAGCTCCTCACCGGAAACAAAAAATGGATGATAAAACAGCCTCCTTTCAGACAGACCATTTTACCATCCACGGTAATATCTCAGGGTTTTACCCCTATTCTACGGTAACTTCAAGCGGCTTCTCCGGCCCCACCTCGAAGTTTTTCACCTTCATCCTGAATAACTTAACCGTGTTAACCAGTACTTTCCCGTTGGCTTTAAGCCTGATGTTCTTATGTCCCCCATTCAGGGCTACTTCCAGATCAAAATCAATGCCCGAGTGATTGGTCAACTCGGTCTTCTTACCCTTTTTAACCGCCTTCACACAGGCGATAAAAAGCGGCTTCACCCATTCCTCGTTACCCCTTACCATATTATCGGTAAAGGCTGCCGTCCGCCCCGACAGCAACGCCTCCTTAACAGCGGCCTCCGTTCGTTCTTTGGCAAAAACCAGCGTCATCGGGCGGTGCGAGTGTGCCAGATCATAGCTCATTCCTATCGGATTGTGGATATCGCTGTTGGCAAAGATGGTCAGCTTCTTCTGCAACGCCCAATCAAATACCGTTGGGTAATACTCCTTCTCGTTATATATCTCAATCCCGTTCATCAACCCATTATCGTAAAGCCAGGTATGGATATCGAACCATTTAATCGTATCAGGCTGCTGTTGCTTCCACCCCGGGTGGTTCCAGATAATATACCCCCCTTGTTTCTTAACTTCTTCCATAACCGCCTTAAAATCATCCTTGGCCAAAGCCGCAGCATCTTTGATAAACAAGGCATTGAAATGTCCGGGCGGCATCGACCGCGTGATCTCAGCCCCTTTGACAAGGATAATCTTATGCTTATCGGCTACCGGTTTCGCGATCTCGTACGAACGGTTATGATCCGATGGTACGTCGCACAAGTGTGGCCGGTATTCAATGTGATCGGTTATCGCAATCACATCCAACCCTTCAACTACCGCTTCACCGACCCTCACATCAGGCCAGACACTCCCATCCGAAAAAACGGTATGGGTATGAAAATCCCCCTTTAGAGTCACAAAACCCGGGATATCTGGAACGACTACTTTATTATAGCTCTGCGAAAAAACCGGCATCAGCAGTGCCAGCATAAAAAACAACAAAATTCCTCTTTTCATATCAACCTTCTTTTGAATTGAAAAAACAGCTTTAAAATTGCCATTAATTGGTAAATCGTCCAAATAAATCTCAATCTTTTGACATCATTCTCTCCCTTTAGTTTAAAATACCCCATCTGTTTTGGCTTTTCTATCCGCCATAATCCATTAAAACACATCTTGTTTTGGTAAAT
The DNA here is from genome assembly GCA_964632305.1 of uncultured Prolixibacteraceae bacterium. Taxonomy (GTDB): domain Bacteria; phylum Bacteroidota; class Bacteroidia; order Bacteroidales; family Prolixibacteraceae; genus CAZWBR01. The sequence continues at coordinate 48,172 of CAZWBR010000001.1, forward strand.
AAAACTCCGAAAATACTTCCAATCCATTCCCCATCTGGCTAAATAACTCCGGTCAACATTGCTCTTACTACATTATCAACCTCCCCTCAACACCAAGGCAATGTCAACTCCGGGTCATCTCCGTGTAAAAGTAAATCCTGCGATACCTCCTCCTTTCATAACCCGGAAGACACATCCGGCCTGTCTGCCGGAATCAAACACTACTGGCGTTTTACCCTCACCCAGGCCCCCACGTCAGAAGCATATCACTCGTCTTCTGCCAACCCGAATCATTAATTATTATTTATTTAACATTCGCTATTCCGCGACAGCTTATCTTTGACCTTTCAAACAAAAAAGTCAGACAGTTATTCAAAGCAAGAAAATGACCACTCAATCAGAATGTTCATGTAAGATAGATTTAATCATTGCGGCAGCCCAGCACCGGCTCGGACTTTACGGGTACGAAAAAACCACGATGTCCGAGATTGCCCGCGATATTGCCATGTCCAAAGCCTCCCTTTATTATTATTTCCCCGATAAGGAAAGCCTTTTTAAGGCCGTACTCGAAAAGGAACAATCGGAATTCTTTTTAAAAATTGAGAAGGAGATAAAAACAAATACCGATCCTGAGCAGATGCTGATTGGCTATGTCAACTTAAGGATAAATTACCTGAAAACCTTCATGAACCTGAGTAAATTCAGAAATTCAGCAACGGAAGAAATAAAACCGCTGTTGAAAGATCTGATTATGGCTTTCTGGGAAAAAGAACTTGCTTTTATCACGATGATCCTGGAGAAAGGTATTCAAAGCGGCCTTTTTTACAGCAGTGAACCAAAACAGGATGCCTTGATGTTCCTCAATATCCTGAAAGGATTACGCTTCTCAATGATCCGGCAAAAACCCTTTGTCGAACTCAGCGCCGAAGAACATGAACTCCTCTCTTCAACAGCCATCAAATTCACCAGCCTGTTTATCAGAGGATTAAAAAACAAGCAATAATATCACCAACGAAACAATCAAAAAAATGGTTAAAGAGAGCAAAAAGCAAAAAGCCGGAAAAATAAGGACCTATATAGTCTTGGGCTTGATAACTGTTGCGCTGATCGCATTTTGTTATAATTGGTATAAGGATTACAATTCTTACGAAAAAACAGATGACGCTTATATTGATGCCGACCGCGTTTCGGTAAGTTCCAAAATCATGGGACGAATTGCCAATATCCATGCCGCGGAAGGTGACGACGTCAAGGAAGGTGCATTATTGATCGAATTGGATAGCACGGATCTGGTGGCTCAGCGTTTGCAGGCCGAAACGGCCATTCAGCAAGCTGAAACGTCAGCCAGACAATCATCGGCTAAATTCCTTTTGGACCAGAAAAGCATAAAAGTTCAGGAAGTAAATCTGGAACGTTCCAAAGAAGATTTCGATCGGGCTACCATTCAGTTGAAAGGGAATGTTATCACGAAAGAACAATACGACCATATCAAAAAGGCTTTCGAAAGCGCGCAAGCCCAGCTCGAGGTGGCTAAAGCCCAGCTCGAACTCAGCAAAACGCAGATCGCAAGCTCCGATCAGGCCATTAACATGGCAAAATCGCAGTTGAATACCATTCAAACACAACTGCAAAACTCACGGATTATTGCCCCAATTTCCGGCCGTATCGCCAAAAGATGGCTCCTCCCCGGAGATATTGCCCAACCCGGACAGGCGATTTTTACCATAACCAGGAATGATTCCATCTATGTGACTGCATTCTTCGAGGAGACTAAAATCGCCAGCTTGCATCTTGGACAAAAAATAGAATTTACGGTCGATGCATATCCGGGAGTCCTGTTCAACGGGGCCATTACATACATCGCCTCCAACACCGCGGCACAGTTTTCATTAATTCCGGCAAACAATGCCTCCGGCAATTTCACGAAAGTGACTCAACGGATTCCTATTCGCATGTCAGTTCTTGGATCAGACAATAACGGGAAATACCCGGAATTGAAACTAATCGCAGGAATGTCTGTTTATGTGAAAATTCCCCACTAAAATTTATGCACAAGCTTCCCGGTATAAAACATATTATCGCCTTTGTCCGCCGACAGAATGCGACCTTCGATACATCCAGCCCTTCTTACAAATGGTGGCTGTTGGGGAATGTAATGATTGGGACCTTCATGGCGGTTCTTGATGCGACAATTGTAAATGTTGGTTTACCTAAAATAATGGCCTCTTTTGGCGTCGGATTGGAAAAAATAGAATGGGTACTGACGGCCTACATGCTTTCCACCGCCGTCATGCTTCCAACTTCAGGCTGGCTGGCCGATAAGTTCGGGTATAAGAGAGTCTATTTTATGGGGCTGTTTTTCTTTACCCTTGGTTCTTTGCTTTGCGGAATCTCTACGACAGAAAATTTACTCATTTTGTCCCGTATCATACAGGGACTCGGCGCCGGTAGTTTGATGCCGGTAGGAATGGCCATCATCACCCGTGAATTTCCCCCGGAAAAAAGGGGTATAGCACTGGGTTTCTGGTCCATCTCTTCCGCAGCCTCCCTCTCGTTCGGCCCTCTCATCGGAGGCTATCTGGTCGACAATTTCAGTTGGCCATTGATTTTCGATGTTAACATCCCGATTGGGATAGCAGGGATGCTGGCAACCGGCATTATTCAAAAAGAGTACCGCAACAAACATGTGGGCAAATTCGACATTACTGGATTTGTCACGGTAATCATCTTTTTGCCAGTCTTACTTTATGCACTGGCCGAAGGCAATGCCTCAACCAATGCGGGAGGATGGCATTCCCCCGTTATTTTAGCCTGCTTCCTCGTCTCCGCATTGACTTTTATTATTTTCATCTATAATGAACTAACAGTTAAAGATCCCTTGATCGATCTGCGACTGCTGAAAGAGTTTAACTTTGGTATTACCACCCTGATCAGTTTCATTTTTGGAATCGGCATGTTTGGCAGCACTTTCCTTCTCCCGCTTTATCTCCAAAACTCATTGAATTATACCGCCATACAGGCCGGCGCCGTATTTCTGCCACTTGGCCTGATTCAGGGTATTGCTGCCCCTATTGCCGGAGTGGTGGCGGATAAAAGTAATGCCAAGGTGCCAATAATTTTAGGACTGGGCCTGCTGGTTTTAAGCTTTTTCCTCAACAGTAAGATGTCATTTATGACCGAACACAGTTATATTATGACCACTCTTTACATGCGTGGTTTGGGAATGGGGATCCTTTTCGGCCCCCTTACTGCTCTCGGACTTAAGAATGTGCCAAGAGCCAAAATGGCCCAAGCCTCCGGTCTGAACAATGTCATCCGGCAAGTGGGAGGAAGCTTTGGCGTTGCAATCCTATCCACGGTTCTCTCTTCGAGGGTAATCTATCATACTCAGGTCTTCGGAGAATCCATCCAGGTAAACTCTCCCGCATTCCGCCAGGCTCTTCAGAACATCAACGGATTTGTAAGATCGGCCACCGGTGCAGCAGGGAGTATTGCCGATACTCAAAGCCAGTATTTACTCCTTTCACATGTATCAAAACAAGCATTTGTCGAAGGAATCAACGACGATTTTCTTCTGGCTGCCATCTTCACCTTTATCAGTATTATCCCGGTATTTTTTCTAAGGTCTAAAAAATCCCAAAAGTCCGGCGAACCAATGGTCACCCATGCTACAGAATAATAACTCATTAATAATAAACAGAGTAATTAAAATGAAAGCATTTCATCACAAAATAAAACTATTTGCGACAATCCTTTTAGCAATCTTATTCTTTGAAGGATATTCCCAAAACCCACCAACAGGTTTATTGATAAATCCTGATGATTCATTATCTCTGGATGTGGTTCTAAAACAAGTCATCAATACCCATCCTTCGGTGATGAAGGCTTCTGAAGCCATTCAAATAGCTGAAGCAGGCATTGGCTTGGCCCGCTCGGCTAAACTACCGGAGATCGATTTTGCAGCCGGATATACCCGCATTGGACCTATCCCCTCCATCACTATCCCTGATATGGGAACCTTCCAAATGGGCGCCAACGATAATTATAATTCGGCATTCAACATCCGCCAATCGGTTTTCGACTTTCATAAGACCGACAACAACATCCAGCTTCAGGAGTCCACCAAGGAGATGACATCGGTCAATGTTGAACTGATCAAACAAAAACTGGCTTTGACCACTACTTTGAATTTCTATTCGCTGGTCTACCTCCAGGAAGCATTAAAAATTAAGGATCACCAGATTGCTACTTTAAGGGAACATTTGGATTTCGTAACAACCCGTCATTCAACAGGTTCGGCCACCCAATATGAGGTGCTCTCTACCCAGGTTAGACTTTCTGCTGCTGAAAACCAAAAGGTGGATCTTGAAACCGTTTATAAAAACACATTGACGGTTATGAATTCCCTGATGGGACAGCCCTCCGACGTGGCGTTTAAAGTCAAACAAACAATTGAAAATCAAACCACAACGGAGAATCCTGAAAAAATGGTCAATTTTGCCGTTAACCACCGCTCGGAAATGATCCTGGCCAATCTTAAAAAAGAGAATGCCGAACTAAATCTCTCAAGCATAAAGGTCCAGAATAATCCCTCACTCAGCGCTTTTTCAAGCGGAGGCTTAAAAAACGGCTATATCCCGGAATTAGGCAAGTTAAAAGCCAACTATTCATTGGGGCTTACTCTAAAAGTACCGATCTTCACAGCTTCACGCCAGAAATATGCCGAGACGATTGCCGCGGCCAATATTACCATAGCCCAACACGATCAGGAGCAGGCACATAGGGACATTTCTTCGGAGATCTATCAAAACGATGCGAATCTTCAGGCTTCCCGCAAAAAAATAGCTCAATCGGAGTTGCAGGTAATACAAGCCGAGGAGGCCCGAAAACTGGCGGAATTGAGCTATAAAACCGGCTCCCTTACCAATCTTGACCTGTTGGATGCAGAGACCCTTGAAGCGGAAAGTAAATTGAATCTGCTTAAGGCTAAAACGGAATATGCCGTAAATATTGTCAAGCTCGATCTATCGGTCGGAAAATTGTCCTTCTAAGAGACTACCCCGTTAAAATGTGGCATGATGCGATAATGACCGGAGAAAAATTTGATAGTCGGGGCGCGACTTGGAGTCGCACTCCGACTTACAGCAGTCCTATTTTTGTCATTGGTAATAGAGCGAAGCGGAATGAAAAATATCAAGGACGTATACTAATTAGGATTGTACAAGCACACATTTTTTAGTTTTCTACCTAAAATATTGATTTGGATGCGATTGCGAAGTATAAATCCGGACTGCTTACCCGATTATTAGTGCAAAGAATCTGAAAAGCTCTTACAAAATTCCAAACTTTGGAAGAGCTCTGTCTGAACAACTTTTTGTAACAGCAGATCTGAAAGGTCGTGATGTGAAAGCACAGAGCGTAAGCCCTGTGAAGACTAGAGGCAGAAGAAGCCGGAGGTCTGAAAGACCGGCATGTGTTGATTGGATTTGATAAATTGGTTTTGTGTCGATATGATACAGGCCGGTCTTACAGACCTTTGAGAACCAATCGTTGACCATTTCCACAGGCCTGGCGGCCTGTGCTTTCACCTGTCGGACCTTCGGCCCTTTGATCGGTTTGGTACTCATATTAGGAGCTTCTGCTTACTCCATAACGTAAGAATATAAATCCCCAAAATGATCTAGTGCAATAAGTGTCTATTTAGTCGGGTTGGAATTCTGCCATTGGTAGCTCTATTAATGAATGCTGAAGCATTGATCTCAGCAAAATTGAAACAAAAGAATCGTCAAACGTTGCCTGTCACACCTTGATTTCTCAGCCCAATAGGATAAATTCTCTGCGATATGATCATTAAGGGAGAAACCATAAGGCTAAAATTGAATCCCATTTTTTTCTCTCAACATTTTAGTGTGCTTTTATTCATAATTGTTTCAATGGTATTCCATTTAAATTAATTTTAGCCTCTCAAATTACCCATTACAAACTAAACTATATGAGCGGATTTTTTGGTACTGTTTCGAAAGAAGATTGCGTTTCTGATGTTTTCTACGGAACTGATTATCACTCCCATCTGGGAACAAAAAGAGCAGGAATGGCTTTCTTTTCCGAAGAGAAGGGATTTCAGAGAGCCATCCACAGCCTGGAAGACGGTTATTTCAGAAACAAATTTGAAGGCGACATCGCCGGATTTAAAGGTCATGTCGGCATTGGTGTGATCAGCGATACCGAAGCACAGCCTATCCAGGTATCCTCCCATCTTGGACGGTTTGCTGTCGCTACCGTGGGCAAGATCGCCAACATCGATGAGTTGGAGGAGCGCTTCATGAAAATGCACCGCACCTTCGCCGAGACCAGCCAGGGATCAGTCAATCCGACCGAATTAGTGGCCAAACTGATCGCCGAAGGTGAAGATTTTGTCTCCGGCATCGAGAATGTCTTTAGCCAGGTTAAGGGATCCTGCTCCATGCTTATCCTTACCGAAAACGGGATCATTGCCGCACGCGACCGTTTAGGCCGGACTCCTATCATCATCGGGAAAAAGGAGGGCGCTTACGCTCTCAGCTTCGAAACCTGCGCCTTCCCCAACCTGGGCTTCGAAATTGAAAAATACCTTGGTCCCGGCGAAATTGTCTCCCTTACTGCCGACGGATACGAACAACTTCGCCAACCCAATGAAAAGATGCAGATTTGTTCTTTCCTTTGGGTCTATTATGGTTACCCACCCTCCTTTTACGAAGGAATCAATGTTGATGAATGCCGTTACAAATGCGGTGCGGCATTGGCTAAAAAGGATACCGTGGAAGCCGATTTCGTGGCCGGCATTCCTGATTCGGGAATCGGACATGCCATGGGCTACAGCAACGAAAAGAGAATACCGCTTAAACGCCCCTATTCAAAATACACCCCCACCTGGCCACGCAGCTTTATGCCCCAAAGCCAGTTAAAACGCGATCTGGTGGCTAAAATGAAACTGATTCCCAACACCTCCATCATCAGGAATAACCGGGGCGTCTTTCTCGATGACTCAATCGTTCGGGGTACCCAACTGAAAGATAACGTCAGGGACCTGCATGATGCCGGAATCCGGGAGGTGCATATGCGCATCGCCTGTCCGCCCCTCACCTATCCCTGCGAATTCCTCAACTTTAGCCGTTCCCGGTCGAACCTCGATCTGGCAACCCATAAGGCCGTCGAACAACTGGAAGGTCAGGCTAGATTAGACATGGCCGAATACTCCGACAGCACCAATCCCAAATATGAAGCTATGGTAGAACAGATCCGTAAAAATCTCGATCTGACCACGTTGAAATTCCAGAAGCTCGATGATCTGGTGGAAGCCATTGGTTTACCAAAAGAAAAGCTTTGTACCCATTGCTGGGACGGGTCTAGCTACTTTTGAACCAACGATTCAGCTTCCCGATCAATTCCGGTTCAGATGTAATTCATAAGCATTTTTACCGAAAGAGGAGGTTACAAAAGTCATCCGGAACTTTCCACTAATTACAAATCTGAATCTGTTTCCCGCAGAACAGGCAGGTCAACGCGGAGTTTTTCGTGAAGACAGGCGTGATCTGCGGGAAATTTTCTCCTGCTTTTAATTTGTCATTCATTTCACAGGGCCGAAGGTCCGGCAGGTGAAGGTACAGGCCGCCAGACCTGTGAAAACGATCAACGATAGACCCTTAAAGGCCGGTAAGACCGGTATGTATTGTATCGTTTTAAAACCATTTCATCAAATCAGGTCAACACATGCCGGTCTTTCAGACCTCCAATTCCCTCTGCATCTCCTTTTCACAGGGCACACGCCCTGTGCTGCCACATGCCGACCTTACAGGTCTGCCTTAACAAATAACTGTTTAGACAGAGGATATCCCAAAAGTCATCCGGCACTAAACACTGTTTTCAAATCAGAATTGATTACCCGCAGATAACGCCGATCATCGCGAAGTTTTCCGTAAAAACCGGCGTGATCGGCGGGAAAAAATCTTACAGCATTTAATTCGTCAATCAATTAAACTTAGTGACCGGGTGACTCCAAGTCACCCGGTCACTTTATTATGGTCACTGCAAATGCCCCCCCAACACCTGTTCGTCCCAGGATCAAAACCGGGGTAACACCATGCTTTTTCTATGGTTGCTCTATCGTTTCTCTAAGTTAGCATACAGGAACCTTGGAGAAACCATAGAGCAACCTTAGAGATACCCCGGAGTTGACCCGACCGTGAACAGGAGTTGCCTGAGCTTGCCGAAGGCAGTCGTTTGAACCTGCTGAAGGCCGGGCCCCCGTCTGAGAGGATCTAAAGAGGCTGCCTTTTCAGAAAGCTTACATCTTCCTTTTAAACGATTTACCATTAGATTTATACCATACAGCCCACAAAAAAGCCGCTCAACAACAATTAATTGTCGGGCGGCTTTCCCTGCGCAAATAGTATCCGGTTATTTTAATTGTCTGATCCGTACCTCAACCTTCTCGCCTTTCAGCAAATCGACCAGTTTGGAGGTATCGGTGTCGCCAAAATGGTAAGGATAGAGAATAGCAGGACGAAAACTCTTCCAGGCCTGGGCCACCATCTCAGGGGTCATGGTGTAAGGCAGGTTCATTGGCAGGAAGGCCACGTCAATATTTTTCAGATCGGCCATCTCAGGGATGTTCTCCGTATCGCCGGCAACATAAATGCTCTTTCCGCCAAAACGGATCACATAGCCGTTCCCGTTCCCTTTAGGGTGAAACGCGGTCCCATCCGGCCTTTTATTAACAATATTATAAGCCGGGAGGGCTTCAATCGTGAAATTGCCATAGGTTTGACGATCGCCGTTCTTCATCACCTTCGCGCCCTCTACACCCTGACAACTGCTGCTCACGTAGATAACGGTCTGGTCCTTTTTTATTTTTTCCAGAGCGCCTTTATCCAGGTGATCCCCATGTTCGTGGGTGATTAAGACCAGATCAGCCTTCGGAAGAGTGGAGTAATCGGCCATCATCGAAACCGGATCAATGTGAATCACCTTCCCGTCAGCTTCGAGCATCAAGGTACCATGACCAACCATTGTGATCGCCAGTTCCCCTTTTTGAGTAGTGAACAAATCTTTTTCAAAACTCTTTTTCGACATTTCGTTCTGCGCGGTCAATTGTCCCGCAAGGGAAACCATCATAAAAATGGAAATAAACAAGATTCCTGATTTCATATTTTCAATAATTAATGTTCAAAATATTATCAAATGAAAAACATAGTTGTCAAGTTCTTCCTATGAAATGATAAAGATATTGTTTTATTCCAAAGTTATCAATACTGATAATTAATCCTTTTTGTGTCCCTGATGATCGCCACGGTCGCGATGACGGAAAGATTTCTTCCGGGAGATTCCCGTTCCCCCCTGACCGCCACGACTTCCCGGACCCGGTCTGCGTCCCATTCCTCTTCGCCCTGATATAGGATTATATTCAGGAGCTTCACCTAATCCCTCCGGAAGCGGAATCTTAATGATATCACGCTCGATCAGATCTTCGATGCGTTTGAAATCGTGCTGATCCTGTTCGGAGATTAAGGTAATCGCGACACCCGATTGCTGGGCCCTGGCCGTCCGTCCGATACGGTGGACATAATCCTCAGGATCGCGGGGCACATCAAAATTCATCACCAAATCAATATTATCGATATCGATTCCCCTGGAAACAATATCAGTAGCGACCAGTATCTGGGTTTGACGATTGCGGAAGCGAAGCATCACCTCTTCCCGTTCCTTCTGGTCGAGATCCGAGAGCATCCCATCGGCCGAGAAACCCATGCGGCGTAATTCCCGCACCAACTGATTGACGTTAATCTTCCTTGAGGTAAAGATAATTACACTTTGATATTCCGTTTTCCCTTTCAGCAACGCCTTCATCAACGGCAGTTTCTGATGTTCATAAGCCATGTAAGCCGCCTGAATAATATTCTCGGCAGGTTTCGAAATGGCAATATTAATGTTCTCGGGATTACGGAGTATATTCTCGGCCAGTTTACGGATCTTGGGGGGCATGGTCGCCGAAAACAGAAGAGTCTGTCGCTCTACCGGAAGCTCCTTCACGATCCGCATGATATCATCGAAAAAACCCATATCCAGCATTCGGTCGGCCTCATCAAGGATCAGATGCTTGAGGGTGCCGAAATCAGAATATTTAAGGTTCATATGTGACAATAACCGTCCGGGAGTAGCGACCACAATCTCGGCTCCCTGCACCAGCGCCGCTTTCTGTTGATCGAAAGCAGCCCCTTCGCCGCCGCCGTACACCGCTACCGAGGTAGCACCGGTGAAATAGGAAAATCCTTCGATCTGTTGATCGATTTGCAGTACCAGTTCCCGCGTGGGGGCAATGATCAGGGTATTTATTCCGGTCGATTTTTCTTTCGCGATGCGGTTCAACACCGGCAATAAATAAGCCGCAGTTTTTCCCGTACCTGTCTGGGCACAGGCAATCAAATCTTTGCCTTCCCAGATGACCGGCATCGCCAGTTCCTGTACCGGGGTACAATTCTCGAAGCCCATGGAATTCAATCCATCCATCACTTCGGGTTCAAAATCAAATTCGCTGAATTTCAACTTTCTATATTTTTTATTTCTACAATTTCATCTATAATATCCCAAACATCTTCATTCCTTCCGCAAATGATCGGGTTCGAAGCTCTGCCTCAATCCCTGCGACCTCCTATTCCACATACAGCACCAAACCTTTCAGGTATTCACCTTCAGGATGGTAGATATCGACAGGATGATCGGCCGGTTGCGATAACTGGTGAAGAATACGTACCCTTCGCTTCGAAATGGCGGCTGCCGAGAAGACCGCTTCACGGAAATTGCTCTTCGTCACCACTTGCGAACAGGAAAAAGTAAACAATATCCCTCCGGGTCGTATTTGCTGAAAAGCTTTGGCGTTTAATCGCTTATATCCCTGCAACGCCTGCGACAGCACGTTCTTGTGTTTGGCGAAGGCCGGGGGATCAAGAATAATCAGGTCATAATGGTCCTTTATCTCCTGCATAAATTCAAAGGCATCGGCCACATACGACTGATGGCGTTGATCGCCCGGATAGTTCAGTTCGACATTTTTGTCCGTCAACCCGATGGCCTTGGCCGAGGCATCAACGGAATGAACCAGATTGGCCCCGCCACTCATCGCGGCAAACGAGAATCCACCCGTGTAACAAAACATGTTTAATACATCACGTCCTTGAGAATAGTCTTTCAACAGCTTACGGTTCTCACGCTGATCGATAAAGAAGCCCGTTTTTTGTCCCTCTTCCCAATCGACCATAAACCGGTTGCCATATTCTAACACTTCGGTGGTAAGGGAATTGCCAAACAGATAACCATCCTGAGCATCGACTGAGGCTTTGAAAGGCAATGTTTTGGAGCTTTTATCATAAACTGCAACAAGCTTATCACCAAGCACCTCTTTCAACGCGTCGACCAGCATCTCACGGATCAACCACATACCCACTGAATGGGACTGGAAAACAGCCGTCCCGTTATAGAAATCAATGATCAGCCCCGGCATTCCGTCTCCTTCGCCGTGGACCAAACGATAAACATTTGTATCCAAGCGATCAGCCAACCCTATACTTTTCCGAAGAAGATGGGCATTTTGCAGTTTCTCCCTCCAGAAAGAATAATCCGGGATGGCCTCTCCAAACGAAAACATCCTTACCGCGATCGAACCTATGGCGCAATGGCCATATCCTATCAACTCTTTCCCGGAAGTATAGACCCCTACGGTATCCCCCTCTTCCACGCTCCCTTCGATTCGCTCAATGGCACCTGAAAAAACCCAGGGATGAAACCTCAATAGCGATTCCTCTTTCCCCTTTTTGAGCACAACCTTACTGTAAGATTGCATATTTGACAATTGATTTTTAATAACTATTAGGAAATCTATGATTACTGAACCGACCGGCTATCTCTCTTGTCCGTTAACACTCTGATCCTGCAGGGTATAATCCTCAGCCGGTATTTCGTTCAGTTTTGTAAAAATCTCATAAGCCACCCAGGCATCGGTAGCGGCGTAGATCTGTTGCTGCTCGGTCAATACGGGAGCTTCCCAATTGGTCAACCGCTGTGATTTGGATATTCTTACCCCAAGCACAATACCCGCCAACTTTTTAAGACTGAAATTTTCAATGCCATAATCCTTGACCATATCCTGCAATTCGATAAAACCGGCTGGTTTGAACGGTATCACCCGCTGAAGGATCTTGATATCATCACGAATAGCGGCTCCGATTTTCAATATTGAAGGGGATGCGAGCACTTTAATCAATCCCGGGGAGAGCCCGATCTGGTTGACACGAAAAAGAAAAGCCTCATCACCTGTCGAAAGCTGTAAAAGGGCTACCGGGAACGTCTGGCCTTTCTTAAAAGAAGGTCTGGTTTCAGTATCGAAGCCCAATATTGGCTGCTTTTTCAGATATTCCACAGCATCGGATATTTCTTCGATGGTCTGAATCAGGTGTATTTTCCCTGCAAACATCGAAAGCGGAAGCGCCGACAGCTCTTCATTCGAAATGACTTTCCTAAATACGTTATTCTCTCCGTTCATCTTATTTATAATTCCTGCCCCTCTCTGAAGTTTCCGAATTGGCGTTTCAGGATCGAATCCTGGCTTTCTGTTTCATCCTCTTCTGAAACCAGTCTTACAGGGCTTTCATCTACTTTGTCCAGATCGGCTTCACCATAAACCAGGTTATGGATTGCCCTCAATCCATTGACCAATCGCTGACCCCAATATTGCTCAAAATTATTGCGGCATTCAAAGAGCGCAAGAGCCATCACATCGGGTGTTCCTATCCGGTAGGCCAATATAAAATCCTTCAAATCCTGGTAAATATCGGTAATGTTCTCGGCAATGCTTCCCTCCACCGGAACCTCACTATACTGCATCCGTTGATCGAAAACCTCCTGATAGGAATCAAATTCTCCCATCTTTACCAGTAATTTACGATGAATGAAGTAATAATCCTCTTCGGTCACAAACTTTTCCGGTGCCTCCTCCGACATATCTTCCGTTACCGGGAGCAACGAAGCCTTCAGATAGAGCAGCGGGAACAGCTTTTGAATCTTTGTCACAAAATCCTTTCTCGAGTGATGTTCAACAGATTCAACAAAAGCACAATATTCATTGGCTACTGTAGCAAACTCAATAACGTTCCTGGAATAAACTATCTCAGAAAAATCTTCTTTCATCCTTATGATTTTATCTCTTTGAATGGCTCCGGCGACAAAGGTAAGCAAATTATCAACCGTTTACACGATCAGAGAAGGCTTTTCCCCCCAATTTCAACAATCCGACCCCGTTCATTTCAATTATCTCCCGGTCAAGCATCCATCGGGCCACTTTGACCACCTGTGGCTCAGCCTCCGCAACCTGGTAAACCAACCCTTTAATGTCAACCGCCTCTTTACCCACTATTGCCAATATCCTGGCCGAGAGCCGGTCATAATCATTAGTGCCGATCCCCGATTCATGCACCCCACGACAAACATCACACTCCCCGCAGGGTTCCGACCCCAACTGCCCGAAATAGTTCAACAGGCTGACACTCCGGCAGCAATTTTCGGAGGCGGCATAATCAATCACCGCATCCACCTGCTGCTGGTATTTTACCTTCCGCATCTGGTAATTTTCAGGAGTGATAGTGACACGTTTAGCTTCGACCCGTTCAACCAGATAGGTAATAACTGGGATATCCCGTCGGGGAATAAAATGCAAAACCTTTAGCTGGGTCAACAGTTTCAGGTTCTGATAGACCAGCTCCTTCGAAATATTCAAACGCCGTGCAAGCAGTGCTTCATCAATATAAACATAATCGGTAAAGAGACCGGTGTACGACCGCAGCAGCATCTTAATAAAATCATCCAATCCCTTATTGTTCAATTGGAACCGGTACAAGTCGTCGCGGTGAACCTGAAAGAATACCCGTGAAGAATTTTCTATATCTTCCGAATACTCAAGGTAGCCTTGCCTCTCAAGCAGCTTCAGACTGTGATAGACCGCCGGGACCTGAAAACTGAACTTACGGGCAAAATCCTCTATCGGAAATCCGAAGCCATCTCCCCTGCCCGATCCCATGGCAAGACCCAGGTAGTTCCCCACCGAATTATACACCTCACGGATCAAGTCCATCTCAGGGAAACTATCGCTGACCATTTTATGAAGCCGCCGATTATCGTACCTGCTGTAAAGGAGGACGGCTACCGCTTTTTTCCCGTCACGCCCCGCCCGGCCCGCTTCCTGGAAATAAGCCTCCAGCGAATCCGGCAGATCGAGATGGATCACAAACCGAACATCCGGCTTATCGATCCCCATTCCAAAGGCATTCGTGGCCACCATCACCCGTGTCTCACCTTTCATCCATTTCGACTGGTTCAGCTTTCGCAGTTCCGGATCAAGACCGGCATGATAGAAATCGGCCGTCACTTCATGCTCTCCGAGCAACTGGGTTATCTCACGGCATTTTTTCCGGCTCCTGACATAAATAATCCCCGTCCCCTTCGCCTTTTTAACCGTTTCGACAAGATATCCCATCTTATCATCTTTGAGCCGGACCAAATAGGTGAGATTGTCGCGCTTAAAGCTCTTTTGCAAAACATTCTTCTGCGGGAAAAGCAATTTGTCCTGAATATCCTCCACCACCTTAGGCGTTGCCGTGGCGGTCAATGCCAATAGCGGCACCCCGGGGAAGTGAGCCCGGATAGAAGCGATGTTAAGGTACGAAGGCCTGAAATCGTAACCCCACTGCGAAACGCAGTGAGCCTCGTCTACCGCGATAAGATTCAGCTTCATCCGAACCAGGTACTCCAGGAAATTGGCCGACTGAAGCCTTTCCGGCGAGACATAGAAAAATTTGTAATCCCCGTAAAGGGCATTGTTCAGGGTAATGTCCATCTCCCTGTGGCTCATCCCTGAATAAACGGCCAAAGCTTTGATCTGCCGCTTCCGCAAATGATCGACCTGATCGTTCATCAGGGAAATCAATGGCGTGACCACCAAACACATCCCGGGCCGGCTCAACGAAAAAACCTGAAAGGTGACCGATTTTCCCCCGCCGGTAGGCATAAGTCCCAGGGTATCTTTTCCCCCGGCAACCGATCGGATAATCTCCTCCTGCAACGGGCGGAACTCACTGTAACCCCAGTACTTCGACAATATTTCATGAAACTCGTCCATCGAAATCAAACATACTTCAAAAATACCGGACAACCAAACCTCTCAGGCAATAATCTCCCAATCCGCCTTTTCTGCTTTTAACAAAATTTCATCCCTGATTATTACCCGATCTTGCTTAATAAAAGCATTTTTTATTAAATTTGAAGATCATAACGTCTCACCCAAAAATTCCACACCATGTCATTCCTGTCAGACAAAGTTGTAATCGAAGGTCTTACCTTCGACGATGTGCTCTTAGTTCCGACCTACAGTGAAGTCCTTCCGCGCGATGTAAACATCACTTCCTGGTTCTCGAGAAACATCCGGCTTAATACTCCGATTGTATCGGCTGCCATGGATACGGTGACCGAATCGAAACTGGCCATCGCCATCGCCCGCGAAGGTGGCATCGGGGTCATTCATAAAAATATGACCATCGACGCGCAGGCCAAACAGGTCAAGACGGTTAAAAGGGCGGAGAATGGGATGATCTACGACCCGATCACGATCTCGAAAGAAAAACTGGTGGCCGATGCCCTGAAACTGATGGAGACCTTCAAGATCGGTGGTATCCCGGTGATCGACGATTCCGGCAGACTGGTAGGCATTGTCACCAACCGCGACCTCCGCTTCGAACGAAACATGCAACGCCCGATCACCGAAGTGATGACTTCCCAGAACCTGATAACCACCGATATAACCACAAACCTGGAGGCCGCTTCACATATCCTTCAAAGTCACAAGATCGAAAAATTGCCGGTGGTCGATAAAAACAACAAACTGATCGGGTTAGTCACCTATAAAGACATTACGCAGGCCAAAGATAAACCCTTTGCCTGCAAGGATGAGAAAGGACGATTGCGGGTCGCTGCCGCTGTCGGTGTAACAGCCGATACGATGGACCGCATCGACGAGCTGGTCAGTGCCCAGGTCGATGCCATCGTAATCGACACCGCTCATGGCCATTCCCGGGGGGTATTGGAAACCCTGAAAAAAGCCAAAAACAAATATCCTGAAAAAGATTTTATTGTTGGAAATATAGCCACCGCACAGGCTGCCACCGATCTGGTGTTTGCCGGCGCCGATGCCGTGAAGGTCGGGATAGGCCCCGGCTCCATCTGTACGACCCGTATTGTAACCGGAGTCGGCATCCCTCAACTCTCAGCCATCTACAACGTCTCGAAGGCCATCCGCGGAAGCGATGTCCCGGTCATCGCCGACGGCGGTCTCCGCTATTCGGGCGACATCGTGAAAGCGCTGGCCGCCGGCGCTCAATGCATCATGGCCGGATCGCTTTTTGCAGGAGTCGAAGAATCGCCCGGCGAAACTATCATCTTCCAGGGAAGGAAATTTAAATCGTACCGTGGAATGGGATCGATCGAAGCAATGCAGCAAGGCTCTAAAGACCGTTATTTCCAGGATGTGGAAGATGACATTAAGAAACTGGTCCCCGAGGGTATCGTGGCCCGTGTCCCTTTCAAAGGGACCCTCTACGAAGTCCTTTATCAGATGATTGGCGGGCTGCGCGCCGGGATGGGTTATTGCGGAGCGAGCACCATCGAAAAACTGCATGAGGCTAAATTTGTCCGTATCACCAACGCCGGTATCGCCGAGAGTCATCCCCACGACGTGGCCATCACCCGCGAGGCGCCCAATTACAGCCGCGATTAAAAGCAAAGGAGCTAATCGGTAAAGGTGGGAAGCAGACCCTGGAATCAAACCAAGGCCTGCTTTTTTTATGATAATACTCGCCCCTCTCTTTCCCGGTTTAACACCGTACCATCATCGGGGTATCTCCATAGTTTGTTCGTACTTTGTTCGTACTTTGTTCGTTCCCATATATAGATACTACGTTAAAAATACATGGAAACAATATGAAAAACATGGCGTTGGTAATGATCATTCCCAATTCAAACAAGGAGTTTAATCAGACTCTGTTGCCGATGGCCTTTCGTGGCATTTCCCCCGCTGACGCTTTGTAAATGCAATCCTCCAAATGGGATTGCAGCCAAAATTAATTTCTTATTATATACACAACATAACGCTTATATTCATCTAATTAGCAAATAAGAATTTGTGATTTAACCTTTTTTAGTATTCAAATCGGGAGGGATTATTAATCAGATATCAATATTTCAGTAATTTAAGATAAATTTGAAGCCTCAAACAACCTCAACGTGTTTTTATTCGTCATTATATGTGATGAACAAAAAGGTTTGTTTGATGCGACAGAATTCGAGGAAGGTCATGAAGTTAAAAAATTGGTACATATATTCTGCACTCTTGCTTTCATTGGCCGGATGTTCCTTTTTCTCCGGCAATGATGCGGATGAGGAGGTAGTGGCGAAGGTGGGAAACAAGTTCCTGCTTCGGAGGGATTTGGCCCAATCGATCCCGGTGGGGATGACCCAGACTGACAGTGCCTCCCGGGCCGACGAACTCATTCAGCAATGGGTAAAACAGGAACTGATGCTTCAAATGGCTGAAGAAAACCTGGATGCTTCGCAAAAAGATGTCCAGCAGGAACTGGACGAATACCGCAACTCGCTGATTATTCACCGGTACCAGCAACAATTACTCATCCGCAAAATGGATACGACCCTTACGGAAGCCGATCTTGTCAGCTTTTACAATACCCATCCCGATAAGTTTGTCCTTGAACAAAGTATTGTAAAAGGGATCTATATGGAAGTTCCAAAGGATGTGGGCAAGCCCGAACAGATCAAACGCTGGATTCAGGCCCGTGA
This sequence comes from uncultured Prolixibacteraceae bacterium, assembly GCA_964632305.1. Lineage (GTDB taxonomy): Bacteria > Bacteroidota > Bacteroidia > Bacteroidales > Prolixibacteraceae > CAZWBR01. The sequence continues at coordinate 66,079 of CAZWBR010000001.1, forward strand.
TGACCGATCGAAGGACGAGTTGGAGAAATACAGTTTCCAGTACGCCACCAAATTTGACCAGTTCAGTGACCGATGGGTCGACTTTGGCCGGATCAGGTCGAGGATGCCCTTCAGGTACGATAATACGGAGGAGTTTCTGCGAAGGAACAATTATTACGAAACTGAGGATCTTGACAAATATTATTTCCTTTACGTGAGCGACTTCAAACTGGCGGGAGAAAAAGCCCCTTTCGATTTTGTTAAAGATCGGATAGAAAGTTTAATTTTGAACACCCGAAAAATGGAGTTCATCCAGCAGCTTGAAAAGGATATTTTTCAGGAAGGAAAAGAGAAGAATAAATTTGAAATAATTGATTTTAAATAAGACCCATATCAATATGTTTAAAAACATACTTAAAAGCTTAGCCGTAATCACCTTATTATTAGGGAATACTAACCTTCTGGAGGCGCAGGATAAAGTGATCGACCAGATTGTGGCAATTGTGGGGAGCAACCCGATTCTGAAATCGGATATCGAAACCCAGGCAATGGATTTACAGGCCCGGGGAGTGACCACCGAGGGAGATATGAAATGTGAAATACTGGAGCAGCTTTTGGAGCAAAAACTGTTATTGGCCGAAGCCGAACTGGATACCACCATCATTGTCACCGATAAACAGATCAACCAGAACCTCGATCGCCGGATGCAGTATTTCATTGAAAACATTGGTTCGGAAAAAGAGGTGGAGAAATATTTCAATAAATCGATTGTTCAGTTGAAAGCCGATATGAGCGATGTGATCAAGGAATCGCTGAAGACCGAACAGATGCAAAGTAAGATTACCGAAAAGGTCACCTCAACTCCTTCCGAGGTGAGGAACTATTTCAGGCAGTTACCTAAAGATAAGATTCCCGAAGTCAATTCACAGGTGGAATATGCCCAAATCACCGTTCTTCCGGTTATCACCGAACAGGAAGATTTGGATGTAAAGGCAAAATTACGGGAATTTAAGCGCAGGGTTGAAGCAGGCGAAAGTTTTGCAACGCTGGCCATCCTCTATTCAGAGGATCCCGGTTCTGCCCGTAACGGGGGGGAAATGGATTACTTAGGCCGTGCCCAGCTCGATCCGGCTTTTTCGACCGAAGCCTTCAGCCTTAAAGTGAACCAGGTTTCGAAAGTGGTTAAGAGTGAATACGGTTATCATATCATCCAACTGATCGACCGCAAAGGAGAAAAGATCAAATGTCGCCACATCCTTTTACGCCCGAAAATAGATCCAAAGGAATTGGACAAGGCCAAGAGCCGCATCGACAGCATTGCCGATTATATCCGTAAAGGTACCGCTACCTGGGAGCAATCCGCTTTTATGTACTCTTCCGATAAAAATTCGCGTAACAACGGGGGCTTAGTGACCTCGCAACAGACGGGCTCGACCAAATTCACGATGGAGGAACTTGATCCTGATGTAAGTAAGATTATTTCAAATATGAAGATTGGTGAGATCTCCGATCCGTTCCTCTCTTTGGACGATAAACAACGCCAGGTCTATAAGATTGTGAAGTTGATAGGCAAGACCAACGCCCATCCGGCCAATCTTCAGGAAGATTACCAATACCTGAGCGAACTCTTCCTGAACAAGAAGAAAGAAGAGGCTTACCGGGCGTGGATTGCCAAACAGCAGGCCAAGACCTATATTCACATTGACGATACTTACGCCAACTGCAATTTCAAGTTAAAATTCTGGAAGAAGTAATTGATTCGGGCAGGAAGCCGGAAGAGAAACGTTTGTTTGGTTTATGTACGATTTATAAGAATTTTATTCACGTATCACTAAGAGATGAGGATTCTCAGAACAGGTAATTATCTCTCCTATATCATCTTTCTTGGTATGGCGGCCCTCTTTATTCAGGCCTCCCAACCGGAGCAACCTCAAAAAAAGCGCCGCATTGATATTGAGTGGGCCGATCTATATACTTACGATGAGAGTATTGTGGCCAATGCCCAACGATTGATCGGCAATGTTCGGTTCAGACACAACGAAGCGCTGATGATGTGCGACAGCGCCTATTCCTACAACGATATCAACCAGTTCGACGCTTTTGGGAATGTCCATATCATCCAGGGTGATACGCTGCATCTCTACGGGAATAAGATGTTCTATAACGGCGATCAGAGATTGGCCAGGTTTATAGGGAATGTCAAATTGATTGACAAATCCATCACCCTTACCTCCGATTCTCTTGAATTCGATTTGGCTTCCAACATTGGTTATTACGATAATTTCGGGAAGATCGTGGATACGGCTAACGTCTTAACCAGTAAAATAGGACGTTATTACTCAAACGATAACATGTTCTTTTTCAAGGACACCGTCGTCCTGACCAACAAAGATTTCGTCCTTCATTCCGACACCTTAAAATACAACAGTCAAACAGAGCGGGCTTTCATTGTCGGACCAACCACTATTGTAGGGAGTAAGGATGGGGGGACCCTCTATTCCGAAGAGGGCTGGTACGACACCAAAGCCAATATAGCAGAGCTTTACAAAGGGTCAAAGATCATTAACAAGGATCAGATTCTTGAAGGGGACACGCTTTTTTATGACCGGAACAGCGGAGACGGAAAGGCCCGTCATAGGGTCATGCTATCGGATACCACCAATAAAGTTCAGGTGACCGGAAGGTACGGGATCTATAATGAGAAGAGCAAGATTGCTTTTGTCACCGATTCGGCGCTCTTTGTTCAGTTCTCGAAGAAAGACACCCTTTACATGCATGCCGACACATTGAAGACTATTCCCGATCTGTCACTTCCACAGGACAGTAATAAGCGGTTTTTTATGGCGTATTACCATGTCCGGTTCTTCAAACCTGACCTTCAGGGGCAATGCGACTCGCTCTCCTACCAGATGAAAGATTCGACGATCCGTATGTATAAAGATCCGGTGCTTTGGGATGCAGCCAATCAGATGAGTGCCGAAAGAATAGAATATGTTTCGAAAGAAATCGATCCCGATTATGCCAAACTGGAAAATAATGCATTCATCATCTCTAAAGAGGATTCAGTCAAATTCAACCAGATATCCGGGAAGAGGATTGTCGGGCAAATATTTGATAATAAGCTGAAAACCATTGATGTTAACGGGAATGCCCAGACACTCTATTATCTGAAGGAGAAGGAGAAATACTCCGGGGTCAACCGTCTGGAGAGCAGCAAGATCCAAATCCATATGATCGAGAATAAGATCGACAGCATCACCTTTTATCCAAAGCCGGAAGGAAAAACTATCCCCCTGAAAGAGCTGACACCAGAAAACGCCGAATTAAAGAGTTTTCAGTGGCGGGAGTCCGAAAAACCGATCGACCAATTCGATCTCTACCCAATTGACGAAAAGCGCAAAAAAAATGCAGGCTCAAAAAAGCAGCCTGCATTAAAGTAATTTTTTTCGCTTTACAGCTCTTCAATATTCGTCCTCATTGAAGAAAAAGTCATCCTTGCTTGGATAATCGGGCCAAATATCCTCGATTGATTCATAAATATCGCCCTCATCTTCCATCTCCTGTAAGTTCTCGATTACTTCGAGCGGAGCGCCCGATCGAATGGCAAAATCGATCAGTTCGTCCTTAGTTGCAGGCCAGGGGGCATCTTCCAGTTTTGAAGCCAATTCCAATGTCCAGTACATAATATTTCTTTAAGATTAGTGTGCTTTGTTTGTTGCGATGTTAGTATTTTTTTTTGAAAATAAAAATGTTTCAACAAACTTTTTATGGCATCCATGGAACTTCTTCAATATCTGTGTCTTTTGCCACCTTTCTGGATAATACGAACAAATAATCGGATAGTCGATTCAGGTATTTCAGGATTTCGTTCGGAATTACAGCCTCTTTCGCAAGCTGGTAGCTCCTTCTTTCAGCGCGACGGCAGACTGTTCGGGCGATATGACAGGATGAAACAGCCTGGTTGCCGCCGGGCAAAACGAAATGGGTCATCGGCGGTAGTTGATCGAGCATCTGATCCATCTGTCGTTCCAGCAGAGTAATATCCTCCCCGCAGCAAGGTAACTTAACGGAGAGGTCGGTTTTGGAGGTGTCAGTGGCTAAACGGGCCCCTATGACAAACAAACGTTTTTGAATCTCCATCAACATTTTGGAGGTTTCATCATCCAATGGAAAGGAACGGATCATTCCAATCCAGCTATTCAACTCATCGACTGTCCCGTAGGCTTCGAGGCGTAAATCATATTTCGGGACCCTTGTTCCACCGATTAAACCGGTAGTTCCATCGTCGCCCGTTCTGGTATATACTCGCATAATAGAAAATTTTAATATTTTGGATCCGGATTCGGATAATCGGCTTCGATCATCCCATCTTTCAGTTTAATAATCCGGTGAGCATGTCGGGCAATCTCTTCTTCATGAGTTACCAGGATAATGGTATTACCACCCGCATGTATTTCAGCAAACAACTTCATAATTTCTTCCGAGGTTCTTGAATCCAGATTCCCGGTAGGTTCATCAGCTAAAAGAATGGAAGGTTGATTGACCAGTGCCCGGGCAACAGCCACCCGTTGCCTTTGCCCACCCGATAATTCATTGGGACGATGTTCGACACGGTCTTCCAATCCAACATCTTTCAGTTGCTTCAATGCCACTGTTTCTCTTTTTGATTTCCCAATGCCGGCATAGATTAATGGGAGCATCACATTTTCAAGGGCAGTATAACGGGGCAACAGATTGAAGGTCTGAAAAACAAACCCGATTTCATTGTTGCGGATTTCAGCCAGTTGATCATCACCCAACTTACTCACATCATTTCCGTTTAACTCATAGCTCCCGGCAGTAGCCGAATCCAAACAACCGATGATATTCATTAAGGTAGATTTACCCGAGCCGGAAGCGCCCATCACAGCCACATATTCGCCCCGGTTCACCTCAAGGGTGATGGAACGCAAAGCCCGAACAATCTGTGTTCCGACCTGGTAATTTTTAATAATACCGTTTAACCGGATAACCCTTTCCATCCTTCACATTGTATGGATATAATACAAACTTACAAGAAATTATCGCACCTCGCAAAATATGGATGAACATTCTGTAAGTTTTCAACAACAGAGAACACTGCAACCGGTGGGGCACTCTTTCTCATGACTAAATCTAAGTCGCCGGGAAAACGTGACCGCTAAAACCTGAGGATAAAATCTTCTTTTTGCAGCATCGGGCGCATCAGAACAATCCCGATTTCGAAAAGATCGAGAGAGACCCGAACCTCCTCCTTTTTGATAAAATCGCACCAAACCGATTCCATTTCTGCCGATTGGTGAATTCCCCGCACGATCAGGACATCGTCATCGCCATGATTAACAATTTGATCTGCAAAAATCTCCTTGACCCTGCAAGGATTATCGGGTAGATTAACCAGTTTAAAATTGGACTGACCTGAAAAGATAGTATCACCAATCAACACATTATTCATTCCGAAACGGTTCAGTAATTTATAACAAACCGGCTTATTGGTAATATCAGTATCCCGGGCAAAGACTTTAATCCGGCTGTCGGCCAGGGAGAGAAAGAGTAAATTTATACCGTTGGTAGGACCGTAACTGAAAATACGCCCCGGTTGAAACTCATTTACCAGCCTGAATACCAGTTTTCCTAAAGAGACGGGAAGATCGGTGCGACGATTCTTTTTTAGTTGGGAATCCCTTTCAGAAGACAATAGCTTATTTAGAAAAAGTTCCGCACTTTCAATTTTAGGGTAGGCCGAAAAAAAACCATCATTCCAGATAACGGCACTGATCAGGTGATAGAGAAACGGCGAATGAATGCCATGTCCCTTCCGATATCCCGCTTTAAACCAATAACGAATCCACCTTTTCGTGCGATATTCCATCTTCCGCTTATTTTGTAATGCAAAGCTAAAAAAGTTAAGCATAGGATCGAATATGAAAAACTATCTATTTGAACATAAAATGTTTAAACAGAGTATCCGCCCTCTCCCCTCCGCCATCGGTCTTGGCACACAAATGATAACCCATCTGATAAAAGAACTTTTAGTCAGCTATTTTTATGGATTGTGTTACAAAACAGCGGAAAACAAACGGTATTCTATCCAAAACAGGAACAGGAAAAAGAGAAAGAGAAGATGCGCATTAAAGAAGAGAAACAAAGATATTGTACGCCGTTTCCGATAATTTTCGTTCTTTCGACAGCTTAAAAGAGTTGGTCAGTATGAATTTTTCAGGTAAGTTTGCTTTATGCACGGAATTATAGAACAGGAAATAAAATTTCTGCCTGGAGTAGGTCCCAAGAAAGCCGCTATATTGAATCAGGAGCTGAAAATTGCCACGCTGGGCGATCTGATCTACTATTTTCCCTTTAAATATGTCGACCGGACTAAATTTTACACGATCAGGGAAATAAATAGTTCCCTCCCTAATATCCAGGTGAAGGGTAAAATAACCGGGACCGAGATGGTGGGTGAAGGCCGGAAACAAAGGCTCGTGGCTTATTTTACCGATGGAACAGGAGTCGTTGAACTGGTCTGGTTCCAGGGTATAAAATTTGTTAAACAGACCATAAAACAGAATTTCGAATATATAGCCTTCGGCAAACCCACTGAATTTAACGGCACTATTAAAATAATCCATCCTGAACTGGATGAAACCAAACCTGAGAATCAAAAGAAGGAAGGATATATCCAGGCCTACTACAACACAAGTGAGAAGATGAAGAGTAATTTTCTCAACTCGAAGATTATTCTTAAACTTCAGTACAACGCGCTTCAGCAAATAAGGGGACATATCTATGAAACTCTTCCGGCCTGGCTGGTCCAGAAACTTGGATTGATGGGGCTGGAAGAATCGCTGTTTAACATTCATTTTCCCACGGGACCGCAAGCTTTAAGAAAAGCCGAGTACCGGCTGAAATTTGAAGAGCTTTTTTATATCCAGCTTAAATTACTGCACCTGAGAGAGGACCGCCAGAATAAATTCAAGGGACACATCTTCAATGTAGTAGGCAATCATTTCAATGAGTTCTATCACCATTATTTGCCGTTCGAGTTAACCGGAGCTCAAAAAAGGGTGATCAAAGAGATCAGAAAAGATACTGGATCAGGAAAGCAGATGAACCGTTTGTTACAGGGAGATGTCGGAAGCGGAAAAACGATGGTGGCACTGATGGTTTCGCTGATCGCGATGGATAACGGCTTCCAGGCCTGCATGATGGCTCCAACCGAAATACTGGCCAACCAACACTACAACTCAGTAATGAAGTTCCTGTGCGATATGCCGGTCAATGTAAGACTGCTCACCGGTTCTTCGAAACAGTCGGAGCGGAATATTATCCACCAGGAGTTGTTGGATGGTTCACTGAATCTGCTGATCGGGACTCATGCCCTATTGGAAGATGTGGTTAAGTTCAAGAATCTCGGGTTGGTGGTAATCGACGAACAACACCGGTTTGGGGTGATGCAACGGGCAAAGCTGTGGCGGAAAAACTTTATTCCCCCTCATGTCTTAGTCATGACCGCCACCCCCATCCCGCGAACCCTGGCTATGACCGTCTACGGGGATCTGGATGTTTCGGTAATCGATGAATTGCCGCCGGGCCGTAAGCCGATCCGCACGGTTCATTATTTTGAGAACAAGCGGGCAATGGTTTACGATTTTATGAAAAAAGAGATCGCCGCCGGGCACCAGGTCTATATCGTCTATCCGCTGATTTCAGAATCGGAGAAATTGGATTATAAAAACCTGGAGGAAGGTTACGAACATGTCAAAAAGATATTCCCTGCCCCGCAATACCAGGTTGGCATGGTTCACGGAAAGATGAAAGCCAAAGAAAAAGATGAAGAGATGCTCCGGTTCAAAAGCGGACAGGCCCAAATACTGGTCGCTACCACCGTTATAGAAGTTGGAGTCGATGTTCCGAATGCCTCCGTGATGGTGATTGAGAGTTCGGAACGCTTCGGTCTTTCGCAACTACACCAGTTACGCGGCAGGGTTGGACGAGGAGCTGAACAGTCGTTTTGTATCCTGCTCAGTGGATTTAAAATGAGCGATGACAGTCGGAAAAGGATCGAAACAATGGTTGCCACGGTGGATGGTTTTGAAATTGCCGAGGCCGACATGCGGTTGCGCGGACCTGGAGATATTGAAGGGACCCAACAGAGCGGGATAGCCTTTGACCTTAAAATATCAAACCTTGCACGTGACGGCCAGGTCCTTCAGTACGCCCGCGACGTGGCCGCAGAGATTATCGCGGCCGATCCCCTGTTACACACTCCGGCCAATGACATTTTACGGAAACAGATGCTGGCTCTGCGAAAAAACCACCTGAACTGGGGTGCCATCAGTTAAGACTAAAACCCGTGGATAATCTTCTGTTTAATAAATGTTCCACAAAAATATCAACGTTCCACATTTTTTTAAATCAGCACATCATCTTCATTATCTTCTCTTTAGCAAAACCTGCTCGTCGAAACATGTTGATAAATTAAGTTTTTTTAACAGCAAAAAGCGGTCATTTTTTTTGAGCCCTCCACTCGTTTCAGGTAAAATATTAATTTTGGACTCGACTTAAAAAAGAGAATTAATGGGAAAGGTAATATCAATTGCGAACCAGAAAGGAGGCGTAGGTAAAACAACCTCAGCGATTAACCTTGCTGCAAGCCTTGCGGTTTTGGAGCATAAAGTTTTGTTAATCGATGCCGATCCACAGGCGAATGCCACCTCAGGTGTCGGTATTGATGTTAAAAATGTCAAAACGAGTATTTATGAATGCGTGGTCGATGATGTTGACCCAAGAAATATCATTCTAAAAACCAATACTCCTAATTTTGACCTGATACCCTCGCACATTGACCTGGTTGGCGCTGAGATTGAGATGCTTAATCTCCCAAACAGGGAAAAGATCCTGAAACAGGTGATTGAAAAAGTGAAAGAAGATTATGATTTTATTCTCATTGATTGTTCCCCATCTTTGGGATTGATCACGGTGAATGCGTTGACCGCTTCTGATTCGATCATCATACCGGTTCAATGTGAATATTTTGCTCTCGAAGGATTAGGAAAACTGCTCAATACGATCAAGATCATCCAAACCAGGCTAAATCCTGACCTGCAGATTGAAGGATTCCTCCTCACGATGTATGATGCCCGTTTGAATCTTTCAAACCAGGTATATGATGAGGTCAAGCGACACTTCCAGGATATGGTTTTCGAAACGGTGATCACCAGGAATATCAGGTTATCGGAAGCTCCAAGCTACGGTGTTCCGGTTGTAGCCTACGATATTGCGTCGAAAGGGGCCCAAGGCTATTTGAACTTAGCCCGAGAGCTCCTGCAGAACAATAATATGACCAAGATCGCGCATAAAGAAATTGTTGAATAGTAATATAGATTATATAATTCATGATGGCCAAACGAAACGCACTCGGCAGGGGATTGGGAGCTTTAATTGACGATGCAGACCAACTGCGCGAAACAGCACCAGTATCGAACGAGATTCCAATTAGCGATATTGAGGCTAACCCCTATCAACCCAGGATCCATTTTGACGAAGAAGCTCTTGATGAACTGGCAACGTCGATCAAGGAACTGGGGATTATTCAGCCCATCACGCTTAGAAAACTGAACAACAACAAATTCCAGATTATTGCCGGTGAACGTCGTTTCAGGGCAGCTAAGCTGGCCGGACTAGAAAAGGTTCCGGCATTTGTTCGCGAAGCCGGTGATGAAACGATGCTGGAGATGGCGTTGGTTGAAAATATCCAACGCGAAGACCTGGACGCTATTGAAGTGGCGCTTAGCTATCAACGATTAATCGACGAATGCCAGTTAACCCAGGAATCGCTTAGTGAAAGGGTCGGAAAGAAACGTTCTACCGTATCAAACTACCTCCGATTATTGAGATTACCGGCAGTTATCCAAAAAGCGATCCGCGAACAGGAGATCTCAATGGGACATGCCCGGGCATTGGTTAATATCCCGGAACCCGAGACACAGATCATGATCTACCGACAAATTGTAAAATACGATTTCTCGGTTCGCAAAACCGAAGAGATTGTGCGCAAGATCAGTTCTGAAGATGGTGAAGGCACTCCGGTCAAAAAATCAACCCCTTTTACTGAAGAATACGGCGATCTGAAAAAACATCTTTCGAAATATTTCAACACGAACGTTGGATTTAAGATCAACGATCAGTCCAAGGGAAAGATTGTGATCCCATTCAATGATTCAAAAGATCTGGAAAGAATCATCGGAATTTTTGATAAAATCAATTCCTGATAATCGATTAATATCCGAACATTGAAAACCATAATTGCAGGATTTTCTCTTTTCATCCTTCTGTCGGCCTTTCATTTTAAGGCGGGGGCCCAGGAGCTTATGGTACCGGAAGACAGTCTGAATATTTCAACCAAGGTTGAAAAAAAGATGCTTTCGCCCAAAAAAGCTTCGATCTATGCCGCCCTCTTCCCTGGGTTAGGACAGATTTATAATGGAAAATATTGGAAACTTCCGATTGTTTATGGTGGATATGCCGGATTAATTTATATATTTGGATGGAATAATAACAATTACAAGGATTACTTCGAAGCATACCGGACTATTGCAGGATACAGTAGTGCCAGCCAAATGACGGTTGCCGACCGGCAATTCCTTGATGGTTTTATTAAGAATCCATCGATTGACCTTAACAATTCTTCTCATTTCAGCTATGTAAAAACACAGTTGCAAAGCGGAAAGGATTTCTATCGTCGCAACCGCGATTTAACAGTTATCGGGATTGCGGCTTTACATGTTCTGAGTATTATTGATGCCAGCGTCGATGCAAATCTATTTGATTTTGACATCAGCGATGATCTTAGCATGAGGGTCGAACCCCTGCCGATCGATTTTGGAAATTCAACTCAGATTATCGGAATCAACGTAGCCATTAATTTTTAACAGACAACAGAAAATAGGGCCGAGTATGGAGAAAATGAAATTCAAGATCCTGATCATTCTGGCGCTTGCCTTTAGCCTTAACACACAAGCACAAAACGACTTACCCGAAGCCGTTCCTGACGACAACAGTAGCTGGGCTTCCGATACCGCAGGAAATAAATTGGCCGACAAACTGATCAATGAAAATCTGGATTTCCTTGCTTCCGACAAACTCGACTCAATGGTCAATACCTGGTATGTTCAAAAAGCTTTTGCCTACGACAGCCTTGAAATTGCGACCCTTCCTGATGAGTTGAGACTTCCGTTACCGGATTCTGTCTATATCCAAAGGTTACAATCGATCGATTCCTATATCTCTTTACCTTATAACGAAACGGTAAAGAATTTTATAGGTCTCTATACCATTCGTAAACGGGAATTGACCTCCATAATGCTTGGCCTTTCCAACTACTACTTCCCGCTTTTCGAAGAAGCGCTTGAGAGATACAACCTTCCCCACGAATTAAAATACCTTCCGATTATTGAATCGGCATTAAATCCCAAGGCCTATTCACGAGCCGGAGCTTCGGGCCTTTGGCAATTCATGGTCGGTACCGGGAAAATGTATGGATTGGAAGTCAATTCCTATATTGACGAACGTAACGATCCGATTAAATCCACAGATGCCGCAGCCCGTTACCTTCGCGACCTTTACAACATGTACGGCGACTGGCATTTAGTGATTGCAGCTTACAACTGCGGACCAGGCACCATCAACAGGGCTGTCCGCCGCAATGGTGGCAAACAAAACTATTGGGATATTTATTACTCCCTACCCAAAGAAACCAGGGGCTATATCCCCGTTTTTATCGCCGCTGTTTATATGATGCATTTCAATAAAGAGCACCAACTCTACCCCGTCGCCCCAAGTTTTGAAACGATCACGGATACTGTTCAGGTAAAGACTTATGTCAATTTTGAACAATTGGCCGCCAATCTGAACGTTTCAATTGAAGAGCTTAAACAACTCAATCCCCAATACCGGCGCAATATCATTCCTGCCAGACCGGAAAAACCTTACGTTCTGAAACTACCCTTAGAAGCAATATCTCCGTTTATCGACAAAGAACAGCAGATATATGCCTACAACAGAGATCGTTATTTCCCAAACAACCAGATCATCACCCCAAAGACCACAACAACGGCAACGCGTAACATTGCCAGTATTGAGGGGATGAAACAGATTACCTATACCGTGAAATCGGGCGATAATCTTGGAGCAATAGCCAGCAAGTACCGGGTCAGTGTCAGTAACCTGAGGTCCTGGAACAATATCCGTAAAAATCTGATCCGTACGGGTCAACGATTGGCGATTTATGTGCCTGATAATTCACCGAAGAAACCCGCTTCTTCGAACGAACAACAGATCCTGGCAACCACTCAATCCGCACCGGTTGCTAAAGATTCTGCCAAGGTAGCAACGTCAACCCCTGCTCTTAGCGAAAGAGAATTGTTAAACGAGGAGTATACTTTATATACCGTTCAACGCGGGGACAGCCTTTTTACAATCGCTCAAAAATTCCCCGGGATCACCGATCAGGATATCAAGCAGTATAATAAGATTAATAATGTCAGGGCTATCTATCCAGGCCAACAGATTAAGATACCCAAGAAAGCTTAAATGATTCATATCATAAAAGAAGCCCCGACCCTATAAAAAAGTCGGGGCTTCTTTATGCGCGACCAGGTCAATTATTCAACAGAGGACCGGAAGCATTCTTCACGGAGACACTATCAACGATAAACCGGGTATCACCCCTCCATACCAGTGTGCCGTTCTTTTCCTGGTAATGAACAATCACATTTTCGCCCTGTACCCTCTCCATTTGCTTGGCGACCTCCTCTTTTGTCACGGTGAAGAAAAATTTCTCAGAAGCAATTGGAACCTGCGACGATGTCTGAACACTACTCAAAATCATCTCCCCTTCATACGTCTTAAAAACATTCCCCTTACGCGAGAATTTCTGCAATAACCCTGCCCTGTATCCGTCGCTGTAAGTAAAGAAATATTTCCAGTAAACGAATGAACCGATAAAAAGGAGAATAATGAATAAGACCCCGAATAAATACTTTTTCATATGAACTTAGATTTTGAAATTCATGGTTATAATCTCCGACTAAATTACACTATTTTTAGGATGTTTACATTCTTTGCCCAACGGTTGGCATGAATGTTATAACTGCAAATCGATCAGTTGAAATCTCGGCATTGCATCTTGACGAAATGAGGAAAAAATAGCACTTTTGTGGTTCAATTAAACGAAAAAAATAATGAGCGACGAAAGGCAAATCATATTTTCGATGTACAAGGTGAGCAAGACCTATCCCCCTCAAAAGCAGGTGATAAAGGATATCTCACTATCATTTTTTCTTGGCGCCAAGATCGGGATTATCGGTCTGAACGGCTCCGGCAAGTCCACTCTGCTTAAGATCATCGCCGGTCTCGATCAGGACTTCCAGGGAGAATTGGCCTTTTCGCCGGGATATACCGTCGGTCATCTCTCACAGGACCCCGAACTGGATCCCGCGAAAACAGTCATGGGAATCGTCCAGGAAGGGGCACAGGAGATTGTCGATATCCTAAACGAATATGAGGAGATCAACCACAAGTTTGGCCTCCCGGAAGTCTATGAAGACCCCGAAAAAATGGAGAAGCTGATGGACCGCCAGGCAGCCCTGCAGGAAAAAATCGACGCCACCGATGCCTGGAACCTCAACAACAAACTGGAACGGGCGATGGATGCCTTACGCTGCCCCGATGGAGACACTCCGGTAACGGTACTTTCGGGAGGTGAACGCCGCCGCGTGGCCCTCTGCCGGTTATTACTGCAACAACCTGACGTGCTGTTGCTCGACGAGCCAACCAACCACCTTGACGCCGAATCCATCGACTGGCTCGAACAACATCTGCAACAATACAAAGGCACAGTCATCTGTATTACCCACGACCGTTACTTCCTCGACAATGTAGCCGGGTGGATCCTGGAACTTGACCGTGGAGAAGGAATCCCATGGAAGGGAAATTACTCAAGTTGGCTGGAGCAGAAGTCGAAAAGGCTTGAGATGGAAGAAAAAGGGATCTCAAAAAGAAGAAAGACCCTGGAGCGGGAGTTGGAATGGGTGCGCATGAGCCCCAAAGCCCGTCAGGCCAAATCGAAAGCCAGGTTGGGCGCTTATGAAAAACTACTTAACGAAGATGTAAAACAGAAAGAAGAGAAACTCGAAATATTTATCCCCAACGGGCCCCGGTTAGGCGACAAGGTAATCATTGCCGAAAACCTCTCCAAATCGTATGGCGACCGTCTGTTGTTCGAAAACCTCAACTTCACCCTTCCTCCTAACGGTATTGTAGGAGTGATCGGGCCGAACGGCGCTGGCAAGACCACCCTCTTCCGTATGATCATGGGCCTTGAAACTGCCGACTCGGGCACCTTTACGGTCGGTGAAACAGTGAAACTGGGCTATGCCGACCAGAACCACGAAGCGATTGTAAACGACAAAACCGTTTACCAGGTGCTCTCGGGCGGCTATGACGAGGTGATGGTGGGCGGACGCTCCATCAATGCCCGGGCCTACGTGTCGCGATTCAACTTCAGCGGGTCCGACCAGGAAAAGAAATGCGGAGTCCTTTCCGGAGGAGAACGTAACCGGCTTCACCTGGCGTTAACCCTAAAAGCCGAGGCCAACGTACTGTTGCTCGATGAGCCGACCAACGATATCGACGTTAATACCTTAAGGGCACTGGAAGAAGGTCTGGATAGCTTTGCCGGTTGTGCCGTGGTCATCTCGCACGACCGCTGGTTTCTCGACCGTATCGCGACCCATATCCTTGCTTTCGAAGGCAATTCACAAATCTATTTCTTCGAAGGAGGGTACTCCGATTATGAGGAAAATAAAAAGAAACGTCTGGGCGACACAACACCCCATCGAATTAAGTATAAGAAATTAGGCTAATTCCCGGAAAAAATTAATCGGGGTGCGACATTAAGTTGCACCCCGATTTAATTTAATCCATTCCTGGTTTCTGTATTCGCGTTATTCAGTAAGGCATTGTCATATAATTCGGTAAAAATATGCGGCTAAGAATAGCCGAAAGCACAATACTGACCACTACGATCACGATCAGGCTGACCACGAAATAACCGGTCACCTTCTCTTCCGAAACTCCCATCATGGGCTTTAAACCGATGTACAACAGGTAAAGGCCATAAACCGATGCGATCAACACAATTATTCCCAACGATGGTAAAATCAGCAACAATCCAAAAACCATCATCGGGGAATAGGAATAACAAACCAACTCAAATGCCTTGTTGAAATTTTTTACCGCGTTGAAATTAGGCGCTAACGCGTTAATCACAAAAGCGGAAATAAAAACTCCGGCAATAATCGAGATCAGTTGGATGGCCGCCTGCTTGATCCCTAACCCGAACGACCCGACATGGCCGGCAAAAGGAATATCCATCCCGATTAATCCGTAACCAATAAAAGAGGCAATGGCAGGAATCAGGGCCAATGGAAAAAGAAAAGAACCAAACATTTCAGCGACAGTAAGATTCTCACCGGAGATCACCTCCCATTCGCTCTTCGGACTTAAAATAATCCCTTTGACACGTTCAATGATTTTCATAGCTTACTTTTTACTGATTGAACAATGAAAATAACCGTCTATTTTTTCTTGAATTGCTTGAGGATATTTTTCAGATTGGGAACCGGCTCTGCAGTATCCGCACTATCCCCCTGATTAGGCTCTGCAGCATCGTTCTCCTGCTCCATCTGTTTTTGGATCTCCTCCATGGTGGGCATTTTTTCTTCCTTGAACTTTACATCTGAAGGAATCGCGAATTTATTGGCAGGAATACTGGCATTTGCATTTAATTCCGTGAGTTTCACTACCGCACTAATTATCAGGTTAACTTCCGTCCGGATTGCCATCCCGTTTGTTTTCCACACCCATACTTTTGAATTCAGCCCTTCCCAAACCTCACACGATTTTCCGTCCAAAGTGGCTTCCCCTGTTTTTTTGAACCCCGTCGATTCCATCAATTTCCGGGCAAATTCTTCCATATCAAAATCGGGATCTTTCAAATACTCCTCCATTAGGGTATTTCTGACATGGGTCCCTTTCTTGGTGGCGGGATCCCATTGATAAGTATCAAAACCAAGATTAAGCGTACAACTGTTCGATTTCTGCTTCATACCCAAAATCTTAGTCTCCGTCTGGGTCGTCCTGAACTCTTTCTCGCCATAATCGTCAAACCAGACGGTCTCGGTTCCGGTAACATTCCCCTCATGAACATATTGGGCAATACCTGATTTGAGCTGATACCTTTTAAACTCGGTTTTCTGACCTATTGCCGCTATGGTAAAGGTCAATAAAACAAATGTCAGAAATAGGGTCTTCATAACTGATAAGTAGATTAATTATTAGTTTTACGTCGGTTTTGGTCATCATTCCAATGAACCGTCAAGTTGGATCAAGTTACAAAAAAATCATTTAATATACTACTAAACAGACGATAATAAAACACAGAGACCTATTTTCATCTTATTGATAAACGGACCAAAGCGCTGTAACCCGTCACGAAAGGGAATCTCAACAGAAATAATCAGACTGAATGGAAATATGCCAAATAAAAAACCGGAAAAAATATTTTGATCAATGAACATTTTACCGTAAATTTAATGACGAGGCAATGACCTGACACCCTTTTTGAAAAACTTATGACAAGCTTTATCATCTATTCTCTAATTATATTAGGCCTTATAGCGCTTTTGTTTACCCTGTTTCTAATAGCGGAATCCAAGAATAAGAAAATCCTGGCCGAGAAACAGGAGGAGATTAAAAAACAACTGATCAGCGAATTAAAAAAAGACCACCAGATCCTCGCGGCCAAAGCCGTCTTGCAGGGAGAAGAACAGGAACGGGCCAGGATCTCACGCGATCTGCATGACGGGTTAGGAGGACTACTCACCGGGCTTAAACTCTCGCTTTCCGGGATGTTCGATGGTCATGAGATCCCCGAACCATTACATGATAAATTCGATAAAGCAATTGTCGATTTAAACAATTCCATCAATGAACTGAGACGTATTTCACATAACCTGATGCCCCCCGCCATTGTTCAGTTTGGCCTGAAAGAAGCCCTGAACGATTTTTGCATTCAGATGAACAAGAAATCAGAAATTCAGGTCGTCTTCATCTTTTACGGTAAAAATATCCGATTCAACAGCTCGTTAGAAATCGCAACCTATCGCATTGCCCAGGAAGCGATCAACAACGCCATGAAATACAGCCAAGCTACCGAAATAAAAGTCCAACTGATCCTGGAAAAAGAGTGGCTTAACTTAACCGTTCAGGACAACGGGAAAGGATTCGATTCCCGGAACGAAGAAATCAGGCAATCGTCCGGCTTACGAAATATACGTGCCCGTGCCGAATCGTACGATGGCCGGCTCGACATCAGTTCCAGCCCGGGTATCGGCACCGAAATAATCGTGGATTTCATTCTGAATCATGACACGGACCAGGAGCCGGGCTGAAAAAGCAAAACCGCTAAAACCCCTGTGTAGGGCAGTAAAGTCTTGCTATCCAATAAATACAAGAAAAAGGTGCGAAAAAAAATAGTAACATACAAAAAAAAGAATTACATTTATCGAACAAGGTAAAAGCTATAAAAATGATAAGGATTTTAATAGTTGACGATCATCCGGTAGTGGTTGAAGGACTAAAAAAAGTGCTGCACGACTATACCTGCCTTGCTGCATATACAGGGAAAGAAGCTCTGTTCATCGTTCAGGAATTTAAACCCGACCTGGTCATGCTCGACATCAATCTTCCCGATATTAACGGGATCGATCTGTGCAAGACCATGATCGGACAAAACAAGGGTCTTAAGATTTTAGCCATCAGCTATTTCAACCAGAGGAGCTACGTTTCCAGAATGATGGAGAACGGGGCTAAAGGATATATCCTGAAAAACTCCACCGAAGATGAAATCAAGGAAGCCATCAACAGCGTCCTCTCCGGCAAGGAGTATCTGAGCGACGAGATCTCCGACATCCTGTTAAAGAAAAACCACAGCGATGAAACTTTTCTCACCCGTAGGGAGCTGGAAATATTGAGGTTAATTGCCGATGGCTACACCAACGCGGTCATCGCCGATAAACTGTTCGTAAGCCCGCTAACGGTCGATAGTCACCGGAAAAACCTGATCATGAAGCTGGATGCCAAAAACACTGCCTCGTTGATTAAAATTGCCCTGAGCAAAGGATTGATCGAGCTCAAGGATTGTTAAGCTCGTTTTCTTAACCCTGAACAGGCCCACCGGCTCACCCTTTCCAACCCTTGACATTTTGACAGGCTCGTGTCATTTCGATCCAGGGATATCCACCGGCTTTTGTCATAATACCGGATTCTTAGAAGAACCTGAGAACCTGAAATTTTTAATGAAACTAAAGTGAAGTTAAAGTATGTTAATCAACTTTTACTTTTAATACTTCGTATACTCTAATTGATAAATTTGTAAAAAATGGTACGCAAATTGTTCGTTTATAAGAGTGAAACTATTAAAATGTAAAAGACTATGGACAGATTAAAAAAAATTGCTTCATACGTGGCAATTGCATTTGCCGGAGCCATCATTGCAATCTTTTTATTTAACAGAATTCAACCCAAAGAAGTATTAATCAAAGAGAGCCAACCAATCCAATTGGCCAGCTACTCCCCTGCTTCGGTTCAATTGCCCGATTTCACCCAGGCCGCTGAAAAAAGTGTTCATGCCGTCGTGGGGATTACCACAAAAACAAAAACCCAGTCAATGGGTGGCTACGAAAGCCCGTTCGATTTCTTTTTCGGACCCAGGGGCGGATATAACCGCGAACCGCAATACAGCGTCTCTGCCGGTTCAGGAGTCATACTAAGCCCCGATGGATATATTGTAACCAATAACCATGTAGTGGAACGTGCAGACGATATTGAAGTTCTGTTGAACGACAACAGAAAATTCACCGCCAAACTGATCGGGGCTGACCCCAATACCGATATTGCCCTGATAAAGATAGACGGGAAAGATCTGCCCACATTAACCTGGGGCGACTCTGATGCGCTTAAACTGGGCGAATGGGTTTTAGCCGTGGGAAATCCCTTTAACCTGACCTCTACGGTAACGGCAGGGATTATCAGTGCCAAAGGCAGAAGTATCGGGATCATGAGCGGACAGATGCCGCTTGAATCCTTTATTCAAACCGACGCCGCGGTAAACCCGGGCAACAGTGGCGGCGCCATGGTGAACGGTCTCGGCGAACTGGTTGGTATCAATACCGCCATTGCCTCCCGCACCGGCTCTTATTCGGGCATCTCCTTTGCCGTACCAGCCACTATCGCCAAAAAAGTGGTTGAAGACCTCAAAAAATATGGCGAAGTCCAACGAGCTTTATTGGGTATCACCGGTGGAACCGTTAACGAAGAGGTGATCAAGGAAAAAAGCCTTAAACTGGATAAAGTCGAAGGCGTTTATATCGATGCCACAACCGAGGATGGCGCTGCAAGAAAAGCCGGATTGAAACAAGGCGACGTGATCGTCGGAATTAACGGCAGCAAAGTAACCAGCATGTCTGAACTTCAGGAACAAATCGGAAAATACCGTCCGGGCGACAAAGTAGATGTTACCGTAAAAAGGGACGGCTCAACTAAACAATTGCCGGTCGTATTACGTAATATGAAAGGCGACACCTCGATAGTCAAGGATTCCTTCTCACTGCTGGGAGCCGAGTTCTCAACGGTATCGGATAGAGATAAAGAACGTCTGGAAATCGAAGAAGGAGTTCAGATCGTCAATCTCTCGAACGGCAAAATGAAAACCTCCGGAGTCAAGGTCGGGTTTATCATCACCGATGTAAACAAAATCTCTGTGGGAAGCGTGGAAGATCTTAAGAGAGCAATCTCTGTGACCAATGACAAAAAACCCGTCTTAATAGAAGGAGTATATCCCGACGGAAAATGGGCTTACTATGTTTTCAGTATGAATGATTGATTCATACTCAAAACAAAAACATCTAACTTAGTATTGCACAAAACCGCAAATCTTCGTAACTTTGCGGACTTTTAATCGGAGAGCATGAGACAATTAAAAATTACAAAATCAATTACCAATCGCGAAAGTGCCTCGCTTGACAAGTATCTTCAGGAAATTGGCAAAGAAGAGCTGATTTCTGTTGAAGAAGAGGTTGAATTGGCGCAGAGGATTAAAAAAGGCGATCAGGCAGCACTTGAAAAACTTACCAGGGCGAATCTTCGGTTTGTGGTCTCTGTTGCAAAACAGTACCAAAATCAGGGATTAAGCTTGCCTGACCTTATCAATGAAGGTAATTTAGGTCTCATTAAAGCTGCCGAAAAGTTCGATGAAACCCGCGGTTTTAAGTTTATCTCTTATGCTGTATGGTGGATTCGTCAATCAATCCTTCAAGCGCTGGCTGAACAATCGAGAATTGTACGTCTGCCGCTTAACCAGGTTGGATCATTAAACAAGATCAATAAGGCTTACTCTAAATTCGAACAGGAACACGAAAGACGTCCTTCACCTGAAGAACTGGCCGACCAGCTCGAGCTTCCGGCCGATAAGGTCGCCGACACCTTACGCGTCTCCGGCCGTCACGTATCCGTTGACGCTCCTTTCGTTGACGGCGAAGACAACAGCCTGCTCGACGTGTTGATCAACAATGACTCACCCAACGCAGACCGTACCCTGATCGATGAATCACTGGCACGCGAGATTGACCGCTCGCTGGCAACTCTGACCGAACGTGAAGCGGATATTATCCGGATGTTCTTTGGCATCGGATGCCAGGAAATGACTCTTGAAGAGATTGGCGAACATTTCGGGCTAACCCGTGAAAGAGTACGCCAGATCAAAGAGAAAGCCATTCGCCGGTTAAGACACACCTCACGCAGCAAATTACTGAAGACATATTTAGGTTAATTCCTTAAAAACAATTTTTCAAGAATCCTGTTCGGACTACCCAAACAGGATTTTTTGTTTCTATTCGACCCCTTCCTGGAAGGTAAGAAAACCGTATCCGGACCATGGTTTATTCGTAGTTTGTTCGTACTTTGTTCGTACTTTATTCGTTCACTATACGAACAAACTACCTTAAAAGAACGAATAAGAGACTTGCTAAATCAGGAGTTGAACCGGGGAAAATAAGGACACAAGCTTCCTTACTCTGCAGAGAATAGAGCATTTCTAAAAACAATGAATAGTGGCCGTGAAAATCGGATACGGAGCAAGAGCCAAAAACAGGCTTCAGAAAAGGAGTAATCAGACCAACTTTTGCATCAGCCAGGCCATATTGCGGCCAAGGTTGCGCATCGTTTCGATCCCTTCGGCATCCTGTGCCACATCGCCCTTCCCGCCCCCGTAGGCCACGTTCCAGTAGGTCGAACCGGGGACAATCATCTGGTTAATCAGGAAAAAATTGTTGATGGTTTCGAAGGCATGGAGCGAACCGGCCCGGCGGGCCACCACGACGCCTGCCCCGACCTTGCGTTTCAGCAAATGGCCATTGCCACGGGTTACATAACCGGCCACATCGATCAGGGCTTTGATCTCGGTGGTGACATCGGCGAAATAGACCGGCGAACCGAGGATGATCCCGTCGGCTTCAACCATCTTTTCGATAGCCTGGTTCAGAACTTCATTCTTGATATGGCATTGTCCGTCCTGCATCTCGCGACACTTCAGGCAAGCCGTGCAACCATGGACCGGCTTTCCGCCCAATTGAAAGAGTTCGGTCTCTATCCCGGCCAGGTTCAGCTCTTCAAACACCGTATCGATTAAAATCCGGGTATTTCCTTCCCTGCGCGGGCTTCCGTTAAAGGCAACAACTTTCATAAATCAGATGCTTAAGATTGTGGATTCAAAGATAACGATTCAGCAGGACCTTGAAAAAAGCATTTTTAGAAAATTATGCCCGCTGACGGTCTTAAAATAGCTTACCGAGAAGCCATTAACCTGATATTCATCCATTTCATCCTCAACACTATTGACCAGAAAATCAGCCTCAACCAACAATTGAAAGACGATATCATCAATCGCCGTTAAAGTATGGTGATGACCGATGATAAAACAAACCCTGGTGATGACCTCTTCGGAGATCCCCAACGACTCTAAAATTTGCCTTGCCACCGGAGGGCCTTCTGATTCCTGCAGTTTAGCCGTTGAATGGCCCAGTTTCTTCTCGGCGGCCTGAATGCCGATATCGTGGAGCAGGGCCGTTATCTCAAGAATCAGTTGCTGATTGGGCCCGAGATTTTCCAATCGACCCATAATTTGCGCATAGGAAAAAACTTTGATTGAATGTTCAATCCTTCGGGTGTCACCCTTATTAAACCGCATCATTTCTGAAGCGATCGTTGCAATTACTCTATCCATGCATCTTCTTTTTTAGTATTTCCTGCAAACGGAACATCTCGTCGCGAAGACGGGCTGCCTCAATAAAATCAAGCTCTTTGGCCGCTTTCTCCATCTCCTTTTTCGTCTTGGCAATCGTTTTCTCCAGCGCGTCGGGGGTCATGTACTGAACGACCGGATCGGCTGCCACATCCGCATTTTCGGGGGCGACGTAAGCCTTTCCCATCATCGCCTTTTCGGGACGGAATTCCAGCCCGATAATTTCGCGTGTGGCCTTCACGATCGGCTGTGGGGTGATGCCGTTGGCCAGATTATAGGCTTGTTGTTTGTTTCTTCGGTAGTTCGACCCATCGATGGTTTGTTTCATCGAGTAGGTGATCTTATCGGCATACATGATCACTTTCCCGTTCAGGTTTCGGGCGGCGCGACCCGCGGTCTGGGTCAGCGACCGTTCGGAGCGCAGGAATCCCTCCTTATCGGCATCGAGGATAGCCACGAGGGAAACTTCAGGAAGGTCCAGTCCTTCGCGGAGCAAATTAATCCCGACAAGGACATCGAAAACGCCTTTACGCAGGTCTTCCATGATCTCTATCCTTTCCATGGTATCGACATCGGAATGGATATATCTGCAGCGGATATTCATCCGGGTAAAATATTTGGTCAATTCTTCCGCCATCCTCTTGGTAAGGGTCGTCACCAGGATCCGTTCGTTCTTTTCGACCCTAAGAAGGATCTCTTCCATCAGGTCGTCGATCTGATTGGTGCTCGGACGGACTTCAATCACCGGATCGAGCAGACCGGTGGGCCGGATAATCTGCTCAACGACGACGCCCTCGCTCTTCTGAAGCTCATAATCGGCCGGTGTGGCGCTCACATAAACAATCTGTTTGACAGTCTCCTCGAATTCTTCAAATTTCAAAGGACGGTTATCAATTGCGGCCGGTAGACGGAATCCAAAATCGACCAGTGTAGTTTTTCGTGAGCG
Source organism: uncultured Prolixibacteraceae bacterium (assembly GCA_964632305.1). Classification (GTDB taxonomy): domain Bacteria; phylum Bacteroidota; class Bacteroidia; order Bacteroidales; family Prolixibacteraceae; genus CAZWBR01. Next base: position 89,442 of record CAZWBR010000001.1, read on the forward strand.
GTCACCCCCATACATCGCCCGTATTTGAGGGATTGTAACATGACTCTCATCGATAATCATCAGAAAATCATCGGGGAAATAGTCGAGCAGACAGAAGGGGCGAGAGCCGGGAAGACGACCGTCGAAATAACGGGAATAGTTTTCGATCCCCGGACAATAGCCCAACTCCCGGATCATTTCCAGATCGTAATTCACCCGGTCGTCGATCCGCTTGGCCTCCACATTTTTATGGATTTCTTTGAAGAACTGTATCTGGTTGACCAAATCATCCTGTATTTGCCTTATGGCCAACTGAATACGGTCTTTAGTGGTCACGAAGATATTGGCCGGGTAAATGACAAACTGATCATGATCGTCGATGGAACGGCCGGTTTCGGCATCGAAAGTGGCGATCTCCTCTATCTCATCGCCAAAGAAGACGATCCGTACCGCCTGATCGGCGTAAGCCGGATAAATATCAACGGTATCGCCCTTGACCCTGAAGTTACCCCGTTGAAAGAGTACCTCACTCCTGGAATACATCGCATCGACCAGCTTGTGCAGCAGGGCATTTCTGCTGACCCGTTCCCCTACCCTGACATTGGTCACATTGGCATGAAAATCGGAAGGGTTTCCTATCCCGTAAAGGCAGGAGACCGATGAAACCACGATGACGTCGCGACGTCCGGAGAGCAGCGACGAAGTAGCGCTCAGCCTCAGCTTTTCGATCTCCTGATTTATGGAAAGATCTTTTTCTATGAAAGTATCGGTAACCGGGAGATAGGCTTCAGGCTGATAATAATCGTAGTAGGAAACGAAATATTCAACCGCATTCTCAGGAAAGAACTGCTTCATCTCGCCATAGAGCTGGGCGGCCAGGGTCTTGTTATGGCTCAGGATGAGGGTGGGTTTCTGAACCTTCTCGATCACATTGGCCATGGTAAAGGTTTTCCCTGAACCGGTCACGCCCAGCAGAGTCTGGTAAGGAATCCCGGATATAATCCCGTCACTCAATTGAGTGATCGCTTCCGGCTGATCGCCCGTTGGTTGATATTCAGATATAATTTTAAAATCCATAAGGAATGCTACGTAAGAAAAGCCTAAATTACAAAAAGTAGGGGCAGATCGGAAGCCCGAGGGAGGAGAATTATCATTTTCTTCTCAGCGCCAGACAGACCGGGAAATGATCGCTGACCCCTCCTGCATACCGATTCCCGATATAGGTGCGATTGGGCGAGACCTGGCTTTTCCCGTTGCGGAACTCCATCCAGGGGGCACGAAATACTTTTGCAGAACCCGGAGAAGCCGTCCAACCCTTTGAGCTGTTCAGCAATGTTCCCGAGACAATTAAATTATCGAACATCAGCAGTTTACCCTTATAACTAACGGTTCCGGCTCCTTTCATATCAGCCTCAACCAACAAATTATACAATTGACCCGGGGAGATGTTTTTTTGGGTTTGCCGGGCCTGCAGGACGGAATTAAGAGAGGCATTGGTGGGTTCATCATTCATATCGCCCATGATCAATATCTTAGACTTCAGATTTCGGCCGAAGAGAGAATCCACCTGAAACCGAAGTGTTTGAGCCGCCAGCAGGCGTTTAGGTTCGGTCGCCTTCTCGCCTTCTGACCGGGAATGCCAATGGCAAACGAAAATATGGAGGGTATCGCTCGGAGAGCTTAACAGTTTTATATAAAGCATTTCACGGGAGGAGGCCCTGGATTTGGGCGTTTTCCCGACAGGGATTTTTTTGGAAGAGAGTTCCCTGAAGAGATCACGGCGATAGAGCAAGGCCAGATCGATGCCGCGCCGGTCATTGCTTTCTTTATGAACGATGGAATAACCGCTCCCGTTCAGACCGTTCTGAAGTGTCAAATCTTCCAAAACCTTACGGTTCTCCACCTCACATAAACCGATGATCCCAGGCTTGCTCCCGGGATCGACAGAAGCCAACACCCTGGAAATATCGCTGATTTTTTTTGAGTATTTCTTCTGGTCCCATCGTTTCGGGGATCCGGGGGAGAACTCAAAATCGGACTTCCCTTTGCTCACCTTTGTATCGAACAGATTTTCGACATTGTAGAAAACCACAGTAGTGGGTCCCTTTCCCGGTTGAGCCAGGAGCGGAAAGTGATAAAAGAGCAGGGGCAGAAGCCAGAGCCAGCGCATCGGTCAGGCACTCTTTTTGTCAAAGGCCGAATAATAAGGAGTGACGTCCGTTGGAATCATTCCCGCGGTTTTGGCCGCCTGAAGGCCCAGTTGCCCATCTTCGAAGACCTGACAATCGGAGGGATTAATTCCGATCAGTTCAGAGGCTTTCAGGAAAGTATCGGGATGAGGTTTATGGTTGACCACATCTTCGGCAGAAACCACATGTTCAAAACAATCGCGCACTCCTGCAATCTCGAGGGTTCGGAGGGCCAACAACTTCGTGCCGCCTGTCCCGCAGGCCATCGGTAATTTGCCCTTGTATTGGCGAATGATGCTGACCACCGGTTCTATTGGTCTGGCCAAATGCATATTGGCCGCGTACCGCTCTTCTTTTAACCTGGCAAACTCCCCGGGATCGAAATCCTTGTTGAACATCTCCTTTAAAATCACGCAGGTCTGCAAAGCCGGAACGCCATTCACCTTATGAAATATTTCGGTAGTAAATTCGAAACCGTATTCGGCAGCAGTCTCCTGAAAGGCCTTAAAATGAATTGGGATCGTATCACAAATCGTTCCGTCCACATCAAAAATCAAACCTTTCGCTTTGGGATCGACCCTGAGTTCTTTCTTCATTTTCATTATTTTGACTAACCATACAAAGGTAACTTTTATTGAATTCGGGAAAACCTGCCTGGTCCAATCTTAAGAAAACCTTAAAGATTTGGAAAGATTTTAATTGAAAAATTGCTACTTTGCAAGCTAATAAATAAAAAAGAAAATGACAGATCATCAGCTCTATGTACCAACGGTATTGCCTCAATGGGGTATATTCCTGGGTATTGTTCTGGTCATTATCGGCTATGTCGATAAGAAGGAGAAACTGACCTATGCCGGATGGGCGACTTTTATCGCGATGGGGCTGGCAGCGCTCTATTTTAATCTCTTCGGAGGATTTGCTCCGACCGCCGGGGATGTTATTCCCGAAAAGACAGCCCATTTACTCACCACCGGATGGCTGACCGCCCTCGGAGGATTACTGGCTCTCATCACGTTATCTTTTCAATATTTCAAACTGAAGAGATATACGGTTCTGGCTGTGCTGACCATGCTTTTCTTTATTGTGGTCTTTTTTCAGTATAACAACCTAATCCAAAGGTCGCCGGATAACGAATCGGATAAGACCGAACAACTCGATCAATAAATCAAAAAGATATGACTAACGATATTTCAACCTTCTGGGAAATTTTAAAAATTGTTCTTCCGGCTTTAATCGTTTTTATCACGGCCTATTTTCTTTTCCGCGATATGCTGGAAAACAACCAAAGACAACGGGAATTTGAGTTTAAAGTGCAACACTCCGAGAAAATCACGCCGGTAAGGCTTCAGGCGTATGAACGGTTAACACTATTTCTTGAGCGCGTGTCCCCGCAATCCTTGCTGGTTAGGGTAGAGCCCTTTAACTTTACGGTTTCACAGTATCACCAGGAATTGCTTAAAAATATCCGTCAGGAGTATGAGCATAATCTTTCGCAACAAATCTATGTCACCCCGATATTATGGGAAACCATCCGGGGAGCCAAGGAACAGCTGATTGGGATCATCAACTCCTCTTCAGAAGACATTGATCCTCAAGGCCCGGCCCTCCTGCTGAGCAAAAAAATATTCGAAAATTACATGGAGGAAGAAAAGCCCCCGGTGACAATTGCTCTGAATGAACTAAAAAAAGAGGTAGGCAGATTGTTTTAAACAATCTACCTTACATAAGCGTTATACAGATTTTTATCCGGAGTAGGTCACACGACCCACTTTCAACCAATAAAAATTGATTTTCAGGAATTTAAAAATGGATATAAAATCTCTCTTCAAGACAAAAACCCCTATCCTGAATGAAGGGGATCCGGAACAGAAGCGGCAGGAAATCCTGAACTATTTCCACCAGACCTATCGGGTGGATGAACATCTTTTCGAAGCATTTGCCGATGAAAAAGCGATGTACCGAACCGCCGATCCGCTCCGGCATCCGTTGATTTTCTATTTCGGCCATACGGCGACCTTTTATATCAACAAATTAATCATATCGAAGATCATCAACGAACGGATCAATCCGAGGTTTGAATCGATGTTCGCCATCGGAGTGGATGAGATGTCGTGGGACGATCTGAATCAGAGCCATTACGATTGGCCGTCAGTGGATGAGGTTCGCCATTACCGTAAGAAGGTGTTTGAAACGGTTGACCGACTGATTCGCGAGCTGCCGGTAACCCTCCCTATAGGGTGGGATAATCCTTTCTGGATCATCCTGATGGGGATTGAACATTCCCGGATTCACCTGGAAACCTCCTCGGTACTGATCCGCCAATTGCCATTGGAGGTCTTAAAATCCATTCCCTATTGGAATATTTGCCAGGATGGAGGAATGGCTCCCGAGAACCGGCTTATTGCCGTGGAGGGAAAAAACATCCGAATTGGAAAATCATTCACCGATCCGCTCTACGGATGGGATAATGAGTATGGGGTCCATGAGGCAGAGGTTAAATCGTTCAAGGCTTCAAGATTTCTTTGTTCGAATGGTGAATTTCTGGAATTTATCCGGGATAACGGTTACCACACTGAAAAATATTGGACCGAAGAGGGGTGGAGCTGGAAGAGTTGGAAAAAGGCCGAACAGCCGCTTTTTTGGCGAAAGAACGGTGATCAGTATAAGCTTCGTCTGGTCTTTAACGAGATCGGGATGCCATGGAATTGGCCCGTTGAAGTCAATTATCTCGAGGCAAAAGCTTTCTGCAACTGGAAAGCGGCAAGAACAGGCCGCCCCATCAGGCTTGCCGCTGAAGATGAATGGTACCTGCTTCGCGATCAGGCCAATCTGCCCGATCAACCCGAATGGGAGGATGCCCCCGGGAATATCAATATGGAGCATTATCAGAGTCCCTGCCCGGTCGATCGGTTTAAGTTCGGAGAATTCTATGATCTGATTGGTAATGTCTGGCAGTGGACCGAAACCCCGATTACCGGATTCCAGGGATTTAAAATCCATCCCTCTTACGATGATTTCTCAACCCCAACCTTCGACATGAAGCATAACCTGATAAAAGGGGGCTCATGGATCTCAACGGGGAATGAAGCCATCCGCGATTCGAGATACGCTTTCCGGCGCCACTTCTATCAGCACGCCGGGTTCAGGTATGTTGAATCCGAAAATCCTGTAATCGTAAAAAATGACAGTTACGAAACCGATCCAGAAGTGATTCAGTGTTGTGAAACACACTATGGAGAAGCTCTTCCGGGAATAGCTAATTATCAAAAGGCAATTGCCGACTTCTGTCTTGATCTTTTTAAGGATAAACCCAGGGCCAAAGCACTCGATTTGGGCTGTAAGACCGGGCGAACAACGTGGGAGCTCGCCAAAGGTTTTGATTTTGTGACCGGGTTGGATTTTACGGCACGGATGATCCGTATCGCGATTCAACTGCAGGAACAGGGAAGGTTTAACTATGTTTTCCCGGAAGAAGGAGAACTCCTCTCCTATCGCCAAACCACCCTCGATGATTTTGGTTTCAATGAGATGATCGCAAAGGTGGAATTTTTCCAGGCTGATGCCTCCAATATGAAACCGATCTTCACAGGTTATGATCTGATCCTGGCCAATGACATCCTTGACCAGATGTATAATCCCCGTCAGTTCCTTAGAACCGCTGCACAGCGGCTTAATCCGCACGGGATACTGGTCATTGCTACAGCCTTTGACTGGCAGGATCAGTTAACCAAGCCTGAAAGCCGGATTGGCGGATACCGTGAGGCAGGGGAACAGATCTGGGGCATCGACGACCTTCATACCCTGCTCGACCCCTCTTTCAAGATGATCGGTGAAGACACGACCTTACCTTCTGTCCTTCGGTTGAACAAGAGAAAGTCACTGCTTAAAAATATTGAAATAACCGTTTGGAAGAAAATCTAAACGGTTATTCCATCCATTTCTTTAGTGTCGCGATGACATATTCTTTCTGATCCTTGGGTAAGGTATTGATTCTTGTCCGGTGGCTTCCGTTAGCCTGAACGACTCTAATGACACCTGAGTTTTTACCGGGATCCATGGCCGAGGCTGACCAGGGATCGTTTCCCCCATATATCATTAAAACCTTTTTTGCATCCTTACGGATATAACGATCCGTTTGCATGCTCATTTCCGGATTATAAGGGAATGTCTGACCGGGGTTGAGAAAAAGAGCTTCCATGTAATTCCGGGTATCCCTGGTCTCTATTAATTTTTTGAATGGTTTTGGATTATAGGCATAATAGCCAAGCTGACGGTGTGCCTGGATAAAGAACGGAGCTATAGCTTTCCCGCTTTCAATATCAAAATAGTCTACAGAACTGATTTTCTGCCAGTAATCAAAAATCGTTTTATCCGTGGCAGCAACTGCCGGAATATCTTTTATTTCATGACCCCATTGCCAAAAAGAGAAGGAAAATTCCAAAACGCTGTAATCGTATATCGTGCTTAGCGGAGCCTGAAAGGTGTATTTTTTTTCTTTGCAGAGTTGCTCCAACAGGGGCATCAATTGTTTCTTCCTTTTCAACACCTCTTTTTGAAAAATGAATACCTTCTCCCGGTCGGTTTTGCCTCCCACTTTCTTCGCGATAAAACTCTGATGGCGCTGATCTTCATTGGAGAAATTCAAGGGCCCTACATAAGGAACCGAAACATCCACATCATCGGGATACAACATCCGGTGATACATCACGGTCTGCCCGCCTTTACTGATTCCTGTAGTGAGCCATTTCTCCGCATATAGTTTTTTGAAAATCTGAATAATATGATGATGATCGGCCGCCGCATTTTCCACCGTCAGTTCCTTCCAATCGATTACAGATGGAACCGATTGGCCAAAAAAGCGATGTTCTGCGAAGAGTTGATTTGCTTCCAGAATAGGGCAAAGCTCGTTCAGATATTTTTCATCGGCAGCATAATTGCCGATATATCCTTCGGTAATAAATACCACAGGATGGTCAAACGAAAGATGTGAAAGAAAAACCCTTTGCCGGAAGAAACCCATTGTAGTATCCTTATGATTAATTGGCTGTTTCACCATGACCACATAGGCCTCCTTGAAAAAGGAATTGTTAGTCATTTTCTCAACAGAAAGGATATCAGGCATCTCTTTCAGCCGATCGACCAATGTTTGTGCACTTGCGATTTGTAATAAAACCAGCAACGCGACAACCAACACTAAACTTTTCTTAACCATAACAAGCAACCTGTAAACAAATTAATTGAAATCAAAATACATTCCCGACTCCTGAAATCAGAAGTCAGGCTTCATACGAAGAAACAGAATAAATCATTCTAGTGATGAGAAATACTTCATTCTGTTATTGTTCCGAAAGAAACGAAATCAGGCAATACAATCAAATGCTTTACCGGAAGGATGCATTCAAAACAAACCCAACAGCCTTATAGCCTTTAACTCCGTACGGGATCAAAGATTCGACATTTATTTCAATTTCCAAAAAAAATCCTGCATTGAATTGGGGAAAAACGGATTACAGCGACTGCTCCTCACAACCTTGAACCGCATTCAAAGCCGGAGTTTACCTCAAAAGAAACAATGATTTGACCTGTGAAATTCTACCAATAAGAACTCCAAATAGGGCTCAATATCAAAACACCAACAATACTATCCAGCCCTGTTTCCCAGAATCGGCATTGATGGAATTAATATTAGCTACAGAGCGATTAATCCTTCAATCTGGTAAGCTTTATTATAAATAGCGATGATGGCATCGGGGTCGGTCATCCATTCCTTGCAGGAAACCCCTATATACCTGATATCGCGTGAAGTCTTGTAAGTGATCTTCGAGGGATCAGAAAAAAAAGCCTTTACCTGTTCCAGTTTTGCTGAATTGTTGGGAATAATAAATTTAAAAAAATAGAGTTGCGGCCATTCCTTTTCTTTTGACAGAATATCTCTTAGTTTTTCCAATCTTTCCTCCATGATGGTTATCTTTTATTTAAGACAAAGATAATTTCACCAAATGACCTGAACAAACCCTTTCTTTCGCCGTCGTTCGCCATCACGACCCTTGGCATCCACCACATAGTAATAAACGCCGGCAGGAACCAGTTTGCCGCTGACGCGACCATCCCAGGCGGCCAATTCAGAGTCTTCAGGGAGATAACCACTCTTGCGGAATTGATGAACCATCTTACCCCAACGGTTAAAAACCTGGAAATCGAGCGATTCCAGCGAACGGGTCTTAATGATCATCTCGTCGTTAATCCCATCGCCGTTAGGGGTAAATACCGGAACCACCTTGACCAGGGAAGTATCGACAACCAGGTAATTCTCCAGATAAAACGTATCGCGACAGGTCAATTCTGGATTTTCCCTGGCAACAACCAGCTTTACCTTGTATTTACCCGAATTTTCGTAGGTATAAATCGGATTAACATCATACAAAACATCCATGATCGAATCGACGGTGGCCCCGTTCTTCGTTTCAGCCTCTATCACAGCCTTATCCTTGAATAAGTACCATTCATATTTGTCCCGGTCGGTATTAACCGATTCATCTTTAAAATGGATCTCGGCAGGCGCTTCAGGATAACCATACTGCGAATCGATATTTTGCGGAGTAGTCCACGAAAATTGGGCCGTCGGGACTATCGATTGATAAGTCACCTCCGTGCTTTTCATAGTTCCGGTCCGATCGGTGATCTCCACTTTATACCTGGTATCCACCGACGGGGGTTCATTGATCACAGGGGTTTGAATGGAGGCAAACGGGTCAGACCCTTTATACCAAATAAACCGGTAGGATGGATCCAACGAAACTGCCTGTCCGGATGAAAGGTCATAATAGGTATAAAGGGCCCCCTCAGCAGAAGCATTCAATTTAAAATAATCACAGGTCGATTCATTGATCCGGGCGATAGGATTAAACCAACTGTTAATAACCCAGGATCTAAGCCGGATAAGATTCCCGTTCTCGTTAAAACTCACCCTGTAGCAGCCATCTGAAAGGCCCGATTGGGTAGATTGTTTTGCGGTCTCCGATAATATAAAATCGAAATCATTGGTTGCCGGGTTATATTTCTCCCAGGTAAACGTCACCTCCTCTCCTGACGAAGAGGCTGTAAGCGAACCGCTCTGGTGCCCCTCCCCTCCGCTAAAATAATAGATGGGATCGTTAGGCGTAAAAACCGGATAGCTGGTTCGCTCGGTAAAATGAGCCGATCCCGAGGATAAAGATTGCGAATAAGCGCTAACCCAACCAAACAGAATCCAAAAAAGAGACAACAGTACTATTTTCACAGATCGGTTAATTTCCATTCCCGGTTTTTTTCAGGTTTATATACAATAATACAAAATTAATCAACAATAAGTCCTATCAAAGAAATTCTAAAAATGATGTTTAAAGAACTTTGATCCTTGAAGAATTATTCAGAAAACTTCCTTTGCCGGACCCGATATTTCTTTCCTGGTACGTATCTTTGCATACTGAGTAGGTATAATCCGAAATTAAACGGTTAAATTAAAATTGAACATCTTGTCAAAACATCTTGAAAATCTGAATGATGCCCAATTGCAGGCAGTGATTAATACCGAAGGGCCCTCCCTGGTCATTGCCGGTGCCGGATCGGGTAAGACACGTGTGTTAACCAACAGGATCGCTCATTTATTAAAAAATGGCGTCCCGGCCTCGGCAATCCTTGCTTTGACATTTACCAACAAGGCGGCCCGTGAAATGAAAGAACGCATTTCAACAGTGGTGGGGAACAATGTGGCCCGTCATCTCTGGATGGGGACTTTCCACTCCATCTTTTCAAGAATACTTCGCGCCGAAGCTTCCGCAATTGGTTATCCGTCAACTTTTACCATATACGACACACAGGATGCCAAAAGCCTGTTGAAAACCATTCTCAAAGGCCTTAACCTGGATGACTCAACCTATAAACCGGGAGTTATCATGAACCGGATCTCCGCGGCAAAGAATAACCTGGTTACTCCAGGTGCTTATCTGCAGAATCCCCAGATTAAAGAGGCGGATGCCGCGGCCAGGATCCCCCGCACCGGTGAGATCTATGCTGAATATGCCCGCCGCTGCAAAAATGCCGGGGCCATGGATTTTGACGATTTGCTTTTAATCACCAATATCCTATTCAAAAACCACCCCGATATACTTAGCAAATACCAACATATCTTCAGCTATATCCTGGTCGATGAGTATCAAGACACCAACTACTCACAGTACCTGATCGTAAAACGGCTGGCCGAACACCACAAGAATATCTGTGTTGTAGGTGACGATGCCCAAAGTATCTATTCTTTCCGTGGTGCGAGGATCGAAAATATCCTCAACTTTAAGAACGACTACCCCGATTTTAAAACATACAAGCTGGAACAGAACTACCGTTCGACCCAGACTATCGTGAACGCCGCCAATAGTTTGATTGCCAAAAATAAGAACCAGCTTCACAAGACCGTTTTCAGCGAGAATGATCCGGGACACAGAATCAAGGTAATCAGTGCGCTTAATGATTCGGAAGAGGGTTACCTGGTGGCCGGCGAGATTTATGAACACCGAATGCGGGAACACGACAACTGGTCCGACTTCGCCATCCTCTACCGAACCAACGCCCAATCGCGTGTTTTCGAGGAGGTACTTCGGAAAAGAAACATCCCTTATAAGATTTACGGCGGTCTATCCTTTTACCAACGTAAAGAGATAAAAGATATACTGGCCTATTTTCGCCTCACCATCAATTCCCGGGATGATGAATCATTCAAGAGGATCATCAATTACCCAGCAAGAGGAATAGGCGCCACTTCGCTTGGAAAGATGGAAGAAGAAGCGGCCCGAACAGGTTGCAGCATGTGGGAAATCGCCTGTGATAATCAGAAAATGTTAAATGCCGGCTTGAACAGTAGTTCAGCCAAAAAAGTTCTCGAATTTGTGAACCTGATAAGTTGCTTCACTGAACGGGTCTACACCCTTGATGCCTTTGAGATGGCAACAAGGATTGCTTCCGAGTCTGCTATTCTGGCTGAATTATACAAAGATAAATCGCCAGAAAACCTGAGTCGTTACGAAAACACCCAGGAATTGCTCAATGCCATTCAGCTTTTTTCGATGAACGCCCTGGAGGAAGGCCGCCCCAACCTCCTGCCCAGCTTTATGGAAGAAGTATCGCTGCTCACCGATCAGGATCAGGAAACCGAAGAGGATCAGAATAAAGTAACGCTGATGACCGTCCATTCGTCAAAAGGGCTTGAGTTTAAAAATGTCTTCATTGTCGGGATGGAGGAAAACCTTTTCCCTTCCGGTTTTTCGGGAACCATGACCCTCTCTGAACTCGAAGAAGAACGCAGGCTCTTTTATGTCGCGCTCACCCGGGCCCAGAACCTGGCCTTTCTCTCTTTTGCCCAACAAAGGTTTAAGTGGGGGAAACTCGAGTTCTGTAATCCCAGCCGCTTCATCGGAGAGATCGACATGAAATATCTTGATATCCAAAACAGCCGGCTCTTCCCTCAATTCAGGAACAGCGAGATTGTAATGGAGGAGAGAAAAAATACCAAAACCCCCTTGCGCCAGGAACGCATTACCTCAAACCCTATCGTACCCGGTCAACGAATCCCAACCGGATCGCCGACAGGGGTTAATAGTGACGCCGCCTTTGAAGCCGACGACCCTAACTCTATTGAGGTTGGGATGTTAGTTGAACATCAACGCTTTGGTCGTGGAAAAGTCATCGATATCGAAGGCGAAATGCCAGCTAAAAAGGCAAAAGTCTTTTTCCCTAATGCGGGGGAAAAACAACTCTTGCTAAAATTTGCAAAACTGAAAATTTCAAAGTGAGTTATCAGACTATACTGTTTTGATTTAAAATTTAAAAAAAGTAGCTTTGTAAATTAAAACCTGCGACACACCAACAGGCTGACAATTAAAATATTACTATTTTGACAATGATATCAAAAGATTATAATACACAACGAAAAAAGATGAAACTTCCGGAATATGGAAGGAGTCTTCAAAAAATGGTTGATTATGCGGTTCAGATCCAGGACAAGGATGAGCGTAACCTGGCCGTTAAAACGATCATCGATATCATGGGAATGATGTATCCTTACCTAAGGGACATCAACGATTTTAAGCATAAACTTTGGGACCATATCGCGATCATGTCCGATTTTCAACTTGACATCGACTATCCCTATGATCCGCCAAAACCTGAGACCTTTTCGGAAAAACCGCAACTTGTCCCTTATACCCAATCGAACATTAAGTTCCGCCATTATGGCAAGATTATGGAACAACTGATTGCCAACACCGTGAATATGGAAGATGAGAATCCTGCCAAGTCGCAACACACAGATCAGTTGGCCAATCAAATGAAAAAAGCCTATTTGCTTTGGAACAAAGATGCGGTGGAGGATGAAAAGATATTTGATGATCTTAACGCGTTATCGAATGGCAAGTTAAGCGTGAGTGAAAATTTCCGGTTACAGGATACGGCTGAAATCATTAAACCACAACCAAAGAAGAAGGGTAAAAATATTAACCTTCCCAATCCAAACCGCAAACATAAATAACAGAAAAAGAACGAAATGGCACGATTTATCATCGAAGGTGGCCATCGCCTTCAGGGAGAGCTAACCCCTCAAGGGGCCAAGAATGAGGCGTTACAGGTGATCTGTGCCACACTGTTAACCTCTGAAAAAATAACCATCTCCAACATCCCGGAGATCCGCGATGTGATCAAACTAATTGAGATTCTGAAAGACATGGGATCCTCTATCGAAAGGATCAATCATGGTACCTACTCTTTTCAATCGGATCGCATCAACATTGATTATCTGAATACGCCCAGATTTTTCTCTCAGGCGACCAGTCTCCGAGGTTCAATCATGATCATCGGTCCCCTGTTGGCCCGTTTTGGCAAAGGGATTATTCCCCAACCAGGTGGCGATAAGATTGGACGCCGTCGCCTCGACACCCATTTCAAGGGATTTGAAGCTCTTGGTGCAACCTTTCATTTCGATGAAGAACAATCGTATTTCAATGTACAGGCTCCAACCCTGAAAGGTTGTTATATGCTACTCGACGAAGCTTCGGTAACCGGGACTGCAAACCTGATTATGGCAGCCGTATTGGCTGATGGGACCACAACGATCTACAATGCCGCTTGCGAGCCTTACGTCCAGCAACTATGCAAAATGCTGAACCACATGGGTGCAAAAATACAGGGTGTTGGCTCCAACCTCTTAACCATAGAGGGGGTTACTTCCCTGACCGGTTGTGACCATCGATTACTGCCTGACATGATCGAAGTCGGCAGTTTTATCGGCCTTGCCGCCATGACCGCATCTGATATCCGGATCAAGGACGTGGGTTATGACCAACTGGGGATCATCCCTGAAGCGTTCCGCAGATTAGGCATATCTATGAACAGGATTGAAGATGATATCCATATCCCTGCTCAGGAACATTACGAGATTGAATCGTTCATCGACGGATCGATCATGACCATCGCAGATGCCCCTTGGCCCGGGTTAACACCAGACCTGCTCAGTGTCTTTTTGGTCGTCGCTACCCAAGCTCGCGGCAGTGTACTGATCCATCAAAAAATGTTCGAAAGCCGTCTCTTCTTCGTCGATCGCTTAATCGATATGGGCGCTAAAATCATTCTTTGCGACCCCCACCGCGCCACGGTGATCGGATTGGACAAATCGCAAATGCTCCGTGCAACAAAAATGTCCTCTCCGGATATCCGGGCAGGCGTTGCCTTACTTATTGCAGCCCTCTCTGCCAAGGGAAAATCAACGATTGATTATATCGAACAAATAGACAGAGGTTACGAGAATATTGATCTGCGGCTGAATGAACTGGGAGCTAAAATCATAAGAGAATAAACTATAAGATTAATCCGTACCGCAGATTGGGATCCAATCTCCGAGAATTTCATAATACGGAATTCCATTCCGGCATCACATCTTATAGTGCAAGATTGACAAATAAAGCTGTTTTTTTATGCCATTTTGTCCTTCACTTAGCAATTGGCAGAAAATTTGAGATGGCATTGCAGATAGCTTTGTAAATACAGAATTACTATGATGAAAAAGAAAGAAGAGAAAGTAAAACATACCGAACAGGTCAGCCCGGAAAAAGAAGTAAAGACTGATATACATGGTGAAATGGATGCTGGTTCAGAAGCAGGAACTACCACAAAGGAAGAAGAGGCAGCTTTGGAACAGGGTACAGAACCGAGTGTAATAGAAGCTGAACTGGAAGCACAAATTGCAGAATTAAAAGCCAATTTGGCCGGAATGAATGACAAATATCTTCGTCTTTCGGCAGAGTTTGACAACTTCAGAAAACGTACACTCAAAGAAAAGATGGAACTGACCAAATCTGCGTCAGAATCAGTTTTAATCAATATTTTATCTGTTGTTGATGACTTTGAACGGGCCATACAGGCCATTAGCCAAACATCGGACATTGATGCCACCAAAGAAGGAATTTCATTGATATACAACAAATTCAAGGAATTCACTAAACAAAACGGGGTGAATGAAATTGAAGCCGTCGGAACAATTTTCGACACCGACCTTCATGAAGCAATTACAAAAATCCCGGCACCCTCTGAAGAACTAAAGGGGAAAATCGTCGATGTTATTCAAAAGGGATATTATCTGAATGATAAAGTGATACGCTTTGCCAAGGTGGTTGTAGGTGAATAAATGAAGAAATTGAGAGTTCTCTAAAAAACAAAAAATGTCCAAAAGAGATTATTATGAGGTGTTAGGGGTTTCCAAAGATGCGAGTGCTGAGGAAATCAAAAAAGCCTATCGTAAAAAAGCAATTCAATATCATCCGGATAAAAATCCGGGCAACAAAGAATCAGAGGAGAAATTCAAAGAAGCGGCCGAAGCTTACGAGGTATTGAGCAGTCCTGAAAAGAAACAGCGATACGACCAGTTTGGCCATGCCGGAATGGGTTCCCAGGGTGGATTCAGCGGCCACAACATGTCAATGGACGATATCTTCTCCATGTTTGGCGATATCTTTGGAGGTGGTGGCTTCGGAGGATTTGGCGGTTTTGGTGGCGGTGCACGTAGCCAACGGGTTAACCGCGGATCCAATTTACGTATTAAGGTCACCCTCAACCTGAACGAAATTGCTGCCGGAACCGAGAAAAAATTAAAAGTCAAAAAATATGTGACCTGTGACCTTTGTCATGGCAGCGGGGCTAGAGGGAGTAGCGGACACACAACCTGTTCCACATGTAAAGGAACCGGTCAGGTTACCCGTATCAGTAATACTTTCCTGGGACAAATGCAAACCACCTCAACTTGCCCCACCTGTAATGGAGACGGGAAAATAATCTCCCAGAAATGTGATAAATGCCACGGCGAAGGAATTATCACAGGTGAAGAGGTAATCTCGGTTAGGATCCCTGCAGGGGTTGGTGAAGGAATGCAACTTTCAGTAAGCGGCAAAGGTAACGCGGCAAGGCGTGGTGGTATTCCCGGCGATCTGCTCGTTTTAATTGCTGAAGAGGAACATCCTGAATTAATAAGGGATGAAAACGATCTTATTTTTAACCTCTATCTCTCCTTCCCCGATCTAACCTTGGGAACAACGGCTGAAATTCCAACGATTGAAGGTAAGGTTAAGGTAAAAGTTGAAGCCGGCACCCAACCGGAGAAGATTCTCCGCTTAAGGGGAAAAGGGCTTCCCGATGTAAACGGTTATGGCAAAGGCGACCTGCTGGTGAAAATACACGCTTGGATACCTCAAAAGCTGAACTCGGATGAGAAGAAAATGCTTGAGAAACTACAGTCCTCTCCCGGATTTAAAGTCCCCGATGCCACTAAAGAACGTAATTTCTTCGACAAGGTTAAAGATATGTTCGATTGAGCTTCATCCAAAGAATATCTTTTCAATAGAATAATCACTTAATGACAAGAGGCCGCCTGAAAAGGCAGCCTCTTTTGTATTTCTCGTGTTGACAGCCAAGCTGAATATAGAAACCGTAAAAATTCGGTTTAAAACACCGGATTGCTGATCTTGTTGTGAAAATAAAGCCCTGGCGACTTAAAATGGATCGATTTTGTCCGTTAATCGGTTTTGTTGATCACCTAAATAATGAGGAGGCCCTTTGGAACTTCCCTCGGGCAGGGACTCACACCTGTTCCGGGTCGGGTCAACTCCAGGGTTCTTCCTAGGTTCCTCTTAGGTTCCTGTTAGGTTCCTGTTAGCTACCTAAGAGAAACCATACAGATACCTAAGAAAAAGCATGGTGTACCCCCGGCCTTGACCCCTGGAGGGTCAGAAGTTCAGTGGGCGGTTTCCGGAGATCAGGATAAAGTGACCTGATGACTTTTGTTTGCTTATATTTTGACCTGTAAAATCAGCTCTAAAACTTAAATTCATCACTATTTGAAATTAAAAAATCATTAATTGTAAGTTATAATGCCATTAGCGATTGTAAGGGAATTTTTTTTTGATTAATATTGCACCATTGATTAAGATCATGAACAGAAGAAATCATCATAGCGGACATCATCATCATCTTCCTGCCCTAAGGTAGACCAGAGTTGGTACGTCCCCATAAAAATAATCTTACCAATAAGCAGGCTTACCTTAAAGAAAGGTAAGCCTTTTTTAATTAAAACAAAATGGAACAAACATTAAGGATTGCCGTCCAAACGAAAGGCCGTCTCAACGAAGAATCGGTCATGTTGCTCGAAGAGTCTGGAATTAAGCTAATACCCGGGAAAAGAAGGCTGATCTCCTCAGCCAAAAATTTCCCAATGGAAGCGCTTTACCTTCGCGACGACGATATCCCGCAATGCGTGGCTGATGGAGTGGCCGATATTGGAATCGTAGGGTTGAACGAAATGATTGAACAGAAAAAGAATGTTGAAATCATTAAGCACCTTGGATTCAGCAAGTGCAGGCTATCGCTTGCAGTTCCAAAAGATTTGGAATACAAGGGTCTTGAATGGTTCTCTGGTAAAAAAATCGCGACGTCCTATCCCGGAATCCTGAAAGATTTCTTAACAGAGAAAAACATTGAGGCTGATATTCATGTTATTGCGGGATCAGTAGAAATTGCTCCGGGTATTGGGTTAGCCGACGCAATCTTTGACATTGTGAGTTCCGGCAGTACCTTGGTTAGTAACCGGTTAGTGGAAGTAGAGGTTGTCATGCAATCGGAAGCCGTTTTAATTGCCACCCCCTCTCTGACCAAAGAGAAACAGTCCATTCTCGATGAACTGATCTTCCGCATTGAATCGGTTGAAAAAGGGAAAGGGAAAAAATATATTCTATTAAATGCACCAGACTCAAAGATGGAGCAAATCATAAAGGTACTGCCAGGAGTAACTTCTCCCACGATCATGCCTCTGGCTAAAGCAGGCTGGAGTTCGCTTCATTCGGTGATAAATGAGAGTGAGTTTTGGGAAGTAATCGGTAACCTGAAAAGAAACGGAGCTGAAGGGATCCTCGTGTTACCCATTGAAAAGATCATTTATTAAAAATCCTGAGCCATGCAAATCTTTCAATACCCGTTAACCAGCGTTTGGGAAAAAATAACTGAAAGACCAAAATCTGATTTCGCCGCTAAGACAGGAATAGTCAAAGACGTGATGAATGAGATCAGAAACAGAGGCGATATTGCCATTCGCGAATACACCAACAAATTTGACAAGGTCGACATTGAAGATTTTCGCGTCAGCAGGAAAGAAATTGATGCGGCTACAAATAGAATTGATGACGAGCTGAAAGATGCTATAAAAAGTGCGGCTGCAAACATTCACAAATTTCATGAATCGCAACACCGGTTTTATGGAATTGTAGAAACCATGCCCGGAGTTAAATGTTGGCAGAAATCAGTAGCGATCGAAAAAATTGGTCTTTATATCCCAGGGGGGTCTGCCCCACTTTTCTCGACGGTATTAATGTTGGGAATCCCTGCGCAGATTGCAGGATGTAAGGAAATTGTTTTATGCACTCCACCCGACAAAAGAGGGAATATCCATCCTGCGATTCTTTACGCAGCCTCTCTGTGCAATATTTCCTCGATTTTTAAAGTTGGCGGGATGCAAGCTATTGGAGCCATGGCATATGGGACAGAATCCATTCCAAAAGTTGATAAAATATTTGGTCCCGGAAATTCATGGGTTACTGCAGCAAAACAGTATGTTTCATTAAACAACTGCGCGATTGACATGCCTGCCGGACCATCTGAATTGGCTGTGATAGCTGATGATTCAGCCAATCCGGCTTTTATCGCTGCCGACCTGCTCTCACAGGCAGAACATGGTCCTGACAGCCAGGTGATTCTAGTCACTAATGATGATCATATCATCAAAAAGGTTATTGATGAAATCAAAGTTCAGCTTAAAGTACTGCCGAGAGCTGAGATAGCGGCTAAAGCTTTGGCTAACAGCAGGGCTATCCTACTAAATGACGAAGAGGAAATTCTCACCTTTGTGAACAAATATGCTCCGGAACATTTAATCATTGCTACCCGTACCGCACCCAACCTGGCCGACAGGATCATCAATGCCGGATCAGTTTTTATAGGGAACTACACGCCCGAAAGTGCGGGCGATTATGCCTCCGGGACCAATCATACCCTTCCCACGCACGGATGGAGCCGGTCTATGAGCGGCATTAATCTAGACAGTTTCTGTAAGAAAATATCCTTTCAGGAAATTTCTTTGGATGGAATCAAGACCCTTGGTCCAATCATCGAAAAAATGGCGGAAGCAGAACAACTGTTCGCTCATAAAAATGCAGCCACCATCAGGATGAAAACTGAGAATAACTAATTAATCAGAACCATGAGCTTTAACATCAATAACATTACCCGAAAAAACATACTCTCCTTAAAACCCTATTCAAGTGCCCGCGATGAGTTTTCAGGAGAGGCTGCCGTATTTCTTGATGCCAATGAAAATCCCTTTAATTCACCATGGAATCGGTATCCCGATCCGCGCCAAATTGAATTAAAAAAGAAGATAAGTAAAATCAAGAACGTTCCATGGGAAAATATTTTCCTCGGAAATGGAAGCGATGAACCTATCGACCTTTTATTTCGTGCCTTTTGCGAACCGGGAATCGATAATATTGTCTCGATCGCCCCAACTTACGGCATGTATCGCGTGGCAGCCGATATTAACAATATTAAAGTTGGCGAAGTTCCCTTAAACGAGGAATTTGAACTTGATGCCAAAGCTCTGCTGACAAAAACCGACAGTAACACAAAAATCATCTTTCTCTGTTCCCCCAACAATCCTTCCGGTAATGCACTAAAAAGTGAGGAGGTAAATTTTGTAATTAAGAATTTTAACGGGTTGGTTGTTGTAGATGAAGCCTATATCGATTTTTGTCCTGAAAAATCGTTATTACCGGTATTAGCCAATCACCCCAACCTGGTTATCTTGCAAACATTTTCAAAAGCATGGGGGATGGCCGGTCTTAGGCTGGGAATGGCATTTGCCGATCAACAGATCATCAATATCCTCAATAAAATCAAGTATCCGTACAATCTGAATATCCTAACCCAACAAAAAGCCATTGAATTGATTGCCAAGGAAGAAAATAAAACCGAATGGGTAAAAACAATCCTATCCGAAAGGGAAAAACTAGTCCATGAATTGGTTAAGTTTCCTTTTGTTATTAAACTTTACCCGAGTGATGCCAATTTTATTCTGGTTAAAACACATGATCCGAAAGGGATTTATAATTATCTGGTTGAAGAAAAAATTATTGTGCGTGACCGTTCTAAAATAATGCTTTGCGAAGGTTGTCTGCGTATCAGTATTGGTTCTCCAGAAGAAAATGCTACGTTGCTTGAAGCTTTGGAAGAGCTGGTCTAATCCTGAAATTCATACAAAATGAAGAAAGTACTTTTTATCGACCGTGATGGAACTTTGATCATTGAACCGACAATCGATTTTCAGGTAGACTCATTGGAAAAGCTGGAATTCATACCTGGCGTTTTTCGCAATCTCTTTAATATTCAGAAATACCTGGATTTTGAACTGGTGATTGTCAGCAACCAGGATGGGCTAGGAACCGACTTGTATCCTGAACACACCTTTTGGCCAGCGCACAACATGATGCTGAAAGCTTTTGAGAATGAAGGAATTTCATTCTCAAATATCCATATTGACCCAACGATGCCCGAAGATAATGCCCCGACCAGAAAACCGGGGACCGGCATGTTGACCCAATATTTTAACGGAGAGTACGATCTGGCTAATTCCTATGTTATCGGCGACCGGTTTACTGATGTGGAATTGGCTAAAAACCTGGGCAGTAAAGCTATTTTCTTTGTTTCCAAAGAGCGGGAACAAGAGCTCGTGGCCAAGAATCTCCGGGATTATTGTGTACTGACCACCAATGATTGGGAAGAGATCTTTGAATTCCTTTCCAACATTGAACGGACCGCTACCGTTCAACGAAAAACGGCTGAAACCGATATCTATGTCGAGATCAAACTGGCAGGTAATGGTCATTGCAATATTTCTACCGGGTTACGTTTCTTCGATCATATGCTCGACCAGATTGGGCGCCACTCAGGTTGCGACCTCACAATCCAGGTAAAAGGCGATTTGGATGTGGATGAGCACCATACCATCGAAGATACCGGTATCGCTTTAGGTGAAGCCATCCGTAAAGCATTAGGCAATAAAAGAGGCATAGAACGTTACGGATATTGTTTACCAATGGATGAATGTCTGGCACAGGTTGCACTTGATTTTGGAGGCAGACCATGGATCGTCTGGGATGCTGAATTCAAACGTGAATATGTGGGAGATATGCCAACTGAGATGTTTCACCATTTCTTTAAATCCTTATCTGACGCAGCCTTGTGTAACCTCAATATAAAAGCGGAAGGAACTAATGAGCATCACAAAATCGAGGGGATTTTCAAAGCATTTGCCAGAGCATTAAAGATGGCGATTAGAAAAGATCCCTTCCAAAATGAACTGCCTAGTACAAAAGGCACTTTATAACGTTAAGAACTGCTCTATGAACTCAATACAGGAAAAAAAAGAACTCAAAAATACCGCGATCCTTCTGATATACTGTCCAGACAGACAGGGAATCCTCGCCTCAGTTACAGAGTTTCTGAACGAAAACCGTGGGAATATTATTTATCTCGATCAGCATGTAGATCATGAAGAAGGACTATTTTATATGCGGGTCGAGTGGGAACTAGATAATTTTGTAATTCCCCGGAATAAGATATCCGATTATTTTGACACGTTGATTGCCAAGAAATATAAAATCAAGTTCTGGCTTCATTTCAGCAACGAACGCCCCCGAATGGCTTTGTTTGTTTCGAGGATGTCGCATTGTCTCTTCGACATTCTGGCCCGCTACACAGCAGGGGAATGGGATGTTGAAATTCCAATAATCGTCAGTAATCATGAAAAATTAAAACCAGTAGCCGACCGTTTTGGAATTGATTTTAAATTGATTGAGAAGAATTCAAAGAATAAGGATGAACAGGAACAGAAAGAGTTTGAACTGCTTGGACAGCATAATATCGATTTTATTGTCCTGGCCCGTTACATGCAGGTGCTTTCGGACAATTTTGTTTCCCGCTTTCCCAATAAAATAATAAATATCCATCACTCCTTCCTTCCGGCGTTTGCGGGAGCTAAACCTTATCATGCCGCTCATGCCAGGGGGGTAAAGATTATTGGGGCCACCAGTCATTATGTAACTACTGATCTCGACCAAGGGCCGATCATCGTTCAGGATGTGGTTCGAATCTCTCATATCGATACGGTAGATAGCCTGATCCGGAAAGGACGCGATCTGGAAAAAATCGTCCTGAGCGAAGCCGTTTACAAACATCTTCAGCACAAGATCCTTGTTTACAACAACAGAACTGTCATTTTCAACTAACGCTACTTGAAAATGAAAGAGTTACTAAAAAAATCCCTCCTTTTATTAATGGTCCTGACAGCCGGATTTACAGGTTTGGGACAGAACGGGAAGATCGTTACCAAAAAAGAGATCCCGACTGATTATGGTTACATCGTTAAAATTGGCGATAAAGTACCCGATTTTACGATGACTCTGGCCGATGGAAAGAGAATTTCGAGTGCTAACTTTAAGGATAAGGTAGTAATGTTGCAATTTACAGCTAGTTGGTGTGGTGTTTGCAGAAAGGAGATGCCATTTATCGAAAAAGATATTTGGCTGAAAAACAAGTCCAATCCTAAGTTTTTGCTTTACGGGATCGACAGGGATGAGCCATTGGAAAAAGTGAGGCAATTTGCTAAAGACATTAAAATCACCTATCCTCTCGCCCTTGACCCTGAAGCAAAAATCTTTAACCTTTTTTCAGAAAAGAATGCAGGGGTAACCCGCAATGTCATTCTCGACAAGAATGGAACGATCGTTTATATGACAAGACTTTATAAGGAAGAAGAGTTTAAGGAAATGGTTACAGTAATTGAAATGTTGCTGAAAAAGTAGGGCGATTAACAATTTACGGTAAATTTTGATTCCTGATACTTAATACTTGATACCAGAGATGAAAGTTGCAATTATCAAATATAACGCCGGCAATATTATGTCGGTCGATTTTGCCCTGCAACGGTTGGGCTTAAAGGCTGAGGTCACGGCCGATGTTGAAAAAATCCGCAATGCCGACCGGGTAATTTTTCCCGGAGTCGGTGAAGCCTCTACCACCATGGATTACTTAAAACATCACAAAATGGATGAATTAATCCGGGATTTAAAACAACCGGTATTGGGCATTTGCCTGGGGCTTCAACTGATGTGCTCTCATACCGAGGAAGGAGAGGTTGATTGTTTGGGAATCTTTCCCGAAAAAGTAAAGAAGTTTATTCCCCTACCCGGGAATGAGTTCATCACGAAAGTACCCCATATGGGTTGGAACAGCGTCACCAACCTGAAAAGCAAACTCTTCGATCCTGCCATCGAAGGACAATATGTCTATTTTGTCCACTCCTATTACGCTGCTACAGGTGAAGATACCGCTGCTGTTTGCGAATATATTAATCCGTTCAGCGCTTCATTACAAAAGAAAAACTTTTATGCGGTCCAGTTTCATCCCGAAAAAAGCGGACCGGTTGGAGCCCGCATTCTGGAGAATTTCATCAACCTGAAAGATTGACTATGAAAATCGAAATCATTCCTGCGATCGATATTATTGATGGGAAATGTGTCCGCCTTAGCCAGGGCGATTATGACCGAAAGACGGTATATAACGACGATCCTTTGGTGGTAGCTAAAATGTTTGAGGATGCCGGGATCCGTCGCCTCCATCTGGTTGATCTGGACGGAGCCAAAGCCCATCACATTGTCAATCACAAAGTATTGGAGAGAATTGCGACCAACACCAACCTGGTAATTGATTTTGGCGGAGGGCTGAAGAGCGATCAGGATCTGGAAACGGCCTTCAATGCCGGAGCAGCGATGGTAACCGGAGGAAGCATTGCGGTAAAATCGCCTGAAGTTTTCCTTGCCTGGATCGATAAATTTGGTGCCGAACGGATTATTCTTGGGGCTGACGCCAAAAACGGGATGATCGCGGTCAGTGGCTGGCAGGAATCAACGGAATTACCCATAATCGGTTTCATTGAAAATTACGTCACCAAAGGAATTAGTAAAGTCATCTCCACCGATATTGCCCGTGATGGAATGTTAAGCGGGCCAAGCATGGAACTATACCAACAAATCATGGATCGGTTTCCCGGACTTGAACTAATTGCAAGTGGCGGAATCGCATCAATGCAGGACATTATTAATCTGGATCGGATAGGTGTTCCGGGAGTGATTACCGGAAAAGCGATCTATGAAAACAGAATAACGCTCAGTGAAATTAAACAGTTTATTGGTTAAATTTATATTTTCGAATAGTGTCAGTTTACCAATAAAGTATTGAACTTTGTCTTAAGGAGTTAAAACAAAATCATGTTAGCAAAACGAATCATACCATGCCTCGATATCAAAGACGGTCAAACCGTTAAAGGAGTAAATTTCGTGAATATCCGCACCGTGGGCGATCCTGTGGAACTGGGCAAACTCTATGCCGAGCAAGGCGCCGATGAATTGGTTTTTCTAGATATTACAGCTACTCACGAAGGACGTAAGACTTTTGTCGACTTGGTAAAACGTATCGCCCAGAATCTTAACATTCCTTTCACAGTAGGCGGAGGGATCAGTGAACTGAAAGATGCCGAGGCTTTGCTTAAATCGGGTGCCGACAAAATCTCGATCAACTCCTCGGCCGTTCGCAATCCGAAATTTATCGACGATTTAGCCCGTAATTTTGGAAGCCAATTCGTCGTGGTGGCTATCGATGCCCGTGAAGCCGATAACTATTGGACAGTCACCGTTAACGGTGGCCGAATTCCTACAGATAAAGAATTGTTCTCCTGGGCCAAAGAAGCCGAAAGTCGTGGAGCAGGTGAGATCCTGTTCACCTCCATGAACCATGACGGGACCAAGAATGGTTTCGCCAACGAAGCATTAGCTCAATTATCAGAAAACCTAACCATTCCCATCATTGCTTCAGGTGGCGCCGGTAAAATGGAACATTTCTCCGAAGTCTTTACGCTGGGAAAAGCTGATGCCGGATTGGCCGCCAGTATTTTCCACTTCCGGGAAATTGCCATTCCCGACCTGAAAAACTATCTGCACCAGCAAGGCATTTCAGTCCGTTTGTAACGCCATAATACCTTTACTAATCCGCTATGAGAAAGTTGCTTCTATTAATCTTACTATTATCCTGCACAATTGCCTATTCGCAGGATCGTTTGAACACCCAATTGATGAAGAATATCGTCAATTGCGAAAATGCAGCATTCAATGCTTCAGAAATCGTTGTACGAAACCTTTCGGAAAACCGGTTCGATTCCATTTCTATTGTCCTCAACCGTTGGGAACAATTATGCGGAACAACGGAACCAATTTTCAGGATTAAAATATTGAACAATATTCAACAAGGCAATTCGATTGATGAATTGATCAATACCGATCTATTATACAATTACATTTCGGTCTACCAAAGCAGAAGCGAAGTCGCAAAAGAAAATAATTATCATCAGATTTACGAATACAATAAAATCGAACTGGGATATATCCCGATTAATTCAGATTTCGATCTTTCGACCGCTGTCTGGGCTTCCAACCTGGTTGAACAAAACGAAAGTCTATCACCGGTAGAAAAAGCGCTCTGTTTACTCTATTCCAACGAGTTCGATCAATTTTGGGAATTATTGAAAGAACAGCAATTAGCCGGATCACGATTACAGGAAGAGTATAATAATAAAGTTGCTGCTACAAAGAAAATGGCCGAAGCCAATATTGGATTTTTAGCCGGTGTTACCCTTCCAACCGGAAGTCTATCCAATGTGATTGGAGTTAAGCCAGTATTCGGGGTACAACTTGGGATGAAAAAGAACAAAATCCAATATGATTTAACTATCCTGCTCCGGGCTGGAAAACCCAGACAAGAATATCAGGTTTTTTACCAGGGTGAGACTACAACAACTAAAGATTATTTGGGAGGTTATATCGGCGCCGATTTTGCTTATGAGTTATCCAATGATTATAAAAATGAAAGCGATCTGCTTTTCGGCATTGGCTATGACGGTTTTGATGCGATTGAAGGTGATACCGAAAACGATATAGAGGGAAAATCCATCAATTCGCTAAACCTTAATTTCGGAATGGGGCACCGCTTTTACCTGAATAACCTTTCCTTTGTCGGAATTCAGGCAAAATATAACTTTGTAAATTATAACAACAAGTTGGGGACAGACCTTAACGGGGACTATTTTTCGCTGATCGTTACTTACAACTTCTTCGGGAACGTTCGTAAACAATCGTTAATGAAACAATTAAAAATCAGATAAAATTTATACTATGACACTCGATTTCTCAAAACTCAACGGGCTTTTACCGGCAGTAATCCAGGATGATAAAACTGGCAAAGTATTAATGCTCGGTTTCATGAACGAAGATGCTTACCAAAAATCCTGCGAAATTGGTAAAGTAACTTTTTTCAGCCGCAGCAAAAACAGATTATGGACCAAAGGAGAAGAGTCAGGCAACTTCCTGAACATCGTTTCCATCCAACCCGATTGCGATAACGACACCCTCCTGATCAAAGTCAATCCGGTTGGCCCCGTCTGTCACACCGGACAGGATACCTGCTGGGGCGAAACTAACCGGCAAGACGACCTGTTGTTCTTAAAAACATTGCAGGATTTCATCGACAAACGTAAACAGGAGATGCCTGCAGGTTCGTATACTACTTCACTGTTTCAATCAGGAACCGCGAAGATGGCTCAAAAAGTTGGCGAGGAAGCCGTCGAAACCGTGATTGAAGCCATGGCCAATAACGACGAACGGTTGATTTACGAAGCCTCCGATATGCTCTACCACTTGATCGTTCTGCTAACTCATAAAGGTTACCGTATCGAAGATCTCGCACGTGAGTTGCAGAAACGGCATAAATAAGGTAAGTTTAGGGGTTCAAAACCTAAAAAACAAGGCTATGAAAACAATATTTAAACCAACAGCTTTATTTACAACCCTGTTTGTATTACTTAACCTGGCCGTTTTAGGAAACCCCTTAACTTCTGACTCCAAAATAATTGTGACCGATAAAGACAAGGTCATCCTTCAGAAGAAGATCGATAAATTTCTTCCGGACCGAAACCTGCCTATTGGGGAACTAATCATCAAAATTGGAAAGGACTTTATTGGCACTCCTTATGTTGCAAAAACTCTCGACCAAAATAATGATGAACCGTTAGTCGTTAACCTTCGTGAATTGGATTGTACCACTTTTGTTGAGAATTGTTTGGCTATCGCACAAACGATTAAAAGCGGCAAACCCAGTTTTAAACAATTCACGTCGGAATTGGAAAAAATCCGCTACCGAGACGGGAAAAGAAATGGCTATATCAGTCGTTTACACTATTTCAGCGACTGGATCTCCAATAACGAAACGAAAAGATTAGTCGATGATGTCACTTTCCAACTAGGCGGTAAACGCTACCCGTTTCAACTCAATATAATGAGTACTAAACCGGAGGCATATCCTCAATTGAAAAACAATCCGGAGTTGATCAAGAAAATAGCCCTGATTGAAAACGAAATTTCAGCACGTGTATTCTTTTATATCCCCACTAATAAGTTTTCTGACTGCGAGAATGAAATAAACAGTGGGGATATTGTTGCGCTGACAGCTTCTACCGAAGGAATTGATATACTGCATGTCGGATTCCTGGTAAAGAATAATGGGAAAATCCATTTCCTGCACGCTTCTTCCACCGATAAAAAGGTGATACTTTCCGATTCACCCTTTATCGATTATCTGTTCCAACGTAAAAGTTCATCCGGTATCATGGTGGCCCGCCCCATCAATGTTCAATAACAGACGGCCAAAGTCAATTAATTGTTAAATGTACTTTTATTCCGAAACCAAATCAGGAGTTAAAATGTAATACCGATAAACATTTAATTCTTGATTTATGACACTTTTAGACCAATTAAATAAGCGTTACGCAACAAAACTCTTCGATCCGAATAAAAAAATACCGGTCGCAGATCTTGAAAAATTACTCGAAGCCATCCGTTTATCTGCTTCTTCTCTGGGACTTCAACCCTATAAAGTTCTGATCGTTGAAGACCCTGGAATAAGGCAGAAATTGCGTCAGGTGGCCTGGGATCAATCCCAGATTACCGATGCCTCACAACTGCTTGTTTTTGCAGTTGATTACGATTTCAATGAAGAGGATGCCGATGATTACATTAATCTTGTTTCTAAAACCCGGAACACCGACCTCGAAAGTCTTGCGGGTTATTCTGCTATGGTGAAAGGATCGTTGCAAAGACCTGCCGATCAATTGGAATCATGGTTAACCAAACAAGCCTATATCGCACTTGGTTTCGGATTAGTCACTGCAGCTCACATGGGCATTGATTCCTGCCCGATGGAAGGTTTCGATACCGATGCATTTGATCAAATCCTGGATCTGCAAAAATTAGGTTTAAAATCCAAAATTGTCCTCGCCGTCGGCTATCGCTCTAAAGAGGATAAATACCAATATCTGCCAAAAGTAAGAAGATCAAAAGAGGAATTGTTTGTACAAATATAAAAATGAAAGAATGGTACAATCGGAATCACTACTTTGATTGTACCATGCACCACACATCCATTTTTCATTTTAATGGTTTAGTTGCAGGAAGAAATAGAAAAATGATTAAAGGATTACTAACTTTTTTTGTTAGTTAATATTCAAAACACATCAATTTCAAGAACTGTATCTTTTAAAATAACTGGAAATAAAAAACCGTCCGGAAAGACACCCGGACGGTTCTGAATTAAAACTACTCTCTTCTATTTATCACCAATAAATTCGTGAATTTTCATTGCAGCATCGCGTCCGGAGCGAATAGCATGGACAACGAGACTAGCCCCGCGGGTAACATCACCCGCCGCGAAAACCTTATCAATTGTGGTTTGATTATCGATCGATTTCACATTCCCTCTTTGATCATACTCGATACCCAAATTATCCAGCAACCCGGAATGAACAGGAGATACAAACCCCATGGAAAGCAGCACTAAATCGGCTTCGATGATCTCTTCTGTTCCAGGGATTTCTTTCATAGTCATCTGTCCATTTTGACCGGTCCATTCTACCTGAACAACTTCCACACCGGTAATATGACCATTTTCCCCGATAAATCGCCGTGTAGCCAACCCCCAACGACGATCACAACCCTCAAGATGCGAACTGGAAGTGCGAAGGGTGTTGGGCCAGAATGGCCATGGATTATCTTCAGTTCTTTTTACCGGTGGCTTGGGAAGGATCTCAATCTGGGTAACCGATTGGGCTTTCTGACGAATGGAAGTACCAACGCAGTCTGAACCGGTATCCCCACCACCGATAACCAAGACCTTCTTATCTTTAGCATGAATTCTTATATCAGTGCCAATCTCTTCTCCGCGGATAATTTTATTCTGTTGTTTCAGGAAATCCATTGCAAAATGGATACCCTTCAACTCACGGCCTTCGGCTTTCAAATCACGAGCTTCCATTGCCCCGCATGCCAGACATATGACATCATAATCCCGTAACAGATCTTCAGCCTTCACATCAAATCCAACTTTGGTACTCAATTTAAATTCAATACCTTCCTGTTTGAAGAGTTCAATCCGTCGATCGATGACCGCTTTGTTCAACTTAAAATCAGGAATTCCATAGCGAAGCAAACCACCGACAGCATTGTCCTGTTCAAAAACAGTCACGGAATGTCCTGCCTGATTGAGCAGGTCGGCAACAGATAATCCTGCAGGCCCTGAACCAATAACGGCGATCTTTTTCCCTGACCGGTATTCGGGTATTCTTGGCGACACCAGGTTCAGTTCAAAAGCCTTCTCGACCACTGCACATTCGTTCTCACGAATGGTCACGGCCTCCTCATGGATCGCCAGCACGCACGACTTTTCGCAAAGAGCAGGGCAAACCCGTCCTGTAAACTCAGGGAAACTGTTGGTACTGGTCAGAATCTGGTAAGCTTCATCCCATTTGCCATGATAAACGGCATCCTGCCATTCGGGCATCTTACTGCCAACCGGACAAGCCCAGTGACAGAAAGGGACTCCGCAATCCATACATCTGGAAGCCTGATCTACGCGATCCTTTTCGTTGAGCGTCTGTTCTACTTCTCCGTAGTCGAATACGCGCTCATTAACGGGGCGATATCCGCCCTCTTTACGTTCTATTTCGATAAAACCTTTTGGATTTCCCATTTTTTCAATCTTTAATCGTTTGACGTAGTAAATTGTTTAAGGTTATTCGCGCCGATCAGGAGCGTCTTCAGCCATTTCCAGCTTCTTCTTGACCTCTTTCAACTTCAGCTCGTTCAGCACTTTCTTGTACTCTAACGGAATAACTTTAACAAATTTAGGCAGATACTCTTCCCAATTGGTCAGAATTTTCTCAGCCAACGGACTCTGCGTATAGAGCAGATGTTTCCTGATCATATCCTGAAGTTCAACAATATCAGCCCTATCTTCAACCTGGCTCAATTCGACCAATCCTTTATTGCAGTAATAATCGAAATCACCCGTTTCATCAAGCACATAAGCGATACCGCCGCTCATACCGGCCGCGAAATTCCGCCCTGTAGTTCCTAAAACAACAGTACGACCGCCTGTCATATACTCGCAACAATGGTCACCGGTACCTTCAACAACGGCTTTCGCCCCTGAGTTTCTTACACAAAAACGCTCGCCTGCTACACCTTGAATATAGACATCACCACTTGTGGCGCCATATAAGGTCGTATTACCAACAATAATGTTTCTATGAGGCTCAAAGGTTGAGCCAATAGGTGGGACAACTGTAATCCGTCCTCCTGAAAGGCCTTTGCCAAGGTAATCGTTCGAATCGCCTTCCAGCCTGAAGTTTACCCCCTTAACAAGGAAAGCTCCAAAACTCTGACCTGCCGATCCTTTAAACGTACAGTTGATTGTATCCTTGGGTAACCCTTCTTCGCCATAACGTTTGGAGATCTCACCCGAAAGCATTGCCCCTACAGTACGCATCACATTATTGATACTGTGTGCAATCCAAACTTTCTCCCCACTCTTAATCGCCTTGTTGGCCTCGCGGATCAAGGTCTTATCAATGACATCATCCAGATTTTTGGTATTCGGATGAGTATTGTGAATTGGAAAGATCTGAGCCTCCTTAGGCATATAAAGGAACTTGGAGAAATCGATGTTTTTCATCTTCCAGTTGCCTACTTCAGGATTTGGTTCTAGCAAATCAACACGTCCAACCAATTCCTCAAAAGTGCGAACCCCAACTTCGGCCATATGTTCGCGGATCTCCCTGGCAATGAAATTGAAATAGTTAATTACATATTGGGCACGGCCAAGAAACCGTTTCCTTAAATTCTTGTTTTGGGTTGCGATTCCCGCGGGACAGGTGTTCAAATGGCATTTACGCATCATGATACACCCGAGAGAGATCAATGCACCGGTAGAGAAACCAAACTCTTCGGCCCCAAGCATACCCATGATCACCACGTCACGACCGGTCTTTAACTGACCGTCGACCTGCAGTTTTACACGTCCGCGAAGATTATTCATGACCAAAGTCTGCTGCGTTTCCGCGATACCAAACTCGGCTGGCAAACCGGCATGTTTGATCGAACTGGCTGGAGAAGCTCCTGTTCCACCCTCGCAACCGCTTAGGATAATGATATCAGCAAAACCTTTGGCTACACCGGCAGCGATCGTTCCTACTCCGGTCTCGGCAACCAGCTTCACAGAAACCTTAGCCTCCGGATTAACATTTTTCAGGTCAAAGATCAACTGGGCCAAATCCTCGATCGAATAAATATCGTGATGCGGCGGAGGTGAAATCAATGTGATTCCCGGCGTAGAATTTCTTAACTTGGCAATTATCTTATTGATTTTAAATCCAGGTAACTGACCACCCTCTCCTGGTTTTGCCCCCTGAGCGATTTTTATCTGAAGCTCAATGGCATTAACCAGGTAATTATTGGTCACACCAAAACGACCCGATGCAATCTGTTTAATCTTGGAGTTCTTCTCTGTCCCGAAACGTTCGGCATCTTCACCTCCCTCACCGGTGTTACTCCGGCCTCCTATCGTATTCATGGCAATAGCTAAAGCTTCATGAGCTTCCTTTGAGATAGAACCATAGGACATAGCCCCGGTAACAAAACGCTTCAGAATATTTTCAGCCGGTTCAACTTCTTCGATCGGAATCGGATTTTTCTTCCAGCGCAGTGCGCCGCGAACAAAGGCCGGCTTGGCATTCTGTTCATTAACCAGTTTACTGAATTTCTTATAGACTTCGTAATTATCCGTTTTTGTTGCCCATTGCAGCAAGGCAATTGATTGTGGGTTCCAGGCGTGATGTTCCCCATCGTTACGGTAGTGATATTCTCCTACATTCGGGAAAAGCGGCTTCTTGCTAAACTGATTTTTGAAGGCATCTTCGTGAAACATTACTGCCTCACGATATAATTCTTCAAATCCAATACCGCCAATTCGGGATGCAGTTCCCTTGAAATAATTCTCAATCAAATCATTTCCAACTCCAATGGCCTCAAAAAGCTGGGCTCCGTGATAAGAACGCAAGGTCGAAATACCCATTTTGGAGAGGATCTTCAACAACCCTTTATCAATTGATTTGATATAGTTCTTCCGGGCTTCAACATAAGGCAATTTTATCTCGCCCTGTTCAACAAGGTTATCAATTGCGGCAAATGCCAGATAAGGATTAATAACGCTGGCGCCATATCCCAACAACAAGGCAAAATGCATTATCTCACGAGGTTCTGCAGTCTCTACAATGATTCCAATCTGCATCCTCTTTTTATTTCTGATCAGGTGATGATGAACAGCGGCTACTGCCAGCAGTGAAGGAATCGGAACCATCGTTTCCGAAACTCCCCTATCGGTAAGAATAATGAAGTTTTTCTTGTCATCAACAGCCTTCTCCGAATTTTCAAGCATCATTTTGAATGCCTTTTTAAAACCTTCCACCCCTTCCTTAACCGGGAATAACATTGGAATGGTGGCGTGGGTAAAGGATTCATGTTTCAAATCCTTGATTTTCCCCAAGTCCGTGTTGGTAATAATCGGACTGTCAAACTTGATTAGTTTGCAGTGGCTCGGATTTTCATCCAGGATATTGTTGCTCAGCGATCCAATATAATTGGTCAACGACATCACCAGACCTTCACGAATTGGGTCAATCGGAGGATTGGTGACCTGGGCAAACAACTGGCGAAAATAACTGAAGAACCTCTTCGGTTTATCGGAAAAGACGGCAACAGGAGTGTCATTCCCCATCGAGCTGGTCGGTTCATTGGCAGCTTCGGCCATCTCTTTGATAATCACATTCATCTCTTCCTTTGTATAACCAAAGACCTTGCTGTAAGTCGCAAAATCCTCGCCCATACTGGAAGGAACCCTCTGTTTCACTTCAATCTTTTCAAGCTCTAACCGATTATCCTTTAACCAGTTAATATATGGATTATGGCGGCTCAACTCAGCTTTCACCTCCTGATCGGGGATGATAATTCCAAGTTGGGTATCGACCAGCAATAATTTGCCCGGACGAAGACGCCCCTTTTCTTTAATTTCCGAAGCTGGAAATACCTGTACCCCAACTTCCGATCCCATCACGATCATATCGTTCTTGGTGATGACATAACGGGAAGGACGCAAACCATTTCGGTCAAGAGTCCCACCAATATAGCGCCCATCGGAGAATACCATCGATGCAGGACCATCCCATGGCTCCATCATCGTAGAATGGTATTCATAAAAAGCTTTCAGACTCTCTGGAATCGGGTTCTTTTCATTGAACGATTCCGGAATCATCATACAGATAGAGTGAGGCATGCTCCTTCCGGTCATATGCAAAAACTCCAGTGTATTGTCAAACGAGGCCGAATCTGACTTACCCGGCTCGATGATTGGATAGAGTTTATCGATATTATCCCCGAAAAGGGCAGACTCAAATAACGATTCACGGGCGTGCATCCATTGACGGTTACCTTTAATGGTATTGATCTCACCATTGTGGGCAATCATCCTGAACGGTTGTGCCAGGTCCCAGGTAGGGAAAGTATTGGTACTAAAACGGGAGTGAACCAACGCGATGGCACTCTTCATCTCAGGATGAGTCAAATCTTTAAAATAATCGCGCAACTGGCTTGGGGTAAACATACCCTTATAAATCATCACCTTGCTGGATAAACTCGGCAGATAAAAACTCTCCTTCCCGGCAAGTTTCGATTCACGAACAGCTCGCTCGGCCTGTTTGCGGGCCAGATATAATTTTCTTTCCAGAACATCCTGCTCATAATTCCCCTTAACGAAAATCTGGCGAATGGCAGGCTCTGTTCTCTTGGCAATCTCTCCAATGACAGAACTGTCAACCGGAACATCCCGCCAGGCAATCAAACTTAAACCTTCGGCTTCGACATAACGGTTTAACACCTCCACACAAAATGCTGCCTCCTCCTCAACCACGGGCAAAAAGACCAAACCAGTCCCATATTGTCCCGGTTCCGGTACGGCAATACCTTGTGAAATAAAAAAATCATGCGGCAGTTGCAACAGAATGCCAGCTCCATCACCGGTTTTGTTGTCTGCACTTGTGGCCCCACGATGATCCATGTTTAACAACACGGTTAAACCGCGTTCAATAATGTCATGCGATTTTGCCCCTTTAATATGGGCAACAAAACCAATTCCGCACGCATCGTGCTCATTCATAGGATCATATAAACCCTGTGGATTTGGCATTCTTTTCTGTTCCATGTTATTTATTAGAATTAAGCAAAACTGCGACCGTTAAATACATCGGCATTTCCGCCTCAAAAATTAAATTCATTTAGCAATATGGATAATAAAATAAAAAGATGTAAGCAAATCAGTACATTATTTTAAAATCCGAAAGCAAACATACCATTTTACGCACATTTATCCAAACAGTTACTCCGCCAATTCAGGCATTTCATTAAAAAACGAAAGGACTTGAGGAGAAAAAGACCAACAAACACCTGAATATCAGAAATATAAACAAGATATTAAGAGAACATTAAATATTAATCTAAAGTATTACCTGCAAGTAAAGTTCAGTCGCATTGGAGTTACCGACTGAGAAACAGACCATCACCAGACTTAACCGATACAATTCAACCCATCAAAAACCGATTACCCAACAATACAAAAACCTAAACAACAATCAATTAACAAATCAAAGCAAATCCAACACCTGCCTCTGGCAGCCATTTTTCAACCGCCAACCAATCATCAAACCCGATCGCTCAACAAGGCCGCAAACGCCGTCTCCGCCCTGTCAAAGTTAAAATCTGTAAGTATTTTATTCATTTTACTTTCAATTTTATCAAGACAAAGATTCCCTATACTCCCCTCATGGGTATGACAAACCTCCTTTTCGTACTGAAATTTTCCGCGATTGATCGCCTCCCCTACCTGACGATAGGCATCCCGAAAAGGAACACCCGACAGGACCAGCTTATTCACCTCTTCCACACTATATACATATTTATATCGGTCATCCTCCATGATTGTTTCATTCACCTTCAGATTCTCCAGGGCAAAGGCCGCAATCTTGATACAATCATTAATCTCCGAAAAAGCCGGAACAAACATCTCTTTCACCAATTGCATGTCACGAAAATAGCCACTTGGCAAATTATTGGTCACCGTTAGGATCTGCCCGGGAAGCGACTGGATCCGGTTACAGTGCGACCGCAACAATTCAAACACATCTGGATTTTTCTTATGCGGCATAATACTCGAACCAGTGGTTAATTCGTCGGGCAAAGTCACAAAACCAAAATTCTGGCTCATAAACAGACAAACATCGTAGGCCAGCCTCGAAAGGGTGGCCGCGATAGAAGCCAGCGCGAAAGCCACACTCTTCTCCACCTTCCCGCGCCCCATCTGGGCATAGACCACATTATAATTCATCGTCTCAAAACCCAACAGGTCGGTGGTCATCTGACGGTTAAGCGGAAACGACGAACCATATCCGGCCGCTGAACCAAGCGGATTCTGGTCGGCCAAACGGTAGCTGGCCTGCAATAGCAACAAATCATCAGCCAGACTCTCGGCATAGGCGCCAAACCACAATCCAAACGAGGAGGGCATAGCCACCTGGAGATGCGTATAGCCGGGCATCAAAAATTCTTTATACCGATCACTCTGAGCTATCAGGATATTAAACAAATCAACCGTATGACCAACAACCTCTTTTACAGAATCCCGCGTAAACAGTTTCAGATCGAGCAAGACCTGATCATTTCGTGAACGACCACTGTGTATTTTCTTTCCTACCTCACCCAATCTGCGCGTCAGCAACAGCTCAACCTGCGAATGAACATCTTCAATCCCCTCTTCAATCACAAACTTTCCTTCGGCAATTTCACTAAAAATCTTACGCAGCCCCGCGGTAAGCAGGGTAAGTTCATCCCGGGTAATCAAACCTATCGATTCAAGCATCCTTATGTGAGCCATGGATCCCAAAACATCGTATCGGGCCAGGTAATAATCCATCTCCACATCCCGACCAATAGTAAAAATCTCGATCAACTCGTTGATTTTTGTCCCTTTATCCCAAAGTTTCATGCGTTTGCTTTTTAGTTTTTATCTGTCCAACGAAATTCGCCATGACACAAATAATGTACATCTTCAATAGCGGAAATCAAAATCATGATTCTTTTCAGTATCAAACAGCTCGACTCCCAACAATCAGACAGGGCACCAGGAAGTCGCCTCTTTTTTCCGGACACTCCCCGCCTAAACAATGCCCCAATCCCATCAGAGCCATTATTATTGCACCCTATTCAATTGCAAAATTACCACATAATCCTGAAAAATCAGAGAACCCCACCCATTAAACCATCAAATACAACAATAATAACAATACCCCTCAACCTACGGGTACCAAACCCACCACCCCGGAACAAAACCACCACTCCTCAGTTTGCAGCCACAACAAAAAGACATCAAACCAACCACTCCAAATAACACATAAACACCCAAAACAAGACTTTACCCATATTTTTAAACCACCATTATCATTATTCTGTCTTTTTGATACCTACAAAACCATTTTCCTGTCTTATTTCTATTTTTTCACCTCAATTTGTTAATTAATTGTTATTTCAAGCCATACCCCCCTCTTCGGGAGGTACATCGTATTATTTTTTATATACTTTTGAACCGTTACCTATTTTCAAAAGGGGGTTTCAAAAATATTTTATAGTTTTTATCAGTCAACACCCCCTTTTTAATAAGACAGAGTTCTAAAAAAATTAAAATATTATTTATTGTTTAACCTTTAAAGAATACGATCATGAAAAAAGTTATTTTACTCTTCATCGCTTCGATCCTTTTTGTAGGATCTTATTCAGTAATGGCACAAGAAGCTGCCAGCCCATGGAGTGTCGGGGCCGATTTATTTAACCGCTACAACTGGAGGGGTACTGATTACGGAAACTCACCCGTGGTCCAGCCAACCGTTAAATACACGAGCGGGGGATTTTCGATCGGCGCCTGGGGCAGCTACTCCTTGTCCGATTCCTATGCCACCGAAGCTGACCTTTTTGCAGGTTATTCCTTCAAAAGCGGAACCAGCCTCCTCTTCACCGATTATTATTTCCCGTCAGAACCCGGAAGCATGGGAAGCTATTTCGACTATGACGATTCGCATGTCTTCGAAATCGGAGCCACCCAGGCGCTCGGAAAATTCAGTCTCTCCGGCTATTATTATCTGAATGCCAACGACGATGTCTATTTTGAAGCGGCTTATGCCTTCAAAAATGTCAGCCTCTTCGCCGGCGCAGGGAATGAAAGCTACACTACCGACGGTAAGTTCAATGTATGCAACCTCGGGATCTCCTCTGTGAAGACCATCTCCATTACTGACAAATTCTCCCTTCCGCTGATCGGGAAAGTCATTGTCAATCCCGACAAGGAACAAATCTTCCTCGTCGTAGGATTCTCCCTTTAATTCAGACTATTAAAAATTATATGCCATGAAAAAAATTGAAGCAATCATTCGCAAAGACCGGTTTGAAGATGTAAAAACCGCCTTGCACGAAGTTGACATCGATTTCCTCTCCTACTGGGAAGTCAGAGGTGTTGGCAAAGCCCGCCAGGAAAGGATCTACCGCGGCGTCATGTACGATACCAGTGTGATCGAACGCTACATGATCTCATTTGTCGTCCGAACCATCAACGCTGAAAAAGCCATCAAAGCACTCTTGAAATCAGCCTATACCGGAGAAATTGGCGACGGGAGAATCTTCGTCTCGCCGGTCGAAGAATCCATCCGTATCCGCACCGGCGACCGCGGCGACGATTCGCTGTATGACAAAGAAACAGGGCTATAAATCATTAAACTACGACAACAATGGAAACAGTAGATATCACAAAATCACTGGCCGAAATGGCCATGTCGATCGACACAATATGGGTTTTAATCGCCGCAGCCCTGGTTTTCTGGATGCAGGCAGGTTTTGCCTACGTGGAAGCAGGTTTTACCCGCTCAAAAAACACGGTCAACATCCTGATGAAAAACTTAATTGACTTTGTCTTCGGAACCCTTGGATTCTTTCTCCTTGGTTACGGATTAATGTTCGGCGCTGATCACGGAGGTTTTATTGGAACCTTTTCACCCTATACCGACAGCATCTGGTCGGGCGGAATTCCGCCGGAAGCTTTCCTGATCTTCCAAACAGTGTTTGCCGCTACCGCAGCCACCATCGTCTCCGGGGCAATGGCCGAAAGGACCCACTTCATCTCTTATGTCATTTTCAGTTTGATCATCTCATTACTGATCTATCCTATCTCAGGCCACTGGATCTGGGGTGGCGGATGGCTTTCACAAATGGAAATGCCTTTCCATGACTTCGCCGGCTCAACCGCAGTCCACTCGCTTGGCGGATGGATCGGACTGGTGGGCGCCATTATGCTCGGGCCCCGTATCGGGAAATTTAACGGCAAGGTAAACGCTATTCCGGGTCATAACCTGGCCTACGGCGCACTGGGTGTTTTCATCCTTTGGTTAGGCTGGTTCGGCTTTAACCCAGGCTCACAATTGGCCGCAACAGGTTCAACCAACGCTACCGCGATCTCCCATATCTTTGTAACCACCAACTTAGCGGCAGCTGCCGGGACCATGTCCGCGTTGATCATCTCGTGGATCAAGTTCGGTAAACCCTCATTAAGCTTAACGCTGAACGGAACCCTTGCCGGATTGGTAGCCGTAACAGCCGGTTGCGACGTGGTCAGCTCCTGGGGAGCCATCGCGATAGGTTTAATGGCCGGAGCCCTCCTGGTTTATGCCGTTCACTTTATTGAAAACAGCTTAAGGATTGACGACCCGGTAGGTGCGGCTTCCGTACACGGAATTTGCGGAGCCTTCGGAACCTTAATGGTCGGATTGTTCTCAACCTCAACCGGATTATTTTACGGATTCGGAGCAAGCTCATTAATCTCTCAGGCTATTGGAGTTATTTCCGTTGGCGCCTGGGCTGCAGGAACCGGATTCATCCTGTTCTATATCCTGAAAAAGACCGTTGGCCTGCGTGTTGACCGTAGAGTTGAAATCGAAGGTCTCGATGTTTATGAACACGGAGAAACAGCCTACAACTAATCTCCCGACCTTTCTAAATTCCACGAAAAGTGAAAAGAGGGCCCCTTTCGGGAGCCCTCTTCATTTTTTAAAAAAACACCATAGGGCTCAAAATCAAATTGTATAGACTTCAAACTCTTTCGAAAAGGTATTCGTTATCATTTCCTTCTTAGCTGAATCGTATTTTCTCCGGGGTATCTCTAAGGTTCCTGTATGGTTCCTGTATGGTTCCTGTATGCTCGGATACAGAAACCTTACAGGGAGGAAACAGGAACGTATCAAATAGTTTTGAGAAATCAGCCCTTAAACCCGGAGAGCATAAGGTCAACCGGAAGGGTTTCTATATTGTAGGATAGAACAATGTTTTGGACAAGAATAATCGTGAAAAGAAAAAGCGGGGGAAACATCAGAAGATGTTAAGCAGGTGTGAACAATCAGAATTCAAGCTTATCCAATAATTGCAAGTAAATTTTCACCCCTTCGCGGATCTCATCTTCCAGAATATATTCATCGGCAGTGTGGGAACGAGCCGAATCGCCGGGGCCTATTTTGATGGAGGGATAGGGAATAACCGCCTGATCGGAGGTGGTGGGGGATCCGTAAGTTGTTAGGCCTAACACGAGGCCGCGCTTCACCAGGGGGTGATCGGACGGGATCCCGGAAGAGTTGAGCCGGAACGAACGGGGCTTCACCTCGGAGGTAATTAATTCAGAGATGACACGGGCGGCTTCGACATTGGAATAGAACTCGTTGGTTCGAACATCGACCACGAAGCGGCAGGAATCGGGAACCACATTGTGCTGATGGCCCGCTTCAATCTGGGTAACGGTCATCTTTACCGGGCCAAGAAGTTCCGACGCCAGCGGGAACCGATAGTTTCTCAGCTTCTGAATGTCATCAATCGCCTTATAAAGAGCATTTTCGCCTTCATTGCGGGCGGCATGGCCCGCTTTTCCTTTGGCTTCGCAATCGAGCACCAGCAATCCCTTTTCGGCGATGGCCATCTGCATCCCGGTAGGTTCGCCCACGATAGCGATATCAATCTGGCCGAACTGGTCCAGTACGGAAACGATGCCGTTCAGACCGGAGACTTCTTCCTCGGCGCTGGCACAGAAGATCAGGTTGTAAGGCTGGGGCTCCCGGCTCAGATGGCGGAATGAGGCTAAAAGTGAGACGACCGGGGCCCCGGCATCGTTACTGCCCAACCCGGTGATCTTCCCGTTTTCGCAGGTTGCCTGAAAAGGCTCATAACTCCACCCTTTGGCCGGGCGGACGGTATCGATATGTGAATTGAGCAGGATAACCGGTTTGGCGGGATCCCATTCGGGGCTTTTCAGCCAGATATTATTTCCTTTTCGTTCCGGTTGATAGCCCCATTCGAGCAGTTGTCGTTCAATCATCGAGGCGACCTCACCCTCTTCGCGGCTTAGCGAAGGGATGGAGATCATTGATTTCAGCAGATCAATGGATTGGTCGATATACTGCCCGTTCGGAATCATTATTTGAGTACTAATCTGGTTCCGCGCAAACCACCCGACAAGCCTTGCGGATTGGTGATGACGATGGCTCCGACACCTTGCTTCAGCGCGGAAAAACCATTAAATAATTTGGGGATCATCCCGCCGGAGACAACCCCTTCGGCTTTGAGCTGCTCGAACATTTCGGGATTGATTTCGCCGATCACCGATTTTTCGTCGGCTTCGTTCATCAGCACGCCGCTTTTTTCGAAACAGAAAATCAGGCGGACATCGTATTCGTAGCCCAATGAAATGGCCAGTTCAGAGGCGATGGTATCGGCGTTGGTGTTCAGCAACTGGCCTTTCCCGTCATGGGTGATCGGGGCAATAACGGGAACGGCGCCCATCGAAATGAGGTCGAACATCGAAGAGTTGTTCACCCTTTTGATATCGCCGACAAAGCCATAATCGATCTCCGCGACGGGCCGTTTATCGGCACGGATCAGATCCAGATCGGCACCCGAGAGGCCTATCGCGTTGGTTCCGAGGGCTTGCAAGCCGGCCACGACATTTTTGTTGACCAGCCCGGCATAGACCATGGTGACCACTTTGAGGGTCTCGGCATCGGTAATACGGCGGCCTTCCACCATTACGCTCTCGATTCCCATCTTTTCGGCAATCTGAGTAGCGGTTTTTCCACCCCCGTGAACTAATATTTTATTCCCGGCGATGCGTGAAAAATCTTTCAGCAACGACCGCAGCGAAGCTTCCTCTTCAACAACTTTACCGCCTACTTTAATGATAGTCAGATGTTCTCTCATTTTTGTCCTTCCAGAATCATTTTTAAAACTGTCTGGGCCGAATATACACGATTTTCGGCTTCGTCGATCACGATGGAATTAGGACTATCGATCACCTCATCGGAGACGATCATGTTGCGGCGGACCGGAAGGCAATGCATGAATTTGGCATTGTCGGTCAGCGCCATTTTGGCCGCGTCGACGGTCCAGTCTCTATCCTTTGACAGGATCTTACCGTAATCGCCGTAAGCCGACCAGTTTTTAGCATAGATGAAATCGGCGCCTTCGAAGGCTTTCTTCTGATCGTACTCTACTTTCAGATCGCCCATAAATTCGGGGGCCAGTTCGTAACCTTCGGGGTGAGTGACCACCAGTTCGTAATCGGTCCGGCGCATCCATTCGACGAAGGAGTTTGGAACGGCCTGGGGCAACGCGCGGGGATGGGGCGCCCACGAAAGCACCACTTTCGGACGAGCCTTTGTCTTATGTTCTTCGATGGTCAGATGATCGGCAAAGCTTTGCAGCGGGTGGCGGGTAGCCGCTTCCATACTGACGATGGGGACTCCGGCAAAATCGATAAACTGGTTCAGGATTTTCTCCTGGTAATCGTCGGCTTTGTTTTCGAAACGGGCAAAGGCACGGACACCAATCACGTCGCAATATTTCCCGATCACGGGAATAGCTTCGCGCAGGTGTTCGGGTTTATCGCCATCCATCACGACACCCAACTCGGACTCCAGTTTCCAACCATCCTGATTGACATTCAATACCATGGTATTCATTCCCAAATTCATCGCCGCCTTTTGGGTACTTAACCGGGTGCGGAGACTGGAATCGAAAAAGATCAGGACCATGGTTTTGTTTTTTCCCAGGTGCTGGTATCCGTAAGGATTGGCCTTCACCTCTTTGGCCATCTCAATGGCTTTACCCAGATCGGGAAGATCGTAAACCGAAGTAAAATGTCTCATGACGAGTTATATTATTTTTTGAATTGTAAAGGTATAAAGTAATCGGCTTTGATTGATCCGAAAAAGAAAAAAATAACCCGATGGGTTATTTTTCGCGGATCAGTCCGTCGCCTTCGATGATCCATTTATAGCTGGTCAACGCTTCGAGGGCCATCGGGCCCCGGGCATGAAGCTTCTGGGTACTGATGCCGATTTCGGCGCCCAGACCAAACTGTGCCCCATCGGTAAAAGCAGTACTCACATTGGCGTAGACTGATGAAGCATCGACCATTTTCAGAAATCGCTCCACGTTATGACGATTTTCGGAAATGATGGCTTCGCTATGTTTGGAACTGTTTAACTGGATGTGCGCGATCGCTTCTTCGAAAGAGGCAACCGTCCTGACCGACATCTTGTAATCGAGAAACTCGGTTCCGAACGACTCTTTCGTAGCCGGCAGAAGGAGATTTGAGGGATATTTCCCTTCTAAAGCGGAATAAGCTTCCGGGTCAGCATAGATGATCACCTTGCTTTGGGGCAACAATTCGGCAATGGCCGGAAGATCGGCCAGTCGCGAACGGTGGATAATCAGACAGTCCAACGCGTTACAAACGCTGACCCTGCGGGTCTTGGCATTATTCACGATGGCACGTCCTTTTTCGACATCGCCGAATTCGTCGAAGTAGGTGTGACAAATCCCGGCACCGGTCTCAATGACAGGGATCGTGGCGTTTTCACGCACGTAATCGATCAGTCCCTGGCTGCCGCGAGGGATCAGCAGATCGACATACCCCCGGGCATTCAGCAGTTCCGTGGCGGCTTCGCGTCCGGCAGGTAACAGGACCAGTGAATTCCGGTCGATTCCCTCGGCGTCCAGCACCCCGTGAATCACTTTAACAATGGCGGTATTGGAATCGATAGCATCACTGCCCCCTTTCAGGATACAGGCATTGCCCGATTTCAGGCAGAGTGAAAAAACATCGAAAGTAACATTGGGACGAGCTTCGTAAATGATCCCGATCACCCCGAAAGGCACACTGATCCGTTTGATGTTCATCCCGTTTGGGCGAACAGTCTCCGTTAATAGTTTTCCCAGCGGCGAAGGCAATGAAGCCACGTTGCGGATATCGGCCGCAATCGCTTTGATCCGTTCTTCAGTCAGTTTCAACCGGTCGTACTTGGGATCGGCAATATCCATCCGCTGCAGGTCCTTTTGATTTTCCCGAAGGATATCGCTGCAATGATCC
This sequence comes from uncultured Prolixibacteraceae bacterium, assembly GCA_964632305.1. Classification (GTDB taxonomy): domain Bacteria; phylum Bacteroidota; class Bacteroidia; order Bacteroidales; family Prolixibacteraceae; genus CAZWBR01. Next base: position 133,274 of record CAZWBR010000001.1, read on the forward strand.
ACGGCGGCCTGCGCGATTTTCAACAAGACATCATTGATCTTCCCTTCGTCAACCAGATTCAGCTTCCGGCTGGCATTCAACGCGTTTTCGAACTGTCCCTGAAACATCATCTCTATGTATCAAATAAGGTATAAATAATCGTAATGAATAAAAGGTTTGGATTTTTTTCCACCCATTTCAGTCAACGCCTCTTCGGAGGAATAGCCGGTTTTTCCCAAGCCCAGCAGTTCACCGTTTTCATTTTTCACCCTAACAATATCGCCTTCCCGAAAAGAGCCTTCGATGCGGGTAATCCCGATCATCAAAAGGCTGACCGCCTTATCCGACAGCAAGGCTTCGCGGGCCCCTTCGTTAATGTAGACTTCGCCGCGGGCAAAATCGTCGGAATGGGCCAGCCATTTACGGACTCCCGTGGATTTCTTTTTTACCGGCAGAAAATGGGTATGAACCGCTTTGGGACTGTTGCCTATGATATTAATCAAAGTATGCGCCTTGGTTCCATTGGCAATGTGGACCGAGATCCCCTGCCCGGCCAGTTTGGCGGCAATATTATATTTGGTGAGCATCCCTCCCCGGCCAAAGTTCGATTTCTTCGTTGAAATAGTATTTTCATCGAGGATCTCACCAAACTTCACCGTCTTTATCAACTCACTGCCCGGTTGATCGGGCGATCCGGTAAAGACCCCATCGACATTGGAGAGGATAATCAGCGCCTCCATGTCCATCATCGAAGCGATCAGACCGGATAATTCATCATTATCGGTAAACATCAGTTCGGTAACTGAAATGGTATCGTTCTCATTGATCACCGGCACCACCCCATTCTCGAGCAGGGTCGACATGCAATTTCGCATATTCAGGTAGTGCAGGCGGTCGCTGAAATTCTCCTTGGTCGTGAGCACCTGGGCACAGGTCAGGCCGTATTCCCTGAAGAGATCGGCATAACGGTTGATCAGCTTGACCTGTCCCACTGCCGACCATAACTGACGGCTGGATACGGGATCGAGTTTACGCTGAGGCTCCACCTCTGCCCGACCGGCTGCCACCGCCCCGCTGGTGACCAAAATTACCTGTACCCCCTCCTTGACCAGGGTTGAGATCTGATCAACGATATGGGCCATCCGGGTAATGTTCAGTCGCCCGTCTTCGCGGGTCAGGACATTGCTTCCAACTTTAACAACTATTTTATTGTAAATATGAGTCATAAACAAGCATCAACCGATCAGCAATTTTTACTTTTCTCACGAATCTCCACTCTTCGGATCTTACCACTGATCGTCTTGGGAAGCTCCGTCACGAATTCGACAATACGGGGATATTTATAAGGAGCGGTAACATTTTTCACATGCTCCTGAATTTCGTGTTTCAACTCATCGCTTCCCGGGCGATATTCGGGGGCCAGCACGATAGTGGCTTTGACCACCTGACCGCGAATCTCATCGGGAGCTCCGGTAACGGCACACTCAATAACGGCCGGGTGGGTCATCAGAGCGCTTTCCACCTCGAAGGGGCCGATGCGGTAACCGGAACATTTGATCACGTCGTCGACACGGCCAACAAACCAGAGATAGCCATCTTCATCGCGCCAGGCAAGGTCACCGGTATAATAGAAACCGTTGTAATGGCAGGAAGCTGTTTTCTCCTCGTCGCGGTAATACCCCGAGAAGAGGCCTACCGGTATTTTTTCACCAGTCCGAATCACGATCTGGCCCACCTCGCCATCCTCGACCGGTTTATCTTCAGAGTCGACAATCCGGACATCAAACTGGGGCGAAGGAATGCCCATCGACCCCGGCTTTGGTTCCATCCAGGGGAAAGTAGCAATCTGCAGAGTCGTCTCGGTCTGCCCGAAACCCTCGTGCAGCTTCAGTCCGGTCAGTTTATAAAAGGTGTCATAGACCGATGGGTTCAATGGTTCTCCGGCAACGACCGCCCATTTCAGTTTTGAAAGATCATATTTTGAAAAATCTTCGCGGATCAGGAAACGATAGATGGTAGGCGGAGCGCAAAAACTGGTCACACCGAATTCGCTGATCTTCTCCAGCATATCGGAGGGAGTGAACTTTTCAAAATCATACACAAAGACCGCGGCGCCAGCGAGCCACTGTCCATAGATTTTCCCCCAGACCGACTTGGCCCAACCCGAATCGGAAACGGTGAAGTGCAGTCCGTTCTCTTCGACATTCTGCCAGAATTTCGCCGTGATAATATGACCCAACGGATAGGTAAAATCGTGGGCAACCATCTTGGGATTGGCTGTCGTACCGGATGTGAAATAGAGCAGTGAGATATCGCTGTTTTTGGAAGCCTTATCTCCGACAGGGCGGATGAAGGGGGCCGCTTTACCAATACCCTCGGCGAAGGACTCCCATCCTTCCGGGGCTGTTCCACCGACGGCCACCAGTTTTTCCACTGTTGGCGAATCGGGCAGCGCTTTGGTAATATATTCGGTGATCTCCGGCTCATTGACCGAAACAATCATCTTGGTACCGGCAGCATTGTTCCGGTAAATAATGTCTTTAGGGGTGAGCAAATGGGTGGCGGGGATACAGATCGCCCCGATTTTGTGCAAGGCCAGGATAGAAAACCAGAATTCATAACGGCGTTTCAGGATCAGCATCACCTTATCGCCCCGGCCTATTCCCAGTGATTGAAAAAAGGAAGCCGTCGCATCGCTGGCTTCTTTGAGTTCGAGAAAAGAAAAATCGTGATACTCGCCCTTATCGTTCACCCAACAGATCGCCCGTTTGAAGGGATTGGTTTCGGCATAACGATCGACGACATCGTAAGCAAAATTAAAGTTTGCAGGAACCTGAATTTCAAAATTTTGTTTAAAATCTTCGAGTGAACTGAATTCACTTTTTTTCAAATATTGTTCAAACATAGTGTCGGATTAAAGAATTATGGCCAGAAATTTCGCGGCTTTTCCATCCAAAGCCAGCATCGCGTGGGGTTTACCGGAATCGAAATAAATCGAATCGCCGGGTTCAAGCACCATCTCGTTCTCTCCGATGAAATATTTCAGTTTCCCGGCGAGGACATAATTGAATTCCTGTCCGGGATGGGTATTAAAACTGACGGCCTGATCTTCCTTCGGTTCGACAATCACGACAAAAGGATCGGCCTTACGGTTGACGAAGTTCGCGGCAAGCGCCTCATAATTATAAGCCTTACGACGTTCAACCACCACGCCTTTATCCTTCCTGGTCAGGGAGTAGAAGTGCATGTGGGGTTCCTCGCCGGTAAGCAGGGCGGTAATGTCAAAATTGTATTGTCTGGCCATCCGGTGAAGGATGGAAACGGGGATATCAATCTTCCCGCCTTCATAACCCAGATATTGCTCCACGGTGATGGCACAGGTCTGTGCCGCCTCCTCGGGGCTGATTTCGAGAACTTCGCGCAGACCACGCAACCGTTCAGCTATTTGTCTGATTGTTTCTTCCATGGTAGTTTAGTTTTTTGATCAGTCAGATTATTTAGCGCTGTTGATTTTATTGTAGGAGACCAGCAAACCACGGATCAAAGCAGAGGAGAAACCCTGATGTTCCATCTCATTCAACCCGGAGATGGTGATCCCTTTAGGTGTAGTCACCTTATCGATCTCCTGTTCGGGATGGTGGCCGGTCTGCAGAATCAGCTCGGTGGCCCCTTTCACGGTCTGGGCCACTATTTGCTGGGCCACATCGGCGCCAAAGCCGATTTCGACCCCGCCCTGAATGGCAGCACGGATAAAACGCAGGGCAAAGGCGATGCCGCAAGCCCCGAGCACCGTGGCAGCGGCCATTAATTCTTCATTGATAAACAATACCTTACCGAGTGTTTCGAAAAGTTGTTGAACCATCTTTTGCTGTTCCTCGTTACAATCGGGAGCCGAAATCAGGGTCATCGATTCCTGAAGCGCCACGGCTGTATTGGGCATGACCCTCAACGGGATCACCCCTGCAGGAAGCAGTTCTTTAAGCTGGGCAATACTAACCCCAGTCATCAGCGAGGCCACCATCTGGCCTGATTTTAATGCGGGTTTAATCTCATTGATCACCTCGACCGCCTGATAGGGTTTAACCGCTACGATAATCACATCGGCATCGGCAACCGCCCCGACATTTTCTTTTTCGATACGCACCCCTTTCTCGGCCAAATCGCCAAGCAGATGGACCCTGCGACGGGTGACCACCAGCTTAGAGGCTTTGATGCCGGCTTTCAGAAACCCCTCAGCCACCGAGCGGCCCAGGTTACCTCCACCTATGATGCTTATTTTCAAGCGATCAATTTCCATAGTCTCTTTTGTTTTAAGAAATGCAATTTACAATTAATTCAGTACCCTTACCAATGCTTTGATAAAATGATCGGCTTGTTCGATAGTAAGGGTCAGCGGCGGAAGGATCCGGATCACATGGGTTCCGGTAACTCCCGTGAAGATCTTCTCTTCAAAAAGAAGCTTCTTCCGTAGGGGAGCGATCGGGAAATCAAACTCCAGACCGATCATCAGTCCTTTGCCCCTCACCTCTTTGATCTGTTTAATCTTCGACAGCTCGCTGATCAGGTAGCTGCCCACATTGAAGGCGTTATCTACCAACTTTTCCTTTTTCATGATATCGAGGACGGCGATTCCGGAAGCGCAAGCCAGGTAGTTACCCCCGAAAGTGGTTCCCAGCATACCATGCCACGGCTTGAATTTAGGGCTGATCAGCACCCCCCCGATCGGGAAACCATTGCCCATTCCTTTAGCGACGGTAATTACATCGGGTTTGATTCCGGCATACTGAAACGCAAAAAACTTACCGCTCCGGCCGTAACCCGATTGAATCTCGTCGAGGATCAGCACCGCCTCATAATTCTTACACAACTCAGATGCAGCTTCCAGGAAGGCAGCGTCGGGAACCCGGCAACCGCCGATCCCCTGAATCCCTTCGATAATAACCGCCGCCACATCGCCGGCTTTCAGCGCCGTTTCCAGTGCGTCGATATCATTTAAAGGCAGGATTGTTCTATTCACCGTATCATTAACCGGAGCAACGATTTTCGGGTTGTCGGTTACCGCGACAGCGGCCGAGGTACGGCCATGAAAAGACTTTTCGAAATAGACAATCCTCTTTTTCCCGGTATGAAAAGAGGCTAATTTCAGCGCATTCTCATTGGCTTCAGCGCCTGAATTGCAAAGGAACAACGAATAATCGTCGCATCCCGAAAGCTCGCCCAATTTTAACGCCAGCTCTTCCTGCATTGGGTTCTGCACCGAATTGGAATAGAAACCAATATGGTTCAATTGATCACTGATCTTTTTCACATACTCCGGGTGGGAGTGGCCCACCGAAATGACTGCATGGCCTCCGTAAAGGTCAAGATATTTATTCCCGTTATTATCGGTGATATAACAACCCGAAGCCTCAACGGGAACGATATCAAAAAGCGGATAGACGTCGAAAAGTTTCACTTTATTGATGAGTTTTGATGGATAATTAATAATAATGCCGTCCATTAGCTTCCGGCTACCGGCGGCTAAAAATTAGAACGCGACCGGTTTAAGGTTCAGGCCACAACGTTCGTCGAGACCAAAGATCAGGTTCATGTTCTGAACCGCCTGACCCGATGCCCCTTTAAGCAGATTGTCGACGCAAGAGATAATCATCAGCTTGTCGCCGTGTTTTTCGAGATAGAGCAGCGCTTTATTGGTATTGACCACCTGCTTCATATCGGGATTTTCATCGGTTACATTGACAAAAGGATGGGGTGCGTAATATTTCCGGTACAGTTCGTTGGCCTCCTCCAGGGTCCCGTCGAATTTAGTGTAAGTCATCACGAAGATGCCACGGGTGTGGTTTCCCCTGACGGGAATGAAATTGATCGCCTTACCGAAACCGGGCTGAGCCTGCACCAGACTCTGGCATATCTCGCCCAGGTGCTGATGTTCAAAAGCCTTGTAAACCGAAAGGTTGTTATCGCGCCAGCTAAAGTGAGAGGTTTTCGAGGGAGCTTGTCCTGCCCCGGTCGACCCGGTGATGGCATTGACGTGAACTTCGTCTTTCAGCAGTCCGGCTGCTGCCAGTGGAAGAACAGACAACTGAATCCCGGTGGCAAAGCAGCCGGGATTGGCAATATGGTTCGAAACTTTGATGAGCTCCCTGTTCAACTCGGGAAGACCGTAAACGAAGTCGTTGCCCTCGCGTTTGAGCCGGAAGTCGTGGCTCATATCGATGATCTTCACCCTGGCCGGGATGTCGGTATTATCGACATACTCCTTCGACTTTCCGTGACCGGAACAGAGGAAGATCAGATCGACCTGATCGAAATTGATATCCGAAAAGACCAGATCGGTATCTCCCAAAAGATCTTTATGGACCGCGTAGACGGGCTGCCCGTCGTTGCTGCTGCTTTGAATATATTTAAGTTCCACCTCGGGATGGTACAGCAGGATACGAAGTAACTCGCCAGCCGTGTAACCGGCCCCGCCAACAATCCCCACTCTTATCTTACTCATTCTATTACCCTTCGAAATTACTTTTATTAAAAGCTTTTAGCCAATGGCTTCCAGCGACTGGCAGCCAATGGCCAAAAACAATTATTTCTTATTGACTGAATAGAAAATCTTCAACTGATTGGCCAGTATCTTGGTAAATCCTTTGGCATCATCAGCGGTCCAGCCTTTATTCATCTCGCCGTACTGACCGAATTCGGCTTTCATCAAATCGTGATCCGACTCGATGCCAATCATCTGGAATGAGTATGGACGTAATTTGATGAATACTTTTCCGGTAACATTTTCCTGGCTGTTTTCGAGGAACTTCTCGATGTCGCGCATCACCGGCTCGAGATACATCGCTTCATGAAGGAACATACCATACCAGTTGCCCAACTGTTCTTTCCAGTATTGCTGCCATTTGGTCAGGGTGTGTTTCTCGAGCATCTGGTGCGCCTTAATAATCAGCATCGGGGCGGCAGCTTCGAAGCCGACGCGGCCTTTGATCCCAATAATCGTATCGCCGATGTGCATATCGCGTCCGATAGCCCAGGCAGCGCCTATTTTTTCAATCTCACGGATGGCATCCACCGGGTTCAGGTGAGTCTTTCCGTTGACCGAACGAATCTGTCCTTTCAAAAAGTCGAGCATAAGGATCTCCTCCCCTTCTTTTTCGAGGTGGGTCGGATAAGCTTCTTCAGGAAGGGTAGTGTCGCTTGAAAGGGTCTCCTTTCCACCGATGCTTGTGCCCCACAGACCTTTGTTGATCGAGTAGGCCATCTTCTCGAAGTTGTCTTTCACCCCGTGATTACGGAGATAATCGATCTCGGCTTCACGCGAAAGTTCAAGGTCGCGGGTCGGGGTCAGGATTTCGATTTCGGGAGCCAGCACATCGAAGGCCAAATCGAAACGGATCTGGTCGTTCCCGGCGCCGGTACTTCCATGAGCTACATACTTGGCGTCAATGGATTTAGCATATTCAATCACGGCCAAAGCCTGGAAGATTCGTTCGGAGCTGACCGAGATCGGATAGGTATTGTTGCGGAGAACATTCCCGTAAACCATGTACCGAATCCCTTTATTGTAGTAATCGTTAGTTACATCAAGGGTCTTGTGAGCTTTTACCCCCAAGGCATAAGCTTTCTTCTCGATGAGATCCAATTCTTCTTTCGAAAAACCGCCGGTATTGGCGATGGCAGTATAAACTTCCAGCCCTTTCTCTTTGGCCAGATAAATTGCACAAAACGAGGTGTCCAAACCACCGCTGAATGCCAAGACTACTTTATCTTTCATATTTCAAATATTTTAATCGGAATAATTCCTTAAATTACTTTAAAGTTAACAAGTTAAATCAAATTATCGGTTACCCAGAACGATTATTTTCTTCCAATCGATAGCCGAGAAGAGTAGTTTTTCGTTCTTTCTTTTCTCCAGCCACTCCTTATAGATACGCCAGGGCGTCCTCATTTTCGGTTTCTCTTTGCCTTTTTCCCAGGCAGGGTCGTACAACATACCCGTACAGAGACATTTAGTCCGGTTCATCCTGACCAGGATATCGTAATTAACGCAGCTTTGACATCCTTTCCAGAACTGATCGTCGTCGGTCAATTCAGAAAAAGTGACGGGACGATAGCCCAGCTCCGAGTTAATTTTCATCACGGCCAGACCGGTGGTTAACCCAAAGAGTTTGGCATTGGGAAATTTCTTCCGCGAAAGATGAAAGGCCATGTGTTTGATCTTACGAGCCAGTCCAAGACCACGATAGGACCAATGGACGATCAAACCGGAGTTGGCCACATATTTTTCGTCGCCCCACGATTCGATGTAACAAAAGCCGGCGAACTTGTCGCCGTCGAGAGCAATGATGGCCTTTCCCTCCATCATCTTTGAAGCTATATATTCATAAGTACGACGAGCGATACCGGTGCCCCTTTCTTTTGACGCCCTCTCGATCGTATCGTTGATTTCATCCACATATTTCAGGTGCTCCTCACCGGCCACCACAACCTTGATGTCCGGTTTCTCCGGCTCCTCGGTTTTCTTCTTGAAGATCATTCTTGAATGTTATTACTAGTCGTTTTAATTTCAAATTTCAATTCTCTGCCTAAGCTTTTAAAAAATTTCCAGTGTTAAGTGGCCCTGATCAGTTAATCAGATTCGGCCCTCCAGCTTAGGCATCATCGTTTTAAGAGCTTTGACCACATCGTTACGGCCAACGCCTTCGCGCATGACCAGAAGGATCGTATCGTCGCCGGCAATGGTGCCGATGATCTCGGCCGAACGGCTGTTATCGATCGCCAGGGCGATACCTCCGGCATAACCGGCCAAAGTTTTCATCACGCCCAGGTTACCGGAGAATTCGATCCCGATCACCCCTTCGGCCAGGAAGTTCATCCGGGCCAAATCTGAAGTATCGGCAGCCTGGTCGGCGATCTCTTTTCCGGGAAGCCGGTAAATATATCCGTTCATGGCATCGCTGATCTTGATAACCTGCAGCGATTTCAGGTCGCGCGACAGGGTGGCCTGGGTTACCTCCACACCGATCTCCTCCAGTTTGGACTGCAATTCGTCCTGACTGCTGATGATCTCCGTGGAGATAATCTTTCGGATCATCGCTATGCGTTCTTCCCTGCTTTTCACCATCTCGAATTCAATTTCCTATTAGAGAAATACTTAAATCTTGTTTTTGCACTCGCCAATCCTGGTCATATTCAGTTTAACCAACCGTATACCGAATATTTATACAAATAAAGAGCACAATTTTATACATTTTATTCACAGAAACAACATTTTCCTGTATATTTATTTACTTTTAACCTCGAATATTAAATTAATATGAATATTTATAAATAGCAAAGATCGCTTTGGGAGTTTCAGCAATTTAAACTACTTTTGTCCACGTGCGACATCAAACGAGAATATCGATAATGGGAGCGCCGGAAATGCGTTTTTACTGCTGATCAAAAAGTAGTGGAAACGCATTTTTTCTGAAATGAGGGTAGGACAAGCAATAACAACAAAGAGATAAAACCAAATAATAAGATGCGAAAAGTAAAACTGATCCTTGAAGATGGAACCGTGTTCGAGGGGAAATCGTTCGGCTATGAAAAGTCAGTGGCCGGAGAAGTGGTATTCTACACGGCGATGACCGGCTACCCGGAGAGTCTGACCGACCCTTCCTACACCGGTCAGATCCTGGTCTCCACCTATCCGCTGATCGGGAACTACGGTGTTCCGGTCGATCGCCTGGAAAATGGCATTCACCGCCACTTCGAATCGGATAAAATCCATATCACAGGATTGATCATTTCAGATTATTCTTTCGAGTACAGCCATTGGAACGCGATGACCAGCCTTGGCGACTGGCTCAAAGAACAACATGTTCCGGGCCTCTACGATATCGACACCCGCGCCCTGACCAAGATCCTGCGCGAGAAAGGTTCGATGCTGGGCAAGATCGAGTTCGAAAACGACGAAATCCCCTTCTTCGATCCCAACCAGGTCAATTTGGTTGAAATCGCCAGTACCAACAACGTGGAAACTTATGGCGAAGGCGACCTTCATGTCGTTTTGGTCGACTGCGGTGTAAAAAACAACATCATCCGCTGCCTGATCAACCGCGGCGCCAAAGTGACCCGCGTCCCCTGGGATTATGATTTTACAGCCATGGATTACGCCGGTCTTTTCCTGACCAACGGCCCCGGCGACCCGACCATGTGCGGCATCACCGTCAAACATATCAAGAAAGCGATCCAGCAGGAGAAACCGATCATGGGTATCTGCCTCGGCAACCAGCTTCTGGGCCTGGCCGCCGGTTGCGAAACCTACAAACTGAAGTACGGTCACCGCAGCCACAACCAGCCGGTCCTGCTCAACGGCACCAACCGTTGCTTCATCACCTCGCAGAACCACGGTTACGCCATCGCGAACGAGACTTTGCCCGCCGATTGGGAACCGCTCTTCACCAATGTGAACGACGACACCAACGAAGGGATCCGTCACAAGACAAAACCCTTCTTCTCCACCCAGTTCCATCCCGAGGCCTCTTCCGGCCCCGTCGATACGGAATTTCTGTTCGATGATTTTCTCAATAATGTCAGAAAATCGAAAGGGGAAAATAAGTAAATTTAACGATTGACGATTGACGAACAACGATTGACGATTGACGATCCATGAATGAAGAAGAACTTCAAAACAGATTGATTGATTTCGCGATTAGGATTATCCGGTTTTGTAACGGGATTCCTGCTTCGCGGGAAGGCAATTATGTCGCGGGGCAAATGGTTCATTCAGGAAACTCTCCGGCGTTTAACTATGGAGAAGCGTTAGAAGCTGAGAGTAGAAAAGATATGGTTCATAAAATGAAAATCATTCTGAAAGAATTGAGAGAAACCAATATCGCATTAATTATTTGTCTGAAAGCAAACCTTCATCATGATATCAATGAAAATCAATCTTTAATTAAAGAAGCAAATGAGTTGATTTCAATATTTGTTGCTTCGGTTCGTACTTTGAGAAAAAACATGGCTGCCGAATCGGATCAATCGCAAATCGATAATCGTAATTCGTAAATCGCAAATCAATTATATAAGAAACATGGTCAACAAAAACATAAAAAAGGTAATCGTCCTCGGTTCGGGGGCATTGAAGATCGGTGAAGCCGGCGAGTTCGACTACTCCGGATCACAGGCGCTGAAGGCATTGAAAGAAGAAAGGGTCTATACGATCCTGATCAATCCCAATATTGCCACTATCCAGACCTCGGAAAATATTGCCGACAAGATCTATTTCCTCCCGGTCACGGCTCAGTTCGTCGAAAAGGTGATTCAGAAGGAGCGCCCCGATGGTATTTTACTCGCCTTCGGAGGTCAGACCGCCCTTAACTGTGGGGTCGATCTCTTCCGCAAGGGTATTCTTGAAAAATATAACATCCAGGTGGTTGGGACCCCGGTCCAGTCGATCATCAACACCGAAGACCGCGAGATCTTCTCAAGCATCCTTCACGAAATCGATGTTTTGACCCCGAAGAGCATCGCCTGCGAGTCGATTGAACATGCTCAGGAAGCTGCCCGCAAACTGGGATTCCCGCTTATCATCCGTGCCGCCTACACGCTCGGAGGCCTTGGCTCCGGTTTCTGTTCCAACGAAGAGGAATTGAATAAGCTGGCCGCCAACGCCTTCTCCTACTCCCCCCAGATCCTGGTCGAAGAGTCGATCAAGGGTTGGAAAGAGGTGGAATACGAGGTGGTCCGCGACCAGTACGACAACTGTATCACCGTGTGTAACATGGAAAACTTCGACCCGCTGGGTATCCACACCGGCGAATCGATCGTGGTGGCCCCGTCGCAGACCCTGTCCAACGACGAATACCATAAACTGCGTGCCCTCTCCATCAAGATCATCCGCAAGATCGGGGTGATCGGCGAGTGTAACGTTCAGTTTGCCCTCGATCCCAACTCGGAAGACTACCGCGTGATCGAAGTCAACGCCCGTCTCTCCCGTTCCTCCGCGCTCGCCTCAAAAGCCACCGGTTACCCGCTCGCCTTTGTCGCCGCTAAGCTGGGATTGGGCTACGGTCTTCATGAATTGAAGAACTCCGTCACGAAAGTCACCACCGCCTGTTTCGAACCGGCCCTCGACTATGTTGTCGTGAAGATTCCCCGTTGGGACTTGAGCAAGTTTGTGGGGGTATCGAAGAACCTGGGTTCGAGCATGAAGTCGGTCGGCGAAATCATGGCCATCGGCCGCTCGTTCGAGGAAGCCATCCAGAAAGGGATCCGCATGGTCGGGCTCGGGATGCACGGCTTCGTGGGCAACCGCGGCGAGATGGAGATCACCGACATCGACGAGGAACTGAAGAACCCCACCGACCGCCGTATCTTTGCCATCGCCGAGGCGCTGCACAAAGGTTATTCGGTCGATAAGATCTGGGAGATCACCCGCATCGACAAGTGGTTCCTGATGAAGCTGGCCAATATCTATAATCTCCGCTGCGAACTGATCCAATACAATTCGCTCGAGGAAGTTCCTTACGAATCCTTAAAACTGGCCAAGAAACAGGGTTATTCCGATTTCCAGTTGGCCCGCCTGATCCTGAAAAGCGAGGACAGCGTCATCAACAACGATATCATCAAGGTCCGCGAATACCGCAAAGGACTGGGCATCGTTCCCTGCGTGAAGCAGATCGACACCCTCGCCGGCGAGTATCCCGCCCAGACTAATTATCTCTATATTACCTATAACGGCACTGAGAATGATGTCGAGTTCCAGCACGACGGCCAGTCGGTTATCGTACTCGGATCGGGCGCCTACCGCATCGGCTCCTCCGTCGAGTTCGACTGGTGCTCGGTCAACGCGGTCAATACCATCCGCAAGGAGGGCTACCGCTCCATCATGATCAACTATAATCCCGAAACGGTATCGACCGACTACGACAACTGCGACCGACTCTATTTCGACGAGCTGACGCTGGAGCGCGTCCTCGACATCTGCGACCTCGAGCAACCGAAAGGCACCGTCCTGTCGATGGGAGGCCAGATCCCGAACAACCTGGCGATGAAACTTCACGGTCAGAACATCCCGATCCTGGGGACCACCGCCGAGAAGATCGACAATGCCGAAGACCGCAACAAATTCTCGGCCATGCTCGATACGCTGGGCGTCGACCAGCCACGCTGGAGCCAGCTCACCACCATCGAGGATATCTTCCAGTTTGTCGATGAGGTAGGTTTCCCGGTTCTGATCCGTCCCTCCTACGTGCTTTCGGGCGCGGCCATGAACGTGGTCTCGAACCGCGATCAGTTGGAGCACTTCCTGAAACTGGCCGCCCACGTTTCGAAAGAATATCCGGTGGTCGTTTCCGAATTTATCGAGAACGCCAAGGAAATTGAGGTCGACGCTGTCGCGAAAAACGGCGAGATCGTCGCTTATGCCATCTCCGAGCACGTCGAATTTGCCGGTGTCCACTCCGGCGATGCCACCATCGTCTTCCCGCCGCAGAAACTCTATATCGAGACCATCCGCCGCATCAAGAAGATCTCCCGTAAGATCGCCAAGGCGCTCGAGATCACCGGTCCGTTCAACATCCAGTACCTGGCCAAGGACAACGACATCAAGGTGATCGAGTGTAACCTCCGTGCTTCGCGCTCCTTCCCGTTTGTTTCGAAGGTTTTGAAGACCAACCTGATCGAGATCGCCACCAAGGCCATGCTCGACGTGCCGTTCCAGAAACCCGACAAGTCGTTGTTCGAGCTCGACTATGTTGGCGTGAAGGCGCCACAGTTCTCGTTCCACCGTCTGCTGAATGCCGACCCGGTTTTGGGCGTCGATATGGCCTCCACCGGCGAAGTAGCCTGCATCGGCGAGAATTTCTACGAGGCACTGCTCAAATCGATGCTCTCGGTCGGTTACCGCATCCCGAAAAAGAGTATCCTGATCTCCAGCGGGCCGGCCCGTGGCAAGGTCGAGTTGCTGCAAAGCGCCAGGATGCTGAAAGATCGCGGCTTCACCATCTATTCGACCAGCGGCACGCACAAGTATTTCCTCGAAAACGGCGTCGAAACCGAAGAAGTGTTCTGGCCCGACGAAGAGGATAAATCGCCCAACACCCTGGAACTGATCAAGGAACGGAAGATCGAGATGGTCATCAACATCCCGAAAGACCATACCAAGCGCGAGCTGTCGAACGGCTACCGCATCCGCCGTAATGCCATCGACTTCAACATCCCGCTGATCACCAACGCGCGTGTAGCCAGTGCCTTTATCTATGCCATCTGCAAGCTCGATGTCGAAGAGCTGCCCATCAAGGCCTGGAACGAGTACAAGTAAGAAGAAAAATCTGAATTATATTTTCAATGGGGCAGCAGCAATGTTGCCCCTTTGCTTTTGTTAGCTAAAAACAGAAAAATCAATCTTGAAAAGGAGCTTTTTTTGGTAAGTTTATTCATTGCCGTTGTGCTTTAGCCAACGGTTAAGGATAATCAGTTTCAGCCTGGCTTCAGCCGCATGAAATCCTTCATCTATCTGATTGAATTAAATGTTAATGGGGCTAAAGCCCAGCTTCTTTTTGACCTCTCTCTCCGTTCGCTAAAGCGGAACGGCAATGAATAGCTGCGCCATAAGGGAATTGGCTCTGAAATTATGAATATGTTGATGCACAATGGCAATGAATTGCTGCGCCGCAAGGGAAATTGATTTGGATTTAAGGGATCATAAATATGGAACGACAATTAATAGGTCTTTAAGATATTTAATTTCCTTCAACTTGAACATCAAAACATCGGCGATGGAGTTCGATAAAAGAAATCGGATCTTCATATTAGACAAATCAATATTTTGCATGAGATTATTATTGTGAGTTTATTCATTGCCGTTCGGCTTTAGCCAACGGTTGAGGATAATTAGTTTCAGCCCGGCTTTAGCCGCATGAAATCAGACAATAAATGAATCGCCCATAAAGAAAATGGGGCTAAAGCCCGGCTCCTTTTTGGCCTCTCTCTCCGTTCGCTAAAGCGGAACGGCAATTGATAGCTTCGCCATTATCTGTAAAAGCGGGCCAGGCAGGAATAAGTGACCAGGTGCCTCGAAATCAACCGGTCACTGACGATCAAATCCTTAACAAAGGAGGATCATCCTCCCCTTTTCCCGGTATTTTTCGTGCCGCCCCACTGTTTATTCGTTCAAATCATTAATATTGCAGACAATTAAACCCAAAATCTCGACAACATGAAACCATTATTTGCTGTGCTGCTTGCGCTGATCCTCTTTACCGGGTGTCAGAAGGATGACGGCGGCAACCCGAGCTCCGACCGTGTGAAAAATACCGGCAAAATTGCCACTACCAAATCGGCCACCGTCGATGCCGGTGAAGCGACCAAAGTTCTGTTGTTTGACACCGGGGGCGACATCACCACATCCGACATCGTGGATGGCGCCTTTACTGTGCAGGTGAACAAGGACGAACCGGTAGGAATCATCTTCTCGAATGAAGCGAAGAAATTTCTCGGTTACCTCACCCTGGGTCAGGGTATCGAGTCGTTGCCGCTGAATTATCTGAACGACACCGTCTCGGTGGTCAACCTCGGGCAGCTTGCCGTCGACGGCACCGCCGTTTCGACCAGCGCCAATATCCTGACGCAGATGATGCAGATGAGTTCGGAACAATTGCAGAAGTACCGTTACGCCAGCGTCAACTTCTCCCTGATGGTGAAAAACCCGGATACCGACCGCAACGGGGTGATCGACCTGATGGAAGGGAAATATTTCCGTCTCGCCTATGTCTTTTTCGGCAACGGCGGTAATTTCCAGACCACGCCTGTCAAGTCGAACGCGATCACCGTCGATCAGTACCGCGTGATGTTTATCTCGACCGATAGCAACACCCCAGCCGACATCACCTTCTCGAGCCTCGACGGGACGAATCAGTACACGACCAACATGAAGAGCACGCATATCAATCACACCATCTTCTGGACCGATGTTTTCCCTGTTTCGATGTCGCTGAGCGGTCAATGTAAGGTACTCTATGGCAATCAGTCCCTCTATTTTGAGATTCCTGAATTCACCACCTCGATTAATAACCTTATTCACGTGTTCCCGACCCTGCAATACGATGGAGGGAACAAGCTGACCAAGGTTTCGTGGGATTATTTTGCCGCCAATACCGGCGCGAAAATCGATGCGACCCGTTTGCTGACCGATATTATCGTCCAGATTGAAGGAGCAAATGGCCGTATATATGATTCAAAAAACTATAGTCCCGAATCGACCGAAGATGTCCTCACAAAATCGGTTATCCTGTCGGAAATTCAGGGATTCAATATGGCTTATAACGATATTTTCGGGAACCATATGGTGATCGGCTATCGCCGGCAGTAGTAATTGAATTATATTTTGCTGAAAATAAACAAGGCTATCCTCCTCGGGGTAGCCTTGTTGTTTGATATAGTGGCATGATGTGTTTTGATCAGGATTTGATTTAACCACAGAGGGGCACAGAGAAAAAAAAAGAGTTGCACAGAGAAAAAGATTGGGAAAGGATCACATCTCCTCCACTTTCCATTCCTCCTGGCTGTAGCGGGCGGTGAGGATGGTGAGGATCTCGTTGGCCGACGACTCGATGGGTTTATTGGTCACCTGTATCTCGGTGAAGCCGCCCCTCTGGAAGATCCCCCGGGCAAAATCGAGTTCATCGGCCACCTTCTTCCGGTCGATATAGTCGGATCCCTGACCCATGCCGAGGCTCCTGACCCGGTTGGCCCGCTGGGCAACCAGGTAAACCGGGGAGATATTCAGTCCGAAGACCCTTCCGTGATCGACCCGGAACAACTCATCGGGCAGATCGATGCCTTGGACAATGGGGACATTGGCCACTTTCCATCCGAACATGGCCAGGTAGATGCTCAACGGGGTCTTCCCCGTGCGGGAGACACCGGTCAGCACGATATCGGCCTGGGGGATCAGTTCGGGGCTCTGCCCGTCGTCCACTTTCAGGGTGTAATCGATCGCCTCGACACGCTTGAAATAATCGATGTTGCTCAGGCGATATAGGCCGGGCTTGCTGATGGGCTCGGTATTCAACAGGGTTGAGAGGTAACCCGACAGATCGCCCACCAGGTCGATGTGTTTCACTTCCCGTTCGGTACAGATGCCGGTCAGCATGGCCCTTGCCTCGGGATCGACCATAGTATGGACGATAATCCCCTTGCAGGCCAGCGCCTTTGCCACCACTTCTTCCATCCGTTCGAGGGTCAGAACGTCGGGCTCGATGATCACCGGTATTTTATTGTCGGGAAACTGGATCAGCACGGCCTGTACCACGGCGTTGCCGGCCAAACCCTTCCCGCCGGAGACGATATAGATCGGGGGGACCATTCCTTCGGGGCACTGAATATTCATGACTAAACCGATTTAGTGAATTTCAATCTTTTACTTCTTCTATGACAATCGAGCCGGCACTTTGTTTAGTACCCCTCCGATTAAATCACTGTCGGATTTCTTATTAAAGATAACCCTATCGAACAAAAAATTAGGATACTATCGCTTTACCGCTACTTTTTTGTAATTTTCTGCTCTGATTTTGCACCTATTTAAAAACTTATTTTTCATAACAACATGTTTCTTGAGAAAGTCTTCGACGGAAAAAACGAGATAGGCCGGTGGATCGCCATGATTATCCTGGTGGTGGTGTTTACCCAACTGGTAGGCGCTCTGCCGCTCGCGTTAATCATCGGTATCGCGGTCGCGACCGACCCGGATATCGAGCCCAATCTGGAAAATCCGCTGGACTTTTCGGTTTATGGTATCGACCAGATCGAATCACTGGCGCTGATGATCATCCCGTTTATTCTCGGGTTGGCAGCTCTCTGGTTTCTTCACAAACCGATCCATGAACGGCCCGCTTTATCGATGATTACCGGGGCGCCGAAGTTTCGCTGGAAGCGCTATTTCTGGGCGATCGGGGTATGGCTGGCGATCTTTGTCCTTTATTCCCTGGTGACCACCCTTTGCGGGATGCAAAAGATAGAGCTTCAGTTCGACCCTTCCCGGTTTTACCTACTGATCCTCGTCTCGGTGCTGCTTTTGCCATTCCAGACCGGCTTCGAAGAATTTTTCTTCCGCGGTTACCTGATGCAGGGGGTGGCGAACCTCTCCCGAAACCGCTGGGTCCCGCTGCTTGTGACCTCCATAATCTTTGGAGGGCTCCACTATTTCAATCCCGAGGTGAAGGAGTACGGCGCGGCGGTGATGCTACCGCAATATATCTGGTTCGGGCTCTTTTTTGGCATCTGTGCCATCTTCGATGACGGCCTTGAACTGGCCTGGGGTACACACACCATCAACAATATCTTCCTGTCGGTCTTTTTCACCCAGGATGCCAGTGCGTTGCAAACCCCTGCCCTCTTCCGGGTCACCGATTACGACCCGCTCATCGACTTTTTCGGGTTGATGGTGATGTCGCTGCTCTTTATCTTCCTGGCCAAACGCAGTTTCAACTGGCCCTCGTGGAATTACCTGCTGGAAAAGATCCATCCCTCGCCTGACCAGGAAGAGGAAGAGGAATTTTACGAAGAAGAGGATGAGTATGCCAATGATGAAGAATAAATCTATATACCTAATTCAATTGTAACCATGGAGTTATTTTCAGCAAAAGAAGTCTCAAAATCCTATGCCAACCACCAGGCGTTGACCGGGGTTTCCATTTCGGTCGATGAGGGATCGATCTTCGGTCTGCTCGGGCCTAACGGCGCCGGTAAGACCACCCTGATCCGCATCATCAACCAGATTACCGGCCCAGACAGCGGTACAATTTATTTCGAAGGCCGTCAGATGAAGTCGGACGACATTTATAAGATCGGCTACCTGCCCGAAGAACGCGGCCTTTACAAGAAGATGAAGGTGGGCGAACAGGCGCTTTACCTGGCCCAGCTAAAAGGGCTCTCGCGCCGCGACGCGCTGAAGGAACTTAAGGTCTGGTTCGAGAAATTTGAGATCATCCCCTGGTGGGACAAGAAGGTGATGGAGCTTTCGAAAGGGATGCAACAGAAAGTTCAGTTTATCTGCACCGTGCTCCACCGTCCGAAGCTGCTGATCTTCGATGAACCCTTCAGCGGTTTCGACCCGATTAACGCTGACCTGATGAAACAGGAGATCCTGAAACTGCGGGATCAGGGGGCGACCATTATTTTCTCCACCCATAACATGGAATCGGTCGAGCAGTTATGCGACCATATCGCGCTGATCGATAAATCGAAGAAGATCCTCGACGGCCCCACACAGCAGATTCGCGAAAAATATAAATCGAATGTTTTCGACATCAGCTACAAAGGCGATTTCCAACTGATCGACCGTTCGCTCTCGGGCCACTACAATATTCTCTCGCACGAGGAGAACACGAAAGCCAACATGTTGAAGGTTCAATACCTCAACGGCAGCAGCTCGACCAAACTGATCAAAGATCTGGTCGACCATGTCGAAATTGTCTCGTTCAACGAGGTCATCCCCAGCATGAACGAAGTATTTATCAAGGTTGTCAAACAGAACTCCTAAATCACACACCATATCATGAATAAAATCGGATTAATCCTCCAACGCGAATACAGCACCCGGGTGAAAAAGAAATCTTTTATCGTCCTGACCCTGCTGATGCCCGTTCTGATGGGAGCAATAATGCTGCTTCCCGCCTATTTTGCCACAATGGACGACAAGGCAGAGCGGACGATCGCCGTTTACGACGGCTCCTCCATTATCCTGGGACAGCTCGAAAGCAACGAATTCACCAAATTCAGGTTTATTCCTGCCGGGGAGTATGAAAAGGTCAAAGAAGATATCAAAGGGGCTGGCTATTACGCGCTTCTGGTCATCCAACCCAACCTACTGACGACCAACACCGTTCAGTTATTATCTGATAGCAATATTGCCTTCGATCTGAAGAGCCAGATCAGAAACCGGATTCGCGAGGTGATCGAGAAAGAGAAGATGGCCGAGGTGATCCGGCAGACCGCGATTCCCGACCTGGAAGAACGGATCAAGGCGACCAAAACGAATATCACCGTTAACACGATCAAACTGGGCGAAAGCGGTGAAGCGAAAAAAAGCTCGACCGAAGTGGGGATGGTCCTTGGCTATATCTTCGGATTTATGATCTACATCTTCATCTTCATCTATGGTTCGATGGTGATGCAGGGGGTGATGGAAGAGAAACAGAGCCGTATCGTGGAGGTGATCATCTCCAGCGTAAAGCCTTTCCAGTTGATGATGGGCAAGATCATTGGTATCGCGCTGGTCGGTTTAACCCAGATCGCGATTTGGGCGGTTTTGTTCTTCGTGATCATCACCATGGCGAAAGGTTTTATCCCCGGCTCGTCCTCGACCCAACAGGCACAGGACATCCTGGCCCAGAGTCAGGCGGTTTCTCCTGTAAATGGAGAGGCTGAAATGGGACAGATGCAGGAGATCCTCTCGATGATCGGCGCCGTCAACTTTCCTCTGATCATAGGCTGTTTTATCTTCTTCTTTATCGGGGGATACCTGCTTTACAGCTCGATGTTTGCCTCGGTCGGCTCAGCTATCGACGCCCAGGAGGATGCCCAGCAGTTTATGCTGCCCATCACGCTGCCCATTATTCTTTCCATTATGGTGATGATGAGCGCGATCAAGAACCCCGAGGGGCCGGTAGCCTTCTGGTTCAGCATTATTCCCTTCACCTCCCCCATCGTGATGATGGCGCGCATCCCATTTGGAGTCCCCGCCTGGCAACTGATCCTCTCAATGGTGTTGCTGGCCGCCACCTTTATCGGGATGGTCTGGGTCGCCGGGAAGATCTACCGCACCGGCATCCTGATGTACGGCAAGAAACCGTCCTGGAAAGAGCTGGGCAAATGGCTGACCTATAAATCGTAGTTTACAAAGATGGGGTTCGACCCTGAAAAGCTCTCCATCGGAACAGATAACTTTTTCAAAGTTTGAAACTTCGGAAAAGTTAACGATAAAAAAATCAAAGGCGGAAATCGGAATTCCGCCTTTTTTTATATTCTTACATAAATTAAAGAACAGAATCCTGAAGCCGGACTTCGGAAATTCGGCTTCAAACTGAAAAGGCTGAAGCCCGGGGCGCTGAAGGTAAATTCATAAACTTTGAGCCTTGTGTAACTGGAAATATTGTTGGCCTGATTTCGTAAAAGAATGAAGGCGATGATGATTTAACTTTAAATGATGGGAATAAAAGCGGTAATCGATCTGGGAACCAACACCTGCAACCTGCTGATCGCTGAGATCCTAGAAAATGGTCAGTTTAAAACCCTGTGCGACCGGAAACTGCCGGTCAAGATGGGAAGGGGCGGGATTCATAAGGAGATCCTCCTTCCGGACGCGATGGAACGGGGGTATAAAGCCTTCGAGGGCCATGCCCGGACCATCGGCAACTACCCGGTCGACCAGGTAAAGGTCATGGCCACCTCGGCCATCCGGGGAGCCCGTAACCGGGAAGAGTTTATCGGAGAGATAAAGCGCCGTTTTGGCTGGGAGATCGAGGTGATCGACGGCCAGCGCGAGGCGGAACTGATCTTCAAAGGGGTGAGCCGTTCGCTTCCCCCGATGGAGGAAAACTATCTGATCCTTGATATCGGCGGAGGAAGCAACGAATTTATCCTGGCCCGGAATCAGAAACTGATCTGGAAGAAAAGTTTCAATATCGGGGTCGCGCGAACTCTCGAACACTTCGCACTTTCTGATCCGCCCACCCTGCCGGAAACGGATCAACTCGAAAAATGGTGGGATAAAAACCTTACCGAATTGCTTGAGGTTTGCCGCCTCCATCAACCCCGGGTCCTGATCGGCTGTTCAGGCGCTTTCGACACATTTATGGATATTTGGCAACAGGTCCCCCCCGATCAGACCATCAGGGAGTCCTCTGAATTTCCGCTACCAGTATTTCGCGAGATCCATAACCAACTGATGAATACCGAAGCCCAAACCCGCAGCGAGATCAGGGGCATGGATAAAAACCGCGTGGAGATGATTGTGGTTGCCTCACTTTTTATTAACTTCATCCTCGGAAAACTGGGGATCCAAAAACTGATCCATACTCATTATTCGCTGAAAGAGGGAGTCATGAGCGAACTGGCAGAAGGAAATTAGCAATTAGCTGTTGGCAATTAGCTATTCCCATACATGGACCAGGATAAAAATTGAGTGGCAGCAATGCAAAAAAACATTCTTTTGGATGGTTGCCACGAAAAAATACAAATTAAAATAACAGAGCTGAACATGTCAAAAATACTGGTTATCGATGATGAACGCAGCATCCGCAATACGCTGAAAGATATTTTAGGTCTGGAAGGCTACACTGTCGATGTGGCCGAGAATGGCCTGATCGGGCTGGATCTGGTCAAAGCTTCCGATTACGACATCATCCTTTGCGACATTAAAATGCCCGAGATGGACGGGATCGAGGTCTTAAGCAAGATCATGGAGATGAAACCGGAAACCACCGTGGTGATGATTTCGGGTCACGGCAATATTGATACCGCTGTGGAGGCCATCAAAAAGGGAGCCTACGATTTCATCGAGAAGCCGCTCGACCTTAACCGACTGCTGATCACCATCCGCAATGCCGGCGATAAAACCGTACTGGTGAAGGAGACGAAAATCCTGAAGCAAAAGGTGAACAAACGGTTCGAGATCATCGGCGAGTCGCCCCAGATCAGGAAAGTATTGGAGATGACCGACCGTGTGGCCCCCACCGAGGCAAGAGTATTGATCACCGGCGCCAATGGATCGGGCAAAGAGCTGGTAGCCCGCAGGCTTCACGAACTTTCCTCCCGTGCCGAGGGACCTTTCGTGGAGGTCAACTGCGCCGCCATCCCTTCCGAGCTGATCGAGAGTGAGCTTTTCGGACATGAAAAGGGCGCCTTCACCTCGGCTATCAAACAACGTAAAGGTAAATTCGAGCAAGCCGACGGCGGGACCCTCTTTTTGGACGAAGTGGGCGATATGAGCCATTCGGCACAGTCCAAAGTATTGAGGGCATTACAGGAAAACATCATTACCCGGGTGGGAAGCGACAAACCGGTAGAGGTCAATGTTAGGGTGATCGCCGCAACCAATAAAGATTTGCTTGAAGAGATACGAAGGGGTAACTTCCGCGAGGACCTCTACCACCGGCTTAGCGTGATCCTGATCCATGTTCCCTCGCTCGATCAGCGCAAAGAAGATATTCCGCTGCTGGCCGACCATTTTATCAATCAGATATGCAGTGAATATGGCCAACCGGCAAAAGAAATTGAACCGGAAGCGATTGAAGAACTGAAAAACCGGTCATGGACCGGCAATATCCGTGAGTTCCGCAACGTGATCGAACGGCTGATCATCCTGAGCAATAAAATTATCACGCTCGACGACATTAAAATGTACGTGGGCGAAAATTCAAACTCAGACATTAATCTCTAATCCATTAAATTCGAACAACAAATGAAACAAATCCTATCTCTGCTGTTCATCCTAGGAGTAAGCCTCACCCTCACCGCCCAGGAGGTTAAACTGCCCGCACCTCAGAAGAAAGGCGGGATGCCCCTGATGGATGCGCTGAACAAACGTCAGTCGATACGCGAGTTCTCCGACAAACAGATCGATCAGCAGACCCTCTCGAACCTTCTTTGGGCCGGCTGGGGCATAAACCGCGAGTCGGGAAAACGTACCGCCCCATCGGCCAGGGATCTCCAGGAGATCGACATCTATGTCTTTAAGGCTGATGGCTACTATCTTTACAACGCCAAAAACCAGAGCCTGGTGAAACTGGGCAGTGAAGATCTGCGTAAACTAACCGGGAGTCAGGATTTTGTGGCCAAAACGCCGGTCAACCTGGTCTATGTGGCCGACCTGAAAAAAGCAAAGGCCGATAACTTCAACGAAGAACCGGTATGGTCGTATGCCAACTGCGGCTTTATCGCTCAGAATATCTATCTCTATTGCGCCTCCGTCAATATGGGGTGTGTTATCCGGGGAATGATCCCCAAAGAAGAGTTGGCTAAAAAACTGAAGTTTGGGCCCCACCAAAAAATCCTGCTCTCGCAAACCATCGGCTGGCCTAAATAACTGACAAAATCACCGAAGAGCGGATAAAACAAGAAACGCTGCCTGTTAGGAATGACCATTCCGGGCAGCGTTTCTTGTTTTTTATTTCTGGAACAGATCTCCGGTTAAAAAAAGGCGAGGCTCGATTTCCGTTTGGGAGCAAGCATCTTCAGGGTCAGCGGGTCTACCGATATTTCAATTGGCCGGTCATTCTCAACCGGCTCCCCATCGATCTGGTAATTCAGGTTACTACCAGCAATGACCACTTTTTTGGCACGGTAATATTCACAATACTTCGAATTATCCAGTTGCTTATTCAAGAGCCGCAGCGCCATCTCAGGGGCCATACCTACCGGGAAAGGCCTCATGATACAGACATCGAGCCATCCGTCGTTCACGATGGCCTTGGGCGCGATAAAAGCATTATTCCCATACTGAGACGTATTGGCCACGGTCACCACGAAAGCTTTTCCCGACCATAGCTTCCCGTCGATCTCAATATCATAGTGAGCGGGAATATAAAGCGGAAACTCCTTTACCACGTAGGAGATATAAGGGACAGGGCCGCGAAGGGTCGTCTGGGCAAAGCACCTGGCCACATGATCGTCGAAACCCAATCCGCACACATTGACAAAACGGCGATCGCCGGCCTTCCCGGTATCCATCACCCGTACTTCACCGCGGAAAAGCTCTTTCAAGGCCTGTGAAGGCGACATCGAAATACCAAGCTCACGTCCAAGCGCGTTACCCGAGCCAGCCGGGATTAACCCCATGATCTTCTCGCTTCCGGCCAGCGCCGAGGCTACTTCATTGGTGGTCCCATCACCCCCTACCGCAACAAATACATCATATTCATCAAAAAACTCACGAATAATATTCACTGCATCTCCCGCGCAACGGGTAAAAAGAACCCGGCCCGCGATTCCTTTCTTCAGGCAGACCTGATTAATCAAATCGGGGAATTTGCGTTTCCCGCCGAACCCGGCCATAGGATTAACAATAAATAAGTAGCGCATCTATCTTTTTTATCTTAGATTTCAAACAAAGATACATTATATGAAGCTTCAAAAAATCCAAATAAATAAAAATCCCGGGAAAGATTCTCTCTTCGCCCAAACTTAATGAATATCCAGACACCGAATTCCGAAAAATATCACACAAACAACTAATTTAGTGCACATTACAACCACATAGGTTATTAACAATTGTTAATAACCCAAGTTCATACCGGGTTGATAGAATTATTGGATGAATACTTGCAAATGGGTGCAGATTTTAGTATATTTGATCTATCAGGTAAGCCATAAAAGGCAGCCCTGAAGAGGTGGGAATGGGAAACTGCTCTTAGTTGAACAGGCAACCAGTCCGAACGGGCCAAAGGGCCTGCACCACGGAGGGGCCGGAGTCTGAACTAAAGGGATAAGCTCCTGAAGGTTCAGGCAACCCGAAAAAAACGCCAGACGTTCTAATAATGGTTGGGTTGAAAAGCGGGACAGTCCTGAAGGGTTGAAACCTTTCGACTTTTGTTCCGGGAACAGTACTGTTGAGCAAACAGGAAGCGTCCGTCAACAGGATCCATGACTATCGAAAGAAAACTCACCTGTTGGACCTTGGAAACACTCCGTCCGGGAAGGCCTCTGCAAGGAAGCCGAAGGGACAGCCGTAGGTTCCTGCCGTAGTAAGCAAGGGCCGAAAGCTCAGGGTTGTATAGGCTTAATAAGGCAATCGTGCAAATGAAATCTGTAAGGAAGCCAATGCAGCCAGCCATAATAACCGTAGCCTGACGCCAAAGACAAGAATTCTTGTCAGAGACGGATGGGAACAGATCACAAAAGGTTTGTTCCCATTTGTGTTTTTATACACCCCCCATACCCGTACTCCAAAATAAACCCCTTCCCCATTCATCCTTCCAATAGAAACAATCGCTTCAGTTTCCGGCTAATGAGGCAGCCCTTAAATCCAACGAATAAACCTTATGCCTCTGATTTCATTTTTTTCGCACACAACCGCCGCCTTACTCACTCTTTTTCAAACCAATAGAGCCAACACCAAAAACCAGTGTCCCACCTTTTTTTCCATTTACCGCAAGATGTAATGCCTCCTTTTTATATCTTTGCATTTTACTTATTTAAATAAAATGTATAAATCGATACTTACCCTATTATTCCTTCTGTCCTTTATCGCAGGACATTCACAGGATCTGATTATCAAAACAAATAACGACACCATCAATTGCTATGTTAAGGAAATTGGCGACGACGAGATAAAATACACCCAGCCCGATCTCCGCGGTGACCTCATCTTCGGCATCGACAAGAACAAGGTTACCGAGATTGTCTTTAGCGATGGGAAAAGATTGAATATAACCGACTCCATGTACGACGCGGTCAACTACGCGGATCAAAAGAAAAAGGCCCTGAAGGTTGGGTTCCTATCCCCTATTTTCCAGGCCACCAGCTTCACCTTCGAACGCAGCCTGAAACCGGGCAACAGCCTCGAGGCGACGATTGGGATCATTGGCCTGGGGATGGATACTGACGACAATAATGCCAACGGAGCCTATTTCAAACTGGGCTATAAATTTATCAAGGACCCCGATTTTTACGTTAAGGGGATGCGCTATGCCCATATCCTGAAAGGGGCTTACTTCAGACCGGAGATCGCCTTCTCATCCTATACAAGGGAATACGAAGATTATTACGGCTACAACAACGATGGCATTTACATTGGCGGCCTCCGTTATACCGAAAAAAATACAATGGTCGCAGTTATCCTGAATATCGGCAAACAATGGGTCTTTCAGGATCGGTTCCTGATCGACTGGTTTGGTGGGGTCGGCTATGGATTTGGGAATAACGACAACGACGAGTCTTTCCACTATGCCTTCCTGGGCGCCACCGACGACACTCCCCTCGTGATTACCTCCGGGTTAAGAATCGGACTACTGATAAAATAAACGGGGCAATTACTATTACCCCTCAGGGGAAAAGAGAATCCGTAACAAATCTTTTCCCTGCTTTTTACCTTAAGGGCTCCTTATAAAAAAGCCGGTAGGCAGGACATCCCAAATCCTGCTGTCTGCAATAACTACAGGATTTGCTGCCGCGAATAAAGCTATTGCCCAGGGTGGTTAACAGTAACAACAACAATAATGCCCCAAGAAGGAAATAATTAAATCGGAGTACCAACAGGACAAGACCCGTCAGAAAAGGGATAAGGGAGACAAACAGATCGGGAACCATCTCTTTCCAGGTCAGCACCGTACAGGCAAACCTGACGGAATCACCCTTTTTAAAAAGAAATGAACTGATCTTCCCTCTCCCGGAACTACAATATTTGCCCCAGTAATAACATTTTGTACAATGATATCGCATCAGGCGGAATTCCAGCAAGAGGACATAAGCAAGATAAAGAAAGGCCCAGACCAGTCCTGTATTTAAAATAATCCAAAACCCAAGCCCATATATCGGCAAGGAAACCAAATTCGATAAAACCACGGTCCCTGCCGGGTAGTTTTCAAATCTTTTTTTTGCAGTCATATTTCAATTGATTTCGCCCAATCCGGATTATCCGATCAAACCAAATGGTCTTAACCGCGACAAAACCGGATCGGCCTCAGAAAAAAATAATGTTTATTCTCCCTCCTCATACATATTATCGGCATCTGCCCCGGATAACTCGCAGAGAAAATCGCCGATCTTCCCGCAGATAAACCGGAAAAACACCTCTCCTTTCTCAGGGGTCGAGGCCGAAGGATCGCCAATCCCGGTATCCCTGGTCACGGCCGACCATTCGCGTTCGGCCCACGCCCATCCCTGACTTAACGCCTCTATCCTGAACCGCTTTGCCCGCCCGTCGCCGGCCTCCGATAATGGCAACACCAACCCAGGCGCCAGAAACTGCATCAGACTGGTCTCCGTCTCCCCGGCATGTTCGCCCAGATCGGAAAAAAAGCGCTCACCTCCCGGAATCCTGAACCATTGACATTGACAGATAAACATCTTCGGAAAAACCAGGTTAAGCTCCCGGATCATCTGTTTGAAATCGTTCCCCCCGTGCGTGTTGAGGATCACTAACTTCCGAATCCCCTGCCGGTTGAGCACGGTCAGCAAATCCTTAAGGATCATCATCTGGGTAGAGGGATTTAGGTTCATATCCAGCAGGATATCCGACTGTCCGGTATTGACTCCAAACGGGATGGTTGGCAGCACGATAATTTTTCCACCTTTCTCACTGGCTATACGGGCCGATTCAGCGGCAAAAAAACCGGCAAGATAATTATCCGTAGCGTATGGCAAGTGATAATTATGAGCCTCGGTGGCTCCCCACGGAAGCACAGCAACCAGAAATTCAGACTCCTTTACCGTCTTCCAGTTTGTCTCTGCGAGAATATAGGATCGCATAACTCTATTTTTATGTAAAAATAAAAACAATTTCCAAACCTTACACATTACCATCGACAGCATCATCCAATAATATTCCGGGTACTATATCCTCATTAAAAAGTATTTGCTTAATGAAGGTAAGTGAGGCTACCCGCTAATTTTTAACGGATTTATCGGTTATTTGGTCTTGACAGTTTTCATGCTGTTTTTAACCAGCGTTTCAAACATATCATCCATGTTTCTATTATTGTACTTAAAAAC
The DNA here is from genome assembly GCA_964632305.1 of uncultured Prolixibacteraceae bacterium. Lineage (GTDB taxonomy): Bacteria > Bacteroidota > Bacteroidia > Bacteroidales > Prolixibacteraceae > CAZWBR01. The sequence continues at coordinate 161,948 of CAZWBR010000001.1, forward strand.
AAACTCAGCAACGTAGTTAGGCAGATATTTCAAACTGACTTGATGGTATTGTCCAATAATGCCACGTTTAACAATTGCCCAAAATGATTCAATTGAATTAGTGTTTACCCCTTTATAGGAATATAGTTTTTGATGGTCAATTTTGATGTGTTCAATAATTTCAGAAAAACGGTTATATCCCGAATATTCATCTGTAATCATTATTGCATCTTCTTTGTCAACATATTTATTGACCAACTTTTTTAAGTCCGTGAATGAGGTCTTTTGCATTACTTCGGCAATAACATCCCCATTTCGGGCAACTATACCCACAACAGGAATTTTATTTGTCCCTCGACCTCTTTTAGGTAAAACATCACTTTTGGCAGGATTTCCACGCCCACGTTTTAACTTAATCCCTGCTTTTTTGAGTTCATCAATTCGCTCATCTAATTCAGGTATTTTGTAGGCAGTACGAATATCTGACGTTGTTCCATCATTGAACTTTCTTGGTTTACCTCCCACATAGGTTTCATCCATTTCTAATATTCCGTTTAGTTCAATCTCTTTATTCTCGATTGCCATTAATGAACGTATTTTATGACCAATTGTCCAAGCCGTTTCATAATGAACACCGATATTTCGTTCAAGTTGTTTGGCCGAAACTCCCTTTTTTGCATCGGTAACAATTGCAAAGGAATAAAGCCACGTTTTAAGCGGTAATCTTGTATTATGTAGGTGTGTATTGGTAGTTACTGAAAAAGTCTTTGAACAATCTTTACAGTTAAACCGATAGTCCTGATTGCGTTTCCCTATATTGGTAGAACCACAATAAGCACACTTTGGAGTTTTACCCCATCTGACCTTTTCAAAGTGCTTTATTACACTTAATTCGTTAGAAAACTGGTTTGTTATATCTATGATGTTCATAATGTTCAATGAAATTTTTAATTGATTGAAATATAGCAATCATCATATTACTATTCCTTAGACTAAATGTGAAAAATACTGCTAAAATGAATGAATGAAAACTTAAAATCAAAAGGAAAATAGAAATAAGATAAAGTCCTGTATAGTAATAAAATTCCAATACCAAAAAAATAAAGATGGATGACAAGATATAATATGTTTTTTCAGACTCATCCTTTATTTTATCAGTTTCCAATAATGATTCTTTAGCGACTGATAGAGACTTAAGAGGAATTATTTTATCATTCTTCAATTTTAATATTCTTATTTTTATCAGAATAGAAACAAAAGAAATTGTATTCTTTGTTATTCTATATGAAAAGTGATCATTAAAAATACTGTTAAAAATCTTTTTTAACTTATCTGATATATAATAAGCAATCTTTCTTTGAACAAGATTAATTACCCAGAAAACAAACCAAGAAGTTAAAAACGATATAGTTGAAAAAAACAAATATTTACTATTAATGAAATCAACTGCATTTTTAAATGTGAATTCTTGTATTATGTAATCTCCAAACATATATTTATAAATCATAAATGAAGAGATTGAAACAATAAAGAACTTTATAAAGTGAAATATAATTTTCACTTTTTCATCTTCACTTTTTTCAGCGAACTTTAATAACCATTCCATAAAAATTGAAATTATAATTATGGAAATAAATGTAATAATAAAATTGTTCATAACCATTTAACCGATAAGTCCGATTTTTAATGAGGGATTTCAATGACTTGAACGGGAATTAATCATTCTCATCATTGATCCCTTTTTCAGGTAAACACGGCACCATCTTCGGATCTTCTGTACTTTTTCTGTACTTATTCCGTACTTATTCTGTACTATAAGAGTATTGAATATATCCTGAATAAGCACAGGAACAACAGGGAGGATAGGGCGATGGTCCCCTGCGGCATAATCGCTTAATTACCGAAGGGGAAATTGACTATCCTGACAGGGATCTGCCTGCAAACAAAAAAACGTTTTAACAGACTGAAACTTCGGAGCTTTTACAATGGATTTTTGACTGTAAAATCGTACATTTATATCAAATATACGGGTGATCTGTCAGAAATTTCCGATAAAACCGAATACTTGATCCGGGATTGATAATAACCATAGGAATTGAGTCATGAAAGATCGTTTACCAGCAGTTGCAGGAGCATTTTATCCATCTGATCCGGAAGAGCTAAGGGACGAACTCCGGTCCTGTTTTGAGAACTTTGCATCGGTTGAGGAGGAAAACAAGGTGGCCGCGCTGATTGTTCCACATGCCGGGTATGTCTTTTCAGGTAAAGTAGCGGCCGCCGCCTTTGCCCGGCTCAATGCCAACACCCCCTTTCGGAATATCTTTCTGATTGGGGCCTCGCACCGGAAATATTACGAAGGGGTCAGCACTTATCCTTCCGGACATTATATAACGCCATTGGGCGGGGTAAAAGTCAATGAACAGATCACCATGGAGCTGATGAACGACAATCACTTTATTTTTTATGATCCTGAGGCTGACCAGAGCGAACATTCGCTGGAAGTTCAGCTTCCGTTCCTGCAATTTCACCTGAAAAAGAGTTTCTCCATCGTGCCCCTGCTTATCGGAGGTAAAAATATTTCCACCTGTAAATTATTGGCCGAAGCCCTTCTTCCCTGGTTTAACCGGGACAACCTGTTTGTCATCAGTTCCGACTTTTCGCACTATCCATCAGCCGGGGATGCCTTAAAACAGGATCGGGAAACAGCCGAAGCCATCCTCACCAAAGATCCCGACAGGCTACATCAATGCTGCAATAAAGCTCTGAGATCGGGCATTGGCAATCTGGGGACGGCCCTTTGCGGGGAGATGGCCGTATTAACCCTTCTCTATATGGCCCAATCCGATCCCAATATCATTTTGAAAGAGGTGATGTACCAGAACTCCGGGGATTCGGTTTATGGAAAATCAGACCGGGTAGTTGGCTACTGGGCTATCGCGGCCTACCGTGAAGAGCAGCATTTCTCCCTTTCCGATACGGATCAAAAGGAATTATTGAATTTGGCAAGAAAAACCATTGATGAATATGTGAGAACAGGTTCGGTTTCGGAAGAGAAGAGAGAGTATCCTGACTCCCTGAATCTCAACTGCGGAGCTTTTGTGTCGATCCACAAAGGGGGAAAGCTACGGGGCTGTCTCGGCCATATAGAAAGCAAACAACCTTTGTGGCAGTTAATCAGGGAGATGTCGGTTGCAACAGTTTCGAGAGATTACCGTTTCGAGCCGGTCGGTGCCGATGAATTAAGCGGGATAGAAATTGAGATTTCGGTCCTCTCGCCGTTACGGAAGATCGATTCGCCCGACGAGTTTCAATTGGGGAAACACGGGATATTCATGGTGGCAGGGGAACGGTCAGGGACTTTTCTCCCCCAGGTGGCCACGAAGAATAACTGGACCAAAGAAGAATTTCTGGGATATTGTGCCCGCGAAAAAGCAGGGATTGGTTGGGATGGCTGGAAAACGGCCGATCTTTATGTCTTCGAAGCGATTGTTTTTCACGAATGATCCGGCATATCTCAACTGTGTAGCGGCCATTTCTGACCGTTCACGCGCTTCATGAAACCTATTATGGACAGGTCATCCAATGTAAAAGAACTATTCTCCCATCATCGCTTAATATCAACCTCTTATTGTGCTATTCTCCGGGCGGTTTAATTGTGGTTTTTCAAAAAACCGGCATTCCTGTCCACCTAAGAAAAACAGAAGAATTTAAGGAAGACCAATCCCTTCGTCTGATAAAAGACGACAAAACCCTTTATTTTAAAGGGGAGCATCAAATTATGCCAAAGAACTGAAGCAAAAACAGGACAAATATTATTTAATAATAAATCCTTAAAAAAGGGGATTGACGGGAGTGAGACGAATATTCATATTTGAAATAGAAATTTTGTTAATCGTCATATCGGAAAATTCGGATGAAGCCGGTAAAGAAAAACCGGGCAGAACCGCAGAAGCCATCGAATCAAAATGGCCGATAGTATAAAACAGTTTGGAGTGGATGTTTTAAAGGTTTTGAATCCGGGATTTCAATAGAAGAATGAAACCTGCAACAGTCCCCAATCGGACCGGTAGTAAATCCCAGCTTTAAGGGGAAAATCGAATAAAACTGAGTGGCAAAAAAAGATTATTTAAACCGAAAACAATGAGAACAACCCATTTTTTAAAGAGCCAGACCTTTCAATGTAGTTTAAAGACTTCAGGAAAAATGGCATTAATAAAAGCAGGGAGTCGACTTATGCCTAAAACTTCACCAAACTAACAACTAATGAAAACGATCAGCTTACCTGGCCTTATGATCATGCTCCGCTATGAGATCTTTGGATCGACGCCGCGGGATCAAAGAATTGCCGGCATCCATGGCTATTCAGCCATGAATAAAACAATATCTTCTGAAAAAAAGAATGAAGATGAGGGATCTAACCCTAAGATCGCTGCACAGTATTATAGTCGGGGAATCATCCGGCTTCAATCTCACGATTATGACCGTGCTATTGACGATTTTCTAAAGGTCATCGAGTTGGATCCGGGCAATGCATCGGCTTACTATCATTTGGGACTATCAAGAATCAAGACCCACGATTATCAACTGGCGATATGCAATCTCAACAAGGTGATTGCTTTGGATCCCAATTATGCCTTAGCCTATTTCCAGTTAGGCTTTTCAAGAGATAAACTGGGCGATTATACCGGTGCGATCGAAGCTTTCCGTAAAGCCATTGATTTAAAGCCGGGCAGCTCAGTGACTTATTACAACCGGGGCCTTACCAGGGAGAATGCCGGTGATCTGCAGGGGGCCCAGGAAGATTACACAACGGCCATTGAGTTAAACCCGAAAGCCGCCCAACCCTATATGAGCAGGGGGTTGATCAGAATAAAACTTGATGATATGGAAAATGCGTGCCTGGACTTATATACGGCTAACGAACTGGGAGCTCCGGAAGCCTATGACATTATAAAGAGCTATTGCAATATGTAAAAGGGGTATTAGGTATCATAATCCTTGTTTCTGTTTCATTTCATACCTGGAAATTTTCTTCATTTTTGACAAGGCTGTCCAAAAACCGGATAGCCTTGCCTGATTTAGCTCCTTCCGGTGAATCTATAAGTCTGTTAACGCGAGAGTACGTTTCAGTACCGGCCAGCGGGACCCTGCTTCCAGCTCGGCACACTCGGCGAAGTAGTCATGTTCGAAGAAGAGTATCATATTTTTCCCCACCACTTCATTCAGAAAAGAGGCTTTTTCCTCCATGGTTGTAACCGGGAAAAGATCGTAACTGCAAAGCCAGGGGACGGCGATATTGGCCGCGACGGGGATAAGATCGCCGGCATAGGCCACCTTCCGGTTTTTATAATCGATCACCGGGAGGACCTGACCGGGAGTATGCCCGTCGAAGATCCTGATCTCAAAACCCGGAAAGAGTTCGCCTTCCCCGATAAATTTCATCTTGCCGCAATCGCGCAGAGTGACCAGGTCGGCCTCGAAGAAAGCGGTCGCATCCCTGACATTGGGGTTCCAGGCCTGTTCCCACTGCGATTGGGCGACCCAATGAATGGCATTCGGGAAAAGCAATTCATAGCTGTTATCATCTGACCCCCTGACAATAGCCCCGCCGCAGTGATCCCAGTGGAGGTGAGTGAGAATGACATCGGTAATATCCGCCGGATAGAAACCGGCTTTGGCCAGCGATCCGACCAGGGTCTCTTCGCCATGCAATCCGCTGTTACGTTTGTATTTCTCGTCGTATTTATCGCCGGCCCCGGTATCGATCAAAACTTTGCGGTCGCCGCTGACCACCAGCAAACAGCGCATGATCAACGGGCAGATGTTATTCTCATCGGCCGGATAGTGCTTACTCCACATCACTTTGGGAACCACGCTGAAGAGCGCTCCCCCATCAATAGTAAAATAACCGGCATTTATCGGATAAAGTTCTGTCATAAGCGTCTGTCTTTTTCGAATAGCGGGCCGAAGTGGTACTAAACCATCTGCTTTTTACTATTTTTAACCCGAATTCGGACAAAGATACAAAACTATGAGAATCCACTTCATTGCCATTGGCGGGGCGGCCATGCATAATTTAGCAATAGCCCTTCATTTAAAGGGATATAAGGTCACCGGATCGGACGACGAAATTTTTGAACCGTCGCGCGGAAGGCTAGAACGGCACGGATTATTACCTCAGAATTTTGGCTGGTTTCCCGAACAGATCACCTCCGATATCGATGTTATCCTCCTCGGGATGCATGCCCGGGAAGACAACCCTGAATTGATGAAAGCTCAGCAGATGGGCATGAAAATCTTTTCGTACCCCGAGTTTCTCTACGAGCAAACTAAAGATAAGACTCGTGTGGTAATCGGCGGAAGCCATGGTAAAACGACGATCACCTCAATGGTGATGCATGTTTTGCAATACCACAATATCGATTTTGATTATATGGTTGGGGCCCAGATTGAGGGTTTCGACACGATGGTCCGGTTGAATTCCACTTCAAAAGTGGCGGTTTTCGAGGGTGACGAATATCTCTCCTCCCCCATCGACCGGAGGCCAAAATTCCACTGGTACCGGCCACAGATTGGCCTTCTTACCGGGGTGGCCTGGGACCACATCAATGTTTTTCCAACTTTTGAAAATTATACAGATCAGTTTAACCGGTTTGCCGAGCTGATGCCTGATGACGGGACCCTGGTTTATTATTCGGGTGATCAATGGCTTAGAGTCATTGCCGAAAAGAATCAATCCCGATTAAAAACAATTGGATATCAAGAACATGATGCCCGGTTGAAGAATGGCGAAACCTATCTGACGGTTAACGGGCATGAAACCAGAATCGGGGTTTTTGGCCGTCACAACCTGCAAAACATCAGTGGGGCAAAGATCCTTTGCAACCAGATTGGGATTACCGATCAACAGTTTTACGAAGCTATTCCCCGGTTTAAAGGGGCGGCCAGGCGGCTGGAGACCTTGGCTTCATCGGAGGAAGCGATCGTTTTCAGGGATTTTGCCCATTCGCCCTCGAAGCTGAAAGCGACTATCGAAGCAGTAAAATCGCAATTCCCCGACCGGGAACTCATCGCCTGTATGGAACTACACACCTTCAGTAGTTTGAAAAAGGAATTTCTGCCCCAATATGCGGAGACCATGAATCTGGCCGACCGGGCCATCGTTTATTTCGATCCCCATACCTTAGAGCATAAACGGTTAGAGCCCATTACCCCGACCATGGTTAAGGAGGGGTTCAGGCGGGATGATCTGCAGGTATTTCTTGATTCGGACCAGCTCTTCAAGGAATTGAGAACGATTGAATGGAAAGGCAAGAACCTGCTTTTGATGAGCTCGGGGAACTATTCAGGGAAAGATCTGGTTGCCTTCTCGCAGGAGATCCTTTGAGAGGCAGTAACTATTGCGCTTTGATTTACAGGTTATCTTCCGACTTGATTTTCCCCTGCATTAAGCTGATTTCCTCCTCAAGCTGAATTCTTGCTTTCAAGGCGTTGGCGAGAGTCACAGCCTGCTTAACCGCGTTTTTATCCCGTTCTTCGAGAACGATGTAATACTGTTGTTTGCCCACGAAGGCTGCTTTCAACTTCAGTTCAGGGTGCGAAGAAATCAGTTTGAGCACCTCGCCGGCCTGCCCATTATGGTAAGTTACGCGTTCCCATTTGGAGCCTCCAAAATCGCCCTGATAATTATAGGGATCGCCGACAGGGATTGAATCGGTTTCGACCTCATACTCCTTGTCGTAAACCCGGATAGCAGTGTGGTTCAGCCAAACGGCCCCGTAATAATTGCTCGACAGCATCAGATCGCCCTTTTCGTTGAGCCAGACTTTGATATACGAGCGGGACCAGTTCTTGCCGAGGCTCTGAACATTGGGGATATAATTGGTATATCGTTCAAATTCACCTTTTTCTGGAGAAAAGTTTTTCATCAGCGAATCGATTACCACTTTAACCCCGGCCATTGAATAGCGCTTCTCCATGATCATCGAGACATAAATACGATTGCTCAACTGGGTCGCTTTTCTGACTTCGACAATTGCCTTTGGATAAGCAGTCGTGATGGAATCCAGAAGAAGAAGGGCCATGGTGGTGTCACCTTTTACAAGCAAAGATTCAGCAAGGTTTAATTTTTTAACCGCTTTCTGAGGCTCGGAGGGGCCGCAGGCTGAAAAAAGGATTAACACAAAAGTGGCGACCAACAACTTGGGTTTATCGTATTGGATCATGATTGCAAGTTTTCAGCAAAGATAAATTATTTGAACCTGAATATAAAAAACCGGAGAAATGATTTTTACACTCACGTTATCAACACATTAGTTCTTTTTTCATTTTTAGTGATTTTTTTCATCGTCCATATTGTCTGTTTAAAAAATATGTGTTTCCTTTGCATCGCAAAATCCAAAAGGGCAATAAGCCATAAGGGAGATGCTGCAAAACGTTCTTGTTTCAACAAAAAGTGAAACAGTATTGACAGAAGGTCCGTTCATCTAAGGGTTAGGATTCAAGATTTTCATTCTTGCCATAGGGGT
>CAZWBR010000002.1:0-154251 GCA_964632305.1 uncultured Prolixibacteraceae bacterium
AGACGGTCGATGAACGGACTACCGTTACTCTCGATGGTTCAGCCTCCTCCGACCCGGACGGTCAGGCGATCACCTATCAGTGGACAACCCCAGCAGGCATTACCCTTAATTCAAACACGGCTCAGAAGCCAACCTTTACTTCACCGGAAGTAACCGGGCCAACCCAATACACCTTCTCGCTGACCGTCAGTGACGGGACGCTTAGTTCTGTGGCCGATCAGGTAGTGATCACCGTCCAGAACGTTAACCGCACCCCGGTTGCCAATGCAGGCCCCGATCAGACGGTCGATGAACGGATTACCGTTACTCTTGATGGTTCAGCCTCTGCCGATCCTGACGGACAGACAATCACCTATCAGTGGACAGCCCCTGTTGGTATTACCCTCAGTTCAAATACGGCTCAGAAGCCAACCTTTAATTCACCCGAGGTAGCCGAACCAACCCAATACACCTTCTCCCTGACCGTCAGCGACGGGACGCTTAGTTCAGTAGCCGATCAGGTAGTGATCACCGTCCAGAACGTCAACCGTGCCCCGGTTGCCAATGCAGGCCCCGATCAGACGGTCGATGAACGGATTACCGTTACTCTCGATGGTTCGGTCTCCTCTGATCCTGACGGTCAGGCTATCTCCTATCAGTGGACCGCCCCGGCAGGCATTACCCTCAGTTCAAACACTGCTCAGAAGCCAACCTTTAATTCACCCGAGGTAACAGGACCAACCCAATACACCTTCTCACTCGTAGTCAGTGACGGGACGCTTAACTCTGTAGCAGATGAAGTAGTGATTACCGTTCAAAACGTTAACCGGGCTCCTGTCGCCAATGCAGGCCCCGATCAGACGGTCGATGAACGGACTACCGTTACTCTCGATGGTTCGGTCTCCTCTGATCCTGACGGTCAGGCTATCTCCTATCAGTGGACCGCCCCGGCAGGCATTACCCTCAGTTCAAACACTGCTCAGAAGCCAACCTTTAATTCACCCGAGGTAACAGGACCAACCCAATACACCTTCTCACTCGTAGTCAGTGACGGGACGCTTAACTCTGTAGCAGATGAAGTAGTGATTACCGTTCAAAACGTTAACCGGGCTCCTGTCGCCAATGCAGGCCCCGATCAGACGGTCGATGAACGGACTACCGTTACTCTCGATGGTTCAGCCTCCTCCGACCCGGACGGTCAGGCGATCACCTATCAGTGGACAGCCCCGGCAGGCATTACCCTCAGTTCAAACACTGCTCAGAAGCCAACCTTTACTTCACCGGAAGTGACTGGTCCAACCCAATACACCTTCTCGCTGACCGTCAGTGACGGGACGCTTAACTCTGTAGCAGATGAAGTGGTGATTACCGTTCAGAACGTTAACCGCGCACCGGTTGCCAATGCAGGGCCCGATCAGACGGTCGATGAACGGATTACCGTTACTCTTGATGGTTCAGCCTCTGCCGATCCGGACGGTCAGGCGATCACCTATCAGTGGACCGCCCCTGTTGGCATCACCCTCAGTTCAAATACAGATCAGAAGCCAACCTTTACTTCACCGGAAGTAACCGGTCCGACCCAATACACCTTCTCATTAGTGGTCAGTGACGGGACGCTTAACTCTGTAGCAGATGAAGTAGTGATTACCGTTCAAAACGTTAACCGGACTCCTGTCGCCAATGCCGGTCCCGACATTAATACACCCGAACGAGTAATCGTCAGTCTGAGTGGAACAGCATCTTTCGATCCCGACGGGGATCAATTGACTTATCAATGGAATGCTCCCGATGGAATTACATTAGATTTAGCGACTACATCCAGTCCGGTCTTTACCTCCCCTGAAGTTACAGTCAATACGAATTACACCTTCACATTAGTAGTAAGTGACGGAATTTTGACTTCAAATATTGACCAGGTTATTGTCACTGTTCAGGACATTAATCGTCCCCCGAGTTCCAATGCGGGAGTAGATCAAACCATCCCTGAACGTGAAATATATCTACTGAATGGCTCCGGTTCAACCGATCCCGATGGTAATACCTTATTCTATCAATGGGGCCCTCCGGAAGGAATCATTTTAAGCTCGGCAACAGACCAGAATCCCTCCTTTATTGCTCCTGAAGTTACCACTGATTCCATTCTTGTTTTTTCATTGGTAGTCAGCGATGGGATCCTTAGCTCGTCTGCCGACGAAGTACTCCTCCTTGTACAAGACATTAACAGAGCGCCAATAGCCAATGCCGGCACAGATCAGATGGTCAGTGAACGGAGTATTATCACTCTCGATGGTACCGCCTCCTCCGATCCTGACGGTCAGGCTATCTCCTATCAATGGATCGCCCCGGCAGGTATTACCCTCAGTTCAAATACGGCCCAGCAACCAACCTTTACTTCACCCGAGGTAGCCGAACCAACCCAATACACTTTCTCACTCGTAGTCAGTGACGGAACGCTTAGTTCAGTGGCCGATGAAGTGGTGATCACGGTCCAGAACGTTAACCTGACTCCTGTCGCAAATGCAGGACCCGATCAAACAGTCGATGAACGGATTATTGTCACTCTCGACGGTTCGGCCTCCTCCGACCCCGACGGACAAACTATTTCTTATCAATGGACAGCTCCAGCCGGCATTACCCTCAGTTCAAACACGGCACAGAAGCCGGTCTTCACTTCACCTGAGGTAACCGGTGCAACCCAATACACTTTCTCACTGACCGTCAGCGACGGGACGCTTTCAGTGGCCGATCAGGTGGTGATTACGGTCCAAAACGTTAAACGGGTTCCTGTTGCCAATGCCGGTCCCGATCAGATTGTATCCGAAAATTCAGTTGTGACCTTAAACGGCTCACAATCCTCAGATCCTGATGGCGATAATTTGATTTACCAATGGACAGCCCCGCAAGGAATTAGCCTAAGTACAGTCTCGGCTCCCAATCCCACATTTACTGCTCCGGAGGTTCCCTCAAACACCAGTTATACTTTTAGCCTGGTGGTCAGCGATGGTGAACTGAGCTCAGTGGCTGATCAGATCGTCATTACCGTTCAGAATATCAACAAGGTTCCGATTGCCAGTGCCGGCGACGATCAGACAGTTAATGAACGAACTACCGTCACACTAAATGGGAGTGAGTCTTCAGATCCGGATGGTGAATCTTTAACTTTCCAATGGTCAGCGCCCGAAGGCATCACACTCAGTTCGGCCACAGTTGCTAAACCCACCTTTACTGCGCCGGAGGTTACCGCTACTTCTCTTTACACCTTCTCACTGATGGTCAGCGACGGCAATTTAAATTCGGAGAGTGAGGATGTTGTAATAACTGTCCTGGACGAAAACCGGGCGCCTGTGGCCAATGCCGGAACCGACCAAATTCTCTATGAAGGTGTTGTTGGAACACTGGATGGCTCCTCATCAATTGATCCGGACGGCGATGCTCTTTCCTATCAATGGATAGCCCCGGACGGAATAACGTTGAGTTCTTTGGTTGAACCACAACCAACCTTTACGGCTCCCCAGGTCGCTTTCAACACCGACTACACTTTCACGCTGATAGTTAATGACGGGTTGCTTAGCTCGGCAGAGGATCAGGTGGTGGTAACGGTTAGAAACACTACTGCCGAACATGAGGGAAAAATCCTGGTTTACCCCAATCCGACCCGCGGATGGGCAGAAGTGGAGCTGGACAGGCCGTTTGAATCGAACTATACAGTATCGGTTTACAATAATCTGGGCCGATTGATCCACTCTGCGGTGAAAGACAAAAATGAAACGGTATTCCGAATAGATCTGACCAATTCACCGGCTGGATTATACTTAATAAGGATCTACTCCACCGAAAGGGAAGAACAAAAAAAGATTATCAAACGCTGAGTATTCTATAAACATCAAAATAAACTATTTACGCTGTTTTTTCAAATCATAATTATATTGATCGGCCGATCAGCCAGTTTACCCAATAATCTGCCAAAATCAATCAGCATCATTCTATTGAGTGCTTCACCTACAGGACATTAAAGGAGTTGTTTCTAATCCGTGCCGTATCTGCTCCGGGTTTTCCGTATTATTTCAATGCTACTTCTATAGATCTTCTGTACTTAATAAGCACAGAAGATGCACAGAAGATGCACAGAAAGTCCGGGGATGGTATAGCCCATCACCCCTATTGAAGTTACGAAAATGGATTCGGGTAAATCATTATTCAGAATTGGAGAAAAACCTGTCAGGGAAAAATAATCGGGGAAATGGAGATACGATCTGTTCTTCGTAGTACACAAAAAAACCGCCTCAAACAGTTGCTTGAGGCGGTTTCGATTTTGGGTGCCCAGAACAAGACTCGAACTTGCACAACCTTGCGGTCACTAGTCCCTGAAACTAGCGTGTCTACCAATTTCACCATCTGGGCTTGGACTAAAAGCGGTGCAAAGATAAAGCGTTTTTCAAATTTGCCAAACCCGATCGGCATTTTTTTTGGACAAAACCCGTTACAGAATGTGGTTAACCTAATAAAAACCTCATTCCCTTTATAATACCAAATCAGACCCAGCGATATTTTCTATTTCATCCCTGCTACTTTATACTTTTTGATTTAATCATCCTTATCTCTTGCTATCAGGATTAGGTATACAATAAAAACCGCCTGAAATTGGTGTTTCAATTTCAGGCGGTATCCTTTTAAAATTATTCCGATGATCAACCTCTTCGGAATTTATTTCAAATTCTCTTTAAGGAAATTATTAAACATGGAATAAAGATGCATCGAGGTATTGCCTCCACGGATATTGTGATTCCGGTTATTGTAAACCATCATCTGGAATTGAACTCCTGCTTGAACCATCGCTTCGGCAAACTCAATGGAATTTTGGAAATGAACATTATCATCGGCAAGTCCATGCACCAGCAAAAGTTTCCCCTTAATCCCTGATGCCAGAGTGATCGGAGAATTTTGGTCATAACCTTCGGGATTCTGACCAGGAAGGCCCATATAACGTTCGGTATAGACCGTATCGTAAAACCGCTGATTGGTAACAGGAGCGACCGAGATAGCGGCTTTAAAGATTTCACCCCCTTTGGCCAAGCACAAGGCTGACATAAATCCCCCGTAGCTCCATCCCCAGATAGCGATATTTTTCCCATCGACATAGGATTGTTTGGCTAAATATTTAGCCGCTTCAATCTGGTCATCCGATTCGTACTTACCCAACTGGCCGTAGGTACATTTTCTGAACTCCTCCCCTCTTGCGCCGGTTCCCCTTGGATCGACACAAACCACAAGATAACCTTCCTGGGCCAGATAATTATTCCAGTCGATCTTAAACTCATCGAGCACCTGTTGTGAATTCGGGCCGCTGTATTGAGTCATCAACACGGGGTATTTGGTATTACTATTGAAACCGAGCGGTTTAATCATATAACCGTTCAGCTCTGTGCCTTCTGACGTTTTGAAAGAAAAGAACTCACGTTGCGGTATTTTATAGCCGGAAAGTTTCGATTTCAAAGCTTCATTATCCTCCAATACCCGAATCTGTTTCCCCGAAATTTCATGCAAAGTGACCAGGTTTGGAGTGGTCAGATTATTGTAAGTATTGATATAATATTTGAATCCATTGCTGAACGAAACATTATTGGTCCCCACTTTAGGAGTCAGCGTTACTTTCTTCTTTTTATCGATGCTCACGCCATAAACCTCACGCTGCATCGGAGATACCGCGGCTGCCTGGTAATAGAACATTTTGGCAATCGGATCGAAGCCATAATACTGAAGCACATCGAACTTACCTTCAGTCAACTGACGGATTTTAACGCCGCCAAAATCATACAGATAAAGATGTTTATAGCCATCCTGTTCGCTGAGGGTCACGAAACTTTTCTCATCGGGAAGGAATTGAAGATAGTCAAGAAAATCGGTTTCAATATAGCGCTGGTTCTTCTCGGTAAAGATCAGCCTGGTATCGCCCGTAAAAGGATTGGCAAACAATAATTCAAGGCGGTTCTGCAGACGGTTCATCCTGAAGATGCTCAGATTCGTTCCTTTATTGGTCCACCGAATACGGGGGATATAGATATCGGTTTCTTTCCCCGTTTCCATCTGAATATTCTGCCCGGCTTTAATATCGTAAACCCAAACCGAAACTAACGAATTCTTTTCTCCTGCTTTCGGGTATTTGAATTTATATTCTCCCGGATAGAGCGTATTTTCCTTCACTTCAGGACTCATCCCCTTATAGATGGGCATACTGAAAGTATTGACCTCCGATTCATCAAACTTAATATAGGCCAACTGTTTACTGTCGGGCGACCATTCGAAGGCACGGTTAAACTCAAATTCTTCTTCGTAAACCCAGTCGGGAGCGCCGTTGATAATCTTATTGAACAGACCGTCACTGGTGACCTGCCGTTCCGTTCCGAACCGAAGGCTTTTTACATATATATTGTTTTCACGAACAAAAGCGATCCGTTCGCCGTCGGGCGAGAAGGTGGCCAATTGCTGTACCCCTTTCCCGGAAAGCCGGCTCAACTCCTTGGTGGCAAAATTGTAAACAAAATACTGCGCGGTGAACGAACGGCGATAGATTTGCTTCCGATCGGTCATCAACAAAATTTTGGTTTCGTCGCTGCTAAAGGTGTAATCCGAAACCGATTTCAGAGAATCGTTTTTTAAGGTTGCGATGTCGAGCAGGGTCGCCACTTTTTCTCCGGTCCGGTAACTATATTTCACGATCTCGCGACCGTTGTTTTCCAAAGTGGTATAGTGCAGGCCATCGTTCATCGAGGCCAACCCCTGAACTGATTTTTGCCTGAAAGTTCCATTTGCAATAACATCCTCTAAGGTGATGGATTGGGCAAAAAGAGTACATGCCGCGAAAACAAACAGAACTGAAACAATAAATTTCCTTTGCATAATATAGAATTCTGATATTAATTTTCCTTTTCAAATATAGAATAAAGCGTCAAAAAACGACCAGATTAAGATCATTTGTTACAAATTCGGGACCATCGCAATTCAATTCCCTAAAAATAATCGTGAAAAATATTGAAATCATCTCAACATAAACCGGTAAGATATTTGACGAACATACTTAGAATAACTATTTTTGCAACTTCTTAAAAATATTGTGATGATCAAAATTACTCTACCTGATAATTCAGTAAAAGAATTCAATAGCGGGGTCACCGGTCTGGAGATTGCGGAAGCCATCAGCAGCCGGTTAGCGAAAGAGGTCCTCTCGATCTCGGTCAATGGTGAAGTTCGTGATTTGATGCGTCCGGTCACCAACGATGCTTCCATTAAACTTCACACCTGGGACGACAAGGAAGGACGCGATACGTTCTGGCATTCATCGGCTCACCTGATGGCTGAGGCCATTGAGTTGCTCTTCCCCGGTACGAAATTCGGCATTGGCCCATCACTTGAGAACGGCTTCTATTACGACATCGATCTTCCTGACGGAAAAGTATTGACCGACAAAGATTTTGTTGATATCGAAAAGAAGATGATCGAAACGGCCCGCGAGAAGAATGATATTGTCAGGTCGGACATTTCGAAAAGCGATGCACTGAAATTCTTCACCGAAAAAGGCGACCAATACAAGCAGGAGCTGATTTCGGAACTGGAAGACGGTACAATCACACTTTATAAACAAGGGAATTTCACTGATCTCTGCCGTGGTCCTCACCTTCCCAACACCAGTTATATTAAAGCGGTAAAGGTGACCAGCCTTGCCGGAGCTTACTGGCGCGGTAACGAGAAGAATAAGATGCTGACGCGTGTTTACGGAATCACCTTCCCGAAACAGAAGCTGCTCGATGAGTATCTCCTTTTAATGGAAGAAGCCAAGAAACGCGACCACCGCAAGATCGGCAAAGAGATGGAACTCTTCACCATTTCGCAGGAGGTGGGACTCGGTCTGCCAATGTGGTTGCCAAAGGGGGCGATGCTTCGTGAGCAACTTGAAAAGTTCCTGAAACAGGTACAGAAGAAATTTGGCTATGAACAGGTGATCACTCCCCATATCGGCGACGTGAAATTATACAAGACTTCGGGCCACTTCCAGAAATACGGAAAAGATTCGTTCCAGCCTATTCATACTCCCACTGAAGGAGAAGAGTATATGCTGAAACCGATGAACTGTCCGCACCACTGCGAGATCTACAAATTCAAACCACGTTCATACAAAGATCTGCCGGTTCGTATGGCTGAATTCGGAACCGTTTACCGCTACGAAATGAGTGGCGAGCTGCACGGTTTGACCAGGGTTCGTGGATTCACTCAGGACGATGCCCATATCTTCTGCCGTCCCGACCAGCTGAAAGAGGAATTTCTGAAGGTGATCGACATCATTTTCATCATCTTTAAGGCACTTGACTTTAAAAACTATACCGCTCAGATTTCGCTTCGCGATCCTAAAAATACTGAAAAGTATATCGGATCCGACGAAAACTGGGAGAAAGCCGAACGGGCCATCATCGAAGCCTGCCAGGAAAAGGGATTGAAGACGGTCACCGAATTGGGGGAAGCCGCCTTCTATGGTCCAAAACTCGACTTCATGGTGAAAGATGCCATTGGCCGAAGCTGGCAGCTGGGAACTATCCAGGTGGATTATAACCTACCTGAACGCTTTGAACTGGAATATATTGGAGCCGACGACAAGCGTCATCGTCCGGTGATGATTCACCGTGCCCCCTTCGGTTCCATGGAACGATTCTGTGCCGTATTGATCGAACATACCGCCGGAAAATTCCCGCTCTGGCTGACCCCCGATCAGGTGGTCATTCTGCCGATCAGCGAAAAGTATAACGATTATGCTCAAAAAGTTTCAAATTATCTAAATAATTCCGATATTCGCACCGTCGTTGACGACCGTAACGAAAAGATTGGCAGGAAAATCCGTGACAACGAAATGAAACGGATACCTTACCTGCTGATTGTTGGAGAGAAGGAAGCTGAAACTGATACCGTTTCGGTACGCCGTCAGGGCGAAGGTGACAAAGGAGCAATGGGCTATATTGAATTTGCCGAAATGCTCCGGAGTGAGATTAAAACCATGCTTGCAGAAGTTTACAGTTAGTTGTTATTAATTTAATTATAGGAGGATATAGCCATAGCCGTTCTTAAGACCAATCCGGGGGCAAGACCACCGAAGGAAGAAGATAAGTCGCAATTCAGGATCAATCATCAGATCCGGAATGTACCCGAAGTCAGGTTAGTCGGTGACAACATCGACAATCCGGGTATTTTCAGGATTCAGGATGCACTGCGAAAGGCTGATGAGTTG
Source organism: uncultured Prolixibacteraceae bacterium (assembly GCA_964632305.1). GTDB lineage: Bacteria > Bacteroidota > Bacteroidia > Bacteroidales > Prolixibacteraceae > CAZWBR01. The sequence goes on from CAZWBR010000002.1 coordinate 9,251, forward strand.
GAACTCGATTTGGTAGAGATTTCTCCAAATGCCGAGCCACCCGTTTGTCGTATCATCGATTATCAGAAGTTTCTTTATGCCCAAAAGAAAAAGCAGAAAGAGCTGAAGGCAAAAGCGGCCAAAATTATTGTCAAAGAGATCCGCTTTGGTCCCAATACTGATGACCATGACTATAATTTCAAATTAAAGCATGCTGAAAAGTTCCTCCAGGAAGGGGCTAAAGTAAAGGCTTTCGTCTTTTTCAAAGGACGGTCGATTCTTTACAACGAACAGGGAGAGATTCTTCTACTCCGTTTCGCCAACGACCTGGAAGAATTTGGGAAAGTGGAACAGCTTCCCAAACTCGAAGGAAAAAGAATGTCGATATTTATTTCGCCGAAAAAGAAAAAATAATTTAACACTTAGACAGAGATGCCTAAAATGAAAACAAATCCCGGAGCAAAGAAACGCTTCAAACTGACCGGGACAGGAAAGATCAAAAGGAAACATGCTTATCACAGTCACATTCTGACCAAGAAGAGCAACAAACGCAAACGGAACCTGCTTTATATGGGTACCGTAGCCGATGTTGACGTGGCTGGTGTAAAGCGACTTCTTGCTATGAAGTAATCGTTTCTTATTTTGACAGAGAGAAAAAATTAGTTTTTTAACCGGGCAATGTGCACCTAAGATTTCCTCAAAGCAGGAAGCGCCAGTGTCCAAAACAGTAATAAAATGCCAAGATCAGTAAATCATGTAGCATCAAAAGCGCGTCGTAAAAAGCTTTTACTTGAGACCAGAGGTTACTTTGGTTCCAGGAAGAATGTCTGGACGGTTGCCAAGAATACTTGGGAAAAAGGTCAACAATATGCCTACCGCGACAGAAAACGGAAAAAAAGCTTGTTCCGCGCATTATGGATTCAGCGTATCAATGCTGCAGTCCGTACCGAAGGTCTTTCTTACTCACAATTTATGGGTAAACTGAAAGCCTCAAACATCGAAATCAACCGTAAGGTTCTTGCCGACCTCGCTTTAAACAATCCAGCTGCATTCAGCGCCATTGTTTCGAAAGTGAAGTAAGCAAAATATTCAGGCGAAATAAATATTCAGATAAAAAGGAGCTCACAAGGCTCCTTTTTTCGTTTCCTCTCATTAAATAACTTTTCTATCCCCTCCTCCTCTTTTTCTATTGATTTTTCATCTTAACCTTAGATTAATCAACAAAAAAGAGCACAACAATATTATACTCATAGTTTTATTCCGTTTAAAGATATCAGGATACGAGTAAATCGACCCGGAATGAGCCCCTCTCAATATCCGGGTTCCAATCGCTAGACCATTATTTATTATCCCGATTTCACCCTCACATGGCATGAACCGGATGATTTTGATAATATGATCATTACTTCTATTCAGAAAAATAAATGAAAGTCATAGAAGATAAAAATTGACAATCTGAAAGGCAGAGGCACCAACCGATAAATATTTTGTAAAATTTTAGCAAAAATCTGTACTGCATTTAAACCTTTACACACTAATACAGTCGAATTGATGTTACGATAAGTTATAGCTAAACAATAATAACCGGTTTAAAATTGTAAAGACTGTGAAAATTGAAATAAAAGAATTGAATAAGGTCTATCCAAACGGGAAACATGCACTGAAGAACCTTTCAATGACGATAGAAAACGGGATGTTCGGGTTACTAGGACCTAACGGCGCCGGGAAATCGAGCTTAATGCGTATTTTGGTTACCTTGGCGAAACCCTCCTCCGGTCAGATCCTGGTTAATGGCGTTGATATGCAGAAACACCGTAAAGAGATTAGAGATATGCTGGGGTACCTTCCTCAGGACTTTCGTTTTTTCCCAAAGCTTCTTACTTATGAATATCTTGATTATAATGCCCGTCTTGCAGGTCTGACCAATTCAAGGAAACGTAAAGATACCGTTGAACGAATGTTAGAGGAGGTCGGATTATATGAAGCCCGTAACCGTTTTGCCAACAATCTTTCGGGTGGGATGAAACGAAGGCTTGGAATTGCCCAGGCTTTGATTGGCGATCCGAAAGTCATTATTGTAGACGAACCGACCACCGGTCTTGATCCGGAGGAACGTATTCGATTCAGAAATCTACTGACCCGCTTCAGCGACCGCGATGTAATCATTATTCTTTCCACCCATATCGTAGGAGACATCTCCAGTACCTGTACTGATATGGCCTTGATGAACCAAGGAACTTTGGCTTATAAAGGCTCACCTGAAAATCTGATCCATATGGCCAAGGATAACGTCTTTAAGATTAATGCTACAGAAACAGAATACTACGAAATTCAGGAAAAATACCCGATTATCTCCTCAATTCCTATGGATGGCGGTTGGGAAGTTCAGGTAGTGGCCAAAAACATTAATGGATATGATGGCGTCCGTATCGAACCAAACCTGGAACACGCTTATGTCAATTTTATGGAACATGAATTGAATCAAAGGTGGCTTGAAGTATAGTAATTGAAATTCATCCCCTTAAAATAAATACAGTTTCAGATAATCAACTATACCAAAATAGAAAATTCATAAATCTAAAAATATGAGAGCAATCCATAATATCCTGGCAGTCGCTAAATATGAGTCGAAGACTCTGTTTCGAAGTTGGTTTTTCCGGATATTTTCTATTCTTTCTTTGGTTTTTGTTTTACTTTACAATTTGATTACCCAAACCAGTATAGGTTTTCCCGATGGAGATATGGTTGCATTGCCATCAATTATTCCATTTATGAACCTCTATATCATAAATGTGGCTCAGGCGGTAATTGCGGTATTTCTGGCCTCAGAGTTTCTTAAACGGGACAAAAAACTGGATACCACCGAGACCATCTACATGCGGTCGATGACCAATACAGATTATGTTATCGGGAAAACCCTCGGAAACATTTGGGTGTTTGTCGTCTTAAATGCTATCGCGCTGGCAATTGTTGCCGTTTTTAACCTCGCCTCACCATACACTGAGTTCAGGTTAATGCCATACTTCTATTATTTTTTCCTAATCAGTATCCCGACACTTATATTTATTCTCGGGTTCTCATTTTTCCTGATGTCTGTCATTCTAAACCAAGCAATTACCTTCTTATTGCTATTGGGTTATATTGCGGCAACTCTTTTTTACCTTCAGGATAAGTTCCACTACCTTTTTGATTATATGGCATTCCACTTGCCCATGACGTGGTCTGATTTTGTGGGATTTGCCACATTTAACGATATACTGATCCATCGCGGCATCTACTTATTCCTTGGAATGGGTTTTATCGGATTAACCATTATGTTGTTAAAACGATTGCCTCAGTCGCAGGTCGTACGCAGATCCACGATGATATCCAGTGTAATATTTCTTGCCCTGGGATTTGGATTGGCCGTCAAATACATTGGCAATATCAACAGTCAGGATCAGCTCAGGAATGAAATGATTGCCCTGAATGATAAATATGCGGCACAATTACCGGTAACAGCTCGAAACTACAATATAGAATTAACACACAGCGGAAATAAAATCGAAGCTACGTCAGGGATTTTGATTAAAAACAATCAACAGTCCCCTATGAGTGAGATTATCTTAACGTTGAATCCCGGATTGGAAGTAACGGAAGTAAGTGGTGCATCCTTTGAACGGGAGTTGCAGCTAATCAAGCTAAGACCTTCTGCTCCATTGCAGCCTGGCGATTCTATGCAGGTTAAAATTTCATACCAAGGGACAATAAATGAGTCGTTCTGCTACCTGGACATGACCCGTGAAAGAGTAGAAGAATGGATGAACCGTGGTAATGGAATTGCAGATAAAAAACATGCTTTTGTAACCAACGACTATTTACTGCTTACTCCTGAAACACGCTGGTATCCAACTCCTGGAATCAGTTATTCTTCAAATGGCCTGAACTGGCTCACAACCCAGTTTTCCACTTTCAATCTTAGGGTTAAGACAAATAACAACCTAAAAGCTTTATCTCAGGGAAAAGTAACCGACGAAGGCAATGGGACCTGGAGTTTCAAGCCGGAACATCCTCTGCCGCAAATTTCACTTGCGGTCGGTAACTATGAAACCAGAGCCGTTACAGTTGACAGTGTTGAATATGCCCTCAACTTCCTGAAAGGACATAACAACTTCGATGAATATTTTAGTGTATTGTCCGATTCAATCAGACCGGTTATACGTGACCTTAAGAGAACCTGGGAGGCCAAAGTTCGCTTGGAATATCCTTATCAACGACTTCAACTGGTCGAAATACCGGTTCAATTCTGTTCATTTAACCATGTCTGGACAAGTGCAGGGGAGCAAGTACAACCAGAAACAGTCTATCTTCCTGAAGGAGGTTTTAAAATTAACAGCGCCAATTTTGCCAATTCCAAGCGCATGGCTCAAAGGATGAGCCAAAGAAGCAATGAGGCAGTAAGTCAGCGGGAAACAGAAGAAAACTACCTTCGAAGATTTGTAAATGATGCTTTATTGACTGCCAAAAACAACTCATTTGGAGGTGGCGGTATGGTAGGTATCCGAATTGGAGGAGGTGGCGGTGGAATGATAAACATGTCTGAAAGTATGAACCCCTGTTATATCTTCCCGAATTATTTCAATTACGTGATAAATGTTGAATCCAACCAATACCCTATTACCAACCGGGTCATTGAAGCGTATATTTCGAATGCGGCATCAGGAACCACCGGGAATTTCATGCGAAACATGAGTGCAGGACTCTCGGAGGATGATAAAGGGAATATTGCTCTGCAAAGCAAATCCTTTGCCTCTATTCTGAAAGATCAGGATGATCCGGACATTCTTGATAATGTAATTCAGACAAAAAGTGGCTTTCTTTTCGCATTGATGAAAGGTGCAGTAGGCCCCGATAAATTTGAGGATTTCATTTATAAGTTTATCGATGATCGAAAATTCAGGAGTGTTCCGGTCAGCGAACTGAACGAACAATTAAGGAACAACTTCAATCTCGATCTGGATAATTATATGTCCAAATGGTACGATTCAAACCTCCTTCCAGGTTATGTCATCACTGACATTAAATCATATGGCATCAAAGGTGAGGATCAGGTAAAAACCGTTATCTCTTTTATTTTAACAAATACCGAAGAAATATCCGGTGCTGTGACTATTGAGTTTATGCTTGGCGGAGGTAGTGGTCCTGGCGGTTTTGGACAAAGAATGGGCGGTGGAGGAGCCTCTTCGGACGATCGTATCGAAAAAACTATTGTTATCGGGGCAAAAGAATCCAAGAAACTGACCTATGTACTTAATCAGGAACCTCGAATGGTGACTTTTAAAACCTTTGCATCCCATAACATCCCATCAACAATCACTCAGCGTTTCGAAAAAATCGAACTTGATGAAAAAGCACAAGCTACTGAAGGAGAAGAAATAATTTCATACACTGACGGGTCAAATCCTGATGAAATTATTGTGGATACTGAAGATCCCGGTTTTTCTATGGTACAGCCCGAATCTTCAAGCCTGTTATTAAAACTCATCAGCGGTAAACCTGAAGATGATGATTTGAAATACAAAGGAATGAATATGTGGAATCCACCGGTTAACTGGACTTTGACCTCGAACGAACTGTTCTATGGGAAACAAATTCGCTCTGCCTATTACTGTAAAGGAGGCGATGGTGCGCGAAAAGCCATTTGGAATCTACCCGTCAAAGAAAAAGGATATTACAGGGTTTACGCTTATATTCCACGAGTACGGACTGGTGGTGGCATGCGAATGGTGGTTGGTGGTCCTGCCGGAGGTGGACCTGGCGGAGGACGTGGTTATCAAAGACAGAGTAAGGAAGATTATAATTTCAGCATTTTCCATGATGACGGCGAAGAACATCAGGTGATTGACGTTAGTACTTTAGATACCGGTTGGATTGAATTAGGCGCTTACCATTTTTCATCTGATTCATCCCGTGTCGAATTGAATAATAATACCAAAGCAAGTGCTATTTATGCCGACGCTATTAAACTAGTAAGAGAAAATTAAATCAATATTTACTATGAGAAAACTAAATCATTTATTGCTAATCTTCCTATTGGGAATGGGGGTTTTCACTGCGAAAGCACAAACCATTATCACATTGGAACAGGCGATGGAAATCGCAGAAAAAAACAGTCCCAGTCTGTTAAACTCTCTTTACAATCTGGAGCGCACCCAACAATCGTTAAATGCACAACGAGCAGCATTAAAATCCAAGTTCTCGTTAACACTTAATCCGATTGAATACAGTCAGAGCCGCTCATTCAATGATTACTTTTCACAGTGGAATACGACGGAAAGTTTCAATAGCAGCGGAACATTTACAGTTAAGCAACCGATTGCGCTGACCGATGGGACGATCTCTCTGAACAACCAATTTGGTTGGAAAAGTAATTACAGTGAACAAAATACTACAACTACCGAGTCTTTCTTTAATAATCTTTATCTCAGCTTGTCGCAACCATTATTTACTTACAACAGGACCAAACTTCAGATAAAAAACCTGGAGTTGGACAACGAAAATGCGATGCTGAGTTATGCCATGCAACGTCTAAACCTGGAAAAGAGCGTTTCTCAGTATTTTTACAATGTATATTTGGCACAAATGAGTCTCTCAATCAGGGAAGATGAATATACCAATACACAAAAAAGTTACGAAATTATTAAAAACAAAGTTGATGCGGGTTTAGCGGCCAAAGAAGAGCTTTTCCAGGCTGAAGTGAACTTAGCCACCGCAAAATCCAGCGTTGAATCAGGTCGTGTTTCCCTCGAAAACGCAAAAGACATATTTAAGCAATACATTGGATTAGATATCTTTGATGAAATCTCTGTTATGACGGATGTCAATGTTACACCTGTTGAAATTGACAGTAAGAAAGCTCTTGAACACGGATTGGCTTCACGTATGGAGCTTCGTCAACGCCAGATCAGTGTAGAGACCTCTCAATTCGACCTTATCCAGACTAAAGCATCTAATGAGTTTTCAGGATCTACTAGCCTTTCTATAGGACTTGCAGGTGACGATCCGAAGTTCGGCCGGATCTATGACAGTCCGACCAAAAGCCCTCGTGTTTCTATCAGTTTCAATGTCCCGATTTTCGACTGGGGTGAAAGAACTGCCAGGATCAAGGCTCAGGAAGCGGTAATCAACTCACAGAAATTAAGCCTGTCAAATCAGGAAACCCAGATAAAAATTGACATACGACAGGTAGTCCGCAATCTCTCAAACCTTAAAAATCAGATTGATATCAAATTACAAAACCAGAACAACTCGCAGTTGACCTATGATATTAATTTGGAACGTTACCAAAACGGTGACCTGACCAGTATGGACCTCAATCTTTATCAAGTCCAGCTTTCCGATAACAAAATGGCTTATGCCCAAGCTTTGATCAATTACAAGATTGAATTACTCAACCTGAAAATACAATCACTCTACGATTTCACCATCAACGAACCGGTAGTTCCTGAAAAATTTTATAAGGATTACCAATCAAATCAGAAATAATTAATTAAGTAATAATATTCTTCAAAATTGAAAAAACCTTTTCATATGAAACTCAACAACAAATGGATGATGATAGCCTTGATTCCGGTAATAGCTGCCTGTGGTAATCAGGGAAACCAGTTGAATAGCAATTTGGCCGCTCCTGTTTCAGTAGCCGATGTTACAAAACAATCAATTGTTCAATTTATCAACACGACAGGTACAGCCAGCGCTGCAAGCCAGGTAGTTCTAAATTCTGAAATGGCAGGCGATTATCATCTTGCTAAAAATCCCCGTACCGGTGGGGTTTTTAAGCTCGGCGATATTGTTGAAAAAGGACAGACTATTGTCCGCTTTGTGAATCCGGAATATGTAAATACCAACTCGGTCAGCACTAAAAAGATGAATCTTGAAATGGCTGAGATGGAATATGAAAAGCAAAAATCTTTATACGATAAAGGCGGGGTTACTTTAAGGGAACTGAAAAATTCCGAGATATCACTTGCCGAGTCCAAAACTTCCTATGAAAATGCCAGTTTACAAATAGCCAAAATGGAAGTCAAAGCTCCTTTCCGTGGTGTTATTGTCGATTTACCGCATGTAACCAATGGAACCAGGGTTAGTTCCGGAACCAGTATCGTTACCTTAATGGATTACAGTAAATTAATGATGGAAGTTAACCTACCGGAAAAATTCCTGAACACCATCAATATCGGGCAGGAAGCCTCGATTACCAATTATACGATCCCCAATGATACGTTAAAAGCTCAGATCAATGAACTTTCACCGGTGGTAAGTACAGAAACACGTACATTCAAGGGAAAAATACAGATCGATAACTCCGAACTGAAATTACGCCCCGGGATGTTTGTGAAAGCTGATATCGAAATCGCGCGCAGAGACAGTGTCATCGTAATTCCCAAAGATATTATCATGACCAGTGCCCGTGGAAAAACTGTATATATTGTTGACCGCGGAGCAGCCCAACGCCGTATCATCACTACCGGGCTCGAAAATGAAACCTCGATTGAAGTTACCGAAGGGTTAAATGTGAACGACAGGATTGTTATCAAAGGATACGAGACCCTTCGTGACCGTTCAAGTGTTAAGATTATAAAATAGATCAGCAGATTATTACTCTTGTGATCCGGATTTTTGAAACTTTTCAAATGTCCGATATAGGTAATATAACATGATCTAATCGATTGAAATTAAAAAATATATACACGTGAAAAAACTGACCAATTTTGCAGTCAATTACCCGGTAACCATATTAATGGTTGTGTTTGCAGTCTTGCTGCTAGGGATAATTTCCTACCAAAAACTTGGAATTGACCTTTTCCCCGACTTAAACTCACCAAAGGTTTTCGTCGAGATCAAATCCGGAGAACGTCCACCGGAGGAAATGGAAAAGCTTTACGTTGATAATATCGAAGCAGTGGCTATTCGTCAAAGCGGTGTAGTTGAAGTTTCATCAGTATCAAGAACCGGTTCTGCTCAAATAACTATAGAATACAGTTGGTCGAAAGATATGGACGAAGCTTTCCTCGACCTGCAAAAAGCATTGACCAGTTATTCGCAAAACTCCGAAATCGACGAACTGAACATTACCCAACATGATCCCAATACTAAACCGGTGATCGTTGTTGGCATGTCACATGCAACCATTAAAGATATGAACGAGTTACGTAAGGTAGCTGCAAACTACATACGTAATGAGTTAGTCCGGTTGGAGGGTATTGCCGAAGTTGAATTATCCGGAGTTGAGGAAAACGAAGTAAGAATCGATACCGATCCTTACAAACTGGAATCCTATAACATAACGGTTGATGCGCTTTCGCAACAAATCCAGAATTACAACCGCAGTATCTCCGGCGGAACCATCACCGAGACCGGATTGCAATATGTTGTTAAAGGGGTTTCTCTCCTGCAGACCAAAGAAGATTTTGAAAACCTGATCGTCGGGTATAATTCGCCTGTTGCAGGTAGTTCCACTGCTGAAAAAGCGCCAACCTATTTGCATGATGTGGCCACTGTAAGCTTTACCAATAAAGAACCGGAAAATATTGTTCGGATTAATGGCGAACGGTGCATTGGCCTTTCCATCTACAAGGAAACCAAATTCAATACCGTTAAAGCGGTTGAGGATATCACCACTGCTTTGGCAAGTATAGAAAAAGCATTGCCTGGCTATCAATTTACTGTTGTTTCGAATCAGGGGACCTTTATCAGTAGCGCGATCGGCGAGGTAAAAGACACCCTATTGGTTGGGATCTTTCTTGCCATCATTATCCTGTTCTTCTTCCTCCGTCGTATAGGAACCACCTTAATCGTCAGTCTTTCCATTCCAATCTCGGTAATAGCCACCTTTAACTTAATGTATTTTAACGGATTATCGTTAAACATCATGACTCTTGGAGGGTTAGCCCTTGGTGCCGGTATGCTGGTTGACAATGCCATCGTTGTCATGGAAAATATTTTCAGGAACCATCAAAACGGGATGTCAGCTAAAGAAGCTGCAATAGTAGGGACTGCTGAAGTGGGTGGTGCCATTACCGCATCAACACTAACAACAATCGTTGTTTTTCTTCCAATTGTTTTCATGCATGGCGCCTCCGGTGAATTATTCAAAGATCAGGCGATGACAGTAGCATTTTCACTGATTTCATCATTAGCTATTGCGATATTCCTGATTCCGATGCTTTACCACACCTTTTTCAGAAAAAAGGAACGTCCTGCTGTTTCTACATCAAGCAAATTTGAGGGTTATGGAAATTTCCTTAAGAATATCCTCCCCTATAAATGGCATGTCACCATCGTATCGTTGATTCTGGTTGGTTTATCATTCTTACTGGTTCCTTTTATTGGCAGTGAATTCATGCCTAAAACAGACAGTAAAGAATTTTCTATCAATGTAAAAATGACCGAAGGAACTACTTTAAACCGTACCTCAGAGGCTATCGGATCAATCGAATCGATGCTTAAAGAATTGATGGGTGAAAATATCCAATCGATTTATTCGCGTATCGGTCCATCCAGCGGATTATCCGGCAGCGAACAATCGGTATTCGAGGGTGAGAATACGGCAGAAGTTAAAGTGGTATTAAAACCAGAGGCTAAATATGTTGCTTCAGAAGTGGTATCGGCTGTTGCGGGATGGTATGCTGAAAATCCTCAATTCGAAGTGAGCTTTGTTCAGGATGAATCTGCATTGAAAAGTATTCTCGGAAATCAGGATGCTCCAATCGTCGTTGAAGTTTATGGTGAAGATTTAGACGAAATTGATATGATTACCAATCAGGTCAAAACGGCAATTCATGATGTTCCAGGCCTGTACAACATCCAGACCAATACAGAACAGGGATATCCTGAAGTCAATGTTATGGTTGACCGCTTCCGGGCAGGAACATATAACTTAAGTGTAAGCACTATCGTTTCGCAAATTCAGGCTAAACTTCAGGGGCAAGCAGCCGGTTCGTTTGATCGAAATGGCGAATTGAGCGATATAACCATTCGGTTGCCCAAACTCGGAGTAGCCGCATTGGGAGATATGATTCTCCGTAATGGAACACAAATAATACGATTAAACGAAATTGCCAGCCTTCAGGAGTCTGTCGCACCTAACGAAATCATCCACCGTAACCAGAACCGTATCGGGAAAGTAACGACGGAACTGAATAAAGACGTTTCGTTGAATCAGGTGGTTTCGCAGATTAAAGAAAAAATTGCTCCAATAGAATTGCCGGATAATTACCGGATTAAAATTTCCGGTGAGGAACAAAAGAGAGAAGAATCAATGGGGAACCTTAAGCTAGCCTTATTGCTTTCTGTGATCTTGGTTTATATGGTCCTTGCATCTCAATTTGAGTCATTGGTCCATCCTTTTGTCATCTTGTTTACTATTCCGTTCGCTATCGTTGGTACAGTGATTCTCTTCTTCATTATGGGAAGATCATTCAACATGATGGCTCTGATCGGGATCATCATGCTGGCCGGTATAGCGGTCAATGACTCCATCATTCTTATTGACCGAATCAATCAATTAAGGCATGCCGGCTTGGATAAAGCTCGTGCCATCGCCTTGGCCGGACAGCAACGGTTACGCCCGATTTTGATGACCAGTTTAACAACCATTTTGGCTCTGTTACCATTGACATTTGGGTTTGGCGATAGCGCCGCATTACGATCCCCGATGGCATTGGCTGTAATTGGTGGAATGGTCACCAGTACAATACTTACCCTCTTGGTTATTCCGTGTGTTTATGATCTGATGACCAGTAATAAACCATTAAAAGAAGAGGAATAAAAGATCGACTGATTGTAATCAATTACCCGTTAACACGGAAAACGAGAATTTATGAACTTTATAATAAACAGGAAAGTACTCATTAGCATGCTCTTTATCGGATTAAGCATGTTGGGATATGTTTCATGGAAAAACCTTTCCATGGAACTCTTCCCAAATGCCGAATTGCCGATGCTCTATGTCCAGGTAAGCAGCCAGCAAGAGGTTGATCCAAAATACATGGAGAGTCAGGCCATCATTCCGATCGAAGGTGCAATAGGGACATTACAGGGAATCGAAAATATGGAATCCTCCGCTCAATCGCGTAGAGGTACCGTTATGGTCGAATTCAATAAAAATGTCAACTTTAAATATACTTACCTGAAGTTGCAGGAAAAAATCGACGAGATTAAATCTTCAATCCCCGAGCAATTTCAGGTTACGGTAGTAAAAGTAGACCTGGAACAATCCAGCAATCAATTCATGCAACTGCAGGTGACCGGAAGTGGCGGAGCCGATGTGGTCCGTAACATCACTGACCTTGAAATCACCCCAGAGCTTGAAAATATTGACGGGATTGCAGGTGTAACCGTTTATGGCGGACGTGAAAAATCGATCGAGATTCAACTTGATATGGATGTTTGCGAAGCTTACCACATTACGGCTTCAACTATCCGTAACAAGATTTCGCAGAATTATCGTTCCAGGGCCTTTGCCGGGAATGTTTATGGGTCGAACCAGCAATTTGCCGTCCATATTACCTCAGAGTTCGATGACCTTATGGAGATCGAAAACCTGGTAATAGCCGATGGACCTATTTTGCTGAAAGACGTTGCCAAAGTCTATTTCGGGGTAAAAGAACAAACCTCTTACTCGCGGGTCAACGGGATGGATGCCGTTTCGCTCTCTCTCGTCAATGATTCCCAATCGAACCTTATCGAATTGTCTGAAAAGACCCTGGCCGTTATTGAGAAACTCAACAGCGAACTGGCAGCGAAGGATATGAAAATATCCGTACAGACCAATTCGGCCGAAACAATGGAGAAGAACCTCAACCAAATTGGCGAGTTAGCCATTGTCGGAGGTTTGATGGCCATCTTTGTTCTGTGGATATTCCTGAAAAACATGCAATTGGTTTCCATCATTGCTTTAGCGATTCCAATTTCCATTCTTACCGCTTTCAACTTCTTCTACGCTGCAAATGTGACCATCAACAGCTTAACTTTAGTTGGAATGGCGCTCGCAGTTGGGATGTTACTCGACAATAGTGTAGTGGTGCTTGAAAACATCTACCGGTTACGGGCCTCAGGAAAATCGCCAAGAGAGGCTGTTATTCAGGGAACAACCGAAGTCTGGCGATCGGTCTTTGCCGCAACAATTACAACCATTACCGTTTTCCTCCCATTCCTCTTTTCTGATGATATTAATATCAGCCTGATCGGGAAAAACGTTGGGGTTTCTATAATCTCCACATTATTGATTTCTCTTTTGGTGGCGATGCTCCTGATCCCAATGATGGCCTATTCTTTCCTGAGAAAGACCGAAGGCGGTAATATGAAATTCACGCAGGTTTCAACGCGAAATCCTCTTGTGCAAGCCTATAGGATGATCCTTAAGTATTCTTTACGTACGCCTGCTCAAACGATTGTCGGTGTCGTGGTCGTCTTTTTCCTCACCATATTTATTTGCATGGCATTAAGTATGAGTAATTTACAGGAAATTGAAACGACTGCATTCCGCGTTGCAGTAACCACATCTTCCGGTTCAACAATTGAATCCACCGATAAGGTAGTAACCGAAATAGAAGACCGGTTAAAAGAGATTAAAGAGATACAGGATGTTACGAGCAATATTCAGGCAGAGGATGCTACCATTACGATCCAGTTAAAAGAAGATTATAAGAAAATCGACAAACGAACTATCGCCCAAATACGGGACGATGTAGAGAGTCGGATGGATGGTATCTCCGGAGCTCAAATCGATGTTACCGATGCTTCCGACAGCGGAAACTCTGGAAGTTCTATGGGTGCCGGTGGCGGTGGCGGAGATTTAATGCGAATAATGGGTGTTGGTTCAAACTGGGAACGAATATTGATAAAAGGACAGGACTTCGATGTGATGAAAAATGTCGCTTCCGACCTTCAGTATTATCTCGAATCGCTCGAATCGATGAACGGGGTTCGTGTTAGTTATTCCCGCAACAGACCGGAGGTCCACCTTCAGTTCTATCCGCTGTTGCTGAACGAATACAACATGACACTAAACAATGTCTCTACCGAATTAAACTCGTTCAGCAAAGAAGTTAGCACCGGCGTTCCATTCAAACAAGGGACTGATGAATATGACATCACCATCAAGGAAATGCCGAAAGTGGGCGAAACTGAGGAGGAATATAATAAAGCACGGAATATTACGGATCTTAAAACATTACCTATCCCAGACGCCTCAGGAGGGTTACATGAATTGCAAATGATCAGCGACGTAATCTATTCTTCGGGCTATGCGAATATCGATCGTGTTAACCAGGAAAAGCAAATCGAAGTGCGTTACCGGTTTGTCGATGCAGCACAGGATTCCAAAGATCTGCTCGAATCCTACCGAACTGAAATTGACGATCTTGTCGGAGGTTATAACCTGCCTTCAGGAGTCGCTGTTCAGGTAATTCACGAAGAAGATGAATTGCAGGACTTCTACTTCCTGATCATAGCTGCATTTATCCTGATATTTATGATCCTGGCCTCAGTATTTGAATCGGTATCCACCCCGTTTGTACTGATGTTCTCCATCCCGTTAGCCGCTATCGGCTCTTTCCTCGCCTTAATATTCACGGGAAACAGCCTATTCAATGCCAATACCCTTACCGGATTCCTTATCCTCCTGGGAGTGGTGGTAAATAACGGGATTATCCTGATCGATTATACAGGTATTCTCCGTAAACGAGGATTCCGTAAAGATCGTGCATTGATGACAGCCGGGATGTCACGTATCAGGCCTATCTTGATTACGGCTATCACCACCATGGTTGCAATGTTACCATTGGCCATGGGCGACAACGAATATGTTGGCGCGATTGGTGCACCGTTTGCCATTACCGTAATCGGAGGCTTGTCAATGAGTACAATTCTTACATTGGTCTTTGTCCCGACGTTCTATTCAGGACTCGAAACCGCGATTGAATGGATGCGGAACCTTCCGTTAAGAACTAAGTTGATCCAGGCCGTTCTCTATGTAGGAGGTATTTTTATGGTCTTTACCCAAGTGGATGATTTCCTTTGGCAATTACTCGATCTTGTGGCCATTACCCTTCTTATTCCCGGAGCTACATGGTTTATAATGAATAGTCTCCGAAAAGCAAAGGAAACGGTCGTTGATCCTTCAGAGCCAATTAAAATCAAAATCCAGAACCTGGTCAAAATCTACGATAGAGGTAGTCGTTTTGGACGCGAATGGATTGGTAACCGCAATATCCGCGAACGGGCAGGTCAATTGAAATATTACCACAGTTGGCGCGATTTCGATCTGTTAATCTGGCAATTACCATTGCTTGGATTCCTGATCTATTTCACCTTTGGCTATTTGCGCAATGGAATGTACATGTTCATTTTTGCCCTCCTCACCTTCTTCATGCTGTTGGGAATCTGGCAACCAATCGCCGAATTGTGCCACTTCAAAGCAGAGAAAAAAGGAAAGAAATATTTGGTCAAATTGGCAAATGCCGGTCGTAAAACCATCTATTGGGGCTTCCCCGCTCTCTCGCTCATTATCTTCTGGATATTATGGGAGAATATCGGAGCGGTGATTTTCATTGGCGCATTATGGTATTTTGCTTTAATCGTTAATGTTACGGCAGACAAACTATATCGTGAGAAAATCAATATCGAACGACTAAAAGGACGTTTTGCCGGAGTGCGAAGATTATTCTTCAAGTTGGTCGAAAATATGCCGGTCATTGGACGCAAACGCGATGCCTTCAAAGCATTGAAAGGGGTCTCACTCGAAATCGGTACCGGTATGATCGGCTTGCTTGGCCCTAATGGCGCCGGAAAATCGACCATGATGCGTGTCATCTGTGGGATCTACGAACAGAGTTATGGTAAAGTATGGATTAACGGAATCGATACGCAGGAAAAACGTGAGGAATTACAGGGCCTGATCGGTTATCTGCCTCAGGAATTCGGGACCTATGAAAATATGTCAGCTTATGAATTTCTCGATTATCAAGCCATACTCAAAGGTTTGACCGATCCTGAATCCCGGGCTAAACGTATTGAACATGTACTTACCTCTGTTCATCTTTGGGACCGTAAGGACGATAAAATCGGCGGATTCTCCGGGGGTATGAAACAACGTATCGGGATCGCCCAGATATTGCTCCATTTGCCGCGAATATTGGTGGTCGATGAACCGACCGCGGGTCTCGATCCGCGCGAAAGAATCCGCTTCAGGAACCTATTGGTCGAACTGAGCCGCGAAAGGGTGGTTATCTTCTCAACTCACATTATTGAAGATATCTCCAGCTCATGTAACCAGGTAGCTGTTGTGAACCGCGGGCTATTGTGCTATACGGGTCATCCAAACAATATGGTCCACCTCGCCGAAGGCTTGGTTTGGCAATTCCCGATCCCGGCCGCGGAATTCGATGCATTCCCGGCCAAAGATCGTGTGGTCCACCATATGCGCGATGGAGAAAATATCAGAGTTCGTTTCCTTTCGGTCGAAAAACCGACAGAAGATGCTGTACAAGTCAAACCGGTTCTTGAAGAGGCTTATCTTTGCCTTTTGAAAGGACTTAAAAGGAATGACAATTAAAGAATTATGAGAAAAAAGCGATATGTCGGAGTTCAGTAAATTGAATAATGTTGAAGTAAATAGTTATTAAATCTTATTGAACGGGTTCAAAAAGGATTTATACCGACAATTTACTGTTCTCCGACCGCTTCATAATAAACAATGACAATCGAAAAAATGGAAACATCAAATAACTTATCTCCTCGGCAAAACGGGATGAAAAAAACCATCAACCTGATCAGGATGATGGGTAAATACAACCTGAAAATCATTTTTGCCGGGCGTTTCTTGTGGTTTATTCTCGCGGCACTTGCCTTTTTTGTTTTGCTATCCATCAATTTGGTATATAACGAACCAACTTTCAACTCCTCGTCAATCTACGAAATACTCTTCTTCCCGGGTATCTTGCTGATCTTCTACCCCACCGTTTTCGGCATCCAAAACGATGCCGATGCGCGAATTCTTGAGATCCTTTTCGGGATTCCCGATTATCGTTATAAGGTTTGGATGATACGGTTGCTGATGATATTCCTGTTGACCTGGGTAATCCTTTACTGTTTTTGCTGGGTCGGTTATATCGGGTTGACCCCGTTCCCGGTTTTGGCCATGTCCGGTCAACTCATGTTCCCCGTCATTTTCCTGGGAAGCCTTTCATTCATGATTTCGACGATCGTGAAAAACGGGAATGGCACAGCCGTGGTAATGATTATCATCGCCGTCGCATTAATCGCGCTCAGCGACACGCTTGGCCGTACACAATGGCACGTGTTCCATAATCCCTATTCCATTCCCGACCAAATGAATGAAATGGTATGGTCGCAGATTTCAAAGAAAAACCGGCTGTTCCTTGTGGCAGGTAGTGTGTTGTTCCTGCTGGCTGGATTGACCAACTTGCAACGACGTGAAAAATACCTGAAATAAGTAACGCTGATTTTTACAATTTTGGATGCCTTAACAAGTCGATGCTTATGAAGATTGAATTTACTGATCTCGAAGAAAAAGATCTTGCCATCGTTAAAGAGATATACGATTATTATATCCTGAACACCACGGCAACGTTCCATACCGCGAAGATTACTATTGACGAACTGAAAGAATTCATCCTTATCGGGCACCCGAAATATAAATCATTCCTGATCCGTTACGACGGTAATGTATGCGGATACTGTTACTTCACCTGGTATAAAAAACGACAGGCTTATGACCGGACCGCAGAGGTGACCCTTTACCTGAAACCGGAGTTTCACGGAAAAGGAATCGGAAGTTACGTACTGAACCATTTGGAAAAGATCGCCCTGGATTCGGGAATCAAAAACCTCCTTGGCATCATTACCGGCGAAAACAGCCCCAGCATCGCCCTGTTCCAAAAATGCGGTTATACCAACTGCGCCAATTTCAAACAGGTAGGCGAAAAATTCGGGAAACTGCTGGATGTGGTAGCTTATCAAAAAATAATCGGATAACTGATAAATCCAGGATCATGTTATGGACACTCTTCCATCCTGATCCTGGATTATTTTTTCTTCCGCCCCTCCCTCACCCGATCCCATTGTTAACCTGTCTGCCGGGGCATATTTCCAATCATCGGTACCCGATCTGAACAATCTCCCCTCCCACCCATATCCCCCGTTTTTCGGCCTAAAAGAGGCCTGAACAGAATTCAAATCCAATCCCGATACCCGTAAAACCCGGGTAAAATAGTCTCAAAACTATTCCTTTCACCAAACCAATAACACCCTTGTTTGAAAACCCGGTCCAAACCACGACCGGATCTTCTGTACATTTTCTGTACTTATGCTGTACAGTTCCTGTACTTATAATATACAGAATAAGCGCTGAAAACATGCAAAAGATATGGTTAAAATACGGAGTTGGCCTGTACCGTCCCCGGTTCTAAAGCTGTCATCAATTAATCGTCGCATGAGGAGGCACCTATTCACAAAGTCCTCGATCCTTTCCCATAAAATAATTCTTCCGGGAAAGAAGTTTAACTTCATTTTTCAAAATATTAATGATCAATCTTTTTTATCTTTGAAAAAACGGAACGTTCATGAGCGAAAGAACATCCCTTGTTTCCCGGATTCTTCCTGTCCTGATTTTTCTTTGTGCGATGGCTTATTTCCTGACCGGATCGGGGGACTCTCCGGTTTTTGTTTACGACGAAGCCCGTAATGCCGGTTGTGCAAGGGAAATGTTTGAACGGGCCGATCCGGTTGTACCCACGTTTAATTATGAGCTCCGCACCGACAAACCACCGCTCCATTATTGGCTGATGATGGCCGCCTATTCGGTGTTCGGGGTCAATGAATTCGCGGCTCGTTTCTTCTCGGCATTTTTCGGGGCATTAACCTTGCTGATTACTTTCCTTTTTGCCCGTCGCTTTTTCAACCTTCAGACTGCGATATATACAATACTGATATTACTGGCTTCGCTCAACCTGGCCATCGAATTTCATTTGGCGGTTCCCGACCCCTACCTGATTTTTTTCCTGACTGCTGCCCATTATTCCTTTTTCAGCTTTTACCAAACCCGTAATCTGAAGTTCCTTTTTCTTATGTATGTTGCAACAGGATTGGCCATTCTGGCTAAAGGACCTGTAGCTTTAGGATTTATCGGGTTAAATGGGTTGGTTTGGCTACTGATAAAAAAAGATTTCAATTGGAAAACCATCCGCGAATTCAGGTTAATCACCGGAATCGCAGTGGTCAGTGCGATTGTTGCACCGTGGCTGATCAAGGTTGGGATTGCGACGGATTGGCTTTGGCCGAAAGGATTTTTCTTCGAGCATAACCTCAACCGTTTTTCGGGAGAGATGGAAGGACATGGAGGTTCTTTCCTGCTGACGCCAGCTTTCGTATTCATCGCTTTCCTCCCTTTTTCAATTTTTATCATTCAGTCGTACCGGAAAGCTTTCCGCAAATGGCAGGAAAATGATTTACTGCTTTTCTCCCTAATTGTATCACTGGTAATTATAATCTTTTTCAGCATATCGTCGACTAAACTCCCCAATTACCCTATGCCGGCCTATCCGTTTATCGCCATGATAATTGGCCATTACCTTGACATTAACCGGATAAAAAAAATTACATTGATACTGTTTATCAATGTCTTTATAGGAATTGCCCTTCCGTTGACCGGGTACATAATTCTTGGCAGAAATCCCGGACTTTCGGGATTATGGCCCCTTCTGTATATCCTTCTGATTATTCCGATTACTGCGATTATTGCATTGATCATCAACATAATGAAAGGAACGCCCGACAAAATTATCATCGTTTTGGCGTTGGGTTGGATCGTTGCCGGATTATTGACTTTCACAATTGTTTTGCCCGAGATTAGTAAAAATGAACCCGTAGCCAGGGTGGTCAGAATTATGGATCGAACTCAAGAAGTGGCTTATTATCAGCAGTTCAACTCAGCTTTTCCGTTTTACCTGCAAAAACGGATGGATAAGCTGGAAACAGTTGCTGAAGTCGATTCCTTTTTCGAACAAAATCCGAAGGGTTACCTGATCTCAACTGCAAAAAAAGCAAAGGAACTGAGCACCAATGACCTCGAACTGTTTTTCAGCCAAAAAGAACTATTTGAACCTCCTACAACCGTTGTTTATACCTACCGGGATTCGCTGAAATTGCAGGGGCAATAGTCGGAATTTTTATTTTCGTTTTGAACCATTATGTAATCTTAATGGTTGATCTTCCAGCCCGGATAAATCATTAAATTTGTGTTATGCTAAAGAAGATTTTAAATAGTATCAAAAATATCGACCGGAAAGATTACCGGCCAAAATTTGGTGGACTGGAGATTTTAAAATATATCGGTCCGGGTTTGTTGGTAACAGTCGGTTTCATCGATCCGGGCAACTGGGCTTCCAACCTGGCCTCTGGGGCTGACTTTGGCTATACCCTGTTATGGATGGTAACCTTCTCAACCAT
Organism: uncultured Prolixibacteraceae bacterium; assembly: GCA_964632305.1. Classification (GTDB taxonomy): domain Bacteria; phylum Bacteroidota; class Bacteroidia; order Bacteroidales; family Prolixibacteraceae; genus CAZWBR01. Next base: position 29,741 of record CAZWBR010000002.1, read on the forward strand.
TATGCTCATAATGCTTCAGCACAATGTGGCACACCTGGGGATTGCTACCGGCCTCTGTCTTTCGGAAGCCACGACTAAATTTATGAAACCCGGATATTCAACATCTGTGCTGATTTCAGCTGTTCTGGCTTCGATTTCCACCTCTCTGGCCGAAATTCTTGGAGGAGCGATAGCGCTTAATATGTTATTTGACATTCCAATTCGGGCGGGTGCTGTTCTGGTGGTGGCTTTTGTCCTGATCATGCTTTTTACCAATGGCTACCGAATGATTGAGAAGTGGATCGTAGCTTTCGTCTCAATAATCGGGTTATCGTTTATTTATGAACTTTCACTGGTCGAAATTGATTGGAACACGGCCATTCATTCCTGGGTGACCCCAAGTTTTCCGAAAGGATCAATGATCCTAATCATGAGCGTTCTGGGGGCTGTTGTGATGCCCCATAATCTTTTCCTTCACTCCGAAGTGATCCAGAGCCGCCAATGGAACCTGAAGGATGAAAAGACCATTGAGAAACAGTTGCGTTATGAATTTCTGGATACCCTTATTTCGATGGTTATCGGCTGGGCCATTAACAGTGCGATGATTTTGCTGGCGGCAGCAACATTTTTTAAAGCCGGAGCCGGGGTAACCGAATTGCAGCAAGCCAAAAGTCTGCTGGAACCGCTGCTGGGGGTTCACGCGGGGGCTGTTTTTGCCGTGGCCCTGCTCTTTGCCGGTGTTGCCTCAACGATTACATCGGGGATGGCGGCCGGTTCTATCTTTTCAGGAATTTTCGGGGAACCTTACGACATAAAGGACAACCACTCCCGGTTGGGAATAGCGATCTCCTTCATCGTGGCCCTGCTGATCATTTTCATTATTTCCAATCCATTCAATGGATTGATCTTTTCGCAAATGATCCTGAGTATCCAGCTTCCCATCACCATATTTGTTCAGGTATGGCTTACTTCCTCCGGGAAAGTGATGGGAAAATATAAAAACAGCAAACTGAATGCTACGCTGCTCTATACGATTGGGGCTATCGTAACGGCCCTGAATATCGCCTTGTTTACCAGTTTTTTTGTAAATTGAAATAATGAGTGATCAGAAAAGCTGAAATAAACGCTTTGCATTCTGAGACGTTGTTAACTTTGTATCGTTAAAATATAATCCGGAATATGACTATCCTGAAGAAGCATCACGATCCTATTGGCCAGGCAGTATGGGATTACCTCAATGGCGATACCGGCTCCAATATCCTTGTAACAACCGATATTGCTGAGGATGAATACCTGACCCCTTCCTATTTTTTCAGGAGTTATGATCAGATGCCGATACAGGAACAGGAGGCGCTCCGTCGCTGTAAAGGGAAGATTCTTGATGTCGGGGCCGGGGCCGGGGCCCATTCGTTATGGCTGCAGGAAAATGGTTATGACGTTGATTCGCTTGATATCTCCCCTCTTTCATGTGAGACAATGAAACGTAGGGGCATCCGCAATGTGCTTTTACAGGATATCTATGCCCTTAAGGAAAAAAAATACGACACCATCTTGTTATTAATGAATGGTGCGGGGATTGCCCAGACCCTTCCCGGTCTCGAACAGTTACTGTTCCACCTCCGATCGCTGCTGAATCCCGGTGGGCGAATACTGGCCGACTCCTCCGATCTGCTCTACCTTTTCACCGATGAAAACGGCGATACCTGGATCGATATAGCCTCTGACACCTATTACGGCGAGATGGAATACCAACTCACTTATAAGAAGATCAAGGGTAAGCCGTTTCAATGGCTCTATGTTGATCCTGCCTCATTTATCGACTATGCCCAACGGTGCGGCTTCAGATTAATTGAAAAAATTGCCGGTCCCCATTTCGATTATATGGTAGAGATCATTTTGGATAAATAGAGCTTACCCAACCTTTTACAGGTTCTTCTCTGCAGTTTTTCCCGGGTTATATTTTAATTGGCCATTTGTAAATCATAAATCTTCTTACATTTGTTGCTGCATTGGTGTCGGACCGTCTTTCCGGGCGGAATGATGAAAAGGGAATCAGGTGAGAATCCTGAACAGACCCGCTGCTGTAAGCCCCATGCAACGTTTTGGCAATAACCTTAGCCACTGTCGGGGTAAAAACCTGACGGGAAGGCCGCCAAACCGGGGGTGAGTCAGAAGACCTGCCATGCACCGTTTTTTTAAGTCTTCGTGGTATGGGACTTGAAACCGATCGGGCGATATCTCTTCGTTTCCATCAGTTTTCTGAACATCCGCAAGGCATTTGGCTTAACCTCCTGTTGTCGCATTTCCTGCCTGAATTGCCCAAATACAATTCAACGTTCCGGAAATTGTTCACATAAGGGATTAAGCTGTACAAACCTGATCGACCACTGATCCGGAGAGGATATTGATGCGGGGTCAATGGTCAGGGTTGTAGATTATTACTATTTCGAAAAATCGTTGCTCTGCCCTGTCCCTCCTTTTCTCCGTTGCGCATCGGGAGGACAAGGTGGAGTTTTATTTTTCTTCTTGCTATATTTACTACCTCAAGAATTAAACAGATTGACTTCCGATGCCTAAGAACAAACTGGTCTGTATTTGTAATTCCGTTTCAGAAAAAGAGATTATATCAATCCTGAAAAAAGGGGCGTATTCTCTTGCGGATATCCAGCGATTTACCCCGGCGGGGACCAGTTGCGGACGTTGCCGAAAAGAGATTGAAGCCCTTGCCGCGAACTACCTGGGAAGCCGGAAACCCGATCCGCAGCAAAGAATCGAATTCGAATAGTCATCATCCCGACCGGTCATTTTTCCTTCCGGGCTCTTCTCTATTGACTTTCTGCAGGATATACCCTAAATTTATTCCACTTTCCCGATCTCAACATCAATCCTATTGGAATTGCCTTTCGGATTGAGGTGATAATGTTCCCCAAACGGGATATCCTGAAGAGTATAAAGTATTAAGATAATGAATGTTGTACAAACAGAATGCTGTTCCTGCCAAACAGGTCGAAGCCGGGTCCACCGCGATCATCCAGAGAAAAACCTCCAGCTTAATCTGCGCGGGAACCAGTATCGGAATGTAGACGATGAATTGGGATTTTATCAACGTTCAGGCCCATTTCGAAAGTATCCGCTCCAAAGATCAATTGGCATGAAATATGGCATGAGAAGAACCTTTTTGGGGCATAAAACCAAGTGAATCGAAGCCAGTTTAATGATCGAGGCCAAGCATCCACTATAACAAGCCGAACAATTTGTTTTCCCCGATGACAGGACGATAACCGGAAGCTTACCCGACAGGGACTTCCGGTTATTCAATTCTAAACCTACTGGTTTTATCATCTTCCGAATCACCAGTCGCAGATGTATTCCAATATCTCTGCTTAAAAACATATTGAAGTTATGATCCTATTATAATTGCTAAATGAATGGGAAAATGACATGAAAGTCAAATTCTGAATACTTTAAATGGATATCGCTTAACCTTCAGGGATACATATTTTGTAACTTTTTTGTAACTTTCCTGTAATTTTTCTTTAATGACATTGGTAGATGTTTGTAACTGAATTTTAACAATACAGATCAGAAGCAAAATGAAAAAAGCAATTCTATTTTTTCTATGTTTGGTTACCATCTCTTTGTCAAAGCTTTCCGCTCAAACCGAAGAATCGTTTAAACCCTCGGGCAAGCCCGAAATAAGGGTCTTTAGCAACTTCAACAGCGCTTTCAGCGATGGAGAAAACAGTAACAAATTTGAAATCACCAGGGCCTACCTGGGCTACGTTTACAATTTCAGCAAAACAGTTTCGGGCCGCGTAACCTTTGATGTCGGCAATCCTTCGGCAGGTAAATTTCAGATGACCGCCTTGTTGAAATTTGCTTATCTGCAATATCAGAAGAATAAGCTTACAGCCAGTTTCGGGATGATTGGGACCAATCAGTTCGATGTACAGGAAAAGCAATGGGGATACCGTTATGTTTACAAATCCTTTCAGGACGAATACGGTTTTGGTTCCAGCACCGATTTGGGAGCAAGCCTGGCCTATAAGTTCAGTAAAAGAGTATCGGCTGATGTGATGCTGGTCAATGGCGAGGGATACAAACAATTGGACGGCGACTCAGCTCTGAAAGCCGGAGTAGGCGTGACTCTTCTTCCTGTGGATGGACTGACTCTTCGCGGCTATTACGACAACATGTCGAAAGGGAATAATGCCCAGCAAACATTTGCCTTCCTATCGGGGTACGGCAATAAAAAATTCAACATCAATGCCGAGTACAACTATCAGAAAGAGGCCGGAATGGTCACAGATCATGATTTATGGGGGTATTCGTTTTACGGGACTCTCTTCATGGAAAAGAATATGAAAATCTTTGGCCGGTATGATCATCTCGAATCTGAAAAGGTGGGGACTGCTACCCAATCATGGAACATCGCCAAAGAAGGAAAATTTTACCAGTTAGGGATGGAGTTTTTACCGGTTAATGGCATTAAGATTTCACCTAATATACAGGGATGGGACCCATCGGCCCCGGGCAAACCATTTGTTACAAAGTTCTATCTGAATTTGGAATTCAGAATCTGACAAAAGACAACAGCCACTAATCGGCTTCTAAACACTTCTCACCTGTTTCAACTTAATCGTTTTGTAATTTCATTGTAACATCAATGTAACAACACCACCTTATTTTTGATACAAGTAATTAAATATCAATTCAAATGAAAAATTTAATCGTTATTCTCCTTGCTGTTGCAACATTAACAGCCTGCCAGGGAAACAAAAAAAATAAAGGCACAGAAGCCAAGAGTGCGAAAGTTAGTATTACGGCTGCCGGGGCAACCTTTCCTCAACCTTTTTACAACCAGGTTTTCACTGACTATTCAACCCAAACCGGGAACACACTGACCTACGGGGGTATCGGATCGGGCGGCGGCATCCGCAGCTTAAAAGATAAAGTGGTTGACTTTGGTGCGACCGATGCCTTTCTGACCGATGAACAGGCAACTGAACTTCCGGCTCAGATTGTTCATATCCCGACCTGTTTAGGCGCGGTGGTTGTTGCATTCAATCTTCCAAACATCACCGAATTGAAATTAAAAAACGAGGTGTTGGCCAAAATCTTCCTGGGTGAGATTACCAAATGGGATGATGCCCAAATTAAAGCCGACAATCCCGGAATAGAAATTCCTGCAAAAGATATATCAGTTATTTATCGGTCCGACGGTAGCGGTACGACCCAGATTTTCAGTGATTACATGAGTAAGATCAGTAAAACATGGGCAGACAAAGTCGGAACAGGAAAAGCATTAAACTGGCCGGTCGGTATGGGCGCTAAAGGTAATCCGGGTGTTGCCGGAACAATCAAGCAGACCGAAGGGGCTATTGGTTACATCGGTTCCGAATATGCTTTCGCCCAGAAAATCCCTTATGTATTGCTACAAAATCAGGCCGGTAATTTTATTGCCCCAACGGTCGAATCGGTCAGTGCTGCAGCCAAGGGAGATATCCCCGCCGATACCCGTATCATGCTGACCAACTCTTCCGATCCGGAAGCATATCCGATCAGCGCTTTCACCTGGATCATTTTATATAAAGAGCAGAAATATGATAAACGTTCTCTGGAACAGTCACAGGAAACCATTAAGTTCCTAGACTGGTTAATCAGCCCTGAGGCTCAGTCTGTAGCCCGTAAAGTTGATTATGCACCGCTGCCTGACAAAGCAGTCCTTCTTGCCAAAGAGATACTGAAATCAGTCACTTACGACGGTAAGCCAATCCTGTAAGCATCCTATAATTTTCGGGGACAGCATAAATAGAAAAGATGAACAGCGAACGTGTAACAAAGACAATTCTTAAATCAGCATCAGTAATAATCCTGATTATATCAGCAGGAATGGTTCTTTCCTTAGTGAAAGGGGCCATTCCTGCCTTTCAGCATTTTGGTTTCTTTGGCTTTATCTTTTCTTCGGAATGGAATCCCACGGAGGGTAAAGAGGTCTACGGTGCCATGCCGTTTATCTCGGGTACGGTTATCACCTCGGTTCTTGCGTTGATAATCTGCCTTCCCCTCTCCTTCTCCACTTCACTTTTTATAGCCGAGTATTTTAGAAAAACACGAATAGCTTCCGTATTAGGGACGCTGGTCGATTTACTTGCCGGAGTTCCTTCGATTGTTTACGGGCTTTGGGGATTTTATGCACTTCGCCCCCTGATTGTTGATCTGGGTTGGTCGGGACAGGGTTACGGGATTTTTACTTCGGCGGTGATATTAGCCATTATGATTATCCCCTATGCCACCTCCATCAGCAACGAAATTATTTCTCTTGTCCCGAATGAGTTGAAAGAAGCCGCTTATTCTCTCGGAGGCACCCGTTTGGATGTCATCTTCAATGTGATCCTTCCCAATGCCCGTTCAGGCTTGGTAGCAGGTTATATCCTCGCGCTGGGAAGAGCTTTGGGCGAAACCATGGCCGTTACCATGCTAATCGGAAATGCCAACATTATTCCAACCGGGTTATTCAGTACCGGGAATACCATGGCCAGCGTGATCGCCAACCAGTTTGGCGAAGCCGACGGATTGAAACTTAGCGCTTTAATAGCAATCGGACTTTTACTCTTCCTGGTTACAGCCATTGTTAATGCGATTGGGAAGTTAATCATCAAAAAATTCACCTAATAATACAGCGAAAGTGGAAGAATATCTCAACATAACAGATGTTAACATCGCGGTAGTAAAGGATAAATCGCAATGGCGCGACCTGCGCAACAAGATTTTCTTTGGGATAGTGGTACTACTTTCACTGATCACTATTTCTCCGATTATTCTGATCGTCTGGAAACTATTAAAAGAAGGGTACAAACAGATCAACTTTGACTTCTTTTCAAAAGTAGCCCCCGATACCCTGAAGGCAATGACGGCAGTCAATAATGGCGAGATCATTCCTGGAGGAATTGCCAACGGAATCACCGGCACTCTTTTTATGGTTTTTATGGCAGCACTGATCGCCATTCCAATCAGCATTTTGATCGGAATATTCCTCTACGAACATCAACAGAGCAAATATGCTTCCCTGATCCGAAATCTGACCGATATTCTTCAGGGGGTTCCATCAATTGTTCTTGGGTTGATTGCTTATATTTGGATCGTAAAAGGAGTGACTCAAGGGTTTTCAGCTTTAGCAGGAAGTGTGGCATTGTCTATAATGATGCTTCCACTGATTATCCGTTCAACGGAAGAGACCATGAAAATGATCCCGGTGAGCATCAAGGAAGCCGGCGCTGCTTTGGGAGTCCCCTACTATAAGATTATTCTACGGGTAATGATCCCATCCGGATTCAGCGGTCTGATGACTGGAATCCTATTGTCGATTTCAAGGGTCTTGGGGGAGACCGCACCTTTGATGCTTACAACATTGGGAAGTACATCGATCAATTGGGACATCACTGAACCAACAAGCGCAGTACCACTGCTGATCTGGGAATTTTACAATAATCCCAATATGGTTCAATTAGTTTGGAGCTCCTCCCTCTTCCTGATGGGATTTGTCCTGACTTTAAATATTATTGCTAAAAGAGTATCCTCAAAATTCGGTTCTCATCACTAAAAGTAAAGCATCATTGATATAATCATCAAAAAAAGCAATGACTGAAAATACGTTACAAATAGCAAGCCCGGTACTTTCGATCCGCGACCTTTCGATCGCCTACAACAAAGATAAATTTGCAGTAAAGAATGTTACAGCTGATGTGAAGCGTCATGCCATTACCGCAATAATGGGCCCTTCGGGCTGCGGTAAAAGTACCTTGCTAAGAGCAATCAACCGAATGCATGAGCTTTATCCAAATATCGTTACCCAAGGAAGCGTTCTTCTGAATGGGGATGATATTTTCAAAATGTCGACCACCTCCTTACGCAGAAAAATAGGGATGGTTTTTCAACGCCCTAATCCATTCCCCACAATGAGTATTTACGATAACGTCATTGCTGGTTATAAACTAAACGGACACCGGCTCAAAAATTCCGAAAAAGATGAAATAGTTGAAAAATCGCTTTGCGATGTCGGACTTTTTGACGAAGTGAAAGACTCGCTAAACAAAAAGGGCACTTTCCTTTCGGGGGGACAGCAACAACGGCTCTGTATTGCCAGAGCCCTGGCCTTTAAACCAGAGGTAATTCTGATGGATGAACCTACGTCGGCTCTTGACCCGCTCTCTACAGCAAGAATCGAAGATTTGCTGGTAGAATTAAAGAAAAACTATACAATCGTTCTGGTAACTCATAACATGTCACAGGCTGCCCGTATTTCGGACAATGCCATGTTCATGTACCTGGGCGATTTGGTTGAATACGATAAAACGAAGAACATGTTCACCAATCCGAAAGACTCTCGCACAGAAGGATACCTGACCGGCAAATTTGGATGATGAATCAGATATATTCCATGCAGCAATATCCGATTGTCCAAAAAAACAACAAATGACCTTTCAGTAAAAAAAGTTACTATAATAAAACTAAAAATCTCTGGAATCATGAATATCAAAAAGGAAAGCGCCATTCAGGATATCATCGAAAAATTCGGTGATTATGCTGATCTGATCCTGCACCAACTTTCATTGTTGGAAAAAGTTTTCAGTACTGGCTCTGCAGACATTCCTCCCGAACTGATTGCTGAAATCAAGAAAAACGAGGAGCAATCCGATAAGTTTGATATCAGGTTAAGCGAAAAAATCATCAATACAATTGTGCTGCAAAAGCCTGTTGCCTCTGATTTGCGAAAATTGATCGCCTGTTACCAGATCGTGATGAACCTGGAAAGAATAGCCGATTTGGTGACCAATATTGTCAATTTCATCCCGAAGATCAAAGATGTGGAAACCTACAACAAATTGACGGATGTTATTTACAACATGTTAATCGTAACCGTAAATATGGTCCAAAAATCGATCCTCTCGTTTATCAATAACGATAAGGAATTTGCCATTTGGACCATTAAAACCGATTCGATTGTTGATGAAATGAACCATAAACTGGTTAAAAAAGCCATCACTAAAAGTAAATTGCCTGAAGAGACACAGCAGCTTCTGCTCAGTTTCATTAATATTAACAGCATCATCTCGAACATAGAACGGATTGCCGACCATGCCACCAACGTGGCCGAGGCCTCAATCTATGCGATGGAAGGTACTGACATTCGTCACCAGAATCTTGATAACGATAATAAATAATCATTATCTTTCAGATGACATCACTTTAAAACCTTAATAACTCACTATGAAAGATAACCACCGAATATTGGTAGTAGAAGATGAGGAAGACTTGTGTGAAATTCTGCAATTCAATCTTGAAAGTGAAGGGCACTCGGTGGATACTGCACATTCAGCCGAGGATGCACTGAAAAAAAACCTCTCCGGTTATGACCTCTTTTTGCTCGACGTGATGATGGGTAAAATGTCAGGCTTCAATCTTGCCCAAAAAATCAGAAAAGAACTGAAACTGGAAATCCCGATCATTTTTCTCACAGCCCGAAACTCTGAAAACGATCTATTAACCGGTTTCAATATCGGAGCCGATGATTATATTGCCAAACCCTTCTCAATCCGGGAACTTCAAGCCAGGGTTAAAACAGTTCTGAAACGGACCCAGAAGGGCCGGGAGACTGACGATAGTCCTTTACTTGCGATTGGAGAGATCAAAATTGACAATGTTGCCAAAAGGTTGATCATTGGTGAAAAAAAGATTGAACTAACCAGAAAAGAGTTTGAGATTTTATCCTTACTGGCCAAAAATCCCGGAAGAATATTCTCAAGGGAAGAGATACTGGACCGAATTTGGGCTAATGATGTCATTGTAACCGACCGCACAGTCGATGTGAACATGACCCGACTCCGAAAGAAACTAGAAGATTACAGCAGCTATGTCCGAAATAAACCTGGATATGGCTATTACTTTGAAATATAACAAATTAATAAACCAGCATATGATCATCGAGAGAAAAACCATCAAGTGGAAACTGTTTATCTATTATTTCCTGCTGTTTGCCATCTTTACTTTTTCCATCCTGGTTTATCAAAACCATCGTGAGAAACAGTTCCGTATAGCTCAACTGGAAAACACCCTCTATGAATATACCGACATTACGGCCAGATATATTTCGAAATATAATCTGACCAGTAACCATAACTTTCAGCTTCTCGATTCGATCAAGGTATTGGTACCTCCATCAAAAATAAGGGTTACAGTTTTTGATATAGATGGCAATGTTCTCTACGATAATTCGGTAGATGCTTACACGAAAATGGAAAACCATAAGGGGCGTCCTGAATATCAAAAGGCCCGTTACGGTGAATCAGGCTATAATATTCGCCACTCATCGACCACAAATGAGGATTACTTCTATTACGCCCGCTCCTATAATGGCTTAATTATAAGATCAGCCGTCGTTTATAATGTTGAAATCCGAAATTTCCTGAAAATTGAACGGGTATTTATCGTCTATTTCATCTTGCTTTTTATCATATTCGGTATTGGATTACTTATTATCGCCAACCGTTTAGGTGACTCTATCTCTAAATTAAAAGATTTTGCCGTGAAAGTCCGGCAAGGAGAGTCAATCGATAATGATATGGAGTTTTCCAACGATGAGTTAGGAATAATTAGTCAGGAGATATCCTCCCTTTTCGAACAATCCCGTAAAGCAAAAGCCGATCTTATACAGGAAAAAGAGAAGCTGATTAGCCACCTCTATGTTTTGAAAGAGGGTGTCGCCTTCTTTTCAGCCCAGAAAAAGGTGATTCTGAACAACAGCCATTTCGTTTTCTATATTAATATCCTTTCAGAAGAATCGACCATCTCTGTTGAGAAAATATTCCATCTGGAAGAGTTTAAAGGAATTCGGGATTTCATAGATAAAATAATCTCATCAAATACCGTCTACCTGCCCAGCGAGCTTCCCAGAATGGAATATTCGGTTCAAAAAGATGGATTTCACTTTCTTGTGCAATGTATTATTTTTCAAGACAAAAGCTTTGAGATTCTTATTACGGACAACACCCAGTTAGTCAAGCGAAGTATCATGAAACAGCAAATGACCTCAAACATTGCCCATGAATTAAAAACGCCGATATCTTCCGTAAAGGGTTATCTCGAGACAGTATTGAACAACCCTGAACTCGATACTCGCAAACAACAGTATTTTGTAGAAAAAGCTTATAATCAAGCCGAAAGACTAACGCAGCTTGTTAATGACATCGCGTTATTGAATAAGATTGAGGAGTCTTCTGAACTTTATTCTCGTGAAAAAGTTGAAGTGAAAAAATTGGTAGATGAAGTTGTTGAAAGTTTCAGCGATATCATCCGGAATAAATCCATATCTATTGAATCATCCATCGAAGACCATGTCACTGTCATCGCCAACTATTCTTTGGTCTTTTCAGTCTTCCGTAATCTTATGGAAAACTCCCTCAACTACGGCGGAGAAAATATCATCATCAGCATTTCACATTACCACGAGGACACCAACTTTCATTACTTCTCTTTCTCTGATAATGGCCCTGGGGTTGCAGAAGAACATCTACCTCGTCTCTTCGAACGATTTTATCGTGTCGATTCCGGACGTTCGCGAAAACAAGGAGGGACCGGGCTCGGACTGGCTATCGTAAAAAACGCGGTGATCAGTTTCAAAGGGGAAATATCAGCCAGAAAAAGAAAAGGTGGTGGTCTGGAATTTCTGTTCTCTCTGCCCAAATAACATGAATCAGTAACACGTTTAGATATCCGATTTTTCCTCTATTTTTGTGATCAGTATAATTACAAAATCTTTGTGATGAAGGAAAAAATTGAAATACTAAACCATCAGTTTGAGAGTGCATCTCCCGAGGAATTGCTGGAATATTTTCTTGGAGAGTATAATGGGACGATTGCTCTCTCAAGTAGTCTGAGCATTGAGGATCAGGCTCTCACTCATATGGTTTGTAAATTTGGCAATGCCCCAAAAATTTTCACTCTCGATACCGGACGCCTTTTCCCGGAAACCTATGATCTGATCCATCGCACCAGTCAAAAATACGGTATCAAATTACAGGTCTATTTCCCCGACTCGCAAAAGGTAGAGGAAATGGTCAATACAAAAGGAATTAATCTCTTTTACGAGAGTATCGAAAACAGGAAACAATGTTGCAATATCCGTAAGTTAGAGCCTCTCAAAAGAGCGTTCAAGGGTTTGGACGTTTGGATCTGCGGCCTTCGACGTGAACAATCCATTACCCGTAATTCCATGCAAAAGGTTGAATGGGATGAAACAAACGGACTCATCAAACTGAATCCGTTAATTGACTGGAGCGAGTCCCAGGTCTGGGCCTATATCAAAGAGAATAAAATCCCCTACAATCCTTTGCACGACAAAGGGTTTCCCAGTATTGGCTGTCAACCTTGCACCCGTGCAATAATGCCTGGCGAAGATATCCGTGCCGGCCGCTGGTGGTGGGAAAATCCCGATACGAAAGAATGTGGATTGCACAAAAAATAACAAAAAAGCCGGAGACTATTCCCCGGCTTTTTCTATGATTATTAATCGTATTGGTGATTCGGATCCTGTTCCTCTTCACAGCCCCCGCGCGTGTATTGCTCCATCGCCCGGACACTCATCCCCATCGATGAGAAACCGCCGTCATGGAACAAATTCTGCATGGTAACCTTACGGGTAAGATCAGAGAACATTACTATACAGTAGTCGGCACACTCATCGGCAGTGGCATTTCCAAGAGGAGATAACCTTTCAGAAAAATCAAGCAGGTTGCCGAACATTTTGATCCCGTTCCCTGCTGTAGTAGGGGTTGGAGATTGTGATATCGTGTTGACCCTTACGCTGCGTTCACGACCGTAAATATATCCGAAGCTGCGGGCAATCGATTCAAGCAATGCCTTGGCATCAGCCATGTCATTATACCCATAAAAAGTCCTTTGGGCCGCAACATACGACAATGCTAATACTGATCCCCATTCGTTAATGGCATCCAGCTTACGGGCTGTCTGCAAAACCTTATGAAACGAAATAGCCGAAACATCCAGCGTTTTAGTTAGAAAATCATAATCCAGATCACTGTAATGACGGCCTTTCCTGACATTGGGAGACATCCCGATGGAATGAAGCACAAAATCAATCTTTCCACCCAAAACCTCCATGGAACGGGTGAATAGAATTTCCAAATCATCAAGATTCGAAGCATCAGCCGGAATAATTTCAGCCTTGCATTTCTCAGCCAATAAATGGGTATCTCCCATCCGTAGGGCAAAAGGAACATTGGTTAAGGTGAAAGTAGCCCCTTCTTCATAAGCTCTTTCTGCCACTTTCCACGCTATCGAATTTTCATTCAATGCTCCAAAAATGATCCCTCTTTTGCCTTTTAATAGATTGTATGACATACTGTTTTATTTTAATCGGGATTATTAGGGCCCGAAATTTGAACGCACAAAAATAGAAAAGTTAAGTATCTCAAGATTTAAGAAATGATTAATTGTTGTCTATAACCACCTTTTACCCTTTTTTGTTCGCCAAAAAACACGAAAATTCCAACTATTCAGGTTGATTGTTCCAATTCTGCTCTTTTATCCCAATGACAGAGCTGTCCTATCGACCGCCCATACGATCATTAAGTAACCCTATCCCCTGTCCGTCAGACTCTTTCCCTACTTCAGCAACTCCTCGGCATTCATGATCGCGGCCTTGGTAATGTTTTCCCCGCTAAGCATCTTGGCTAACTCGTCAACACGCTCCGCCTTAGTTAAAAGTCGCAGATGGGTAATTGTTTCCAATTCTGTATCAAATTTATAGACCAAATAATGATGATCGCCTTTCGCGGCTATCTGAGGAAGGTGAGTAATGTTGATCACCTGCATATCTTCAGAAATATCTTTGAGGATGACACCCATCTTATCCGCAATCTCGCCTGAAATCCCGGTATCAATCTCATCAAAGATGATGGTTGGTAAAGCTTTCGATTTCGATATTAAGGCCTTTATTGACAGCATCAGCCTCGACATCTCACCCCCGGAGGCCACTTTCGAAATATCACAGGGGACCCCGTTTTTATTGGCAGAAAAAAGAAAATTTATCTGGTTAAAACCACCTGGGCTTAAGGCTTCCTTCACTAAAATCTCAACTTTAAACTGCGAATTAGGCATCCCTAATTGGTTCAATTGTCCTTTGACTCTTGATTCAATCATCTCAACAACTGCCATCCGTGCATCCGATAGCCTTATCGCGAGGGCTGTTGCCTCCTCTTCCTTCTGTTGCAACAATCCCTTTAACGCTGCAACCTCCCCGTCATTAGTGGAAACGGCCTCGATGGATGCTGCAAAACTGTCGCGCAGGCTAATTAACTCACCAACACTGCCTACCCGGTGCTTTTGCTGAAGAGAATAGATCAAATCAAGCCTTTCACTGACCAGGGTAATTCGGGAAGGATCAAACTCAACCTTTTCGCTGATAGTGTCTACCTCAAAACTAATATCCTTGATCTCAACATAAACCGAATTCAGCCTTTGCTTCAACTCCTCCCCTTCCGGAAAATAAACCGCTAAACGGTTAATTTGATTCAGCGACTCTTTTATCCGAACCAGGACACTCTCCTCCTCACCATTCATCAAATCACTGACTAAAGACAACCCGGTTTTAATCTCTTCAGCATGATTAAGCATCTTTAGTTCCTGCTCCAATTCTTCCTGCTCATTATCCACCAAATTGGCGCTCTTCAACTGATCATACTGAAACTGGAAATAATCAAGATCGGCCCTTAATTTAGCAGCTTTCTCCTCCGCTTCCTTTAATCGGGATATCAGTTGACGAAATTCATTGTAAATCTGTTTATACTCTGCCAACAAGGCATTGTTCCCGGCGCAATTATCAACCACCATCAACTGAAAATGCTGATTGTTCAGGTCAAGATTTTGATGCTGCGAGTGTATGTCGATCAACCGGAACCCTATTTCCTGCAATGCCTTTAAAGTGACGGGGGTATCGTTGATAAATGCCCTGCTTTTCCCGTTGGGCAAAATCTCCCGCCTGAAAATTGCCTGAGAATCGTAATCAAGATCGTTCAATTCAAAAAGATCCTCCAGCCCATATCCACTTATGTTGAAGACAGCCTCTACCACACATTTTTTTTCGCTGTCCCTGAAAATAGTAAAATCAGCCCGCTGACCCAATATCAGCGATAAAGCTCCAAGTAAGATGGATTTTCCCGCCCCGGTCTCCCCAGTGATTATGGTAAAACCGGAACTCAGATCTACATCCAACTCCCTGATCAAGGCATAATTTTGAATACGTAAACGTGTCAGCATTCAGGTAGAATTACAATAATTACTAAAAAAGCTTCTGCTCCATTATCTTTTCATATTTCCCCGAGTTGGAAGGATCGCATTCATTCAGAATGATCAGTACCCTGCTTTTCTCATCGGTCGTACCTTTTGAAAAAACATTGACAATCTCATCCGCCTTGGCATCAAAAAAGAGCCGATTAACATAAGTATCAGGGCGGGAACGATAAACACGCTGCATATTCTTCAGTGATTCCGCTATTTCGGCCCTTCCCATATCCGGCTTATCCGCCATAATATCCAATCCTAAACGGTGATAACGGTAGATCAAATCCCTGAAAGGACTGTATCCTTTGTTCAACAGGTTCTCAACCAACCAAAAACGGTTATAATTCCCTTCAAAAGCCCGCCATCCCTTCTCCCTCGCATTTTGCGACCGGTTGACGATATCTCTCGCCTTTTGAAAATAATTGGTCCCCCCCATGGGCGAATAGGAATCATAATCGAACCCCAGAATGATATAGGCATAATAGGCCAATATATTGGTCAAAGCATTGGTATTCGAGGCTTCATCGAACTCAAGAGGTTGAAACTCGACATAACGCACCTGGAAATTATCGTCTTTGATGTTCAATATCGGGCTCTCGTAGGAAGAGTTATAGATCGGACGGGTCATCTGAACCTGAATAGAGCCTTTAAATTCATCCGCAGCCACCTGCTCGGTTAGCTGGATAAAAATATTGCACTCGATCCGCTCATCCATCGTATATACATTATCCGTCCATTTACGGTTATTCATAAACTCGTAAATATCGGTCCGCATGGTCTGGTAAATTTCTTTGTAAGTCCCTTCAATTCGCGAACTGGAAACACTTACATTACAACGCAACTCCTGCCCTCTGGCAATAGCGGCCGTAAACAGCAATACAAGGATGATTATTTCTTTTCGCATAAGCTTCCCGTTTAACTTCCTAAAAATAGACAATTCAATCCAAAGCTGAAAGCTTATCTTCAGTTTCAATTAGTTTATCGACAATATCCGATGCCACCTCATTTTTAGACTTCAATCCATACTGAAAAACATTTCCACTATTGTCGAGAATCGTAATTTTGTTGGTGTCAACCTGGAATCCTGAACCTTCCTCTCTTAATGAGTTCAATACAATAAAATCGAGGTTCTTTTTCTGCAGTTTTAATACCGCGTTCTTCTCTTCATCCTGGGTCTCAAGTGCAAAGCCAATCAGGACCTGATCCTTTCTCTTGATTCTGCCCAGGCTGGCTGCAATGTCAGGGTTCGGTTTCAACTCAATGGTATAATTCCCTGCCCCTCGTTTAATCTTCTGTTCTTCCACCACTACAGGGGCATAATCAGCCACTGCAGCCGCCATTATGGCGCCGTTACATTTCCCGTAAAGATGGCTGCAAGCCTCATACATCTGCCGGGCCGATACAACATCGATCCGTTCAATACTCTTATTCCTTGTTTTGAGAGAAACCGGCCCGCTCACCAGATAGACCCTGGCGCCCAATTCAGCCAACCGCTCGGCAAGGGCATACCCCATCTTACCGGACGAATAATTCCCGATAAACCTTACAGGATCGAGCTTTTCATGAGTGGGACCTGCCGTCACCAGATAGGTTCGGTTCAGCAGTTTTTTTTTTCGCCGAAAAATCCGACGATCGCTTCAATAATTTTATCCGGTTCTTCCATCCGGCCTTTACCCGTCAATCCACTGGCCAATTCACCGGAAGCCGGCTCTATAATCATATTCCCGTACCCTCGGAGGATATCCAGATTCCCCCGGGTCGAAGGATGGGCATACATATCTAAATCCATTGCCGGGGCAACCATTACCGGGCAGCGTGCCGACATATAAGTGGTTACCAGAAGATTGTCACATATTCCATGAGCCATCTTTCCTATGGTCGTTGCTGTAGCCGGGGCAATGACGATTAAATCGGCCCAAAGCCCCAAATCAACATGACTGTTCCAACTCCCTACCCTCTTGGCAAAAAAATCACTCAATACCGGGTTACCCGAAAGCGACGAGAGAGTCAGCGGGGTAATAAACTCTTTGGCGGCAGGAGTCATTAAAACCTGAACCTCAGCACCAAGTTTAACCAATCCACGCAACAGATAAGCCGCTTTATACGCAGCGATACTCCCTGTAACGCCCAAAACAATCTTTTTACCCTGAAGTGTCATCTTCCTTTTTCTCCTAAAGTTTGTTTCTAACAACAAAATCCGAAGCCGGGAGAGAGTTCCCTGCCACGGATTATGCACTTTAAAAGCCGAGGCTCTTAAATCTATTTCTTCTCCTTCGCAGGATTACGGTAGTAAATCTGTCCTTCCTTGAATTCCTCGTAAGCGATCAGCACCGGTTTCGACAACCTTTCGTAATAACGAGAGATCTCAATCTGTTCACGGTTCTCAAATACCTCTTCAAGATTGTCAGAATAAGAAGCGAACTCCTGAAGTTTCTGGTTCAACTCTTCTTTCAGCTCTGCATTGATCTGATTGGCCCGCTTGGCAATCACCATCAATGATTCATAAATATTACCGGTAACCGAATCAAGCTCACCTAAATCTCTTGGAACGGTCGAACTTGCAGCTTTCGTTTTTCTGTAATCCATACTACTTTTATTCTGTTTTATTTAAATCTTCGTCACTCAAATTCATCATCTTCTTCGTATTTGAAAAGAAACGATCGGCCTCTTTCCGATATTGGCTCTCGGGAAATTCATCCACAAAGGTATAATATTCGTCAAGTGCTGAATTCAAACGCTCGCGTTTCTTCTCGTCAATACTGTTCTCGCCAAGCAGATATTTCGACTTTAACAGGTAAAACATCAACTCTTCACGGTATTTCGAATCGGGAAACTCTTTCAAACTGTTGGTCAACGAGATAACCGCTGCACGATAGTCAGCCAAATCATAATACAAACGACCGCTCAAATACGATTTATAAACCAGTTTTTCACGCAATTCATCAATCAAACGGTTAGCTTCCGCCACGCGGGTACTGTTCGGATAAAGATTGATAAATAACTGTAAAGCATCAATCGCTTCTTCAGAGGTTCTCTGGTCCAATCGTGGATTCGGAGAGTCAAGATAAGTACAATATCCGATCAGGTACTGGGCTTCCTCTCCATATTCGCTGCGCGGGAAATTCTTGATCAGTTGCCGGAAATAGTAACTTGCCAGCGTATAATCGTGCATCCCGTAATTACTCTTGGCCAGGTAATAATAGATCTGGTCAGCCCGGCTGGTCCCCTGGTAAATGCTCACTAATTCCTGGTAAAGCTGGGAAGAACGGCTGTATTCCTTGCTATCGTAATATTCCCGTGCTTTCTTCAATTTATATTCATAGTCAGTACTCTTGACTATTTTCTGGTAATCACCACAGGAAACAGCGATCAACAACAATCCAACCCAAAAGATATTTCTCACGTTTCGAATCATTTTGCAAAGATACATATTTTCTACAATTGCTTAAATTAAAATATCATCATCAATTTTAACCTTTTCTGCACGTAATTTATCAATCTGACAAACGGTGCCACTCCTCATAGAGTCCATTCTTTCCTTGAAGGTTGCTCCAAAATCGAAGATTCACAAAGAAAACCCGAAAATAATTAAAAGCAAATTTCAAAAAAACCAATTTTACCTCCGCCAAAGGGCCCAACTCCCTGTCGGAGACTTCAACCTGACCTAACAAACCTCATTGATTACAAATTTTATAAATATTTAATTCGCTTTTGAGATTTATGGTTTAAAAATAAAAAAGTTTACTTTTGCGTAGTCTTAATATAAAACTATTACAACCGTGGATATTTTTGAAAAAATAAAAACAGACAAAGGCAACATTGGTCAATACCAAAAAGAAGCTCATGGTTATTTTTCTTTCCCCAAACTGGAGGGAGAAATCGGCCCACGGATGAAATTCCGCGGAAAAGAAGTTCTGAACTGGAGCTTAAATAATTATTGCGGACTGGCCAACCACCCCGAAGTCAGAAAAGCTGACGCCGAAGGTGCCGCTCAATATGGACTCGCTTACCCTATGGGAGCCCGAATGATGTCAGGCCAAACCAGCAAGCACGAAGAACTCGAAAAACAACTCGCTTCCTTCGTCAGTAAAGAAGATGCTTTCCTGCTTAACTACGGCTACCAGGGAATGATCTCGATTATCGATGCCATTTGCGGACGTAACGACGTTATTGTTTATGACGCCGAATCACACGCGTGTATCCTCGACGGTGTACGCCTCCACATGGGTAAACGTTTTGTGTACAAACACAACGACATGGAGAGCTTGCGCAAACAACTCGACCATGCCACCAGCCTGGCTCAAAAAACCGATGGCGGTATTTTAGTGATCACCGAAGGCGTCTTTGGCATGGCCGGCGACTTGGGTCAGCTCGACGAAATTGTAGCATTAAAAAGCGAATATAACTTCCGCCTGTTAGTTGACGATGCTCATGGCTTCGGAACAATGGGCCCAACCGGCGCCGGAACAGGCGAACACTTCGGCGTACAGGATCAGGTCGATATGTACTTCGGAACCTTTGCCAAATCAATGGCCGGAATCGGCGCTTTCATCGCCAGCAGCGAAGAAGTATGCGACTACCTGCGTTATAATATGCGTTCACAGACTTTCGCCAAATCGCTGCCTATGCCTATGGTTATCGGTCTGCTCAAACGTCTTGAACTGCTCAAGACCCAACCGGAATTACGCGATAAATTATGGACGATCGTCCGTGCCCTTCAGAGCGGGTTGAAAGCCGAAGGCTTTAACCTTGGCACGACCAACTCCATGGTTACTCCGGTTTACCTTTCCGGCAGCGTCCCTGAAGGAACCAACGTCGTGCTCGACCTTCGCGAGAACTACAATATCTTCTGTTCCATCGTGGTCTACCCGGTTATCCCCAAAGGACAGTTACTGCTCCGTTTGATTCCTACCGCAGCACATACCCTCGAAGATGTTGAATATACCATCAAAGCTTTCTCCGAGGTTCGCAAAAAACTGGAAGCAGGGAAATACGCGGCCAACAAAATTGCCCAGGTATCCTAAGGTTTTCCAAAATATACTATAAAAAAAGCCTCCTTGACGGGAGGCTTTTTTTTATAGTATCATCTTCTCAATGCCGGTCCGACAAATAGCGTTCGGCATCCAGGGCTGCCTTGCAACCCGATCCGGCCGCAGTTACCGCCTGACGGTAGTAGGGATCCATCACATCGCCGCAGGCAAATACCCCGTCAACATTGGTCTTCGAAGTTACCCCTATCGTCTTGATATAACCAATCTCATCGGTTTCAATATATTTTCGGAATATCTCCGAATTGGGCTTGTGACCGATTGCCAGGAAGAAGCCGTCAACTTTAATGGTCTCTTCCGATTCATTGGCCTCCCCTCTGTTTTTGGCCAGCACGACCCCTTCGACCACTCCTTCGCCGATTAATCCCTTGGTCTGATGCTTCCACAACACCTCAATATTGGGAGTATTGAAAACCCGCTCCTGCATCACTTTTGAAGCCCTGAAAACATCACGACGCACGATCATATAAACTTTACGGCATAATCCGGCCAGGTAAACAGCCTCCTCACAGGCCGTGTCACCGCCGCCAACCACCGCGACATCTTTTCCGCGATAGAAAAAACCGTCGCAGGTCGCACAGGCCGAAACGCCTGAACCCGCGTATTTCTTTTCATCGGGCAATCCCAGGTATTGTGCCTCAGCCCCGGTGGCAATAATCACGGTATCGGCCTCAATCGTTTTTTTCCCGTCAATGGTAACCCGGTGGACCGGACTGCTGAAATCAGCTGCCGTGGCTAATCCCCACCGGATATCTGCTCCAAAACGCTGTGCCTGCGCTTTTAAATCTTCCATCATCACCGGTCCGGTAACCCCGTTCGGGTAACCCGGGAAATTCTCCACTTCGGTTGTCGTGGTCAACTGCCCCCCGGGCTGCAATCCTTCGTACAACACGGGTTGAATATTTGCCCTCGAGGCATAAATAGCGGCGGTATATCCGGCAGGCCCCGACCCGATAATCAGACATTTCACCCTCTCAGTATCGCCGTTCGGAACAACCTCCGCCGGCTTATTATCCGAAACATTCATCGTTTTAAAAAACTCCATGTCATTTATCTTTTGTTTTGTTCAAAACTATATAATTTAAATCACACCGGCAATATTTGCCAATGAAAATTATTTTTTAATCTATATGAGAATTTAATGTTAAACAGGCAATCCGCCCGATTGTTCAAAGCTCCCGTTCAAAAGTCAGAATCCGAAAATTATGCAATCCAACCATTCAACATGGCCAATCTTTCAGATTCATTTGATAAAAATATAAAAGGTTGAAATATTCTAAACCCATCGTCCTCCAAATATTCTCATTTTTTATCCCTGATCCAAAAATTTCTGATCGATTCGCACCCGCAACAATAACTATCCCGATCCCGTGACACCACTATCCCTTCTCCGGGGTTTGTTCGTACTTTGTTCGTAGTTTGTTCGTACTTCATTTATATAATGAACGAATAAAGTACGTCTAAACAATGGATTTAATAATACTATAATCATGACTTGACCATGCGAAGAAATAGCGGAGATCTTCACACCAGGATCTCAGGAAACATGGGAAGAGTGTTTTTGGTGGAAACGAACGGGTAATACAATATTATTTCATCGGGCCGGTGATGAACTTTCGAAGCGGGTGCGCGAAGCTGAAATAGCGGGCATATTCCTCGCGGCCCAATCGGTCAGGTTTTTGATCAGGGGTAGCAACTCCTCACCAACGGGAGTGAGCCGATACTCCACCCGCGGAGGGATCTCCGGGTAAACGGTGCGGGCAACCAACCCATCGGCTTCCAGTTTGCGCAGGGTTACCGTCAGCATCTTTTGCGAGATATCGCCGATCGACTGGTTGATTTGATTGAAACGAAGCGTACCCCCTTCGCCCAACAGCATAATCACCAGGATCGACCACTTGTCGCCAAAGCGGTCGAGCACATTACGTACGGGACATTGACCGGACATCCGATATTTTTCAAAATTCTTTTCCATTACAACCAACTCATTTTAAAGAATAGTTTCATCAAAGTAAGTATCCCACTTTTCAGTGCCTTATTGTTTTCCTTCCAGTATCTTTTTACCTTTGACTTACCAAAAGTAAGTAATAAATAAAGTATTCCGTATTGTTTAATCTTTAATTGTTGAAATATGGGAAAAATTCTGATCACCGGGGCAACCGGACAATTGGGCGGCGAGGTGGTCCGTCAGTTATTGACAAAAACGCCGGCGACCAATATCGCGGTGTTGGTAAGGGATGCGGCCAAAGCGGAAGCCTTTGGGAAACAGGGCATCGAAACCCGCATCGGCGACTACAACGACTACGGTTCGCTGGCGAAGGCATTTCAGAATACCGACAAGCTCTTCTTTGTCTCGGGCAACGATATTCCCAACCGGTTGGTTCAGCATAAAAACGTGGTAAAGGCCGCGACAGCAGCCAAAGTAGGGCATATTGTATATACCAGCTTTCAGCGAAAGAATGAAAGCAGCGATTCGCCAATAGCTTTTGTTGCGGATGCCCATATTAAAACCGAGCAATGGATTAAGGCTTCGGGCCTCACCTGGACCATTCTGAAAAACGCGCTATATACCGACGGCCTTCCGATGTTTATTGGCGATAAAGTATTGGAAACCGGTGTGATTTATTTCCCTTCCGGAGAAGGGAAAACCTCCTTTACGCTTCGAAAAGATCTGGCGGCAGGTTCGGCAGCAGTACTAACCAGTGAAGGACATGAAAATAAGAGTTATGAGTTCTCGTCGGATAGTTCCCTGTCGTTTGGTGAAATCGCTGCCCTCCTCTCGAAACTGACCGGAAAAAAGATCGTCCATATTTCACCTTCTTTGTCTGAATACAAAGAAACGCTGACCAAAGCGGGTGTCCCGGCCCCTATCGTTGGACTGCTGGCCGGTTTTGGAGAAGGAATCCGGCAAGGGGAATTTGATTTTCCGGATACGAAACTCGCCCGATTGATCGGGCGGGAAACAGGAACGGTGGAGGAGTTTCTGAAATCGGTCTATACGAAATAGAATCGGGTTCATCTACTTACAGGGTGATAGAGCATCATCCTGTAAGGAGATATATGATGCTGTCTCTACCTGTAACTGATCAGGGAATCAGTTCTCCCCGTCATTAATTTCAGCGACAAACTCGGCAATCAGTTTTCCAATTTCGGGGGTAAAGGCTTTCCGGAGCCGGACGACCAGAGCTTTACCCTGTATTTCAATCTCCAGCTCATCGAAGCGGGCAATGATCCGCAGGAATCGAGGGGCGACGGTTTTTCTCAGGTTCTCCTCATTATTGGTCAAGACATAATATTTGCGGCTAAACTCCGGTTCGGCCTCAAAATCCACCTCTTCATGAACAAATAGTTCACTGATTTTATCGCCAAGGGTTTCGGGGCGGATATAGACCTTTCCGTAATCGCGTTTGAGTATGGCAATTCCGACAAGTTCGTATTCGGTCAGCTTTTGTTCATGCTGGGGAAGCCGAATCGCTTTAGCCGTATGGTTAATACTCAGCAAGGCCAGCCAGGATTTACGTCCTTGGCTCACCAACCCGATTATTTCGGAAAGGACCACCATCGAATAAGGCTTAAACGAATCGAAACAGCCTGCGATATTGTTGATCAACTCTTCTTCCGATGCCGGGATATCAACCAAATGACAATCGGCCAAGTGGGGCTCCATCATCTCTCGTAATACATTACTGGTCATAAGGATTTTCGCTTTACCAGGTTATCTTAAAATACTAACAATTAATAAAATTCAGTTCTCTCCATCGGCGCCATATAGCCCATCCACTGAACCATTGTCGAATAAGACCTGAATTCAACAAATCTCAAAGAACTGTAAATTTACAGGTTAAAAGCTGTATTTCAACCGGACATAGAGGAAATTCAGTTTTTCATTATTATTCTCCTCTCCAAAATATCTCATTAACTGAGCCGTAAAAGAGAGTTCGAGATTTTCTTTTAAAGAAATATCCATGAACGGAACTATAAAAAAGAGATCGGACTTCGGATTTACAATTGAGGCCAGGGAGGCGTTAAAAAGAGGGGTGACCGGGTAAGAGAGTGAAGCGAACATCGAAAAATCGGGTAAAAAGAGGCTTTTAGGACTTATTACCGAAGAGCTAAACTGACCCGGCAGGAACATCCCGGATGATTGGTTATTCCCGTTATACAAAGCTTCGAATTGGAAGAACAAGGAGTTTTTAAAGGTATAGTCATAACCGGCAGAGGCGAGGAAGATTCCGGTCGTGTCGCTAAAGCTCTTCCGCGGGTGAAAATAGGTGGCCTCTCCCCTGAAACCTCCGTCCAGAACCTGACCTGACCACCCTGTTCCCAACACTAAATCTTCCTGGTCAACCATTCCCCCGATAAACTGGAAATCATAATTCCATCTGTTGAACCGGTAAAGAGCAGCCATGGTGGCTTTGTC
Source organism: uncultured Prolixibacteraceae bacterium (assembly GCA_964632305.1). Lineage (GTDB taxonomy): Bacteria > Bacteroidota > Bacteroidia > Bacteroidales > Prolixibacteraceae > CAZWBR01. The sequence continues at coordinate 54,548 of CAZWBR010000002.1, forward strand.
CTGATTATTTACTTTGACCGCGAATTCAATCACCGAAGCTGGTCCGGCGAAATATTGCACCCTGATCGCATCGCTTCCCGGTTTTTCTTCATAATCGAAATCGAAATAGGAATAGGTATTGAAAATATCATTGGGGTTCCACACGAAAGTCTGTCCCCAATTGATGCGTTGCCTTCCGGCAGTGATCTGAAACTTATCCGTCGAATATTGCAGCCAAAGCCGATCGACCGAGCTGTTCATCAGGAACGATTTTTCATCGATCAGGTTTTTGGTCAGTTTCACAATACCGTTATCGGCTTCAAAAGTGTGATTATACCCCGGGAAGTTGGTTAAAATATTGCCATACAACAAACGATTCCGTATTTCCGCCCCGGCGGTAAACGAGGGAGAAATATGCCATTTAATGTTCAACCGGTTATGGACCAGGTTCGCTGAGGTCCATTCATCCTTTATATCCTGAAAAATGAAGCTCTGCATATCCTTAACATAGCCGGTAAAAACGAACTTATCCTGTTTTACGGAATCCTGGGGGTAAGAAAACAGAGGAGCCAGCAGAAAGAATAAAACTATTCTTAATGCCTTAACGACAAACCTCTTGTTCAATACCGGTTTCATCTGTAAATAATCTGTGTTTTTAAGGTCAATTGGGATAATCCTGTTTAAAGATTTATTTTCATTCCGATTGGCGGTTGCCAAATCACGGCTATTCCCCGCTTTACTCTTTATAATCCTGTTGTTTTTGTCTCTTTTAAAACGTCGTCAATCACTTTTCCATCCTGAATCGTAATGATTCGCCTGGCTTTATTCATTACCCGGACATCATGAGTGGAAAAGATAAACGTGATGTTTTCTTCGCGGTTCAGTTTTTCCATGATATCGAGCAGGTTTTCGGTCGATTTTGAGTCGAGGTTGGCGGTTGGTTCATCGGCCAGGATAAATTTCGGTTTCGAAGCCAGCGCCCGTGCCACAGCTACCCTCTGCTGTTGTCCGCCCGATAGTTTATTGGGGCGGCTATTTTTTTTATCGGTAAGCCCGACCTCGCTGATCAATTCGTCGGTCCGTTTTTCCCGGGCTTCAGTGGCCATGCCCTGAAGCTGCATGACAAACTCAATATTTTCCTTTACGGTAAGAACGGGGATAAGGTTAAATGATTGAAAAACAAAACCGATATTCTTCATTCGGAACTCTGTTTTTTTCCGGTTATTCAATTCGGTAATATTAACACCGTCAATCAGGACAAGGCCGTCGGTCGGATCGTCAAGTCCCCCGATAATATTGAGCAAAGTAGTTTTGCCCGAACCGGAAGGGCCGACAATCGAGGCGAACTCACCTTCCTTAAAGGTCAGATCAATGCCATTAAGGGCGTGAACGGGTAAAGAGTCTTTATCGTAGGTCTTTGTTATTCCTTTAATTTCAATAATGTTCATAGTCGTAAACTTAATTGGTTATTCAGTTCGGGTCGCCTCGGCCGGATTTAGTCTTAATGCTTTAACGGCGGGATATACCGCCGATATGATCCCCGCGATAATGACCATAACGGCGATAAAAGCCATGATCGGGAGATCGATCTGAGGATAGACAAACGAGGAATATCCCATGCTCGAATAGGCTTCTTTCCAGAAATAGAGATCGACCCCTACCCTTTCAAGATGTTTGCTGATCAGATAACCGACGATCATTCCAATCGCCCCTCCCGTCAGGGAGAGATAAACGGTTTCAAGCATAATCATGAAGAAGATCCTTAATTTGCTCATTCCAATGGCCATTAACATGCCCAGCTCCCTGACCCTTTCCAATACCACCATTAACATCGTATTGATGATCCCGAAACAGAGGGCAAGAAGGATAACGATCATAAAGATAAAGGCATATTGTCCCATGGCACTTTCGAGATAACCGGCTTCGGGGCTTATTTCCGTCCATTTCTGAATATCCGGTTCCGGGAACATCTTTATCAACGACTGTTTCACTGTTTCCAGATTCTTATTATCATCTAGCAAAACAGCTATTTCGTGGGCCTCGGTTCCGGATAACCCGGTCAACAGACAGAGATCGCTGTAGCGGACAAAAATAGTGGCCTGATCATAGAGGTAATTATCCGTTTCGAATATTCCTGAGACCCGGAACGCGCCGCTGGTAATGTTCGTATTAATATCCTGCAGAGTGATGATGATCTTTTTGTTGAGCGATACTTTTAATTTTTCGGCCAGTTTTTTACCGATCACCACCGCGTTTTTCCGATCATCAAAATAGTTACCCTCAATAATTTTGGTACTGATATCGGTCACGTTCATCTCTTTCTCAGGGATAATGCCCATAATCTTCACACCCGTATTGGCTTCGGCCGATGCCACCAGTGAGCTGATGACGATTCTTTTACTTACCGCCGTAACATGGGTAACGTGTTCTATCTCCTCCACAAGGCTATCCGCATTATTCATCTTCAGTGAAAAATCAATATTCTCCTGAAAACCAGGCTGATGAATTTGAATGTGAGAGATTTCAGTCCGGATAACCGTTTCGATGCGCTCTTCCACCATGCCGTTCATAAAGGCAATCAGGAAAACTCCCGCGAATATTCCCAAGGCAATAGCGACAATGACCACGGAGCTTCGCAGTTTATTCCGCCAAACATTTTTCCAGGATAACGACCAAAGCATACTAACGTAGTTTTAAGATTTAACCCCTGAGCGCTCTCATTATTTCCAATCTCCGAACGTTGATTATCGGGTAGATGCCAATAATAAGTGTAAATATAAAGATTGTAATAGCCTGTCGGAAAAACACATCCGGCGCCATAGAAAAGAACATGACCGGTTCAAATCCCATCTGCAACATCATTTCCCCAGCCTGCCCGGTCAATGGGATCGGGTGATAAAGGAAATAAGAGAGGATTGGGATACTGGCAATAATACCGGCGATTACCCCGATCATTCCCATAAAAATGGTTTCCAGCATCAGGATTGAAATCAACTTGTATTTATGCATACCTACGGCCAGGATCACCCCAAATTCTCTCTTCCGTTCAGCCATCATCATCATGATCGTTCCTAATATTCCAAAAGCAATGATCATATAGAGGATCCCTTTAACAATCCGATCCCCGGCCCGGTCACTCTCGATCTGCTTCAGAATTAATTGGTTCATTTCCTGCCAGTCCATCACTTCGAGATCGCTCCCCATTAGTTGGAGCAGTTTGTTTTTGGCCGGCAGAACTTCGTCTTTCTCGTGAACCATAATCACCATTGAGGTCAGCAAATCAGGGGCAGAGAAGAGTTCCTGACAGTTTTTGATCTCCATACAAACCAGTGTACGGTCGAGTTCCGGCGATGGATGTTTAATAATTCCCCTCACCGGATATTTACCCGCGGCACTGGCCCCATGATAGCCCTGCCCTATTAACACGAGGGTATCACGGACCCCAAGTTTCAGGAAATTAGCTAACCCACTCCCCAAAAGAATCCCGTTATCGTGCCTCTTCAGGTATTCTCCCCGGATGATCTTACCCGACAAATTGGTGATTTTATTCTCATTGACAGGGTCAACACCCATGACCATCACCCCTTTGGTAACCTCTTCGGAAGAAGCCAGTGAAAAGGTCTCAAACCTGGGGGTAAAAAGGGTAATCTCGCTCACCCTTTTCAGCTTTATTTCAAGGCTATCCTTACAGGTGAAAGAGTTGTTGATGATCTTATCGTCCCAGTACCCTTTTTGATGAATCTGCAAATAGCCGGAGTAGGAATTCACAATCGCGGAAATATACTGCGAGTAAGATCCTTCCTGCATCGAGGTCATAAATGCCGAGAGAACAACCCCGAAAAAGACAGAGGCGGTAGTAATCAGGGTCCGTCGTTTATTCCTCCAGATATTTCGCCATGCCAGCATTGCATAATAGTTCATAACCATTAAGTTTTACTTGGTCGTCTGACTCAACTTCCTCATATTCTGTTGCGAAAAAAAATCATCGTTAATGGGTCGGTCATAGATGACACTTTTCGTTTCAAGGATAGTCTTATTGTTCGGTTTCTCCATCGGGATAATCTCCATTCTGACCGGGATATCCCGATCACCCATCCGTTTAATATCGAAAGCATTCAGCATATTGATCAGCTTCAGGTCCTCGTCGTAATATTCGATTTTCCATTGATTAAATCCATCAGACGTAATCCAGGCAATCACTTTTCCCCAGGTCACTGCAGCCTCAGGAAGCGGAATCAATTCAATCTTGTAACACTCTTTTCCCCGGACCGTTTCAGTGCCAATCAACCGGTGAGTATAATCTTTCACTACTGAGGATTCCCTAACCAGGTCATCATTGGTAAAATCGGATCCCATCCAGGACTGCATCATCATGGATGGAGGGATTTTAATCATTTTTTCGATGGCAGGAACCCAGTTCCACATGTCTGTTTTGATCTTCAGGAAAACCTGACCTTTATCCTTTGCCGGCGAGGTGATCAGAATAAGGGCATAATCAGTGCCTTTCTGCCAGCTTTTCAGGGTAATGGAACGGCTCCAGGTTGGCCGGATAATGGTCATGGTCATCTCTCCCTGGCTGGTGAGGCCCCGGCTTTTATCATCTGCCTTTTTAATAATCTCTTTTGCCGTAAGCGTTTGAGCTTCCGCATTAATCCCTGCAAGACACAGGAAAATCATTAACAACAACGCTGCTTCTTTAAACATATCCTAAGCCATTACAAGGTTAAAAAGAGATTCAGGAAACTCACATTTCCGGATATTAATCGTTAACGATCGAGGCGCTTACTCGTCTAAAAATACACATAATAATCGGTAAAAGATAGACTTAAAACAGGATTCGTTGGTTTTCACTTTATCCATTCAACTAATTATACTGTTCTATGCGACATTACGAGTGAACAATTTAAAATCAACCTACAATGACAATCATCCATTTTTCTTCACTACGAAACTCTCAATCCTTAATTTAACAAACAGATAATCCATCTTTTGACTTTGATTTTTATGAATAACCTTTCTTTGCAAACTTAAATCAGTCAAATATGTGGGCGTTATTGGCCGTTGCTTCTTCTGTTTTCTTGGGGACTTATGATGTTTTTAAAAAGTTATCGCTGGATAAAAATGCGGTCATTCCCGTGCTTTTCTTCTCGACCCTTACCTCCGCCATCCTGTTTTCCCCGCTAATACTTGGTTCGGTTTATGCGCCTGGCTGGCTGGAAAACTCACCGTTTTATGTCCCTCAGGTTTCGTGGGAGGCTCATTTGAAGATTTTCCTAAAATCGATGCTGGTAGTCTCCTCCTGGATCTTAGCCTTCTTCGCGGTCAAACATCTGCCATTGACCATTGTCTCCCCGGTCCGTGCAACAGGTCCGGTCTGGACCCTTTTCGGGGCAATCCTGATTTTCTCGGAGTACCTGACCCCTGTACAATGGCTTGGGATTGCCATTACATTGGTTTTCTTTTATCTTTTTTCGGTTGCCGGAAAATCGGAAGGGATCCATTTTATCCGGAACAAATGGATTCTGTTCCTGTTTATCGGAACATTATTAGGATCGGTTAGCGGTTTGTACGATAAATACCTGATCCGTCATTTCGATAAGATGGCTGTTCAGGCGTGGTTCGCCATTTACCAGGTAGTCTTACTATTTCCTGTACTGATTTTTCTTTGGTATCCCGGACGGGAAAAGACCACTCCATTTGAGTGGCGATGGAGCATCCCAATGATCGGTCTGTTTTTATGTATAGCCGATTTTCTCTATTTCTTTGCCATTGCCCAGGAGAATTCGTTGATTTCTGTTATTTCAGCTTTACGCCGAAGTGGGGTGGTCATCTCATTCGCACTGGGAGGAGTACTCTTCAAGGAGAAGAATATCAAGCAAAAAGGCTGGTTGCTGGTTGGAATCCTGACTGGGGTATTAACCTTATTGTTTGGAAGCAAATAAGCCAAAATCTCACATCTCTTCTTCCTTTTTGAGGCCTTCGATTAATAAAGTAGCTACCTGGTTATTGTCATTATTGGAATGATGATTCTCCGGAAGGGTTATTATTATTGAATTAATGGTTTTGAATTTCCGCAACAACATCTGTATTATTTGACCCAAGACCGGATAAAATGAATGCCAATGTTTTTTGATAGTCCTACCCCCTGAAAAGAGAAGTAATTTCAAAAAAAATCCCCAAGAGAATAAAGAAAAGGATAATGATTACCGGGGTTATCAACTCACTGTTATCGCGGAATCCCAGGGCTCTTTTATTTCCGAAATGGGATAATCTCATTGCTCCCGGAATAGAAAAAACACTCCCTATTCCATATAAATGATCAAACATTATGGCAGATATGGAAGAACAGGATAAACGCAAAAAGCGGATTGTGAATGATTCACAATCCGCTTTTTATCTCAAATCTCTAAAGAGAGGCAGAAATTACTTTACAGAAAACTTATAGATACAAGTATGGGAATAAGTTTCTCCGGGATTCAGCACCACGGTAGGAAATTCAGGTTGGTTGGGTGAATCGGGGAAACATTGAGTTTCGAGGCAAATAGCCGAACGGAAGTTATAGACTTTATTTGCTTTACCTGCTCCGCTACCATCCAGGAAGTTACCGGTATAGATTTGAATTCCGGGTTGATCGGTAAGAACTTCCATAAAACGGCCACTGACGGGTTCGTAAAGCGAAGCCGCAAGGGTTAATCCGCTTTCACTATTGTTCAGGACAAAATTATGATCATAGCCATTCCCGTATTTCAATTGCTGATTATCATCATTAATGCGGGCGCCGATGGCCGTAGGAGTCTTGAAATCAAAAGGAGTACCTGCCACCGGAAGGATTTCCCCGGTAGGGATCAATGTTGAATCAACCGGAGTGATGGCATCTGCATTGAGATAAAGCACATGATCAAGCACATCGCCATTACCGGCACCGTGCAGATTGAAATATGAGTGATTGGTCAAATTACAAATAGTTGTTTTATCTGTAGTTGCCGAATAATTGATCACCAACTCATTATCGTCGGTTAATTTGTAGGTCATCACCACTTTGAGTTCACCGGGGTAACCTTCGTCCATATCAGGAGAGACCAGTGAAAGCACCAATTCATTCGGATTTATCATTTCAGCATCCCATACTTTGGAATTAAACCCAACCACTCCGCCATGCAGATGATTCACGCCATTGTTTGTAGCCAGCTTATACTGTACATCGCCCAAGGTGAATTCGCCTTTTGCAATACGGTTTCCATAACGGCCAATTGCGGCACCGTAATTATTTGTAGTAGCCAAATAATTATGAAGGCTATCGAAACCCAAAACGATGTCTTCCATCTTCCCGTTTTTGTCAGGAGCTAAGAAAGAAACAATACGCCCACCGTAATTGGTGACGGTCATCTCCAAACCATTCTTGTTCTTCATGGTAAAGAGCGAAACCTGTTTACCCTCAACAGTTTTTTCAAAACCTTTCGGATCGATCGTTGGTTTAACTTTTTCTTGCTGAGTACAAGAAGCCATCAAAAAAATTGAAAAAATCATAATCAGACTAGTCTTCATGATAATAAAATAATTTATTGGTTTGTAACTATTTAGTCGAAGTCCCAAATTTAGGAATAAATGAGCGAAAATTGGAAACGATATGAAGATTATTGATTATTTTTTCATCAATCCATAGGGTGATTCGTTTTACAGATTATTTGTATTTGCAGAATAATATCATATAAATATCGCTTTCAATTTATTAAGTTTGCATTTTTCGGGTCTTAAAATCCCTGCATCAGAAATATTGGTTCCGGCTAACTTAATTAAGTTATTAGCCTGGGATTGAAGGCTCAAGAGAATTGTCATGTTTAACTAATAAAATAATTACTATTGTGAAACGATTGTTTATCCTGTTTGCTGCCGCGGGACTCTTAGCTTCCTGTGCAGACGAGAAAAAAAATACCGCGGAAATGAATCCTTTCTTTACGGCTTATAACACTCCGTTTGATGTCCCCCCATTTGATAAAATTCAAAACAAACACTATCTGCCGGCGTTTGAAGAAGGGATCAAACAACACAATTCAGAGATCGACAAGATTATTAACAATTCAGAAGCTCCGACTTTTGCCAATACCATTGAGGCATTGGATTACAGCGGAGATCTTCTGGGAAGAGTCAACATCGTCTTTTCCAACATTAAAGAGGCCAACACCAACGATTCAATCGATAAGATTGCCGAGCAGGTGGCGCCATTGATGTCGCAACACAGCGATGCCATTAAACTGAATGAAAAGTTGTTTGCCCGTGTCAAAGCCGTTTATGATCAAAAAAGCGGTCTGAACCTGAACCCTGAGCAGAGCCGTCTGCTGGAGGAAACCTTCAAAGGTTTTGTCCGTGGCGGGGCCAACCTTCCGGAAGACAAGAAAGAAGAATTGAAGAAAATCAATGAACAGCTTTCGTTGTTAGACCTGAAATTTGGAAACAACATGTTGGCTGAAACCAATAATTTCAAACTGGTAATTGATAAAAAAGAAGATCTTGCAGGACTTCCCGAATCAGTTGTTGCCGGTGCTGCCGAAGAGGCCAAAGCCGCCGGGATGGATGGTAAATGGGTATTCACGCTGCAGAAGCCTAGCTGGATTCCTTTTGTTACCTATTCAGAGCGACGCGATTTGCGTGAGATTCTCTATAAGGCAATGTATAACCGGGGCAACAACGGAAATGAGTTCGACAATAAGGCTGTCATCAACGATATTGTCAACCTTAGGTTGAAAAAGGCTAAAATAATGGGATACGACAGTTGGTCTGCCTTTGTTTTGGACGACTGTATGGCCAAGAATTCCAAAAACGTCTATGACCTGTTGTATAAAGTATGGGAACCAGCCCTCAGACGTGCGAAAGAAGAGGCTAAGGATATTCAAGCTATGATCGATCGTGAAGGGGGAGAATTCAAACTGGAAAGTTGGGATTGGTGGTACTATGCCGAAAAAGTCCGCAAGGAAAAATATGACCTCGACGAAGAACAGATCCGCCCTTACTTTGAAATGAACAATGTTCGTGACGGAGTATTCGCTGTGGCTAATAAACTTTATGGGCTCACCTTTAACCGGTTGGAAAATATGCCTATCTACCATCCCGAATGCGAGGTATTTGAAGTAAAGGATGTTGACGGATCCTCTATCGGAGTCCTTTATATGGATTATTATCCCAGGGCATCGAAAAAAGGTGGCGCATGGATGACCAACTATCGTGAGCAATACTACAATCAACAAGGACAAAATATCCGTCCGGTAGTCTCGATCACCTGTAATTTCTCCAAACCTACCGGTGATAAACCAGCATTGCTCACCTATGATGAAGTTGAAACGCTTTTCCACGAGTTTGGTCATGGATTACATGGATTATTGTCGCAATGTCATTATAAAGGCCTTGCCGGGACTAATGTATCACGCGACTTTGTTGAACTTCCTTCACAGATCATGGAACATTGGGCACCTGAACCGGAAGTCTTGAAAATGTACGCCAAACATTATCAGACCGGGGAAGCCATCCCTCAGGAATTGATCGATAAGATCACCAAATCGGGGAAATTCAACCAGGGATTTGCCACTACTGAATTCCTTGCTGCGGCAATTCTGGATATGGATTATCACACCATCACCGACAGCATGAAGATCGATGTGGAACAGTTTGAAAAATCATCCATGGATAAAGCCGGTTTAATCAGTGAGATTATCCCGCGTTACCGTTCCACTTATTATGCCCATATCTTCTCCGGTGGATATTCAAGCGGTTATTACAGTTATGTTTGGGCTGAAGTGCTGGATGCCGACGCATTTGAAGCATTTAAGGAGACCGGTAACATCTTCGATCAGACGGTAGCCAAGTCCTTCCGGACCAATGTTCTGGAACGCGGCGGTACCGATGAAGCCATGAAACTCTACCTCAACTTTAGGGGAAAAGAACCGGGCATCGAGCCATTGCTTAAGAACAGAGGATTAAACTGATTCAGGGTTTCAACTTAAGGTTACCATACTCATGACGTAACCTTGAGACGCCGAAAATTAACGTAAGAATATTTCTTTAAAGGCTGTTTCATTCCGAAAATGAAACAGCCTTTTTTTGAATATGATGAATCCTTTCTTGATATAACTCTTTAAAAAAGTATGTAAAATTTAAGCATTATTAAAAAAAAATGCTTAAATTTCATAATAACTGACAGAAAGATATAAGAGATAAGGATTTGATTTTCAAATTAAGGCCATTATTTCAACCTTAGCTAAACGAAAAATCGCACTATTGACTCTATAATAGTTTTCTGATTGGTTCGCAGGATACTGGATGTCTGTTTTGATAAAAGAGTAAATCGTTTTCATAAAAAGATCAACAATGGAAACCTCTGCTGAAACAAAAAATAACCAGACTAATACAGGGAAAGTTATTTCTGTCAGGGGCAGTGTTGTTGATGTTTATTTTGAACGGGACCTTCCCCCGATATATACTCGATTAAGAACAGGCAAGGATGGAAAAATTGAAATCGAAGTACTGACCCAGCTTAATGGCAATATTGTCCGCGGCATAGCATTAACCCCGACACAGGGGCTTTGCCGAGGAACCCTTGTCGTCAATACGGGTGAACCGATAAAAGCGCCTGTTGGCAGAGGGATTGTTTCCCGAATGTTTGATGTATTTGGCAACACGATTGACCGGCAAGGTAAATTATCAAATGTATCCTGGCGTTCGATCCATCAAAATCCCCCCCCTCTTGAAAGGCGTTCCACTAAATCTGAAATCTTTGAAACGGGTATAAAACTAATTGATGTATTAGTGCCGCTTGAACGCGGAGGGAAAGCGGGACTTTTCGGAGGCGCAGGTGTTGGTAAAACGGTACTACTAACCGAGATGATCCACAATATGATCAAGCAACACCATGGCATGAGTATCTTTTGCGGAATCGGTGAGCGATGCCGGGAAGGGGAAGAACTCTATCGCGATATGAAAAATGCCGGGATCCTGCCAAATATGGTCATGTTATTTGGTCAGATGAACGAACCACCCGGTGCCCGATTCCGTATCGGACAAGCCGCACTTACTATGGCCGAATATTTCAGGGACGATGAACAAAGAGATGTATTGCTTTTGATCGACAATATCTTCCGGTTTATTCAGGCAGGGATGGAAATGTCGGGGCTGATGGGACAAATGCCCTCCCGTCTGGGTTATCAGCCTACTCTATCGACTGAATTATCAAGATTGGAGGAGCGAATAGCCAATACCAGTTCAGGAGCAATCACGTCGATTCAGGCCGTTTACGTGCCGGCTGATGACTTGACCGATCCGGCGTCTGTTCACACCTTCTCTCACCTGTCAGCCTCCATTGTTTTATCCCGCAAACGCGCAAGTGAAGGTCTTTATCCCGCGATCGATCCCCTGTTGTCGAGTTCAAAGATGGCCACCCCGGGAATCATCAGTGAAAGGCACTATCAAATCTCTCAGGAAATAAGACGGACACTTGCCCAATATGAGGATTTAAAAGACATCATAGCAATGCTTGGCTTGGAGCAGCTATCGTTTGAGAACAGAAAAATAGTTTACCGGGCTCGTAAGCTGGAACGATTTCTCACTCAACCCTTCTTTACCACCGAACAATTTAGCGGGTTGGCTGGAAGGTATGTCAGTCTTAAAAATGCGCTGGATGGTTGTGAACAAATATTGGAGGATTCTTTCGATCATGTTCCTGAAAGCGCTTTCTACATGATTGGAAATATCAATGAGATAAAGGACCACCCCGGATCTGCTAAACCGGCAGAACACGAGAAGTTTAAAGCGGAAAACAGTAATTCAGTAAGGTAATGGAAACAGACTTAATGAATCTGAAAATACTCCTGCCTTTCAGGATCTTCGCTGATTTAAGCGGAATAAAACGCATTGTGGCAGAAACGCCGCTCGGTTCTTTTGGTCTTTTACCTCATCGACTCGATTGTGTAGCTGCCCTTGCTCCGGGAATTCTTATTTATGAAACTGATGCAGGGGAAGAATCATATGTTGCAATAGATGAAGGAATTCTTGTAAAAACTAAAGGGGAGGTATTTGTTTCAGTCAGAAATGCGATACAGGGAACTGAACTTGGTCTTTTACACAAGGCGGTACAGGAGGAATTTCTGAATATCAGTGAGCAGGAGAAAAAACTCCGTTCGGTACTGGCAAGATTGGAACTCAGCTTTATTCGAAGATTAGAAGAATTTAGACAAAAATGAAACGATGAAATCTATTCAGGAAAGTAAAAGAAAAGGTTTGAACCATATGATAAAAGAGAAAGAAACATTGAAGCTAAAGGAAAGACAACGATCCAAACGCGGAATATGGTACAGCCTTGGTATGTTTGGAATCGTCGGCTGGGTTGTTGTAGTACCTACCTTATTGGGGGCAATGCTCGGGGCATGGTTGGACAAACGGTTTCAGGGTAATCAGTCCTGGACTTTATCCCTATTGCTGGTGGGACTAGTCATGGGGTGTATCTGTGCCTGGCAATGGCTTGCCAGGGAAAATAAGGAAATCCATAATAACGGGGAGGAAAAAAATGAATGAAATAAGTAATTACATCCTTGTTTTTTGTGCCGGCATTCTTCTTGGAGCATTTTTTTTCGGAGGTCTGCTATGGACCACCAAAAAAGGTCTGTTATCAAAAAATCCGGCCCTCATTTTTATAACCAGCGCAGTTCTGCGAATCAGCATCACACTCATTGGATTTTATTACCTGAGTTCACATCAATGGGACAAGATGTTGATATGTCTGGTTGGATTCATTCTTGCCCGGTTTTTCATTACCCGTATTGTGCAACAGTCTGCTATAAATAAGAGTTAAAATTCAATACCATGGAAATCAGTCCTGATGAAATGATCTTCTACGAAATTGGGTTTGTAAAGATTAACGCTACGATAGTTTTCACATGGTTCCTGATTGTTTTAATGACCATAGGCTCTGTCATGATCACCCGCAACCTAAAGAGCGGGATTCATATCTCGCGCTGGCAAAATATCCTTGAAATTATTGTTTTGGGCATCAAAAAACAAATCATCGATGTTGGATTATACAAAGCAGAGAAGTACATTGGATTTATTGGCACACTGTTTTTGTTCCTTTTTATATCTAACCTATTAATTGTATTGCCTGGCTACAAAAATCCAACCAGTTCTCTTTCCACCACTTCGGCATTAGCAGTATCCGTTTTTTTTGCCGTACCTCTTTTTAATATTCTCGAAAATGGATTAATCAATCATTTAAAGACCTATATAAAACCGGTATTTGTAATGCTGCCCTTTCATATTATCAGTGAATTCTCAAGGACCGTAGCATTGGCTGTCCGTCTTTTTGGAAATATGATGAGCGGAGAAGTTATTGTGGCAATATTACTTACAATAACTCCTCTGGTATTTCCAGCCATCATGAGTGCCTTCGGACTGCTGGTCGGAACGGTACAGGCCTATATCTTCAGTGTCCTGGCCACAGTATTTATTGCAGCTGCAGCCCATGAATCCGAGAAATTGCATTTCAAACATAAAAAGAATGTCGATCATACACTTGTAAATTAAAAAGAAAAGGAGGAAAAATTATGGATGATATCACATTAATTGGATCAATTTCCATCATTGTGGCCGGACTAACGATTACGTTAGGAAGCATTTCACCAGCTTTAGGCGAAACAAAAGCAATCATATCGGCGTTGAGCTCCATCGCGCAGCAGCCCGATGTTGCCTCCACAATTACCAGAACATTATTTGTAGGGCTGGCTATGATTGAGTCTCTGGCCATCTATTGTTTCGTTGTATCAATGATCCTGATTTTCGCCAATCCATTTTGGAGTTTTGTCATCACAAAAGTTTCCGGAGGTTAAGCTATGCTATTCGATTGGTTTACATTCATAATGCAGTTTTTCAATTTTTTGCTCCTTGTCTGGTTGATGAGGCGGTTCCTTTACAAACCTATTCTGAAAGCCATCGATGAACGGGAGAACTATATTACATCACAACTGCAGGATGCTGAAGAGGATAAAGCCAAGGCGAATCAGGAGTTGGAACGACTAAAAGAACTGAAAAATAATCTGGAAGACCAGCAACAGGAACTTTTGGTAAAAGCAGTTGAAGATGCGGATTCCACTCATCGCAAGCTACTGGAAGAGGCCCGTAAAGATGCTGATAATTTGAGAGCCAAGCTACACGACTCATTAGTTAGCGAACAAAAAAACCTTAGTTCCGAGTTTATCCGACGTACCCAGGAAGAGATTTTTTCCATCTCAAGAAGAATCCTTGCCGATCTTGCATCGGTCAGCCTGGAGACTCAAATGACCCATATCTTTCTGGAACGAATCATCAAGATGGATCAGGAGGCTAACGATACCCTTCACAAAGCCATTCTCAATGCCAATTCAAAGGTGATCGTGAGAAGTTGTTTCGATCTGGATAGTCAGTTGCAGTCTTTGATTCAAACAACCATTGAAGATCAGATTTCCGTAAAAGTCGATATAAAATTCGAAACTGCGCCCTATCTGATTGGTGGAATAGCATTGATTGCCGAAGGGTATATGGTTGTCTGGAGCATTTCGGATTATTTGGCATCACTTGAAGCAAACGTTGCCGGATTTCTGAAAGATTTCCCTGCAAAAACCGTCAAATAATACCAATACAAGGTGTTGAACTATGAAACCATTCAATCTTCATAAGACGATCGAAGGTGTGTTTGACAAAATGGGTCAATCGATCGATCATTTTGTCCCGGAGTTCATCCCCAAAGAGGTTGGCATAATTACAAACCTTTCTGCAGGTATCGTTAAAGTTTCAGGCCTTCCGGGTGTTGGATTCGAAGAACTGTTAAAATTCCCGGGCGAGGTTTACGGCATAGCCTTCAACGTCGATCAGGAGGAAATCGGGGTTGTTTTACTGGACGAATACTGGCACCTGCATACTGGCGATGAAGTAACCCGGACCGGAAGGGTAATGGACATTCCAGTCAGTGAAACCATGATCGGAAGAGTCATTAATCCGCTTGGGAAACCTCTTGATGGCTTGGGGAACTATAAATACGAAGAGCGCTTCCCAATTGAAAGGCCTGCCCCGGCCATTGTTGATCGCGAACCTGTGACGGTCCCGTTGCAAACCGGAATTAAAGTTATCGATGCGGTTATCCCCATAGGGCGCGGGCAACGCGAATTGATCATGGGTGACCGGCAAACGGGTAAAACGACTATTGCCATTGACACCATTCTGAATCAATACGACCAGAATGTAATTTGTATTTATTGCGCTATTGGCCAGCGAGCGGCGAGTGTTGCCAAGGTGATCGCTGAGCTGCAACAAAAAGGAGCGATGAGTTATACGATAGTGATGGTCACCGAAGGAAACGATGCTCCCGGATTAAATTATATTGCACCCTATGCTGCGACCAGCATTGCCGAATATTTTATGCACAAAGGGAAAGACGTTCTGGTTGTCTATGACGATTTAACCCATCATGCCCGGGCTTACCGCGAAATATCACTGCTTCTTCACAGACCGCCCGGAAGAGAAGCTTTCCCGGGTGATATCTTTTATATTCATTCACGCTTGCTGGAACGATCAACCCATTTGCACCGCGACTTGGGAGGAGGATCACTTACAGCCCTTCCAATTGTTGAGACCGAAGCCCAAAACATCTCTGCCTATATTCCAACAAACCTGATTTCAATTACTGACGGACAAATCTATCTCTCTCCAAATTTATTCGAATTAGGAGTCCTGCCGGCCGTCGATGTCGGTAAATCAGTTTCAAGGGTCGGCGGAAAGGCCCAAAGGCCAGCTTACCGCTCGGTGGCCGGAACCCTGAAATTGGAATATTCCCAATTTGAAGAATTGGAAACATTTGCCAAGTTTGGCACCCGCCTTGATGAACATACCTTGAGAATTATCCAACATGGACAACGAATAAGAGCTTGTCTTAAACAGGCCGCTTCCGAACCATTGACCCTATGGGAACAAATCGTTGTTCTTATGACCTTAACCGAGGGATTATTCGACCAAATCAGGTTATCAGACATGATTGATGCAGAAAAGGCGGTTTATAAAGTTGCCAGGGAACTTCCCGACGAACTAAAACATAAGTTCGTATTAAATACTGAACTCCATGATGACGATCGGCAATTTATTGTCGGCTCTGTCTGCAAAGCGCTGGATCCTTATTTTATTACAAACCATGAGTGACACGCTTGAAAGTTTAAGACGAAAGATCAGTATTGCCGGAGACCTTGAATCGGTGGTTCACACAATGAAGGTCCTGGCGGCAACAAATATTTTGCAATACGAGAAAGCGGTTGTTTCATTGGCCGATTTTTACCGGACAGTGGAGCTTGGATTAATGGTCTGTATGCAACAAATTCGTGATAAGGCCATCGAAGAGGAACTGTCCAAGGAACCAACCGCCGCAGTGGGTGCAGTAGTCTTTGGTTCCGATCAGGGGTTAGTGGGACAGTTCAATGAATCGCTGGTTGATTATACCGTTAATTCTTTTAAATCTATTTCAGAAAGAAAAAAGTATTGGGTGGTTGGTGAACAAATGAAAACCAAGTTGGAAGAAACTGGCTTAACAATAGAAGGTCTTTATCCAGTACCTAGTTCAATCCAAACAATTACCCCGCTCATCAGCCAGATATTGTTCGAAAGCGAAGCGCTTCTGGAATATGGCGAGATCTCCCAGCTTTTTATTTTTTACAACAAACCTGTCCACAGGGTCCTTTATGAACCGGCGATGATGAGACTCTTACCCCTCGATGAAAATTGGTTCGAAGAGATCGGCTTGAAAAAATGGCCAACCGAAAAAATTCCCGAAGCTTTGAACGGATTCGAAGTTACGCTGAAAAGCCTGATCAGCAACCACCTCTTTGTCTCATTGTACAAGGCATGTGCAGAATCGCTGGCCAGCGAAAATGCCAGCAGGCTGGCTTCAATGCAACAAGCAGAAAACAATATAAAAGAACTCCTGGAAGAATTGAACAGTTCCTTTCACCGGTTACGCCAAAGTTCAATCGATGAAGAATTATTCGATGTCATCTCCGGGTTCGAGTCTTTATTGGGAAAGAAATGACTCTCCTTCTTTTTTTTCGTTGTCCCCGAATATCCGGAAAAAACATTTAGGCTTAACCCGTGGTCCGATCATCTGCCGG
The DNA here is from genome assembly GCA_964632305.1 of uncultured Prolixibacteraceae bacterium. Taxonomy (GTDB): domain Bacteria; phylum Bacteroidota; class Bacteroidia; order Bacteroidales; family Prolixibacteraceae; genus CAZWBR01. The sequence goes on from CAZWBR010000002.1 coordinate 71,689, forward strand.
GAAGCGTATTGGACCCGGATAAGCCTCCGGGAAAGTTCTTCATAACAACCTTAATTTGGAAAGTCATCCGGAATTTGAAAATCCGGAAATACATCTTCCCGATTATTTCATTAAACAAAATGAGATAAATAAATGTTAACCTGTAAATAATCAGTAACAGTTCAGATTTAATCCGAATACAAAACCATGCGAACAATAGAACTAACCACGATACTTCTGATAACCATTTTATTGACCGGGTGCAAAACCCAAAATAATTCTGCGATGATCGATAAAACGACGGTGTCTACCCTTGAATTAGGCCAGTACCTCGGTAAATGGTATGAAATTGCACGATTTCAACATTCCTTTGAAAAAGATCTTGTGGGAGTCACGGCAACTTACTCGCTCAGAGAAGACGGGAAAATCAGTGTCTTGAATCAAGGTTATTATCGATCTCTGGATGGAAAATTAAAAACGGCTGAAGGTAAGGCGAAAAGAAGTAACCCCAATGAGCCAGGAAAGTTTAAAGTCGCATTCTTTCTCTTTTTCTATGCCGACTATAACGTTCTTGAACTGGATGAGAAATACCAATGGGCCCTTATCGGGAGTTCAACCCCCAACTATTTATGGATTCTCAGCCGGACACCTCATATTTCGGAAGAACTGTACAATGAACTGGTCGGTAGAGCACAAAAACGAGGATACGATATCGACAAACTTTACAGAGTCCCGCAGAATTAATTAAACCCGATTGAAGGAATCTTCAACCCGAAAAACCTCGTCTACTCTCCCCCACCTCGACCAGCCCTCCCAAATTTTGCTCCTGCTGAATTTTCTTATACTTTTGCAGTCTTAATTTGAAACGATGGGCTTAAACGAGGAAATATTACGCCGGCGGACCTTTGGCATTGTCAGTCACCCGGATGCGGGGAAAACAACATTAACCGAAAAACTGCTGTTATTCGGAGGGGCTATCCGGGTTGCGGGTGCGGTAAAGAGCAACAAGATAAAAAAAGGGGCAACCTCCGACTTCATGGAGATCGAACGCCAGCGCGGCATTTCAGTCGCCACATCGGTGATGGGATTCGAGTATGAAGGATATAAAGTAAATATCCTCGATACGCCCGGTCACCAGGATTTTCAGGAAGATACTTTCCGAACCCTGACAGCCGTCGATAGCGTAATTATCGTGATCGATGCCGCCAAAGGGGTTGAACCGCAAACCGAAAAACTGATGAACGTTTGCCGGATGCGCAAAACACCGGTAATCGTTTTTATCAATAAAATGGACCGCCCATCCGGCGACACCTTCGACCTGCTCGATGATATTGAAAAACAGCTTCTGATTAAGGTAAGACCATTAAGCTGGCCGATTAATAACGGACCCGATTTTAAAGGGGTTTACAATATTTTTGATCAAAGTTTGCAGCTTTTCGATCCAAGTATTACTGAAATACAGGAAGGGATCCGGTTCAGCGATATCAATCATCCCGATCTGGAAAATTATATCGGCAATGACGCGGAAACGTTACGCGAAGATCTGGAGATGGTCGAAGGGATATACCCTGATTTCCATGTCAACCAGTATCTTGCAGGTGAACTCGCTCCTGTATTCTTCGGAAGTGCCCTATACAATTTCGGGGTACAGGAACTGCTCAACGCCTTCGTAAAAATTGCTCCCTCGCCCAGACCGAAGATGTCGGAAGAACGTTTGGTTCTTCCCCAGGAAGACGCCTTTACCGGATTTGTCTTTAAAATTCATGCCAATATTGATCCCAACCACCGAAGCAGGATCGCCTTCGTGAAAATATGCTCCGGAAAGTTCGAACGCAATAAGAACTACCGTCATATACGCTTGGGAAAGACCTTTAAATACTCCAGCCCTACCGCCTTTATGGCCGATAAGAAAGAGGTCATCGACGAAGCCTTCCCCGGTGATATTATCGGGATCCCCGACACCGGCAACTTCGTGATCGGCGACACGCTGACCGAAGGTGAAATGCTTCATTACAAAGGTATTCCCTCGTTCTCGCCCGAAATCTTCCGGTATATCGAGAATGCCGATCCGATGAAATCGAAACAGTTGGCCAAAGGAATCGACCAGCTAATGGACGAAGGTGTTGCTCAGTTGTTTACCAGCTCACTCAATGGCCGTAAAATCATTGGGACCGTTGGAGCATTACAGTTTGAAGTGATCGAATACCGCCTCGAGCATGAGTATAGCGCCAAATGTCGCTGGGAAACATTGCCCCTTTATAAGGCATGTTGGATCGAAAGCGATGATCAGGCTCAGCTGGCCGATTTCAAAAGACGGAAATACAACAAAATGGCTATTGATAAACAAGAACGCGATGTTTTCCTTGCCGACTCTTCCTTTATTCTGGATATGGCTCAGCGCGATTTCCCGAAAATCAAATTCCATTTTACCTCCGAATTCTAATCGCTAAAAAGCAGAAGGATGGCGCTAAAATATGCAGTGATCGGGACTGGTGCTTTGGGAGGTTTTTATGGAGGAATGTTAGCCCGGGCAGGTAAAGAGGTTCATTTTCTTTTCAACAGCGATTATCAGTTCGTATCGGAAAACGGGTTAAAAATTGATTCCATCAGCGGTGACTTCCATCTGCATAAAGTTTTAGCCTACCGCTCCGCCTCGGCCATGCCCAAATGCGACGTCATATTGGTCTGTTTGAAAACGACCAACAACGGCTTACTTCAGGAGTTGTTATCGCCCTTGTTGCATCAGGACTCTCTGGTCATCCTGATCCAGAACGGTCTGGAAATAGAGAAGGATCTTTCACTATCATTTCCCGATCTCTCTATCGCGGGAGGTCTGGCTTTTATCTGTTCCAGCAAGTTAGGTCCGGGGCATATCGCCCACCAGGATTATGGCAAATTGACCATTGGCCTTTATCAGGGCGATCATCAAAATGTGCTGCAACAAGTTTGTGCCGACTTCAACGAAGCCAATGTTCCAGCCGATTTCTCTCACGACCTGATGAAATCAAGATGGCAAAAACTGGTTTGGAACATCCCCTTCAACGGAATGACCGTTGTTCTGAATACGACGACCGACCGATTAATCAATAATCCACACACCCGCCAACTGGTCTATGATTTGATGATGGAGGTGATTCACGGAGCCAATCACTGCGGAGTCCATGTCGATCATAATTTTGCCCATAAAATGATGGAACTAACCGAAAACATGACCCCCTATGCACCAAGCATGAAGCTGGATTTCGATTACCGACGCCCCATGGAAATTGACTATATCTATTCCCGACCGGTCAAGGTAGCTTTCGAGGCAGGTTATGAAATGAAGAAAGTTTCAATGCTCGAAAAACAGTTACGTTTCATTCAGCAACAATTTGCCTGAAATCCTTTCTAATTTCCCGGGACCTGACTCATTAATCAATTGTCAAAAATCTTGGTAATTGATTCCTGATACTTGATTTATGAATTTGTATTTTTGCGATGTAATGTAAACAGAAAATGGAGATCTACCCTTCTAATTTTGAAAATAAGATTGGCTTCGACAAGATACGCGAATTACTGAAATCGCGATGCCTTAGCTCACTGGGCAAGGAATTGGCCGACGAATGCAATTTCGTTACCGATCCTGCTGAGATTGAACGTATGCTTGACGAAACCACAGAATTTATGCAAATTATCCGTGAAGGACTGAACTTCCCTACCGGCTATTTTGTCGATATGCGCGCGGCGTTGCAAAAATCAAAATTAGTAGGCGCTTTTCTCGATGTTACCGAATTGTTCGATCTGAAACGCTCGCTGGAAACAATCCGGTCTATCGTCCTGTTTTTCAAAGACAAGGACGAAGAAATCTTTCCCCGCCTGCGTTATATCGTCCGCGATGTCCAACTCTTCCCTTTTATCTACGACCGTATCGACCAGATCATTACCAAACACGGACTGATCAAGGATAATGCGTCGCCGGAACTGGCCCAGATCCGGCGGGAAATCTTTTCGTTACAGTCGAATATCTCCAAGGTCATGAATTCGATCCTGAAGAAAGTTCAGGCTGAAGGATTGGTCGAGAAAGATGTCACCATCTCGATCCGTGACGGAAGGGCTGTTATACCGGTCCTGGCGGCCAACAAACGAAAGATCAAAGGCATTATTCATGATGAATCGGCAACAGGCCGAACGGCCTATGTCGAACCTGAAGAGATTGTCGAAACCAACAACCGGATCAGGGAACTGGAATCGGCCGAGAAACGGGAAATCATCCGCATCCTCACCCGCTTTACCGACGATATTCGCCCTTATGCCGACGATATCGCCTATTGCTACGAAGTATTAGCCATACTCGATTTTATCCGCGCCAAGGCCATCTGGTCCATCGACAGCCATTCGGTGAAACCATTGCTCTCCAGCCAGCCGGAACTCGACTGGATTGAAGCGCGTCATCCCTTATTACAAATCAATCTGGCCAAAGAAAAACGACCGATTGTCCCGTTAGATATCCGTTTGAACGAGAAGGACCGAATCCTGCTCATCTCGGGTCCGAACGCCGGCGGTAAATCGGTTTGTTTAAAGACAGTGGGCCTGTTGCAATATACGCTCCAGTGCGGAATCCCGGTCCCTCTCCACGTCGACAGCAAAGCAGGTTTCTTTGAAAAAATATTTATCGATATTGGCGACGACCAATCGCTCGACAATGACCTGAGTACCTACAGTTCCCACCTGATCAATATGAAATTCTTTGTCAGGAACTGCTCCTCTGACTCTCTGGTCCTGATCGACGAGTTTGGTACCGGTACCGAACCGATGTTGGGTGGGGCTATCGCTGAAGCAATTTTGAATAAGATGAACCAAATGGGAACATTTGGCGTGATCACGACCCACTATACCAACCTGAAGCATTTCGCCTCCTCAGCTCCCGGCATCGTGAACGGGGCGATGATGTACGATCAGCATCGGATGGAACCGCTCTTCCAATTACAGATCGGAAAGCCGGGAAGCTCATTCGCCTTCGAGATCGCCCGGAAGATCGGCCTTCCGGAAGATATCCTTCAGGAAGCCACGGAAAAAATCGGAAAAGACCATATCAATTTCGACAAACACCTGCGCGATATCGTCCGCGACAAACGTTACTGGGAATCGAAACGGCAAAACATCCGTCAGGTAGAGAAACAACTGGAAGAGCTGGCCGAGAATTACCAGAGTAACCTTTCGGAAACCAAAGACCTGCGTAAGGAAATTATCGCGAAAGCGAAGAAAGAGGCCGAAGAAATGTTAGCCAGTTCGAACCGGATAATTGAACAAACCATCCGGGAAATTAAGGAGGCTGCCGCAGAAAAAGAACGGACCCAGGAAGCCCGAAAGAAGCTGACCGAGTTTAAAGAGGCTGTTTTACAAAAAGATACAGAAGAAGACGAACGCATCCATCGAAAGATGGAAAAACTGCGTCAGAAAGAGGAACAACGCAGTCGGAAACCCATCAAACCCGAAGCCCCCAAGAGTGCCCCGGTTCAGAAGAAAGCTATCGGCGAAATTCTGGTTGGCGATTGGGTAAGGCTGAAAGGTCAGGAAACGCCCGGTGAAGTACTCGAAATAAAAGGCGACCATCTCACCGTTGCCTTTGGTCAGCTGCGTTCTGTCGTAAAACGCGATAAAGTGGAACAGGTTTCGCATAATGAGCTGAAGCGATCAAAGGCAGAAAATAAAACCCTTGCACGGATCAACCAGGAAATCAACGACAAAAAACTGAATTTCAAACCCAGGATCGATGTCAGGGGGCTGCGCGCCGAAGAGGGATTGCAAAAAGTGATCGATTTTATCGATGAAGCCGTCATGGTCGAAGCTCACGAATTACATATCCTTCACGGGAAAGGCAACGGAATCCTGCGCGAACTGATCCGTAATTACCTGAGGACAGAACCCGCGGTTAAAAGCTGCCGCGACGAACACGTCCAGTTCGGAGGAGCAGGGATCACAGTCGTGGAATTAAAATAAGTTCCTTCTCGATTATTTAAACTGCGGAAAATGTAAAAAAACGGGGGAATAGCTTAAACTATTCCCCTGTTCCTTAAAATATTTACAATTGCATCCACGATATGATCATCGAGCATGGTGGAGTAGTTGAACACGACATCGAAATCGGTGTTGTTCACTTTCCGTCCGGCCACATGTTCCACAAAGAGGTCGCGCTGCTTATCGATACTAAGTACATAATCCCGGGCATCGACATAGTTCATGTTACTGATCTGCATGATCCGGTTCACCCGCCAATCGAGCGGGGCCTGCAGTTTAACGGACAACCTGTTTTGTATCCCTTGCGAAAAGATCTCCGCACCACGTCCCACGATAATATAATGTCCTTCCTGGGCAAAGCTTTTAATCACCTGTCCAACCGTATTGATCACCTCAAAATCGGCAGCATCGTAGACCTTTTCAGTTGAAAAAGCCGTGGTCACCTCCTGAATCGGGATTTTCTTCTCGGCCAGAAAAACATTTTTCACCTTATCGGGATTCATCTCCAGTTCCCGGGCAGCCTCTTCAATAATCTCCTTGCTCACCCATCGCCATTCCACATCGGTTTTGGTATCCGATTTGAAGCTGTATCCTGTTAAAATCTTAGCCAGCTTGGTGGCAATCCGCTTGGCCGAACAGCCACACTCCCTGGAAATGGTAATAACAGGTCCGAAGTTTTGCAACTCCTTAGTTCCTAAGCCTGTTTTCAATTCAGAGAAATCAGTAAATTGATTTTTCACAGTTTAAATATTTTAAGGTTCAACAATAGTTCGAAACTTCGTTAGAATAGTCGGTATGCACTGTTTTCAATCAGTATAGCACTGTTTAAATATAATGTTTGCTTTCAAACAAAACAACACTCCGTACAATTTTATTGCCGCTTTGCTTACTGGTCCATCCGTCCGGCAAAATCGATGAACAGTCAGGTCTCCTCTCTGCTCCTACTCCGGGTTAAAGCCCAATTTTACCCATAGTATTCATGTACTATATAGGTACTTTCTTTATTGATTATACGAACAAAGTACGAACAAATTACGAACAAAGTACCTACAAACCCTTGTTTTGGTACGGCGATAAAACAGCGATGAGCGGGCGCATCATTCAAAGAAAGAAACCGACACTATTCCTTCCGGGATCCGATAACAGCATCAACTTCCCAATCAAAAAACATGGGTCGATCATTGGATTTCGTCGTTTGCTGCAGCTTCGGAGATGAAAGGGAATTAGTTGGGTAAATCGGCAAAAGATGGTAACCGGAATAAAAAAAAGTCCTCACCCTTAAAAGGTAAAGACTTTTTCCTGTTCTCAAAGGAAACCTCAGTTATCTTACGATATCCATTTCATCAAGCAGGTAGCCCGCGCCGGCAAATTTGTCGATGATAAAGAGCGCGTAGCGGATATCGAGGGCGATGTTGCGGCACTGGTCAGGATCGAACATGATATCGCTCATGGTCCCTTCCCAGCAGCGGTCGAAGTTGACGCCGATCAGTTGGCCCTCGGCATTAAGGACCGGGCTGCCGGAGTTTCCTCCCGTGGTGTGGTTGGAGGCGCAAAAAGCGACCGGAACCTCGCCGGTTGAGTTGGTATAGCTTCCAAAGTCGCGATTCCTGTAAATCTCCCGTAATTTATCAGGGACATCGTAATCGTAGATCTCCGGGTTATCCTTCTCAATGATTCCCTTCAGGGTGGTAAAGTACCGGTAACGAATGCCATCGGCAGGCTGGTAACCTTCAACTTTCCCGTAGGTTACCCGCAGAGTCAGGTTGGCGTCGGCCATCAAACGCTGGTCTTGTTCCATTTCCATGATGGCCGCCATATATTTTTTCTGGACATCAAGGATCGATTGGTTCAATTCACGGAAGTAAGGATCGACCTGTTGATTATAATTCTCCTTTATTGCCGTGAAAAGCGAGTAAAGCGGGTCTTTCTTCATCTTTTCGATTGATTTCTTCCCAAAATTGGCCACGAAGGATTTCAATTTAACCGAATCGGTAAACAACGAGTTGCGGTAATACTTTGATAAAAACTCCCCGCTTCCAATTTGCGGTTTTATCTTGTGGATCAGTGCAGGCTGAAATTGGGGAGCAACCTTATTGGCATAGATGGAGATCATCGCTTCAAAAATCTTCTCATCGGTGGCCCGGTCATAATCCTTCAGGTAAGCGGGTACACTCTTATCCAGCGATTGAACCAGGCGATTTAGTCGTGCGGTATCGTTGGCCACAAGCTCCAACATCCCGAAGTTGGCAATAATCCCGGCGACATCGGTTCCTCTCTGGATCGATTCCTGATAATAGTCATTCACGATCTGGTAGGGTTCAATTTCCTGATAAAGCCGATCGAAATCGGAAAGGATTTGACCATATTTCTCCTTACGGACAGGATCGGCAGCCACCCAGGACCGGAATCGGGTTTCCTCATCCTGTTTTACCGATACGGCATTCAAGCGGACTAATCCTTTGATTTCGCCCTGCCACTTCTTCCATGAATTGGAAACTGAAGCATATTTTGAAGCGTACTGAATTCGAACCTTAGGGTTCGCCTCCATTTGCCGCGACATAATCTCCAGTTTGGCGGTACGGACCGCCACCCGGTTTGGATCGCTTTGTTCCATGATCAGTTTTACGGCCGGGGAAGGCAAATAGCGTTGTGTGGTACCCGGGTAGCCAAAGACCATGGTAAAATCGCCTTCATTGATCCCTTTCATATTAATCTGAAAGAATTTACGGGGTTTATACGGCACATTATCGGCAGAATAAGCAGCCGGTTTATTGTCTTTTCCAGCATAAATCCTGAAAAGGGAAAAGTCGCCGGTATGGCGGGGCCACATCCAATTGTCGGTATCTCCGCCAAACTTTCCGATAGCGGATGGCGGGGCCCCCACCAGGCGAACATCGCGAAACACCTCATAGACATAAACAAAGTATTGATTCCCGTAAAAGAGAGGTTTTACATCGGCCGGATAGTCAGCACCTTTCGAATAATCGGCTTTCACCTTTTCGATATTTTTAGCGATAATTCCGTTCTTGGTTTTTTCATCCATCGAGGCCTCAATCCCTTCCATTACTTTACCGGTAACGTCTTCCATTTTTTGCAGGAATTGAACCGCAAGACCGGGGTTTGCCAATTCTTCGTTTCGGTTCCTGGCCCAAAAACCGTTGGTCAGATAATCATGTTCGAGAGAACTATGGGCCTGTATCTGCCCGTAACCGCAATGGTGATTGGTGATTAGCAGACCGTCGGATGAAATCAATTCACCGGTACAACCTCCCGCAAAGAGAACGACCGCATCTTTCATACTGGCATGATTCACATCGTAAATATCTTCAGCGGTAAGTTTAAAACCCATCCGCTGCATCTCTTCGATGTTGTATTTTTTAAGCAGGGTTGGGATCCACATCCCCTCTTTCGCCCATAAATTGCTGAACATGGTCATAAGGACCAGGAGTAGGACTAATCTTCGCATTGGCCTCTATTTTTATATCAAATTAAAACAATAACAATTCTTCATAAAGACGTTGAACCGGAAGGCCCATCACGTTGAAATAGGACCCTTCGATCCGTTCGATAGCAATATAACCAATCCATTCCTGAACGCCATAGGAACCGGCTTTATCGAAAGGTTTATAATGGGTCAAATAATAATCAATTTCATTATCGGTCAACTCTTTAAAATAAACATTGGTTGCTGATGAAAAAGTGGTCTGTTTCTCACAGGAGGAAAGACAGACTCCGGTAATGACCCTATGTTTCCGGCCCGATAGTTTTCGCAACATCCGGAAAGCATGTTGATAATCGTTGGGTTTACCCAGAACTTCGCCGTCGATAATTACCACCGTATCGGCTGTAATAACCAGCGAGTTGGCATCGAATCCATTTTCCCGGAAGGCCGTAGCCTTCAGTTTGGCCAGATGGACCGGCACCTCTTCGGCAGCCATAGAGGCGGAAAAGCTCTCATCCACCTCCCGAACAATTACCTCGAAAGGGAGATTCAAGCCCGCAATCAGCTCCTTGCGACGGGGAGACTGCGAGGCAAGGATTATCCTGTGATTTTTATATTTCTCCAATAAAACGCAACTATCCATAATTCGAGTATTATATACTTATTTTCAGAAACTGCTCCAGTTGATCGATTCCGGATCGAGCCATTTTCCCTGGGCCCGCATGACCTGTTCAATCACATCGCGGACACACCCTTCGCCTCCTTCCCTATCGGAAATATACTTAGAGATGGCTTTGATTTCGGGCACCGCATCGCTTGGGCAAACCGGTAATCCAACCCGTGCCATGACCCGATAATCGGGAATATCATCACCCATAAACATCACCTGGGAGTAATCGAGGCCATATTTGGTCAGGAAATCTTTCAGACAGGGTATTTTGTCGAGAGTACCCATATAGATATCGGTTATTCCAAGTTTCATATGGCGTTTGTGCATCTCGGTCGTTTTGCCGCCGGTAATAATTCCGATTTTATACCCGTTTCGAATGGCCAAGGCAATAGCAAAACCATCCTTTACATTGGAGGTTCTGATCGGGTCGCCCTCGGGGGAGAGCGTCTGCGTTGTACGGGATAAAACCCCGTCGACATCGAAAAGAAACCCTTTTACATTGATTAATTCTTCTTTAAAAAATGCCATTATTGTTTATTCTGAATTTTATAAATATCGTTGCTTATTAACAGATAGAGCTCCTGCCATTCGGGATGATCAACCAGCATCTGAAGATGGTTATCCATCACCTGACGGTTGTTGCGGATTGCCGGGCCCGTCTGGACTGTCACCGGTGGAAACTCCATCGCTTTGAGTGCGGTTTCCCGGATCAGCGGTTTCAGGATTCCAAAATCCATCTCTTTCTCACCGACCAGTTTATCGCTGATAGTATAAAAATGATTGACAAAGTTGCAGGCAAAAACGGCCGCCAAATGGATCTGTCTTCGCTGGAGAGAACTGATCTCCCGAACATCGGAAGAGAGTGAGTCGGCCAGTTTCTTGATTCGGGCAAGATTGTCATCACTATTTGCCTCAATGCAAATGGGGATATTGCCAAAATCGACTTTCCTGTTCTTTGAAAATGTCTGTAACGGATAAAAAACGCCAAAGTTTCGGCAATGGTCCGCGAAAATATCGATGGAGAGACTGCCCGCGGTATGGACGACCAGTTGGTTTCCAAAATCGAACTGCTGAAGAATAGCATCTACCGCGCTATCGGTCACTGAGATAATATAAATATCCGCATCGTGTTCAACTTCGGAAAGCCTGGAGGTAAAAGGGCAATTCAGGATACCGGCTAATTCGGAAGCGTTTTGTTCGCTTCGCGAAAAGACCTGTGAGACAGTGTGTCCGTTTTCAGAGAGAGCGATTCCTAACCGGGTGGCCAGATTACCTGATCCGAGTAATGAAATATTCATAGTATCTATTTTTTACAAAAATACCTTTCTAAACGGAATCCACCGAATGGGATTCAAAAGAGTAACGATAAAAATAGAAAAAGGACAACCATGCGGTCGTCCCTTATCTTTATTTCCTGTCTGTTTTTAACTATTGAAGCTGAAACTTGATCGGAACCTGGTATGAGACCTTCACTGGTCTCCCGTTTTGTCTTCCGGGTTTCCATTGCGGCAAACTGTTTACCACCCTGAAGGCTTCATTGTCGAGGGTCGTCTCGATCCCGCGCAGGATCTTTACATTCTCGACCTTCCCCTCTTTATTGATGATGAAAGATAAATAAACAGTACCCTGAATACCCCGTTCCAATGCCGCTACAGGATATTTAACAGCGCCAATCAGGTATTTTTGAAGACCAAGCATACCTCCCGGGAACTCTGGATCATCATCCAGTTGGCCTATTAGAAAGACCGGATCGACCTTTTCGACCTCTTCGGTAATAATGGTATTCACATCAATCCTGGTTTCGGCAGTTGCTTCGGAATTGATTTCCAACACATCCTCGATCTGCATGGATTTGTCGTCGATGATTTCAATCTGGTCAACCACGACCGTTTTAGGGAGTTCTTTGCGAACCTCTTCCTGGCGGGTGATCGGTGGCAGATCGAATTTTTCATCTTCAATCGCATGGGAATTTGCGAGAATGTTTGCCGGTAATACCTTATCGCTCCATTGAAATGCGATAAAAACCACTCCAAGTGCAACGACCAAACCAATCTGAAGGAACATTGACCTTTTGTTTTCAAGGTCGGCTTTCTTTGTTTTCTTAGCTTCCATGGCGTTAGATTAAATAGATTAATACTCTGCTGATCTAATGCCAAAATTTGTTCCAGAATGGAAAGACCGTTGTCAATAAACAGACATACACCTGATATTAAACAACATACAACACTGCAATATAAAATCAGATATCCATCAGTGCATCACAAAAGCGCCCACTCGGGCGTTTTTATGAGAAATCAGGAAGTATTTTATATACAATCGATAGACTTCTTAATATCTATATCGTATTTTGTTATTTTCCTTTTTAGGGCATCGCGTGAGATGCCCAATAAGATGGCTGCTTCGGTCTGATTGAATCCACTCTTTTCAAGTGCTGCAACAATAAACTGTTTCTCAGCATGATCAAGATTCAGTTCATTGATTGACAATTGATTCTGCACCGGGGAAACGTTATTAACAAGCGGGAAGTCGGCGGGGAGCAGTTCTTCACCCTGAAACAGGATCATGGCCCTTTCGACCAGGTTTCGCAACTCTCTGACATTCCCCGGGAAATTATAACTCTTAAGTTTCCGAAAGACCTCACTGTTGATCCGGGGTTCTTCGCAATTTTTACGAACAGCCATCTGATGAACAAAGTGCCGCACGATAGGTTCAATATCCTCAGTTCTCTCCCGCAAAGGCGGTATATTTATTTCGATGGTATTGATGCGATGGTACAGGTCCATACGGAACTTTCCGTCGCGGACCAATTGAGACGGAATTTTATTGGTAGCGGAGATCACCCGAACATCGGCATTGATCTCCCGGGACCCTCCTACTTTTCTGATTTTTCGCTCTTCGAGAGCACGAAGCAATTTAGCCTGAAGCCCGTAAGGCATATCTCCAATTTCGTCAAGGAAGAGGGTTCCCCCGGAAGCCATTTCGAGAAAGCCTTTTTTCTCGTCCCGGGCATCGGTAAAAGCTCCCCGAACATGGCCGAAGAATTCACTCTCCAACAAATGATCTGGGATGGCGGCGCTGTTGACCGGCACAAAAATGCCTTTTTTTCGTGGACTGGCGTAATGGATTATCCGGGCTACGATTTCTTTACCTGTCCCATTCTCGCCGGTTATCAAGACATTGACCCCTTGATCGGAAGCGACCCGTAAAGCCAGTTCGGTTACGGATTTAATGGCGGCACTGACCCCGACAAAGTCCTTATTGACCAATTGCTCCAATTCATTATTCAACAACGAATGCCTTAATTCGGCATCGGCCAGGCGATCCTGAAGGTACTTCAATTTACCGGTACGCTCAATGGCGACCATAATATCCATCACCTGAAAGGGTTTCCGGATAAAATCGACCGCCCCCAGTCTCATTGCCTGAATAACCATCTCCATATTCCCGAATCCGCTCATCATGATCACTGAAGTTTGAGGAGAAACCACCTTCACCTTTTCCAAGACTTCCATTCCATTGATTCCGGGCATCATTACATCCAACAAGAGAATATCGAACAATTCGTCGTGCAACAATCTGAAAGCTTGCTCGGCCTGATTTACCGCCGAAACATTCAATTCTCTTTTATGAAGATGCCACGATAATTGTTCGGTTATTTTAGCTTCATCATCCAGGATCAGTACTTTCAACGGGTTATTCATTTCATAGATTTTTATGGTTAGCAATGGGCAATTCGATTAACATGCAGGTTCCCTTTCCGGGTTTACTTTCGGGAATGATACGCCCTTTCATTTGATTGATGATTCCGTGAGCTATGGCCAACCCCAACCCTGTTCCCTGCCCCAACTTTTTAGTGGTATAAAACGGAAGGAAGATGTTGGTCAACTGATCAGGATCAATGCCGGAACCATTATCGCGGATTTGAAGAAGAAACTGGTTGTCTTTGACCCCTGTTTTAATCTCAATATTTTTGGGTAAAGGATCATTTCCCATTACTGCATCACGGGAATTAGACAAGAGGTTAATCACTACTTGTTCAAATTTGTGGGGATTCCCCAGAAGCAGAACAGCATTGGCATTATAATCTTCGTTCAGGATGATTCCATGATTAATCATCTGTTGCCGAACCATCTTCAGGGAGTCTGAAATAACAGTATCCGGATTAAAACATTCCTCAATCTCCTCTTTCTGTCCGCTGGAAAACAACCGAATATGATCAACGATTCCACGAACGCGCTCAATGTCATTAAAAATTCCATTAACTGTTTCCTGCACAAAACTTTTATTAAACTGATTTTCCGCCAGTTCGTCCCGAATAATCTCGGTTGAAAGCGAAATATTTTGCATGGGTTGATTAATCTCATGAGCAATACCGGCAGCCAATTCACCTAAAGAAGTCAAGCTTGATTGATGAAAAATTATTTTTTGCTGTTGTTGTTGCTTAACAATGGCAAGCCGGACTTCTTCTTCCAGGCGAAGGTTCTCCTCCCGTTTCAGATTGTACCTGTAAATGATTATTCCTATGGCGATAATTATAAACAAGATAGTTATACCGAGACTCATGCGCCATTTATTTAATGACTGTTTTTCCAAGCTGAGCCGGTAATTTTCATTACGGGCTTGCAATATCTCATTTTCCTGTTTTTTCTGTCCCAGTTCATATAACACTAAGGTATTGGCCAACTGATCGTTTCTTTCTTCAATATTTTTTTTCTCCAACATGGATGAATACTCCAGTTGAGCCTGAAAAGCCTCAGAATAGTTTTTCAAATCGGACTGAACCAGCGCAAGCAGTTTTAATCCTTCTCTCAACTGCTCCGTTTCCCCGTTTTTGCGTGATAAATCCACTGCTTTACGAGTCCAGAAAAGGCTCTTCGTCAGATTGTTCATCGACAGATACAATCGCCCCAAATTTAGCCAATTGGCGGTCATTCCAAATTCATCATTTAGTTCTTGCTGAATGGCCAAGGAGCGTTGAAACAGATCCAATGCCTCCGGGTAATTCTTTTTCATATAGAGAGTACTTCCCAACTGATTAAGGGCGGAGGCTTGACCAATTCTGGATTTTAGTTGCAGACTCAGGTTATAAAGCTTTGTGAAATAAAGGGCTGCGTTATTTAAATCACCCCGGCCATAATAGAGCCGGCCTATCTTCTCCAGGGTGACCGATTGTCCGATGCTATCGCCAATTTGCTCCTCATTAAACAAAAGATTATCATACCATTGCAGAGCAGCATCATAGTCACCCAAATTATTATATACCTCAGCAATATTTGAAACCAATTGGACAATCTGCTTTTTATCTCCTGCTTTTCGGGCAATTGCGAGGGCTTCCTGGTAGCTCTCGAGGGCTTTGCGGTATTTAGCGATTCTGAAATAGAGAGTCCCCGCTTTTGAGATACCTTCTTCATCGCCTATTTGTTCATAGATGTTTAATGTTTTCCGGTAATAGTCCAGTACTTTATCATAATCGCTTGAGAAATAATAACCGACACCAATATTGTTCAATGCTTCAGCTTCTCCTCTTTTATATCCAAGCGAACGGGCCAAATCCAATGCCTGTTGAGCCAGGCTGATGGTTTTTTCAGGGTTAGAATACCAATTGGCAGAAGATTGAGAGTTTAAGCTATCGACTTGGTTCCATTCCGTCCTCCCGTTATCAACCGAAGCAGGACAATCATGCGGAAAGAATAAAAGGAAGGCTAATCCAATCCACAAAGAATTGAAAAATCTGATTAAAAATAATTTACAAAATTGAATACGAACCGGGTTAGCTAACATTCGATACGGAATTATTAATCCATTACAAATTTAACAGAACTAAATAATAAAAAAAGTATAAGCCGCTGTAATGCTATAAATTGACTTTGAATGTAAAAAAATCAATCCGGTTCTGCTTTTTTTAATCAAAAAAAAATAGATAACTTGCCATTTATAGAGAGGAGTATCAATCCCGGAAATTCCGGGAAGATGAAAAAAATGTTCCGATTAGTAACTGTTAATAAAAACTATTAAACTAATAAAGCTAAATTTGTGTTTTCGTAAAGAAAACACTATCTAATTAATCAATTAACATTCATTTTGTATGACTAAACGCGTTTATACTTTTGGAAATGGTCAGGCTGAAGGCCGCGCAGAAATGAAAAATCTGCTGGGCGGAAAGGGTGCTAACCTGGCAGAAATGAACCTTATCGGAGTTCCCGTACCTCCAGGATTCACCATTACCACCGAAGTTTGTACTATTTTCAACGAGCAAGGAAGGTTTGCTGCTTTTGAACTAATAGCCAAAGATGTTAAGGAAGCAGTCGGGCATATCGAAAAACTTACCGGCACCAAGTTTGGTTCGAAGGAAAATCCATGTTTGGTATCGGTTCGATCCGGTGCAAGGGCATCCATGCCAGGTATGATGGATACGATTCTGAATCTTGGGATCAATGATCTTGCGGTAGAAGGAATCGCGAAAAAAACGGGAAATGAACGTTTCGCGTGGGACTCCTATCGCCGGTTTGTCCAAATGTACGGGGATGTGGTTTTAGGGATGAAACCCAAAAGCAAGGAAGATATCGATCCCTTCGAAGAAATAATAGAAGAGTTAAAAGCAGAGCTCGGAATCAAGGAAGATACAGAATTCACGGTTGCTGATTTAAAAATTCTGGTTCTTCGTTTTAAAGAAGCGGTGTTAAAAGTTACCCGTAAAGATTTCCCTGCCGACCCATGGGAACAACTCTGGGGTGCTATTGGGGCCGTATTTGAAAGCTGGATGAACGATCGTGCGATCTATTACCGGAAACTAAATAACATTCCTGCCGAATGGGGAACAGCAGTGAATGTTCAGGCCATGGTTTTCGGGAATATGGGGAATAACTCCGCTACAGGTGTCGGTTTCACCCGTGATGCATCAACGGGGGAAAATATCTTCAACGGAGAATACCTGATTAATGCTCAAGGCGAAGATGTTGTAGCAGGGATCCGTACACCTCAGGAAATCACACTTGAAGGATCACGCCGCTGGGCCGTACTGCAAAGTGTTTCGGAAGAAGTTCGTGCAGCCAGGTACCCATCGCTGGAAGAAACGATGCCAGAAGCATTTGCTGAATTGATGGAAATCCAGAATAAACTGGGAAACCATTACCGCGACATGCAGGACATCGAGTTTACAATTCAGAACGGAAAGCTTTGGTTATTGCAAACGCGTAATGGAAAAAGAACCGGGGCCGCCATGGTCAAAATCGCTGTTGATCTGCTCAATGAAGGGCTGATCGATGAAAAAACAGCCTTATTGCGATTGGAACCCAATAAACTTGATGAGCTTCTTCATCCGGTCTTCAATCCCGATGCGCTTAAAACCGCCAAAGTCCTGGCAAAAGGTTTACCAGCCTCACCGGGCGCTGCTACCGGACAAATTGTATTTTTTGCTGATGAAGCTGCTAAATTTGAAAATTCTATACTGGTTCGAATTGAAACATCACCTGAAGATCTTGAAGGGATGAATATTGCCAGGGGTATTCTTACCGCAAGAGGAGGAATGACCTCACATGCAGCAGTTGTGGCCCGCGGGATGGGCAAATGTTGTGTATCGGGCGCCGGAAATCTCCGCATCAACTACAAAACCAGGACCGTAGAAGCCGGTGGAGCTGTCTATAAAGAGGGCGACTGGATTTCATTAAACGGATCGACCGGGGAGGTATATGAAGGTAAAGTTAAAACACAGGAACCGAGCCTGAGCGGTGATTTTGCCAAGATCATGGAACTTTCCGACAAATATACCCGGATGTACGTCCGGACCAATGCTGACACGCCAAAGGATGCTATTGTAGCTCGTAAATTCGGGGCTAAAGGGATTGGGCTTTGCCGCACGGAACACATGTTCTTCGAAGGAGAACGTATAAAAGCAATGCGCGAGATGATCCTCTCCTCGGATACTGAAGGCCGAAAAACAGCACTGGCAAAACTTCTCCCCTACCAACGGCAGGATTTTGAAGGGATCTTCGAAGCCATGGCCGGGTACGGTGTGACGGTACGTTTGCTTGATCCGCCATTGCATGAATTTGTACCTCATCAACAAGCTACTCAAAAGGAGTTAGCCGACCAGATGGGTATTTCAATCGATCAGATCCGCATCAAGGTTGCCGAACTGGAAGAGTTCAACCCAATGCTGGGGCATCGCGGATGCCGCTTAGGAATCACCTACCCGGAGATTACCGAAATGCAGTCGCGCGCTATTATTGAAGCCGCTTTGAATCTTAAACAAAAAGGGCTGGAAGTTCGTCCAGAGATTATGGTCCCGTTGGTTGGTACGATCGCTGAATTGAAAAACCAGGCTGATATTATCCGTCAAACGGCAGAGACGGTCTTTACTGAACGCAATGATCGCGTAGAATACCAGATTGGAACAATGATCGAAGTACCGCGTGCAGCATTAACCGCTGAAGGCATCGCGAAAGAAGCCGACTTCTTCTCATTTGGAACTAACGACCTTACCCAAATGACCTTGGGCTATTCGCGTGACGATGCAGGTAAATTCCTTCCGGCATATCTGGAAAAAGGCATTCTGAAACAGGATCCGTTCCAGGTGCTCGATCGTCACGGCGTTGGACAACTTGTTGAGATGGGAGTTAAAAAAGGCCGCAGTACCAAACCTGATCTAAAGGTTGGAATCTGTGGTGAACATGGTGGCGAGCCAAGTTCGGTTGAGTTCTGCGACTCAGTTGGACTTGACTATGTCAGTTGTTCACCTTTCCGTGTCCCGATTGCCAGATTGGCTGCGGCACAGGCGAACCTTAAGCAAAATTAATCTTAAGTCCATCATAAAAAAAAGGAGCCTTGAAGGCTCCTTTTTTTTATGATGCGCAATGTGTCAAAATCTTGCTGTTATAGTGATCCCCGAAGGGGCAGGTATTACAACGTATCCGTTTACAGAGGGTTTGAAAAAAATGTCCTCATGACGGTAATAAGAATGGCCGTCAACCCAGACTTTGCGACTTCCGTAGGGCAGATCATTGAACACATAGTTTAAAGGAATATTGATCATGATATAACCACGATTCGGATGATATTCATAATAATGACCACGATAGAAATAAACTTTTCCTCCCCTGTGAGACATTGTTAGCGGACGCTGTTTACCCCATGGGGCATGACGGGAGTATTTGTATTCGCGATAATCTTTCCGGTCGCTAAGCCTGTTGTAAGCCTCTCTGTTGCGGTCACGCCTGAACTCCCTGCTTTCGGGGCGGTAACCATTGTGCCCGTTTTTACTCCGGTTGTCGTGTTTCCACTCTTTTTCTTTAAGGTTATTCTCCCGGTCACGATTTCCTTTTCCATGACCCTGAGCATTTACCGGAAGAGTTCCTATTGTTAATGCAAATCCAAGAATTGCAACTGTTGCTATCTTTCTGAAGTTAATAAACGTATTCATGACTTGAAGTTTAAAAATGTTTAATATCCCTATGGAACAATTTTAGAAAGAACATTTACCGGTAAATCACATTATTGGATAAACAAACAGCGTGCCAAAGAAGAATATCGAAACGGCAGCCCCGATAAAAACCAAAAACATATTCTTTAAGATCCTATTAATTAGTCTGATAAATTTTATAAACCCAAAAATTAACAGTCAATCTGAATAAACTACTATCTTTGTAGCAAATAAAAATTCTGAAATGGGACGTATTTTGTCCATTGATTATGGTAAGAAAAGAGTTGGATTAGCGGTTACAGATCCTATGCAGATGATTGCAACCCGGCTGACCACCGTATCATCGGAGGAGATCTGGAACTTTTTGGATGATTATCTTGTTAAAGAAGAAGTCGAACTCGTTCTGGTAGGATATCCTGTACAGATGAATAATGAACCTTCGGAATCGATCAGATATATTAATCCTTTTCTGAAAAAATTTCAAGTGCGCTATTCTGTTCAGGTAAAATTGATGGACGAGAGGTTTACTTCAAAAATAGCTTTTCAGACCATGATCGACGCCGGTTTAAAGAAAAAAGAGCGACGAGACAAGGCTTTGGTCGATGGAGTCAGTGCGACCATCATCCTGCAATCGTATCTCGAAAGCAGAAAATATATTTAGTATCTTTATATGATTTATCCTGTTACTGTTTATGGCGATCCGGTACTCCGCAAGGTAACGACCAAAATCGACCGCAATTATGAAGGTCTTGAGAACCTGATCAACGATATGTTTGAGACCATGTACAATGCCGATGGAGTTGGTTTGGCCGCTCCCCAGATCGGTTTATCCATACGTGTATTTGTGGTGGATCTTTCCCCCATGGGCGAAGAGGAACCACAGTTAAAGGACTTTAAAAAGGTCTTCATCAATGCTCAGATCACTGAAAAAAGCGGTGATGAAGAGTTGATGGAAGAGGGGTGCCTGAGCATTCCGGGTATTCATGAAAAAGTATTGCGGAAAAATCATATTCGGATCCATTATTTTGATCAAAACTGGGTGGAACATGATGAAGAATATACGGGTTATCCGGCAAGGGTACTTCAACATGAGTATGATCATCTCGACGGGATCTTGTTTGTAGACCATTGTTCTCCGTTAAAAAAGAGATTACTGAAAGGGAAACTAACAGATATCAGCAAAGGTAAGACCAACACCAGTTATAGAATTCGCACTCCCAGAGCTTAAAATCAGCAAGTTGTTGTTTTATTTGCTGAGTTTGTAGTAAATTTATGTGATTTATCAGTCACATGAAGCAGCTCAGTGAACTACTCAGAAAGGCTCCTTTCCTTAGGATAATCTTCCCTTTTATTGGAGGAATCTTTGCCGGAGAATACCTGACTGCACTTCCTGTTTTCTATCCTCTGATTGGATTAGGATTACTTTCCTCGGGACTTTTCTTTCTGAATAAAACAACTTTTAAGTTTGAGTTTTTCTTCGGTATTGTCCTATCGTTTTTGTTTTTCGGGATTGGATTTTTCAGGACTAACAATCATAAATTTGGCCCGGAGAATTATACCGATCAAGAGTATTTCGCTGTTCTTGATGAATATCCTGTCGAAAAAAACAAGACTTTCAAGGCCATTATTATACCTGTAAATCACTCGGAAAAAATATTAGCGTATTTCCCCAAATTGAGTGCACTGGAACATGTCAATCCCGGTGATATACTTTTTCTGAAAGGGCGCCCCGAGTTAATTAAAAATAATGGAAACCCCTTTGAATTTGATTATAAAGAATATCTGAAGTACCGAAAAATCGGGCATCAGATTTTTTTAAAAGAAGACAGTTTTAGATTTATTCCCTATCAAAACAGGCAGAATCTTCGCTACAAAGCCTTGATATTAAGAAATAACCTGATTCGTATACTTCAAAAAAACGGCCTTGAAGGAGAGACGCTGAATGTCATCACTTCAATTGCTATAGGAGCGAGGGACGAACTGGACAAAGAAACGCTTCAAAGCTTTGCCAATACCGGCGTAATCCATGTTTTATCAGTCTCTGGATTGCATGTTGGAATTATCTTTGTCGTATTGAATTATCTACTGGCATTTATGCGAAGAATTAAATGGGGGGACATCTTCCTGATGCTGTTTCTTCTCTCTGCCTTATGGATTTATGCTTTTATTACCGGATTATCACCTGCTGTATTACGGGCAACAACTATGCTCTCGTTCTATGTGATCGGTAAAGGAATAAATCGGAATTCCAATATCTTCAATACTCTTGCTGTATCAGCTTTGGTGCTGCTTTTCATTAATCCGTTCATGCTCTTCAATGTGGGGTTCCAACTCTCCTATCTTTCCGTCATTGCCATTGTACTCTTTCAACCATACCTATATCGACTTCTTCATTTCAAACATTTTCTACCCGACAAAATCTGGATCTGCCTAACGGTTTCTGTTGCAGCACAAATTGGGGTCTTTCCATTAACAATAGCTTACTTTCACCAATTTCCAATCTACTTCTGGCTGACTAATCTATTGGTCATTATTCAAAGTACATTACTCATTTACCTCACCTTTTTTATAATTCTTATATCCCCAATAATTCCTGTTGCAGGTAGACTTGTCGCTCTGGTTCTTCAATGGAACACGGATGGAATGCTTTGGTCAGTTAAAAAGATTGAAACCTTGCCTTATGCAGTTATCTCCGACATTTATGTACCCTGGTATACTATGCTTTTAAGCCTCATTATAATCTCATTATTTACACTATACATCATTTACAGGAAAGCTATCTTTGTAAAAAGTTCATTGGTATTAATAGCGCTATTACTGACTTTTAAAATATTTGACACATACAAATGCCAGAAAGAAGAAGAAATCATTGTCTTCAACATCCCGGGAGAGACAGTGCTGGCATTCACTTACGGGAATCAATCAACTTTCATTTTGGGTGAAGATCGGCTGAGTGAACAAAAAATTGACTATTATATTAAACCCTATTGCGGGAAAAGAGGCATTAAACAGAAGACTTTTGTGAATTATTCTGAGAATCTTAATTGGAGAAATACCTATCTTAAAATAAAAAATGGATTGATGAATTTTAACGGCGTGACCATTGACATTGTGAACGAGTCGGATAATCTGCATGGTTCCATTTTTCCAGGAAGTGAGGTTTTACTAATCAGGTCGGTAAATATGTATCTGTTGAAACAGTTTGAAAGCATTAGTAACAAATCCGTGATTATTCTAAGCGGCCAAGCCAAATGGAATGACGCCACTCAAGGAACGACCAGAAGTTTGACACCTGCTATCATACAGCAAAACAAAGCCATAAGACTGATTAGCAAACAATTTGCCACCAACAAAAAAATCATTATTTCAAATGATTTTTAATTATTAAAAAGCGTTAATTTGCAATCCTAAAAGGTAAAAAAGATGAAGATTGTAATTGCCGGTGCAGGAGAAGTTGGAACACATTTAGCAAAAATGCTTTCCCGAGACGACCACGATATTGTATTGTTCGATGAAGGCCAGGAGAAATTGAGTACGATATCTTCTACACTTGATGTTTTAACCATAACAGGTGGGGCACTCTCTTTTAGTGACCTGAAAGAGACCGATGTAGAGAACAGTGATCTGTTCATCGCGGTTACCCCCTATGAAGACCGGAATATCGTTGCCTGTCAGTTAGCCAAACACTTGGGAACAAAAAAAACAGTAGCCAGAATCGATAATCAGGAGTTTTTGTTCCCTCAAAACCGCGACTTCTTCACCTCAATTGGTATTGATGAATTGATCTATCCCGAACATCTTGCGGCAAAAGAAATTATAGCTCATATCCGTCAAACAAGCACCCGCCAGATTTTCGAATTTTCCGGTGGAAAACTTGTTCTTTTTGCGGTTAAGATCAGAGAAAATGCCAGTCTGTTGAATATTCCATTGCGTGATCTGACCCACGAACTTGAGAACTTCAGAGTTGTAGCCATTTCCCGTGAATCAGAGACCATTATTCCGCATGGCGATGATATTATCCAAAAATACGATTTGGTATTTTTTGTCTCAAGGCCAACAATGGTTGAATCGATTCTTCAAATGGCTGGCAAAGAAAAATTTGTCGTGAAAAATGTAATGATCCTTGGAGGAAGCAGAATAGGAATGAAGACAGCATTGAGGCTTGGGGAGAGTTTCAATATTAAAATAATAGAAATCAATAAAGAACGAAGCCTAAAAGTTGCCGAAAAAGTCAGCCATGCCTTGGTAATCAATGGTGACGGACGCGATTTGGAACTCTTGCGCTCTGAAGGCATCGAACAAATGGATGCTTTTGTTGCAGTTACGGGTAACTCGGAAGCAAATATCCTTGCTTGTCAGATGGCTAAAAAAATGGGCGTAAGAAGAACAATCGCTGAAGTTGAAAATATAGATTATATCGATTTTGCAGAAAAAATCGGGATTGGCGGGGTTATCAATAAAAAACTACTGGCAGCCTCCTATATCTATCGTTATACAATGAATGCCGAAGTATCACATGTAAAATGTCTGACCGCCAGCGATGCCGAAGCACTCGAATTTATTGTAAAAGAGGGTTCTAAAGTTACTAAATGCCAATTAAAAGATCTGGAATTTCCGAAAGAAGCAACAATCGGAGGATATATCCGCAGTGGCCAGGGATATATTGCCAACGGACAAACCCAAATCATGGCAGGAGACAAAGCAGTTGTCTTTACACGACCAACGGCACTGAAAAAATTATCCAAATATTTCAAATAAAATACTTAACACAGGATTAAAAACTTCCGGAGTCTTAGTCCTGTGTTAAATACCGCAGTAAAAAGTTTTATTCGAGTAAATCACCTTTCCCCTGCCTGACTATCTCAATTTCTTCACCAGTGCAATTAACCACTGTCGACGGTATATTACCTCCAAATCCCCCATCAATTACCAAATCAACCATCCCCCCAAACTTCTCCTCTATCAACTCTGGATCTGTTATGTATTCTAAAATTTCATCATCATGATGAACCGAGGTGGACAGAATCGGATGACCCAGTTCTTTGACAATTTCCCTGATAATATTGTTGTCAGGAACCCTAATTCCAATGCTTTTCTTCGAATTTTTAAATAGCTTGGGAACATTATTATTCGCATTCAGAATAAACGTAAATGCTCCTGGCAAATTCTTCTTCATCAATTTGAAAATGGTATTGGAAAAAGGCTTGCAATAATCGGAAATATGGCTCAAATCGTAAAAAATAAAGGAGAAATCAGCCTTTTCCGGTTTTACATTCTTGAGGCGGGCAATTCTCTCAACAGCTTTGGGCTTTGTGATATCACAACCAATCCCGTAAATCGTATCTGTAGGATAAATAATTACGCCTCCATCCCGAAGAAGCCCTACAATCTTAAGAACTTCCCTTTGGTTGGGATTTTCATTGTACAAACGGACAATCATAATTCTTAAAATTTCATTTTCGATAAAAGATGAAACTCATTGGATAAAGTTAACCTTTTTCGGGGTATTTTTGTCAATCAATAAAATAATTAAAGAATATTGTCGCAGGTCAAAAACTTAACAGAGGGATTCATTCCTAAGCAGATAATAAAACTCTCCCTGCCCATAATGGGTACCTCATTAGTCCAGATGGCTTATAACCTGACTGATATGATATGGCTGGGCAGAGTTGGAAGCGATTCGGTTGCCGCTGTTGGTGCGGCATCTTACTTTACATGGTTTGGTGTTTCTATAATGTTGATCGCCCGCATTGGAGCCGAAGTCGGAGTTTCACAATCGCTGGGGGCAGAGAACAAAAAACGGGCAGCCGCATTTGCCTTAAACTCAATAAATCTTGTATTTATACTTGCTCTAGCCTATGGATTACTCACTTTTCTGTTTGCTCCCCAACTTATTTCCTTTTTTCGCATAGGCGACCAAAACGTTTGTGAAGCAGCAATTTCCTATCTACGAATCATTGCCATCGGTGCTCTGTTTTATTATACCAATCCAACATTTACCGGAATATTCAATGGAACGGGCCTTTCAAAACTGCCCTTTAGAATTAATGCGATTGGTCTGTTGTTTAATATCTTTCTTGATCCGGCGTTAATTTATGGATGGGGATTTTTCCCGAAACTGGGTTCTGATGGAGCTGCCATAGCCACCATTATTTCACAAGCCATTGTCACACTCTTATTCTTAAACCTTATTCGAAAAGGAAAGTCCCCATTAGGATGTTTCCTTCATCCATGGAAAGCAAGCATTGATACTATCTTAAAAATTATTCGATTGGGATTACCCGTCGCACTGCACAGTATCCTGTTCTCTTCGTTCGCAATGATCCTTACCCGTATTATCAGCAAATGGGGTGCCTTACCCATTGCTGTCCAGAGTGTAGGAGCACAAATAGAAGCGCTTAGCTGGATGACGGCGAACGGCTTCTCCACTGCTCTTGGCGTTTTCACCGGTCATAACTTTGGAGCAAACAATTGGAATAGAATATACAAGGGTTTCCGTGTAACCATTGGAATCAGTGCAACCATCGGACTAATTGTGACCTTTCTCTTTTTTTTCTTTGGCAAACAAATCTTCTCTCTCTTTATTCCTGAGGAAGAGGCGATCCGCTTAGGAGCGACCTATTTGATAATTTTGGGAATATCACAATTGTTCATGTGCATCGAAATTACCACAGGCGGGGCTTTTAATGGAATAGGACGAACGTTCCCGCCTTCCTTGGTTGGTATTCTCCTGACAGGAGCAAGAATTCCTCTTGCCATCCTCTTATCAAGCCCGATTATTTTAGGAATGACCGGAGTTTGGTGGAGCATAACAATTAGTTCTGTGCTAAAAGGTGTGGTTTTATTTACCTGGTTTTATCTTTTTATCCGCAAACATCCCGAGATCAATCTGAACAATC
Organism: uncultured Prolixibacteraceae bacterium; assembly: GCA_964632305.1. Lineage (GTDB taxonomy): Bacteria > Bacteroidota > Bacteroidia > Bacteroidales > Prolixibacteraceae > CAZWBR01. The sequence continues at coordinate 98,094 of CAZWBR010000002.1, forward strand.
GAATCCGGGAAGATTTTTCCCACCTTTTACCATCCCGTATAAGACAAGATTTTTTTGTGACAAAAAACAACAGATCATGAATACTGAATTGACTCTAACCGGAGATGGATCGCACACGCTCTATCTCCCCGAAATCGATGAACACTATCACTCCACATTCGGTGCCATTCAGGAATCACAGCATGTTTTCATTGAGGCAGGGCTTAAAAAATGTGAGGCCAAAGCACTTTCTATCTTTGAAGTAGGTTTTGGAACCGGATTAAATGCTTTATTATCTTTTAGGGAAGCCCAAATACGCGATTTGGATATTCAATATACCACTGTTGAAAAATACCCACTCGAAAAACAGCAATGGCAATCCCTGAATTATTCTTACCTTAAAGTCAAAAATGACTTATCGGTTTTCGCGAATCTTCATCAGACTCCGTTTAATGTGGAGACACAAATCGGTGATCATTTCAGAATACGCAAGATAATGACCGATTTTACCCAATTGGATTTTAATTCGATCCCCAAAATCGATCTGATCTATTTCGATGCATTCTCACCCGAAAAACAACCTGAAATGTGGTCTCCCGAATTGTTTTCCTCTCTATTCCAACAATGCAATCCCAATGCCATACTCGTGACTTATTGTGCAAAAGGGATTGTCCGGCGATCAATGCAGGCAGCCGGATTTAAGGTGGAAAGAATACCAGGACCACCCGGGAAACGGGAGATGCTTCGTGCAATTAAACCGGATAAATAATTCGGGTGAAAACCTACTCACCTTTTCCAAAAACAAAATATTACTAAATAATTTATCCAACAATCGTTATTCACAAAGAATGTTATTGCGTAAAAAATAACTAAATTCGCAGCATTCAGAAACAAATTTAAATTCTTATAAGTACTAAATTATGCAGATTAAATCATTAGCCCTTTCTGTAATTGCCGGATCAATGGTCCTGGCCTCTTGCAACACTTCTAAAAGCTCCAAAGTTGAACTGAAAACTCTTGCCGACTCTGCAGCTTATGCCATCGGTGTCGATCTGGGAAACAATATTAAGAAAAACCTTCCGGAAGCTCCCGGCGGTAGTGATCTTAATCAGGATATTATTTTGGCCGCATTTACACAGGCTCTTAATGGCCAGGAATCACAAATTACGGCTGAACAGGCAAATGGTGTTACTCAAGACTATTTCATGAAAATGCAGGCTGCTGAAGGCGAAAAAAACAAAGAAGCCGGCATGAAATTTCTCGAAGAAAATGGCAAACGTGCTGAAGTAAAAACTACCGCCAGTGGTTTGCAATATGAAGTAATAAAAGAAGGTAACGGTGCAAAACCTACTGCTGAAGATCAGGTAAAAGTTCATTATCATGGCACCACCATCGAAGGCAAAGTGTTCGACAGCTCAGTTGACCGTGGCGAACCGGTTGAATTTGGCCTGAACCAGGTTATCAAAGGATGGACCGAAGGACTTCAATTAATGTCTGTTGGTTCAAAATACAAATTGTATATCCCTTCTGAACTGGCTTATGGCGAAAACGCCGCAGGCCCGGATATCAAGCCTAATTCTACTTTGATTTTCGAAGTTGAATTACTCGATATTGTAAAATAATCATTTATAATTCATATTTTTGGGGATGTGTCCCCGCACCGAGACCCGGGAAGTTGGCACACAGCTTTCCGGGTCTTGTATCTCAACACAAAAAATTAAGGATTATGAGCTTTAAAGTTAAGGGGAAGGTATTTGATATCCTTCCGTTACAAACCGGAACAAGTGCCAGAGGCGAATGGAAAAAACAGGATTTTGTGATCGAAACCGCCGACGATCAATTTCCTCGCAAGATCTGTTTCACACTGTTCAACGACAAGATCGATATGATCAATGGCATTAGCAACAATAATGAGGTAGAAGTTTCGTTCAGTATCGAAGGACGCGAATACAACGGGAAATGGTTCCACAACATCAATGCTTTCCGAATTGATCGTCCTGTCCAACAGGAATCCGGAATACAATCTCCCCCTTTCACTCCTGATGATATCCCGTCAATGAGTGGAGGTTCCGACACCGACGATCTGCCATTCTAATCGGACGATAATAAAAAAAGCCTCCTTTTCGGGAGGCTTTTATTTTTACCTTAAGATAATCACTATTTGATAGGGATCTGTCGTTTAAAATCCTGCTCCAACGAGATAAAGGTCTCTGTCCGCGCAATCCCGTCGATCGCCTGAAGATCGGTATCAATAATCTTCATCAAATGTTTATTGGTCTTGGTCTGTATCTTAATAAAGATGGCATACTGGCCGGTAGTATGATGACATTCTACCACCTCAGGAATCTCCTTTAATTGCTTCAACACCCTTCGGTCGAAGCTGGTCTTTTCAAGATATATTCCCATGTAAGCAGTTGTATTATAACCCAACTTCTGGGGACTCACAATAAACTCCGAACCGGTAACAACGCCCAGCGTAATCAACCGTTGCACCCGCTGGTGAATAGCTGCTCCCGAAACCCCGCATTCTCTTGCAACTTCCAGAAAGGGAACACGCGCATTGTTCGTAATCAATTTTAATATCTTCCGGTCAAGGTCATCTATTTGTACCGTCTGTTCTTTAAAATCTTCTTCTAATTCCAAATTGTTCTTTTTCACGACACTTTCAATTTGTTATAAAATTGAGTAATTTTTTTCAAAATTATAACTTTTTCTTAAAAGCAATAACTATCATAGGAAAATTTTACACCTTCTATTGACAAAATAATCAATTTACTGAAGGTATTGTCCCAAATAATGCTTCTCCGCTAATTTTTCGCTATCGACTTGAAATCGTTGCCCGAAGGATTCTGGAATACACGCAAATCAAATTCAGGCATCATGGCCAATATATGATCCACAATTTCGGCCTGTATCGCCTCGTAAAGATTGGTCTGCTGTTCTCTGCTAAAAACAATATATTCCAGCGGAAGCCCCCGATCGGTCGATTGAAGGTAACGAACCACCAGGGTCATCTCGGTATGGGTCTTCGGATGAATCCATAAGTAAGCTTCAATGTAATTGCGGAAGGCACATAAATTGGTTGGCGTCTGTCTCAAAGTATCGACCCAGTCGGGAAAAGCCGGATCGTTCTCGCGCCTTAATGCGATATAGCGTTTAACGACAGGAAAATCAGCGATCCGTTGCAAAAACTGTTCATCACAGAATTTCACCCCGTTCATATCGATAAATACGGAACGCTGAATGCGCCTCCCGCCCGATTCCTGCATCCCGATCCAGTTGGTAACCGATTCAGTCACCAACGAATAGGTCGGGATTGACGTGATGGTTTTATCCCAATTCTGAACTTTAACCGTCGTGAGCGAAATATCCTCGACCGTTCCGTCAACATTGAACTTCGGCACCGTGATCCAGTCGCCTGGCTTCACCATCTTATTGGCCGCCAACTGGATACTGGCGACCAATCCCAGGATCGGATCGCGAAAAACCAACATCAGAACGGCAGCCATGGCTCCCAAACCGGTAAAGAGCTTGCTCGGATTTTGACCCACCAGCACCGAAACAATCATTATCCCTCCAATAAAATAGATCAGGATCTTGACCAATTGAAGATAACCTTTAATCGGGCGTTCCGCCGAAAACGAGTAGGTGTTGTAAATATCCTGAGAGGCATCGAGAAAACGGTTGAAAGCGGTGATCACCACGATCATAATATAAATCTTGGCTACACCTTTAATCGCGGCAGGCAACCAGGTCAGGTCCTCAGCGCCAAAACCGGCCATACTATAAATCAGTACCGCGGGAACCAGGTGAGCCAGAACATGAAATACTTTATGAGCATAAAGCACATCGTCCCATTGCCCCTTGGTATGGGCAATCAGGTGACCGATAATCCTGACAAAAACCTTCCGCAGTAAATAAAACAACAACAGGGCCGAAATGCCCATCCCGATAAAAATGGTTAAGGCAGCCATGTATATCGCCATCCGGGGAAAGAAATTATAACTCAGGAATAACTCTTTCAAATAATCATAAAGTGCTGTCATAAATTCTGTTTTCTGTTTTTCGAATTCTTTATCTTTGAACCTTTCGCAAAATTAATGAAAGGAGATTTGATTACCATGAGAAAGTTATTCACTGTTATTTCTTTGCTGCTTTTTACCCTGCCCACCTGGGCAAACCCCGTTTTCGAGACCTACTTCACCGACGGGGTCCTTCGCTTCGATTGCCTCCTTTCGGGAAACAACCTGACGACCAATGTTTTACCAACAGAGATGAAATATGAGCCCATCTGGGGCGGTTCAAAAACCAACATGGTCGATGCCCAAGACTTTGGCACCTTTCGCTTCCTCGTCTTCAACAACAGTGACCAGACCCTGATCTTCTCGCGCGGCTTCTCCCCTATCTTCCAGGAATGGCAAGCCACAGCCGAGGCCAAGACCCTCTCCCGCGCTTTCGAACAGGTAATCCGGTTCCCCTTCCCGAAACAAACGGTTAAACTGGTGATCGAACGTCGCGCCCGCGACGGCCAATTCGAAGCCATCTTCACCACCACCATCAACCCAACCAACTATTTTATCCTCCGTGAGAAGCCCGAACAGGTTGAACAGGTGATGGTCCTCGACTCGGGCGATCCCGCGCACAAGATCGATATCGCTTTTCTGGCCGAAGGGTATACCGTTGCCGAAATGGACAAGTTTATCTCCGATGTCCGCCGCCTTACCGATTCCCTGTTTACGGTAGCCCCCTACTCTGAAATGAAAAGCTACTTTAATATCCGAGCGTTAAAAACCCCTTCCAACGATTCGGGAACGGATATTCCCGGCGAAGGAACCTATGCCAATACAACCTTTAACAGCACGTTTTACACTTTCGACATCTCGCGTTACCTCACCACTTCAAACCTGAAAACGATCCACGACATGGTTGCTTCGGTTCCTTACGACCAGATTTTTGTACTGGTTAATTCATCGCGGTACGGTGGAGGCGGCTTTTACAACTTCCTGAATGTAGGCTCGTCAGATCATGCCCTTTCGGCCAAGGTACTGATCCATGAAATCGGTCACGGCTTTGCCGGTTTGGGCGACGAATACTACACCTCCGAGGTGGCTTACGAAGATTATTACAATCTGAAGGTTGAGCCCTGGGAGCCCAACCTCACCACCTTGGTCGATTTCAGTTCCAAATGGAAAACGATGATCGACAAATCGACCCCCGTTCCCACCCCGCGCGGGGCAGGCTACTCGGCTAAGGTAGGCGTTTTCGAGGGGGGCGGCTATATGACCAAAGGTATTTACAGCCCGATGGAAGATTGCCGCATGAAATCGAACGGCCCCAACTACTTCTGCCCCGTCTGCCAAAAAGCCATCCGCGAAACTATCCTGCTCAACACGAAATAGCGCTTTAGGAATAAAAACATACGCGGGAGTTTTCCCGGTAACGGGGGTCTGAAATCAATTCAGGCCCCCGTTATTTTTTTGGGCACTCGGAAGCTGTGGCGGGAAGCGCCAAAACCATCAGAATGATATTCCCGACACATTATTTCGTAACTACCTCAAGTTCCCTCAAAACCGATTAAAAATCACCTAAAAGAGGAGGTGTATTTGAAACTACACCCCCTCCTTTTTCTTAAATTCCTTGGATACGTCTATTTTATCATCAAAAGGATGATGGAGAACACGATCCCGATCCCGGCCAAAATCAAACCGCGACGAAACGATTTGGATCGTGGCTTGAACATCCAGAACGACGAGATGGCCATAAAAAACAACAGGAGTCCAAAAATGGTGGTGAACCAGTGAACGGCACCGTTGTTGCCCGCTTTATGCAGGAGTGTAAACTTGTTGAACGGGAAAGCCAGCTCTTTGACCGTGACAACGGCCTCCCCGGTTGATTTGTTGTACGATCCGCCCTGGAAATAAAGAATATCGCCCTCTGTTTTGTCTGTTTTCACCTCGCGCAGCCGTAATTCCCTTCCCAGATCGGCATCTGAAAGGTTCGGGGCCAATTGGCGTTCCATCTTCTTCTCCTGTTTCATAAAATCGGTACCCCGATAGATCAGCACGATCCCGCTCAGCGAATAAATAATCGTGAGACCAACCAGGAAAAAGCCAATATCACGGTGCAGCGCCCGCATGACCCGGGCAATCGGATTGTTTTCATTCTTTCCCATAATCTTAAGTTTATTGCGGCTGAATATAGTCAATATTAATATAATAGAAAATTCTTCAACCCCAATCATGGAAATCATCCAAACACTCTTTTCACAATATATTCGAAACCTTTTTCATTCTCCAAATGGTCTGACCAGGATCGGGTTATCCCAAATCAATCCTAAAATGACCAATCCTCCAACTATTTTCATTTGGGATTTAAATCAAACAACCCCATCTGAATAAAATCTCTGAAAAAGTTTCCCGGGCAATTTTATATTAGTCACAAATTGCTATTTTTGGCTGAAGCTATTGCCGGCCATGCCGGCATTGGCATTAGGTAAAAGGTAGTTTTTAGAGTAGTAATACGATTTTATTGAAGGGTCAGTTATTTTAGTCAATCCGCAACTAAAGTAACGGGGGTATTGACACACCCCCGTTAAGCTTTACTGCTCAAACAATCTGCCTTATTACATGCTGATTAATCTTGATTTATTTCTAAACAAAATGTATCCGACCACGGAGAATAATCCTGTATTGGAGATGGCTGATGCAACGGTTTGCTTCAGCGACCTCTTCGACGTTGAAGAACTTCAACGGATGCAGGATCTTTTTGCCCAAGCCAATGGGGTTGCTTCCCTGATCACTTTTCCCGACGGGACCCCCATTACCCAACCCAGTCACGACTGCCGGTTCTGCAGCAATATTGCCCGGGAAGCAATTAACGGCGAGGCAAAAAAAGTCAGATTGGATATCTTGCTGGATCAGCACGATGTGGTTTGCCCGGTATATAAAACCTGCGCCAGGGCAGGATTGTGGGATGCGTCAACCCCCATTGCAGTCAATGGAAACCACCTGGCCACGTGGCTGATCGGACAAATCGACGGTCCGACACTGGGTGCTGCTAACGGGACCGGAGATTTACATACCCTAAAGTTCCGAAAGATCGCCGAGATGCTCTCCGTTTTCGCCAACCAACTATCGGAGAAAGCCTACAATAATCTACAGCTTAAGAATATAATTGCAGAAAAGGAACGCCTCAACGAGCAACTGCGTAAAAGCGAAGAGCGTTACCGTCTGATCCTGAACGCCTCGCCCGACAACATCAGCATTACCGATTTGCAGGGCCGCTTCCTGATGCTATCACAAGGGGCACTGAAGATGTTTGGGTTTAAGAGCCCCGAGAAGGTGATTGGCAAGTCAATTATCGATTTTATTATCCCGGAAGAAAGAGAACGGGTTATTGAAGATATAGGATTGATGTTCCAGGGCTTAAAAATAGGTCCTGCCGAATATCGTGCCATCCATCCCGACGGCAGAATCATTGAAATCGAAGTCAATTCTGAATTCCTGCGCGACCAGGACGGGACACCCTACAATATGATTCATATTGTCCGCGACATCGGGATACGTAAAGAAGCTGAAAAAAAGATCCTGGCCAATGAAGCCAAATACGGGAAAATGATGGCCAACATCGGCGACGTGATTGCCATCATGGATAAGGATGGAATTGCCCGGTACAAGAGCCCCAATGTTGAAAAATGGTTCGGATGGAAACCCGAAGAATTGGTAGGAAACATCGCCTGGCAATATATCCATCCCGGAGACCAGGAAATGGTCTTAAAGTCGTTTGATGAATTTATAAAACAACCGAACAGCACGACAACCATCGAATTTCGTTACCGTTGCAAGGACGGCGCCTATAAATGGATTTCCTTTACCGGAAATAATCTGATCCACGACCCTCACATACAGGGGATACTGGGAAATTACCACGATATCTCCAAACGCAAAGCGATTGAAACAGCCCTGCGTAAAAGCGAGGAAAAATACCGCCTGATTTTCGAAAACTCCCCAGTGGGCGTTTTATCATTTGATGGTCATGGGGAAATAGTCGCATGTAACGACAGTTTTGCCCGAATAATCGGAAGCCCAAAAGAGATATTAATTGGTCTCGACATGTTGAGTTTACCTGACGAAAAAGTCGTAATGGAAATCAAGAAATCCCTTCAGGGAGAAACAGGACATTTTGAGGGTTATTACCACTCTTTCACTTCCGATAAAGTAACCATTATCAGAGCGCTGTTTGCCCCTATTATAATGGAGGATTGTTCGGTTTGCGGGGCAGTTGGCATTATCGAAGATATCTCGGAGCGGATAAAAGCAGTAGTGGAATTAAAGAAAGCCAGGGAAAAAGCAGAGGAGAGCGACCGGCTGAAGACCGCCTTCCTCTCCAACATGAGCCACGAGATCAGAACTCCGATGAACGGGATACTGGGCTTCAGCGATCTGCTAAAAAACCCAAAGTTAACCGGTAAAGAACAACAGGAATATATCAGCATCATCGAGAAGAGCGGCGAAAGAATGCTCAACATCATCAATGACATCATTGATATTTCCAGGATAGAGGCCGGGCACATGGAAGTTCTGATTACCGAAACCAACATTGCCGAACTCCTCCAATTCATCAGTAAATTTTTTCAACCCGAGGCCAGGCTAAAAAGGATTAAGCTCTACTCGCCGAACCTTACTACCGATGAAGCGTTAATCGTTAATACAGATAAACAAAAGCTGAATGCCATCCTGATCAATCTGGTCAAAAATGCCATTAAGTTTACCTCCAACGGTCTGATCGAATTTGGGTACCGGAAAACAGAGAACGATCTTCTTTTCTATGTTAAAGATACGGGAAGAGGAATTCCCGAATCGAAAAAAAGCATCATCTTCGAAAGGTTCCGCCAAGGCAATGAACAATCTAACCGCGATTACGAAGGCGCCGGCCTGGGATTAGCCATTTCAAAAGCTTATGCAGAAATGCTGGGAGGCCGCATATGGGTTGAAAGCGAACCGGAAAAGGGCTCGGTCTTCAGCTTCACCATCCCTCTCAATAAAGAACATGAGGAAAAAATCGACCTCGTGTCAGATAGAGACGAAAACGAAATAGAAATAAATATCATGAAAAACCTCAAAATTTTAATCGCTGAAGACGATGAGGTTACAGAAATGCTCATCGGCAAGGTTGCCGGATCGTTTGGAAAAGAGATTATTAATGTCAGAAAAGGAACCGACGCGATTGAGGCCTGCCGAAAAAACCCGGATATTGATTTGATTTTAATGGACATTAAAATGCCCGGGCTCGATGGTTATGAAGCCACCCGCCAGATCCGTAAATTCAACGAAGAGGTGATTATCATTGCCCAAACCGCTTATGCCCTGTCGGGTGACAGGGAACAAGCCCAACTGGCCGGCTGCAATGAGTATATCTCCAAGCCGATCAACCTGGCTCTGCTGACCGAGTTGTTGAGAAAATATTCCCTAAAAAAGGAAATCAGGCTAGGAGCCCAAAGCTGATCCATCGAAACAAAACAGAAAAGCAGTTACAATCCCTCTCCGAGGAATGACCGTTAATCTATAATTATCCCTAACTTTGCGGATGATGAATCAATTTTCAATGGAAATGGCGCCCGATCCCGGGATCCTTCTTAAACTGGTCACGATAAAAATGCCCTTCGGCAAATACAAAGACCGTTTGTTGTGCGACCTGCCGGTATCCTACCTCGAATGGTTCGAACAGAAAGGTTTTCCGGATGGAAGTTTGGGAATCCTGCTTCAGACCATTTACGAAATCAAACTCAACGGTCTGGAACAACTGCTCATCCCGTTGAAAAAAGCGAAACGATGAAGGCAGCCCCGGTCAGCGAAATAAAATCAACCCTGCAACTGCTCTCTGTCCGCGAGGTTTCTGAATTATGCCTCCGGTTGGCCCGTTTCAGAAAGGAAAACAAAGAACTCCTCTCCTACCTGCTCTTCGAAGCTGACGATGAAGCCGGATATATCAGGAACGTTAAATCTGAAATGGACGAACTCTTCAAAAGTGTCCATCGGAAAAGCTTCTATACCGGTAAAAACGAATTACGAAAGATCCTTAAATTCACCAATCAGCAGATAAAATATTCCGGTCATAAACGTACCGAAGTAGAATTGCTGATCCACTTCTGTAAAGGGATGAAAAACACCGGCATTTCGCTAAATAACCATCCCGTACTGTTGAACCTCTACCTGCGGCAGAAACAGAGAATACGAAAGGCCTTGTCCATCCTTCACGAAGATTTACAATTCGACTATAACGATGATCTGAAAGAGATTTAAGATCACCCGCGACTCTATCTCCCCGCTCCGCGATCTCATAATTTATACAAATTAAGTATTTCCCTTAATTTTGAAATAATATGAAAAATATTGTTCTTAAAAAATAATAAATCCCTATTTTTCGAACCCAAAATTAAGAACATTATAAATCAGAGAATACACTTATAATACGATCAGAAAATGAGTAAATTAAATCAGGAAGCATTGGATTATCACAGCAACGGCCGGGCCGGAAAAATTGCGGTGATGCCAACGAAGCCCTATGCCACTCAACGCGATTTGGGACTGGCTTACACTCCGGGAGTTGCCAGCCCCTGTCTGGCTATCAAGGACAACATAGAAGACGTCTATAAATATACGGCTAAAGGAAATCTTGTAGCAGTCATCTCTAACGGAACCGCGGTATTGGGCCTTGGCAATATCGGACCGGAAGCCGGAAAACCGGTCATGGAAGGTAAGGGATTGCTGTTCAAAATCTATGCAGACATCGATGTCTTCGATATTGAACTCGATGCCAATGATCCCGAAAAATTTATCCAGGCCGTCAAAGCGATGGCCCCAACCTTCGGGGGTATCAACCTTGAAGATATTAAAGCCCCGGAGTGTTTCGAGATTGAACAACGCCTGAAAGCCGAACTGGATATTCCCGTGATGCACGATGACCAGCACGGTACCGCGATTATCTCCTCGGCAGGTTTGCTGAATGCACTCGACCTGGCCGGGAAAAAAATTGGTGAGGTCAGGATCGTGGTCAACGGTGCCGGAGCCGCCGCTATCTCCTGTACACGTTTATATATCTCACTGGGAGCCAACCCAAAGAACGTAATCATGTGCGACAGCAAGGGCGTCCTGCATCATGAACGGACCGATCTGAATGCCACAAAGAAAGAGTTTATGCGGGAAACGCCCTTAAGGACCCTTGCCGAAGCGCTGGAAGGTGCCGATGTATTTATCGGCCTTTCGACCTCAGGAGTATTAAAAAAGGAAATGGTCCGTACCATGGCCGATAATCCGATCGTGTTTGCACTGGCCAATCCCGATCCCGAAATCCCTTATGCCGAAGCCAAGGCTTCACGCGAAGACCTGATCTTCGCTACCGGACGCTCCGACTACCCCAACCAGATCAATAATGTACTGGGGTTCCCTTTCATCTTCCGCGGCGCCCTCGATGTTCGTGCCCGCTCAATCAACGAGGAGATGAAGATCGCCTGCGTTCATGCACTGGCTGAACTGGCAAAGGAAAAGGTCCCCGAATCGGTGCTTACCGCTTATAACGCCAGAAATATCGTTTATGGCCGCGAATACCTGATTCCCAAACCTATGGATCCCCGCCTTATCACCCGTGTAGCTCCCGCCGTGGCTAAAGCAGCTATCGAATCAGGTGTTGCCCGGAAAACGATCACCGATTGGGAGGCTTATACCGAAGAATTGGGCCATCGTCTTGGGTCGGAAAACAAACTGATCTCAATGATGATCGACAAGGCCAAACAGGACCCCAAAAAAGTTGCTTTCCCCGATGCCAGCGAATTCAACGTGCTGAAAGCCGCCTATATCGCCCAGCAGGAAGGGATTGCCACTCCGATCCTGATCGGGAACGAAGAGAAAATCAGAAAACTGATCGCCGAGAATGAACTCGATTTTAACAGCGTGGAAATCATCGATAACCGTAGCCGGACCCAGGATGAACTACGCCGTCACTATGCCGATCGGCTCTTCGAAAAACGCAGCCGCAAAGGAATGACCCACGAGGAAGCGGTCGATAAGATGTACGACAAGAATTATTTCGCCGCAATGATGGTCGAATGTGGCGATGCCGATGCAGCACTAACCGGATTTTCAACACGTTATCCTGATGCAGTTGAACCAGTTCTCGAAGTAATTGGTAAAAAACCGAATGTCTCCAAAATTTTCGGGATGCATGTCATCATCACTCCCAAAGGAACATTCTTCCTGGCCGACACTTCGCTTGGCGCTGCACCCGATTCCGATACCCTGGTCGATACCGCTATCCAGTCTGCCGAAATCGTCCGCCAGTTCAACATCGAACCGCATATCGCGATGCTCTCCTATTCCAATTTCGGAGCATCGAAAAAAGGAACTCCTTCCATTGTCCACCAGGCAGTCGAAAAACTGCACAAGGATCATCCTGAACTGATCGTTGACGGTGAGATGCAGTTGAAGACGGCCCTGAACAAGGAACTTCGCAATAAAATCTATCCGTTCAACAAACTGGGGGATAAGGATGTCAACACCCTGATCTTCCCGAACCTCAGCTCGGCCAATATCGCGATGCATATCCTTCAGCATATCGCCGATTGTGAAACCCTTGGACCAGTCCTGGTCGGAAACCGTAAATCGATGCACGTGATGCAGATGCAAGGTTCCGTTCGCGACGTTCTGAATATGATCGCTATCGCGGTGATCGATGCCCAAACCCTTACGAAAAACGGGAATTAAGCCGTTAATCTTTACAATCAAAAAAGCCTGACCGGATTCTAAATCCGATCAGGCTTTTTTATTTCCTGTCTTACGGCACAACTTCCGCGACAACAAAAGTGCTACCTCCGATAAAGATCAAATCGTCCGGACGACTATTCTCCCGGGCAGCCGCCACCGCTTCCGCGACTGTCGGGTAACTCTCCCCTTTCAGATCAAAATAGGAAGCCATCTTCATCAGTTGCTTCTCACTCATCGCACGGGGCATCGAGGCCCTGGTAAAATAATATTCGGCATCCTTCGGGAGCTGGGCCAGCACCGACACAATATCCTTGTCATTGACCATCCCGATGACAAAATGAAGTTTTTGATATGGAGTCTGAGCCAACTGGGCCACCACCTCACGGATGCCGGCCTCGTTATGTCCCGTATCGCAAATAATCCTGGGATTGGCCCCAATAGTCTGCCATCGTCCCTGGAGCCCGGTATTGTCCATAACGTGCTCCAATCCCCGCCGAAGATCCGGTTCATCAATCTTCCATCCTTTTTGCCGAAGTTGCTCTATCGCCGCCATAGCCGTGCAGATATTCAGGGACTGGTATTTCCCCATCAGATCCAACCGGAGGTTTTCATAAACAATCTCTGTCCCCTGCTTAAGGTTAAAGACCTGCTTCCCGTCAGTGGAGATCATCGAATAAGCAGAGCTAAACACCTGATCAGCAAAGATTATAGGGGAATTATTCTCGCGGGCTTTACCCCCGAAAATCATCGAGGTCTGCGGATGGGTCTCCCCGATCACAGCCGGGACCAGCGGCTTGATGATCCCGGCCTTTTCCAGCGCGATCTTCCCTAACGTGTCCCCTAACAAAGCCGTATGATCAAGACTGATATTGGTGATGACCGAGAGGTCGGGAGCAATGATATTGGTCGAATCGAGCCTGCCCCCTAACCCAACCTCAACGATGGCGATATCAATCGCTTCACTGGCAAAATAATCGAAGGCCATCATCACGGTCAGCTCAAAGAAAGAAGGCTCAAGGGAATAATCGTTGTTGCCTTTTAAAAATCTCTCAACAAAACTGACCACAAAATCCTTCGGGATCATCTCACCGTTGACCCGTATCCGTTCCCGGAAATCCTTCAGATGGGGCGAAGTGTAAAGCCCGGTTTTATATCCCGCCTCCTGAAATACACTGGCCAGCATATGCGAAACCGAGCCCTTACCATTCGTCCCGGCCACATGAACCGACCTGAACTGCCGGTGCGGGTGTCCAAACATCCGGTCAAGCGCCAGGGTATTATCCAGGCTGTCCTTGTAGGCTGCAGGCCCCGTCCGCTGATAAAACGGCAGATGTTCGTATAAATAATTGATTACCTCTTCATAACGTTCCATGATCAGTATTTCTTGGTAAAAAACGTTACAAAGATGATAAAAAGCTCGCCGTAAAACGAGTTTCGCATCAGATAAATACTATCTTTAACCAACAACCAAAAACACCACACCATGAGCAAGTCTAAAATTTTTGTGCTCGACACCAATGTCATTCTTCACGACCATGAGTGTATTTATAATTTTGAGGATAACGATGTTGTCATCCCAATTACCGTGCTGGAAGAACTGGATAAATTTAAAAGGGGAAACGATCAGATAAATTTCCAGGCCCGACAGTTTGTAAGGGTTCTCGACGAAATCGTGGGAAATGATCTTTTTAACGGGGGAATACTGCTCGGCCCCTCTAAAGGAAGGCTGATCATCGAAACCGGCAAACCCTTCTCCGATAAACTGAAAACCTCGTTTCGCGAAGATATACCCGATCACCGTATCCTGGCTATTGCCGAGTATATTACAGAAAAACACAAAGACCGCAAGGTCGTTCTGGTCTCCAAAGATATCAACCTGAGGATGAAAGCCAAATCGCTGCACATCGATTCGGAAGATTACCGCAACGACAAGGTCGAAGATATCAATGTCCTTTATCAGGGGATCCGTGAAATGAAGGATTTCTCCGACAATCTGATCGGACAACTCTACGATAGCAAATCAATGACCGTTGAAGAGGCTGGGATAAGCAATCCCCCTTTCCCCAACGAGTTTTTCATTATGAAGGGCTCCCGTTCCAGTGTGCTGGCCCATTACAACCCCTTCCATACCCGGCTCGAACGGGTCGACAAGAAAGTGGCTTACGGGATAAAACCAAGGAATGCCGAACAAACCTTCTCGATCCATGCCTTGCTTGACCCGGATATCAAACTGGTCAGCCTGACCGGGAAAGCAGGTACCGGAAAGACGTTACTGGCCCTGGCCGCGGCCATTGCCCAGCACGGCACTTACGACCAGATCCTGCTCGCCCGTCCAATCGTGGCCCTCAGCAACCGCGATATTGGCTTCCTGCCCGGCGATGCCGAAGAAAAGGTCTCCCCCTACATGCAACCCCTTTTCGATAACCTGGCTGTGATCAAACGTTGCTTCGGAGCACATAGTCCCGAGCTGCAACTAATTGAAGATCTGCAAAAAAGCGACCGGCTCGAAATAAGCCCGTTAGCCTTTATTCGCGGACGAAGCCTCTCGAACTGCTACTTCATCATCGACGAAGCCCAGAACCTTACCCCCCACGAAGTGAAAACCATTATCACCCGGGCCGGAGAAGGGACCAAGATGATCTTTACCGGCGATATCCAGCAGATCGACTCCCCCTACCTCGACATGCAATCGAACGGATTGGCCTACCTCACCGACAAGATGAAGGGGCAGGATTTGTTTGCCCATGTCAACCTGGTAAAAGGGGAACGAAGTTACCTCGCCGAACTGGCCAGCGACTTGCTGTAAGGTAAACAGGGCGCGAATAATTTTTGTAAACCGATAAAAAATAAATATCATTGGCGGAAATTTTAGATCAAAGACAGAACAGGATAAATAGTTTTCAGATTTATTACCAGAAATAACAATCAACATGTTGAAAGTCAACGAATATTTTGGAGGTACGGTAAAATCGATTGCCGTCGAAAACGAAGAAGGAACCGCCACTATCGGCGTTATGGAAGCCGGCGAATATGAATTCGGCACCGGAACCATCGAAGTGATGACCATCACCAGCGGAACACTCGAAGTGTTATTACCAGGTGAGAATGAATGGAAAAGCTATCCCAAAGGCGGGGTATTCGAAGTGGCCAAAGGGGTAAAATTTAAGGTTAAAGCCGCTGCACCTGTCGCTTATCACTGCCTTTACCTCTGATCGGGCAATAAAAGCCCAAAATGTCGGGCCGGAATAATCGTCCCCTTCATTTTCCTGATCAGTATGGAGCTCTCTCCATGCTGATCAGGATCTTTCATTATTGACCAAACGCCCCTAAAAACCGTCATCGAAATTGTATTTCATATATCTCTACTAATCAACGCGAATAGCAATATCACCTAAATCTATACCTCCGTTCAATTCTTTTCAGTAAGCATATTGTCGAAGAGAATCAAACCCGACCAGACATTGCCGTTCTTCATCCCACAGCCGAAGATTTAACGACCGGAGACTGCTGAAAAAGGTAACAGGCTTCGTCTCCTGAAAAATGGGATTCTCGTCGTAACAAGCCGGAAGCTTGTAATTGGGAATCTTCGGGCTCAGATGATGAATGTGATGAAAACCGATATTCCCCGTAAACCATTGCAACAGTTTAGGAAGCTTGAAATAAGAACTGCCATGCAAGGCCACACTTTTATAATCCCACTCCCTGCCCCGGGTCCATACCACATCCTCATACTGGTGCTGAACGTAAAAAAGCCAAACCCCGTGCACCGCCGCGATATAAAGCACCGGAACCTGGATCAGCAGGTAGGCTTTCCAACCCACAATCCAGATGAACAACAGGATATAAACCACTAATGCCAGGTTATTTAACAGAAGGTAAATGTGCTCCTTCCGGCTCATGTATTTTTTGGGCAACCGGTTCTGGAACAGGAACAGAAAAAAGGGGGCAATCCCTAACAGGAAAACCGGGTGACGGTAAACCCGGTAAAGGAAACGGCGCCATTTCGACAGTTTCAGATACTCCTCCACGGTAAGGGTTTCAATATCGCCAATACCCCGCCTGTCCAGGTTCCCTACCGTCATGTGATGCTCTTTATGATCGCGGTGCCATTTGTGATAAGAGGTAAAGGCTATGACACCTGTAAAGATCCCTACGATCCGGTTTAACCGCTGCGATTTAAAAAACGATCCGTGGCCGCAATCGTGAAAGATAATAAAAATCCTGACCAGAAATCCCGCTGCAATGACCGATAAGAGAAGGGTCAGCCAATAAGATATCTCAAGACTCCATACCATTGCCCCCCATAACAAAAAATAGGGGACCACCGAATTGATCACCTGCCACCAGCTTTTTACCGGATCCGAAAAATTGTATTTCGAAACAATCTCCATCCATGCCATCGAAGAATTGTTCTTATTGTTCATTCCTATTCCCATAATTCCTAACTATCTTATTTTTTTCTTTAAATGAAAAAATCAAGGGATAATACTTCAGAAATGCTTCACAGCAAATATTTTTATCCCATCAGAGAAACGGCAATCACCCGGAAAATGTTTCTTCACTTAAGGATCGTTAAGCATATTTAACCCCAATAAATGTTTAAAATCCATTCAGAACCTCTTCTTGTACGAAAGACACAAATCACATCTGTTCAATCAACTATACAAAAACACTTAATTAGTTTATATAGGTAGGGATCCCATAACATCAAATGGAACTTACAAGCAATATTTTCAAACTTTTCCTAAAGTAAGAGATGAAAGCAACCCAAGAATATAAGTCGCGGGAAGGAAGAATCCGCTAATCGTCCCAATTCCCGGCCCATCGTTATATTCATACCTGCATCAGGAAAGGGTCAAAGCCAGAGCATCGCCTTGTTTTAAAAGTAGCATTAAGGTATTTTTCAGGTACTTTGTATATATTCTGAATATACAAACTACGAACAAAGTACGAACAAAGTACGAACAAACCCCGGCGATGATAGGATTTTGACCCGGGGTTCATCCTAACCTAGAACAGGTCAGAAATAAGTGGAATATGCCCTCTCAATTCCTCTCAACGAATCGGGATCATGTGATGATCGAAATATGAATTTTAAGGATTTTGTCTGACCGGACAGAGTTACAAGGATCAGACCCACCACTATTAAGCGGGAAAAGATAGTAATCCCGGCTGTTAAGACATAAGTAATCCTGACCGACACTGAAAACAGGCCGATCGAAGCACAGAATTCTTGGTTTCAGCGGGAATGCTGTTATACCGACAAGTGATTATTAATATCCTTTACGACTTCATCCGGGTCCAGATCATTCTCGACATGGATGGTGTACTGAGCCTTTTCATAAAAAGGGCCTCTTATTTTCAGCGCATTGGCAATGAAAGCTAACAGTTCCTCCCTCGATTTACCGGCAATCAGCGGACGCTCGGTCTTGGACTTCTGCAACCGGTTGGCCAAGGTTTCGATGTCGGGCGAGAGGTAGATCGTGATCCCGTTTTGGTTCATCAATTCCATATTATCGAAGAAACAGGGAGCGCCGCCGCCGGTGCCCACCACCACATCCTCGAACTGTGTCACCTCGATCAGGGCGTGCCGTTCTCTCTCCCTGAACCCGGACTCCCCTTCATCGGCGAAGATGGCAGGAATCGTCTTAAAACAGCGTTCTTCGATGTATTTATCAAGGTCGATAAAGTGGAGGTTCAGCTGTGCAGCCAGCCGTCGACCGATGGTTGATTTGCCGCAACCCATATAACCGATCAGATAGATTCTCATTCGTCAAATTTTATTTCCATTTGATCGGGGTCGATCTCAGGGATGGTGCGTACGATTTCGAAGGGGACATCCTCAATAAAGGGGTTCTCCTCAACGATATTTTGCTCCTGAACTGGTTTAATATCTTCATCTTTAATGATCGGTTCCAGCTCGGTGATATTCTTCACTTCGTAGGTCGAGAGCCTCTTCCCTTTCGCCTTATAGGATTTCACGCCGATAAATTCGGAGACCTCGATGATATCGTTCTCGCGCCAGGCATTTCCACCGCCAAATTCGATCTCCAACCGGGGATAGGAGACCCAGGTCACGCTGACCAGCTTGTTGTCGGGATGATCGCCGATGAAACGGCATTGCTTCCCGGCATTGGGATCGATCTGGAACCGTTTGATATAGTGAAAATTTTGCTCGGCATCGAAATAGATGACCGAGGCGACCTTTTCGGGGAAATATTTCTCAATGGTCAGGATGTTCTTCTCGAAGTGGTTTTCCAGATCATAGGAATAGAGATGGAAGTAACCGTCGAGGTCGATGACCAGGATTTTATCGTCGCCGGAGAACTCCCCAAGGTATTTACCCCGGGCGTCGGCATTGAGCCGAAGCACATCCTCATCGAACCATATCTTACGACCGCCCAAGGTAGAAAGCCCCTTCTCTTTAAGCGTTACTTTATGTACTTCATTCTTGGTGACCAGGTTCCCCATTGACTGGCGCCCCTTGATGGCCAACTGGGCCATATCAATCTCATCGACCAGTTTTTTCAGCTTGGGTTTGGGTTTGAAGGTGATGCGCAGCACTTCGGCCTCCCCGTTGGGATTGGCGCTGAAATAGAGGATGCGCGACCCCTCGGTCCCGATCGTCATATTGTACTCTTTATCGCGGGTGACGCCGGTGACGCAGAAGCGTTTCATGTAGGTGTTTCCGGCTTTGCCGTCGCGGTAAACCAGGTTGTAAACCGTACGGTTGTCGTTTTTCCCGAAGACGGCCACGTGTATGATATTCTTTCCCACGAAGGCTTTCTCGGAGACCTTGGTAATAAAATAGGCCCCGTCGCGTCGGAAAACAATCACATCGTCGATGTCGGAACAGTCGCAGACATACTCCGACTTTTTTAAACCGGTGCCGATAAAGCCCTCTTCACGGTCGATATACAGTTTTTCGTTGGCGACCACCACCTTGGTCGCCTCGATATTTTCGAAGCTGCGGATCTCGGTCTTGCGTTCGCGCCCTTTACCGTACTTGCTCTTCAGTTTTTCGAACCAGGCGATGGTGTAAGGGATGATATTTTCAATGTTACGAAGGGTCTCGGCAATCTCATTTTCTATTGCCGCTATGGCCTCTTCGGCTTTCTGACTGTTGAATTTCAGAATTCGCCCCATCCTGATCTCCATCAGACGAAGGATATCCTCACGGGTGATCTCCCGTCGGAAGCGGGGTTTCCATTTCCCGAGCCGCTTGTCAATATGAGCAACGGCCTCATCCATGTTGGCCGCCTCTTCGAAAGCTTTGTCCTTGTAAATACGTTCCTCGATAAAAATCTGTTCGAGAGAGGAGAAATGCCACTGCTCTTCCAGTTCTCCCTTATGGATCTCGAGTTCAAGCTTCAACAGATCGACGGTGTTGTAAACCGATTTTTTCAGTATCTCGCTGACGGTGACAAAGCGGGGCTTCTCGTCTTCAACGATGCAGGCGTTGGGCGATATGGATACTTCGCAATCGGTGAAAGCATAAAGGGCATCGATGGTTTTGTCGGAACTGATTCCCGGTATCAGATGAACCTGTATTTCGACGTTAGCGGCCGTATTATCGTCGATCTTCTTGATCTTGATTTTCCCCTTGTCGCTGGCCTTAATAATCGATTCAATCACCGAAGAGGTGGTTTTCCCGTAAGGTATTTCGGTAATGACAAGGGTTTTATTATCGAGTTTATCGATCTTGGCCCTGACTTTTACTGTTCCACCCCTCAATCCGTCGTTGTAACGCGAGATATCGATAAATCCGCCGGTCGGAAAGTCAGGAAAAAGTTCGAATGACTCGCCTTTCAGATGGGCGATACTGGCATCAATCAGTTCGAGGAAGTTGTGGGGCAATATTTTAGATGCCAAACCTACCGCGATCCCTTCGACACCCTGAGCCAGTAACAGCGGGAACTTCACCGGAAGGGTGACCGGTTCGCGGTTACGCCCATCGTAGGAGAGTTGCCATTTTGTCGTCTTGGGATTGAAGAGCACATCGAGGGCAAACTTCGAGAGACGGGCCTCGATGTAACGGGGGGCGGCTGCCCCGTCGCCGGTAAGGATGTTACCCCAGTTTCCCTGGGTATCGACCAGCAGGTCTTTCTGTCCGAGCTGAACCAGGGCATCGCCGATAGAGGCATCGCCATGGGGGTGATACATCATGGTTTGCCCGATAATGTTGGCCACCTTGGTGTAACGCCCGTCATCCATCTGTTTCATGGCATGAAGGATACGGCGCTGAACGGGTTTCAGGCCATCGTCGACATAAGGGACGGCCCTTTCCAGGATCACATAAGAGGCATAATCGAGGAACCAGTCCTTGTACATCGAGGAGAGATACACGATATGGTGCAGCTCTTTCTTGGCCTCTTTGACTTCATCGCCTTCAGCGGCAGGGTTTTGCAGGTTTTCTCCTTCGTTGGACATTGTATCTTGAATCTTTTTATTCTTTAATTCAGTTAATTGCTCTCCGGATCAGGTTTATTTCACCTCATCTTTTTCGATATGCAGGTTACCGATAATGAAATCCTGACGCTCGGGAGTATTGCGGCCCATATAGAACTCGAGCATCTCGATGATCGATTCGTTTTTATTGATCACCACCGGTTCGAGGCGGATATCGTCGCCAATAAAGTTTTTAAACTCATCGGGCGAGATCTCACCCAGACCTTTAAAACGGGTTATTTCATGACCGGCGCCCAGGCTTTTGACCGCTGTATCGCGTTCGAATTCGGAATAACAGTAGATGGTCTTCTTCTTGTTACGGACACGGAAAAGCGGTGTTTGCAGGATATAGAGATGGCCCCTCCGGATCAGCTCAGGAAAGAACTGCAGGAAGAAGGTGATCAGCAACAAGCGGATGTGCATTCCATCGACATCGGCATCGGTGGCGATAATCACCTTGTTGTAGCGCAGCTCGTCGATGCCCTCTTCGATGTTGAGGGCGGCCTGAAGCAGGTTAAACTCTTCGTTCTCGTAAACGATCTTCTTGGTCAGACCATAAGAATTCAGCGGTTTACCGCGCAAGCTAAAGACGGCCTGTATCGTTACATTACGTGATTTGGTGATCGATCCGCTTGCCGAGTCGCCCTCGGTAATGAAGATGGAGCTCTGTTCTTTGTTTTCGTGATTCGAGTTGAAATGAATCCGGCAGTCGCGTAACTTCTTGTTGTGCAGGCTCACCTGTTTTGCCCGCTGCTTTGCCAGTTTCTGGATGCCGGAAATGGCTTTGCGTTCGCGTTCCGACTCCTGTATCCGCCGGAGCAACACCTCGGCGATCTGAGGGTTTTTATGCAAATAGTTTCCCAACTCCTTCTGGACGAAGTTGGTCACGAAGTTACGGACCGAAGGGCCATCGGGAGCGATATCGCGTGAGCCCAGCTTGGTTTTGGTCTGTGATTCGAAGACCGGTTCTTCGACCTTGATGCTGATCGCCGCGACAATGGAGGCGCGGATATCGGAAGCATCGAATTCTTTCTTGTAGAAATCGCGGATGGTCTTGACCAGCGCCTCGCGGTAAGCGGCCAGGTGGGTCCCCCCCTGAACGGTATGCTGACCATTGACGAAAGAATAGTAATCCTCGCCGTACTGGTTCCCGTGAGTGATGGCACACTCGATATCCTCCCCTCTCAGGTGAATAATCGGATAGAGCGGCTCCTGTCCAAGGTTTTCCTGCAAAAGGTCGAAGAGTCCGTTGCGAGAGAGGTATTTCTCGCCATTGTAGTTGATGGTCAGCCCGGCATTGAGGTAGGTATAGTTTTTCAGCATCGCGACGACATACTCGTCGATGTAGTGGTAGTTTCTGAAGATTTCACCATCGGGGGTAAAGAGTACTGCGGTGCCATTGGGTTCATCGGAGAGGGATTCCTCAAAATCCTTTACGACCTCTCCTTTGGAGAAATCGATTCGTTTGAGTTTTCCTTCCCGGACCGATTTGATGGAGAAACTACTGGCCAGGGCGTTGACCGCTTTGATCCCGACGCCATTCAATCCAACCGACTTCTTAAAGGCTTTGGAATCGTATTTCGCGCCGGTGTTCATCTTGGAGGCAACGTCCATCAACTTCCCCAGTGGGATTCCGCGGCCGTAGTCGCGCACGGCGATACGTTCGTCGCTGAGCTGGATATCGATTTTTTTCCCGTTGCCCATCATAAACTCGTCGATCGAATTGTCAATCACCTCTTTTAAAAGCACATATATACCATCGTCGCTGGCCGAACCGTCGCCCAGCTTGCCAATATACATGCCGGGACGCTTGCGGATATGCTCTTTCCAATCGAGTGTACGGATGGATTCTTCAGAATAACTTGGGACCATTTTTTATGATTTTGCACAAATATAATGAAAAACGAAAGTGTTGTGACGGGCAAATTGAATGGGAAATGAACATTATGAAGTTGATAAATATTTTTCCGGGCCAATCAATACTGTTTTTTCACAGTAGAAATAATGGTTTATCGTGTCGGAAAATTCCGCATTTATCTGGGATTTATTACATGAAACTCTATCTTTGACTTTGAAAACATCCGGTGATGAGCTGAAAAGAATGGCTATTCCCGGAAATCAGCCCCGAGTGTATGCAACCATTTATAGAAAGAGCGCTACATCTGTTTGAGACACCATTCCCCAGTTCAGTGATGGTATTTGCAGTAATACTTTTCGTAATACTGCTTGCTCCCCTTGTATTCAGGATATTTAAAATTCCGGGAATCATCGGATTAATCATCTCAGGGCTGATCATTGGTCCGCACGGATTGGGTTGGATCGAGAAGAATTCGGCCGTTGATCTGTTTTCGACCATCGGCCTTTTATATATCATGTTTTTGGCGGGATTGGAACTGGATCTCTCGGAATTCAGAAAAAACCGCCACAAGAGTCTTGTATTTGGATTTTTCACCTTTATTATCCCCCTGGCGATAGGGTATCCAGTCTGCCGATACCTGCTTCAGTTTGAATTTAACACCAGCCTATTGGTGGCCAGCATGTTCGCGACCCATACATTGGTCACCTACCCGATCGTGAGCCGAATGGGGATTTCGAACATTGAAGCGGTAGCCATCACGGTTGGAGGAACGATTCTGACTGATACTGCCGTGTTAATTATCCTGGCCATTATATCGGGTTCGGTCGGTGGAGAAATCGATTCGCAATTTTGGTTAGTTTTTGGAATATCTGTGGTGATATTCCTTTTAATCGTTTTTCTGGTCATTCCCTGGCTTACTTCATGGTTTTTCAGGAAGCTTGAAGGGGAAAGGCGTTCGCATTTCATTTTTGTGCTGGCGATGGTATTTTTCGCCGCTTTTCTCTCGGAGTTAGCCGGATTGGAGCCGATTATCGGGGCGTTTGCAGCGGGTATTGCCATGAACCGGTATATTCCCCGAACCTCATCGTTGATGAACCGGTTGGAATTTGTGGGCAATTCACTTTTCATCCCTTTTTTCCTGATCAGTGTCGGGATGCTGATCAATCTGCAGGTGATCGGACATGGGCCTTATGCCCTGATCGTGGCCGGGACTTTATCCCTGGTAGCCATAATCGGCAAATACCTGGCCGCTGCAGCAACGTCAGTCATATTCCGGTATCCCAAAGCTTTGAGAAGGTTGATTTTCGGGTTGAGCAGCTCTCATGCCGCCGCCACGCTGGCAGTAATCATGGTAGGATATCGGTTGAAGATCGTGGATGAGAATGTTCTGAACGGTACGATTCTTTTGATACTGGTAACCTGCCTGGTTGCATCCTTTGTGACCGACCGTGCGGCTAAAAAAGTGTTGATCCTGCTTGAGGTAACCAATACCCCGGATACGGTAACCTTGCGGGAACAGAAGATTCTGGTCCCCATTTCGAATCCGCAAACGATGGAACGGTTGATCGATTTGTCCATTGCCATTAAAAATCCCAAGAACCGTTTCCCAATTGTCGGTCTATCGGTGGTTGAGGATAACAATATAGCCCAACAGAAGCTGATTGAGGCGAAAAAGATGCTGGAAAAAGCGATGATCCATGCAGCTGCGACAGATCAAAAAATTGAGATTATCACCACCATCGATCAGAAGGTTCCCAGCGGGATCAAACGGGTAGCCAAAGAGATCTTTGCCACCGAAATCATTATCGGTTTTGCCCTGAAGAGCCAGTTTACCGATCTGTTATTTGGGAACACGGTCAAATATATCGTCGACAACACCAATCAGGCGGTATGGGTTAACAGTCTTTCCAGAAATTTAGGCCTGCATAAACGGATAGTGGTGATTTGTCCCCGTTACGCCGATCGTGAATATGGATTTAAACAGTGGTTGAGCCGTGTGTTCCGGTTGGCCTCTTCTCTCCACCTTGAATGTTTATTCCTTTCCACCCCTCAATCGTACAAACATATCAAAGAGTTTCACGGCAAACACCGCTCCTCGGTAAAGATTAATCACAGTGAATTCGTGGATTGGGATGATTTTCTTCAAATTGGGTCTTTCATCAATTCGAACGATCTGGTTATCATACCGCTACCACGAAATGGGGGTGTTTCCTACAAGGCGGTACAGGAAGGAATACCCCGTCTGATGTCGAAGAATTTCGAGAACAATAGTTTTATCCTGATCTACCCGAGCGAAGCTGACGACAGTTCAGAGATGATGTTTTCGAACGATTTCAGCAAGAGTCTGATTGATGAAGGATTGAATCAGTTATCGCAAAAAGCGAAATCAATTTCCGATGTGTTTAAGAGATAGAAATTCGCCGCTACAGGAAAGCCCTGTTTATGAAATCAATTCATATTTTCCAAGAAGAGAGATTGAAGACATCACGATGATCATCAGGGCAAAGGCAGAGGCAATAATGATATAAGCCTCCTTGTTCTTCATCTTATTCCTGACAAAAGGCTTGATTGGTGAAAGACGGGCTTCAGCGATGAGCAATAAGCGATAAACGCCCCACCCGATTAGTATACCCAGCAAAGCCCCTCCAAGTATATCACCGGGATAGTGGACCCCCAGATAAATGCGGGTGTAAGCGATCAGTAAGGCCCAGGGAAAGATAAAGAAAGCGTATCTTCTGTTTCGGAAAAGAAAGGAAGAAAAAGTTGCAAACGCGAAAGCATTGGCGGCATGGGCCGAGACAAATCCATATTTCCCCCCCTTACGGAAGAAAATATGGGCCAGACTGCTTAGCTCCGGGTCGTTCGAAGGGCGTAGCCGCATGATTGAATGCTTCAGGACACCTGAAATCTGGTCGGCCAGCACAATCAGAACCGTTATCGCCAAAAAAACAAACAGGGCTTTTCGTCCGTATCTCTTGGTGATGATGACCAGAACTACCAGATAAAACAGAAGCCAGGTCTGGGTAAAGGTGAACAGGGTCATCACATAATCCCAAAAGGGAGAATGAATGCCATTCAGGGAAAGAAACAGCTCTTTATCCCATCCTTTAAGCGCTTCGAGAATACCCATGATCGAAAAGTTTAATTAGTCAGTTAACAGCTTCCAAATTTTGTTTTTTAATTCGTAAATTCCAAATCCTGTAACCGAAGAGAAAAATGTGTGAGGGATATCCTTCAATTCTTTGCTGATATCGGCCATCAGATCGGCATCGAGCATATCGCTTTTGGAGATGGCCACAAAGCGTTGTTTATCGAGCAGATCCGGATTATACATCTCCAGTTCGTTGAGCAGAATCTTATATTCTTTGAGATGGTCCTTACTATCGGCCGGGATAAGAAACAAAAGCATCGAATTACGCTCGATATGCCTTAAAAAGCGGAGTCCCAGACCACGTCCTTCATGCGCCCCTTCAATGATCCCCGGAATATCGGCCATGATGAAGGACTGATTATCGTGATAACTCACAATACCAAGATTCGGGACCAGGGTGGTGAACGGATAATCGGCAATCTCGGGTTTAGCGGCCGACACTACGGACAGCAGGGTTGACTTACCCGCATTGGGGAACCCGACCAGTCCCACATCGGCAAGGATTTTCAATTCGAGGATTTTCCATCCCTCTTCATAATCTTCGCCTGGCTGAGCAAAACGGGGTGTTTGGTGAGTTGCCGATTTAAAATTGGTATTTCCTAACCCACCCCGGCCACCTTTAGCCAGGATAGCTGTTTCACCATCCCCGGTAATCTCGAAGAGCACCTCTCCGGTTTCGGCATCCTTAGCCACCGTTCCCAGCGGAACATCCAGGTAAATATCTTCCCCGTCGGCGCCGGTACTGCGCGAAGCGCCTCCGGAACCTCCATGCTCGGCATAGATATGTTTACGGTATTTTAGATGGAGCAGGGTCCACATCTGGGCATTACCGCGTAAAATTATATGTCCGCCGCGTCCGCCATCCCCACCATCGGGTCCACCTTTAGGGGCAAATTTTTCGCGTCGGAAGTGTCTTGACCCCGGACCACCGTGACCTGAGCGGCACATTATTTTGACATAATCAACAAAATTCGAATCAGCCATCTTTAACTTTTAATCGTTCACAAAAGTACATGCTTAAATCGAGATAAAAAAAGGGTCTGCGGGATCCGCTTCCAATATCGATCGAAAACTCTTAATATTCAAAGTCAAACCCATCTTAACCGGACCCCCGGAGATTCAATTCAACCTTTCGATGGGCAATAAAAAAAACTTTACGATGAGGGGATTCCCCCTTTCACGTAAAGTTTTCCTTGTATTATTCAGAATGAAATTACAGTACTTCTACTGTTTCCTTCAATCGAGAAGCAATCTCTTCGATGGTTCCGACACCATGGATAGGGAAATATTTCCCTGCTTTTTCGTAATAGCCAATGATCGGAGCTGTTTTTTCGTTATAAACGTTGATACGGTTCTCAATAATCGACGTATCCTGGTCGTCGCTGCGCCCTGAGGTCAAGCCACGGTTTAACAGACGGTCGATAAGTTCCTGTTTGGGCACTTCGAGACAAAGCATGGCCGAAACCGGGGCATTATACTGATTCAACAGTTCATCCAGAGCAACAGCCTGCGGCACCGTTCTGGGGAAGCCGTCAAAAATAAACCCTTTGGCTGTTTTGTTGCCATCGAGTTTCGATTTAATCATTCCGATCACGATTTCATCGGGGACCAACTCTCCCCTGTCCATTTTTTCTTTGGCCTGAAGACCGAGAGCCGTCTTTCCGGCAATCTCTTCTCTTAATAAATCACCTGTGGAAAGGTGGATCAAACCAAAATTTTCAATTAAAAACTGGGCTTGTGTACCCTTTCCGGCCCCGGGAGGACCGAATAAAACTAAATTAAGCATTGTTTAAAATTTGATGATAATTTTTACTCTTTCACCAGAGTGTAAATGTCCTTCAGATTCCTTCCCCTGCGATCATAATCGAGTCCGTAACCGACAATAAAATCATTCGGAATCTCTTTTCCAACATAATCCAGTTGGATTTGAGTCTTTAGTGCAGCAGGTTTGAAGAGCATAGTCGCTACTTTCACTTCTTTCGCCCCTTTGCTCTTGATTTGGGCCACAACATCCACCATCGTATGGCCTGAATCGACGATATCTTCGAGAATGACCACCGTGCGGCCACTGAGATTTTCGTTCAAACCGATCAGCTCTTTAATCTCTCCCGTGGAATTGGTTCCTGAATAGGAAGCAACTTTGAGAAAAGAGATCTCGGCATCGGTCAGTTCCAGTTCCTTCATCAGATCGGAGGCAAACATAAATGAGCCATTCAGGATGCAGATAAACAATGGCTCTTTTCCCTCGAGATCAGGCTTCATCTTAACGGCCATTTGTTTGATTGCGGCTTGAATCTCAACGAACGGGATCGAGATCTCAAATTCTTTGTCCCAAAGTTTTACTCGTTTCATTATCGGTTTTTTTGATCGCCAGAAGAAAATACCTGAAGTTAATCACTCACTTAACTCCTGACTTAGTTATTATTGAGCTTTTTGATTTGATGGCGCAAAGATAAAAAAATCTTTCCTTTTTGATGACTAAAAAGTAAAGCTTAAGCAATTCAACGGTTTTAGTTTTCTGATTTTATCTTAACTTTATCCTCTGAAAAATCAATCAGAAACATAAAGTTATTCAGGGAATTAAAGCGTTTTAAGAATGAAAGCGAAAGTAAGTATTATCATGGGAAGCACCTCAGATTTACCGGTTTTGGAAGGTGCAGCGCAAGTGTTGAATGAACTGGAGATCCCCTTTGAGATGAATGCCCTGTCGGCTCACCGGACCCCCGATGAGGTAGAACAGTTTGCCAAAGGGGCCCGCGAGAAAGGAATAAAAGTGATCATCGCTGCTGCCGGTATGGCCGCCCACTTGCCCGGTGTCATTGCAGCCATGACACCGATACCGGTCATTGGCGTTCCGGTCAAAGCCAGTCTCGAAGGCTGGGATTCAATTCTTTCCATTTTACAAATGCCTCCCGGAATTCCTGTGGCTACTGTAGCAGTCAACGGAGCCCGAAATGCGGCCATCCTTGCGGCTCAAATGATAGCTACCGGCGATGAACAACTAATGGAAAAACTGATTCTCTTTAAAGAAGAGCTAAAAAGTAAAATTGTAGAAGCCAACAAAGAACTGGCCAAGGTGAAATATCCATTTAAAACTAATTGATTTAGTTGGTTTTATTCCTAAAAAGTATTAATTTAGAGGGAGTTGGACATCGTTCGCTCCCTCTTCTGTTTTAGGAATACTGCATTCAGCAAGCAATAACGGTTGGAGAGCTTGTGTCCGTGATTTTATGGACCGTTATGATAAAACCTAACTTAAGAAACATCATAACAGCAATTACTCTCTTATGGGTTTTGAACAGATCTGCATTCACCCATGGACAGAACTTGACAGCAGGTTCTCGTGATAATGCACTGGGAGGGGTTGCTACGGCTCTGACCGGCCCCTTTGCTACCTTTCGCAACCAAGGCTTGCTGACAGCAATCCCTGCAGCAACAATCGCCGTTTATTACAACCGACCTTACCGGATCAGTAAGTTTTCAAAAAAAGCCGCTGCCCTGCTCTTCCCTACTCCAGCAGCAAACGTTGCCATCACTCTCCCTCAATCCGGCATCCCCGGTTACTCTGAAAATTATTACGGGGTTGTTTTATCAAAATCATCAGGGGTAATGATCTCCGCAGGGAGGCAATTCAACGATGATAAATCATTAGGATTATCCCCATCTGTTTCACTGATCGTAAATACATGAAAATGGAAAAGTATATTATCACCTTGGCACTTCTTTTTTGGGGAGTTTCATTAAGAACCTATTCCCAAAATTTGGAGATCGAAAAAGAACGTCAGATTGAAGAAATAATCGAATCCTTTACTGAATCGGATGAAGCGGCAAATGAGAATTCTATCGATCTGGATGAGTTACACCGACTGGCCGACCGTCCCCTTAATGTAAATGCCGCTACCGCT
This sequence comes from uncultured Prolixibacteraceae bacterium, assembly GCA_964632305.1. Lineage (GTDB taxonomy): Bacteria > Bacteroidota > Bacteroidia > Bacteroidales > Prolixibacteraceae > CAZWBR01. The sequence goes on from CAZWBR010000002.1 coordinate 128,193, forward strand.
GAGGAATTGGGAAAATTGCTGTTTCTCGATTTTGGCCAAATTATCGGGTTATTATCCTACCGAAATAAATACGGCCCGGTCAAAACCATTTACGAACTCTCAGTCATCGACGGCTTTGATGAAGAAACCATCCGGAAAATTCGTCCGTTCATCTTCTTTGGGGTAAAAGCCGATACGACCTCAAAAACGGCAAAGAAGGTTAACCAACGGGTCTATTTACGGACCAAAACCTCTTTCCCTGAAGGCCGGGGTTTTTCATCGTCCGATAGTGAGAAACCAGCCGCCTATCCAGGCTCACCAATCGGCTATTATTTCCGTTATAAGGTCGAAGTGTCAAAGAGAATCGAATTAGGGATTACAGCAGACAATGATGCCGGAGAGCCTTTTTTCAAGACCGATAACCAACATGGTTTTGATTTCTACTCAGGTCATGTTGTTTGGCGAGGCACTGGTTTGGTTCGTCAGATCAATCTTGGAGACTATCATCTGAGATTTGGACAAGGGTTAAGTTACTGGACTGGTGGTGGCTTCAACAAATCAGTTGAATCCATCAATATCATGCGTTCAGGTCAGGGAGTAAAACCTTACACCTCAACCGATGAGAACAGTTTTTTTCGAGGGGGAGCCATCACCCTGGCCTTAAAGCCGGCAAAACTGATTCTTTTCTATTCGAACAAACGACGCGATGCCAATATAGATGAAGATGACGATGGCAACCCGGTCTTTACCTCCCTGCAAACATCAGGTCTTCACAGGACCAACTCCGAGCGGGCGGATGAGAATAGTATTCGCGAATCGTTAGCAGGACTCTATTCCGAACTACGGTTCGAACGGTTCAGATTGGGAATAACGGCAGTCCACGAACAATTTAACCTTCCCATGGAAAAGGGAGACGCGCTTTACAAGTCAAAGAGTTTTGAAGGAAAAGAAAACTTCAACCTGGGGTTCGACTATCAATGGGCGTTGCGACGGCTGCAGTTTTTTGGCGAAGCCGGTCTTTCCAAAAGTATGAGAGCAGCAGTTACTCAGGGTGCGGTTTGGCGATTACACCCCCAACTGAGCTTATCTTTCTGCTATCGTTATCTTGATCCCGGTTTTCACACCTTCTATGGCAATGCTTTATCAGAAGGGTCAGGTAACCGAAATGAGAGAGGTTTTTTTACAGGATTCGAACTACTGCCCTTAAAGAAAATCCGAATCACGGGATACATCGACACCTATCACTTTCCATGGCTCACTTACAGTACTTCTGCACCCGGACATGGAAATGACCTGATGTTTCAAATCAATCATCAGACCAATCAACAACTTAATTTCTCTTTAAGGGTAAAATATGAGACCAAACCAAAGAAAGAAAGCGGCTCAACCGGTATCCCCTCCGATTTTGACGAAACGACAGGAAAAATCAGGCTTCAAAGTAACTGGCAGGTTTCGGATAAACTAACACTAAAGCACCGCCTCGAATATTGTGACTATCATTACAATACCGACACGGAATCAGGTTACCTGCTCTTTCAGGACCTGGTTTATACAGTTAATTCTCATCTTGATTGCTGGATACGCTATTGCTGGTATCACACCGACGGATACAACTCCAGGATTTATGCCTATGAGAACGACCTCCTCCATTATTACTCCATTCCGGCTTTCTATGGCAAAGGGTCGAGAATATATCTTAACCTGAGATGGGAACCCTTGTCAAATGTTTCCCTCTATTTTAAAGCGGGATGTACCATCCGGCAGGGAGTTGATTCTATGGGAAGTGGCTATGACGAGACCCCCGGCAACCGACGGACAGAAGTCAGAGCATTGCTTTTCCTTAAGTTTTAATAAAAGGAAAATCAATCTAAACCATTTTTTCGAACAAATCTTTAAAGTGTTTGATAAAGTTTCACATATTCAGATACGCCATTGGGGCATTTTTTGTACCTTTGCTCCACCTTAAAATCAATATTCAGAAAGACATAAATTTAATCGCTATGCAGTCAGTGCAAAATTTTGACGATATCAGGCCTTATCGCGATGAAGAGATTCCAGCAGTAATGGAAGAGCTTTGCTCCGATCCGGTTTTCGATAGCGTACTGACTAACCTATACAAGGAAGAGCAACGGATTACCCAGGTCAAGGAGAATATGCTCCAGACCAAAACCGTTGAATCGTTCCAAACCACCTTCATGGTCCCATTTTTAAATAACATTCTCAATACCAGCACCATGGGAATGACAATAGGAGGCCTTGAAAACCTAAAACGCGATAATAGTTACTTGTATATCTCCAACCATCGGGACATCATTCTCGATTCGGCTCTGCTTAATGTGCAGATGTACAAAACAGGATACAATCCCACTCAGATCGCCATCGGCAGTAATCTGTTGATTTATCCCTGGATTGATCATCTGGCCAGAGTTAACCGGTCGTTCGTTGTTAAACGCAATATCCCGGTCAAACAGATGTTGCTGGCGTCGAAGAAGCTTTCGGGTTATATCCGAACAACCATCACCAACGGGGGAGACTCTATCTGGATTGCCCAACGAGAAGGGCGGACCAAGGACGGTAATGACCAAACACAATCCTCGCTGTTAAAGATGTTCAACATGTCGAACAGCAAGAAATTTGTTAAAGGGTTTAAGGAATTGAAAATCGTTCCCATGGCCATCTCTTACGAGATCGAACCCTGTGGCAACGAAAAAGTGGCCGAATTACTAAAGCGCCAGTCCGATCCCAACTTCCGTAAAACAGAGAAGGACGACCTCTGGAGTATGGTCAGCGGATTGAAAAACCAAAAAGGACATATCCATATCCAGTTTGGTAAACCGTTAACCAAAAAGGTGCTCCGATCGATCCCAAAAGGAGAAAACGTCAACGAACGGTTGAAAAACCTGGCCACCTATATTGATAAACAGATTTACACAAACTACCGGCTGTTCCCCAACAACTATATCGCGTATGATCTCTATTACAAGACCGATAAATACAACAATAAATATACCGAACAACAGAAAGAGGAGTATATTCAACTGACCCATCAGCGGCTGAAGCTGGTCAATGAAGATCGTTCCGAAGCGATGGATCTTTGGCTTAAGATGTATTCATCGCCTGTTTTGAACTTCGAAAACTGTGAGTGTACTCAAGCGGAATGAAGATTGAGGCTGTAATATGGGATTGGAACGGAACAATGCTTGACGATATTCATGTTTCGCTCCGCACGATCAATATTTTATTGAAGCAACGCATGTTGCGGCCGCTTACTCTTGAGCAATACCTCGAGGTCTTTACCTTTCCCGTTAGCGAGTATTACCAAAAGATAGGATTCGATTTTTCCCTGGAACCTTTCGAAAAACCTGCCCACCAGTTTATTGATATTTACAACCGAACAGTGAAAGAGTGCAGGCTTCATCCCGAGGTTTATCCCTGTCTAACCAAGGTGGCAGAAGCAGGATTAAGGCAGTATATCCTCTCGGCTATGAAACAGGAACAACTCAACGAAACGGTATCACAAAACCGCATCACCCATTTCTTCGATATGGTATGCGGATTGGATGATCATTACGCGGTATCGAAATTGGAGAGTGGAAACCGGTTGATGAAAGTACAAAAGATTGAACCCCAAAAAACTGTGCTGATTGGCGATACAATCCATGATTACGAGGTAGCCTCAGAGCTTAACTGTCACTGCATCCTCGTGGCCAATGGCCATCAATCGCGTAAAAGACTCGAAGCTACAGGAACAAAGGTGGTCAACAACCTCTCCGAGATCAATCTCTGGTAATCAGGAACCCAGTCTCGATAATAAGACCGCGATTGCTATAAAAGTCAGAATCACCATCCAGAACAATGGATTGGCAAAGATTAAAGTAAACCCCATCCATCGGTTTCGCTTGGGAACAATTGCACGTTCGTCTTTCTGATTAAAATAAAAGACACCCCATCGGTAATTCTCCGGGTCATCTACCGGATCATTGAATTCGTTAAATTTCATGCGATCAATCATTTTTTATAATACTATAAGAATAATAAAGCCGGGTTAAATGCCCGGCTTTATTATTCTTATCCTGATTTGAATTATACGTTCAACAATTTCTCACTCAACGTATTCAAGGTCTCTTTTTTATCGTTTGTACTGATCAACACGGAGATATTATGGCAACTGGCGCCATAAGAAATCATACGGATCGGAATACAATCGAGTGCGGCAAATACCTTTGCAGCAATACCCTTATCCTGCGCGTACATATCACCAACTACACAAACGATAGTCAGATTTTTCTCAACTTCCACTTCACCGTATTCTTTCAGTTCATTAACAATCTCATCGAGATGTTTTGGATTGTCAATCGTAACCGAAACAGCTACCTCAGAGGTAGTCACCATATCAACGGGGGTCTTGAAGAACTCAAAGATTTCGAAGATATTTTTCATAAAACCATATGCATTCAACATCCGTCCTGAGACGATCCTGATAGCCGTAATGCCATCTTTGGCAGCCACAGCCTTAATACCAGCACCTTTACTTTCGGAGGTAATCAATGTTCCCGGATCCGGCGGATTCATCGTGTTCTTTAACCGAACAGGAATATTGTTGAGTTTAGCCGGTAAAACCGTTTGGGGATGAAGAATTTTCGCCCCAAAATAAGCCAACTCCGCCGCTTCGCTGAACGAGAGCATATCTACACGTTTAGTATTCTCTACAAAACGAGGATCGTTGTTGTGGAATCCATCAATATCTGTCCAGATCTGTACCTCACTGCTGTTGATAGCTGCTCCAATCAAGGTCGCAGTATAGTCAGAGCCACCCCGTTGCAGGTTATCCACCTCCCCTTCATCGTTACGGCAGATAAAACCCTGAGTTATGTAGTAATCTGCTTTAGGCTGTGAAGCAAGCACTTCATTGATCTTCGATTTTATAAAACGCATATCAGGCATCTTGTCACCGTCGATCTTCATAAAATCAAGAGCGGGTAACAATGCGGCCTTATATCCCTCTTCCTGCATCAATAAGGTAAAGAGAGCTGTCGAGATTAACTCACCCTGGGCCAGAATAGTTCGTTCACCCACCTCATTGAAAGTACCTGAGGTAAAGGATTTAATCACATCGAAACGCTCCTCGAGAACCTTCTTTCCCTTCTCCTTCATCTCAATGGTCTTAAAAAGATCGTACACCACATTGTAGTACTTTTTCTCCAAACCACTGATAATCCCAAGGGCAGACTCTTTGTTCTTCTTGGTCAGGTAATCCGATATCTCTACCAAGCTGTTGGTCGTCCCCGACATGGCCGAAAGAACAACTAACTTCTGTTCACCGTCAGCAATAAGGTTCATCACTGAACGCATATTATCAACTGAACCCACCGATGTACCTCCAAACTTAAATACTTTCATTTTATACGCGCTTTAATCTCTTTAACACTAATTCTTTGAATACAAAAATACGAATTAATCGAAGCTCCGTTAAGAAAATTTACTTTTTTTTAGCTATTTCTACTTTCAAATCGTAAGTAAACCTTTCATCGTGCAACTATTTCACGATCTTGGAAATAGCCTTGAATTCATCAGCTTTTGCCGAACGGGTCAATTCAAAAAGAATAGATTCAGCCGAGGTCAGCATAATCCCTTCGTGCAAGAAACGATCCAAGGCCACCGATTTATTGGAAAGATCGCGCGACGAAATACAGTCAACCACAACAATCGGATTATATCCGGCAGCTTTAAGATCGACTGCGGTCTGTAATACACAGACATGGGCTTCGATCCCGAGAATGATAATATTTTTCAAGTTGTTTTTCTCAAGATATCCGACATATTCGTCAGCATCGTAACAACTGAATGCAGTCTTTTCGATAAAAGAGAAATCGTCAATCAAGGTTCTAACTTCTTCCAGAGTCTCCCCTAACCCTTTCGAATATTGCTGGGTAAAAACAGTAGGAACACCAAGAACCTTCAGCCCCTCGATCAGAATCCTGCTGTTTCTCAATAAGGCCTCTTTTTCGGCCATTACCGGAAACAACCGTTCCTGAATATCTATTACCAATCCCGTCGTATTATCTTTCGTGATTCGCATAGTCAATAAATGATTTTATTTATAATTCTTTATAATGAGTCCAAATTTTTACTTATCAGATAAACAATTGAAATTAAGATCGGAGAATTTTTTCCGTTGCAATACGAAGAAACTCCAAATCAAACATCCGGAATACATTTCAGGATGTGTAACCAGAGTGACCCCTTGAAGTAAAACTCTACGTTCTTTCTTCAACTCAGGCAAGTTACGGTAAAAATCAAAATGAGCGGTAAAAACTTTGGTGAAAGCTTTTACCTGTCCTGTTGCCAGGAACTGCAGTGCAGCAATACCGTCGAGTACCATTCTTTGAAAAATAACAGGAATAAGCTTTCCTTTCGGAAGATTCTTGTAAAGTAAGAACAGATTATTCCTAAAATTCAGATAGATCTTCAGCGGGTTCTCATACGGAAGGCTTCCCCCTCCCAGATGATAGACTACTGACTGAGGACAAACATAAGTCAGGTAACCCCGATTTTTCATCCGCCAGCAAAGATCAATCTCCTCCATGTGAGCCCAGAAACGGCTATCAAACCCCCGGCACTCTTTCCAGACCGAGGCGCGAACCAACAGGCTGGCTCCGGTAGCCCAAAAAACAGGAACAGACTGATCGTACTGCCCCCGATCCTGTTCACAAACATTCATAATACGACCCCGGCAAAAGGGATAACCATAACGATCGATAAAACCTCCCGACGCACCGGCATATTCAAAGTGATCGCGGTGGTTCAGACTCATCACTTTGGGCTGACATGCGCCAATTGAAGGATCGTGGTCCATCAATTCTATTAGTGGCTCCAACCAGCCCTGAGTTACTTCCACATCCGAATTAAGCAGTAAATAGTATTGAGATTCAACTTGCAGCAAAGCCCTGTTGTACCCTTCGGCAAATCCAAAATTATGCTCAAGCTGAAGATATTTCACCGTTGGAAACTCATTATTAACTACTTCGCAGCTGTCATCGGTCGAGCCATTATCAGCCACCACCACTTCGGCCCAATCATAATCCGAGCAGCTCACCACCGAAGGCAGGAATTGGCGAAGAAATCCTCTCCCATTCCAATTCAGAATCACGATTGATAGTTTTATCGGTGTATTATCTTCGTTTTTCATTATTTATCCGTATTACCACCCGGGTTCTTTCCTGTAACTATCAATTACTGATTACTAACCACATCCCGTTTGTGTTTCCACCTTTTGTGTGACCACAGCCAATAAGCAGGATCTTCAATAATATGTTGTTCCAGTATTCTGGTGAATCTTTCAGTGATTTCAAATTGTCTGGTGTCTCTGGCATGTTCAGTTATCAAAGAATACTCCAGTTCATAATATCCGCGCTTGATTTTTCTTGTATGAGAAAACAAAAGAACGGCATCCAATTTTTGTGCAATCTTTTCTGTTCCGGTCAAAACCGGGGTATCCTGGTTCAGAAAGTTCGTCCAATATTGAATTTCGTGTTTTTTAGGAGTCTGGTCAATCAGGAAAGCTGAAAATGAAGGTTCCTTATCCTGAACATTTTTAAGGAGCCGACGCACTGTTTCTGCTTTTTCGATCGGGACACACCCCAACCGGCTTCTCATATTATAATAGAAAAGATCGAAGGCCGGATTTCTCAATTTCTTGTAAACAGCATAAAACCTGTATTTTGAATGAAGTGACCAGCTCGATGGCCATTCCCAGTTGTTATAATGGCCGCAAACAGTCATCACCTGTCGGCCTTGATCCAAATAGCTGTTGACGAGCTCCGGATTTTTAAATACAAACCGTCGTTTAATCTCCTCCGGTGAAATACGATCGAGATAAAGGGTCTCAATAAAACTATCGCAGAAATGGAGGTAGAACTTTCGGGCAATCCCCTTCCGTTCTTTCAGGCTCTTTTCGGGAAACGAATTGGCCAGGTTCTGATCAACGACCTTGCGGCGATAACGGGCAATATAATAGATAAATAAATAGAGGCAATCGGCCGAAATATAATGTACCCGCAGCGGGAAAAGCTGAACAAACCATGTAACAGTTTTAAGAAGATAGTAAACTGGCTTTGACATGATAATCTCTGACCGTTAACCGTTAATAAAATATTTTTCAACTTCCCTTTGAAACCCGTTAAAGTACGATCCGTTTGCCGCCACTAATTCTCCTTTGAAAAGAAAATCATCTCCTCCATTGAAATTGGTAATAACACCACCGGCTTCCCGAACCAGGACAACCCCTGCAGCGATATCCCAGGCATTAAGGCTATATTCAAAAAATGCGTCGAAACGACCGGAAGCCAAATAAGCCATATCGGTCGCGGCCGAGCCTATACGTCTCAAACCATGTGAGTTCTCCATGAAATAACGGAACGCCGCAAGATATTCATCCATCCTGCTAAAATCATAGTATGGGAAACCTGTGGCAATCAATGCATCCTTCGTTGTTGCAGCATCCGAAACTTTTATTTGTTTCCCGTTCATCCAGGCTTTACCCCCTTTCCAGGCATAAAAACATTCGTCCTGGCACACTTCATAGACTACTCCAAGAACCAGCTCTTCCCCATCCATCAGGGCAATGCTAACGGCGTATGGAGGTAACGAATGAATAAAATTTGTGGTTCCATCCAAGGGATCGATCACCCAGCGATACCTTTCCCCGTTGCTGCCGGCAGTACCTTCTTCTGTTATAAAACCAGCTTCCGGCAACAATTTCCGAAGTTCAGCAACAATAATCTGTTCAGCGTTCTTATCTACGTAAGATACAAAATTGGCCTGACCTTTTACCTCAACCGCATCCAGATTGAATTTTTTCCGCTCTTCGGCGATAAAAGTGCCGGCCTTTTTGGCAATTACCTGTACCTCCGCACATATCTGTTCAAGGTTCATCCTAAATATTTTTTTGTAAAAATAACGATTAATGGAAAGGGGTCGCCCCCTTCCGGCTTAAATTCATTCGGAAAGTAAATCCGCCTTCATATGGCCATCTGCAGCAATACCGGTTAAAGCCACCTTTTTGACCTGATTCAGTAATCCTTCATCGAATTTTGCCTCCACTTTAATATAGTTTTCAGTCCAACCCTGCATGATCCCTTTTGATTTTTGATTTTCAAATAGCGCCATTGCTGTCCGGTTTATATTTTTCTGGTAAAAAGCCGATAATTTACTTTCGGACAAAGCAATGAGCTGTTGGGTCCTCCGTCGTCGCTCTTCCATCGGAACAACACCGGCTATGTTCAAAGCTTTAGTATTCGCTCTTTCGGAATAAGGGAAAACATGAAGCTGGGATATCGCCAGCCCTTCAACAAATTGATAGGCTTGCGAAAAAAGCTCGGGTGTCTCGCCATTCATCCCCGCTATAAGGTCTACTCCAATGAAAGCATAAGGAAGGATTTGCCTTATCCGTTCTACTCTTTGGGCAAAAAGGGCAGTTGAATAACGTCTTTTCATCAGATTCAGCACCTCATCGGTTCCTGCCTGTAAAGGGATATGGAAATGGGGAGCAATCCTTTTTGAACGAGCGATAAAACTTATGATTTCATCACTTAACAGGTTGGGTTCAACCGATCCAATCCTGATTCTCGATATATCGTCAACCTTGTCTAATTCCTTTAGAAGATCAAAAAATGTTTCACCGGTACTTCTCCCGAAATCACCAATATTGATCCCTGTCAGAATTATCTCCTTGATTCCCTGGTCAGCGATTGTTCTGGTTTCATTGAGAATGCTTTCGATGGAAGGGTTTCTGCTCTTCCCGCGCGCCATGGGAATCGTACAATAGGTGCAGAAATAATTACAGCCATCCTGAACCTTTAAAAAACTACGGGTCCGATCGCCATAGGAAAAGGCGTGCTGAAAATCACTGATCTCGTTAAATGCACAGGTATATACATGGCCAGATTCATGTTTTTCAAGATTTTCGAGATATTTCGTAATATTGAATTTATCGTTGGCTCCAAGCACCAGATCGACCCCGGGAATGGCGGCAGCATCCTCCGGTTTCAACTGAGCGTAACAGCCTGTGACTACAATAAAAGCAGCCGGATTTTGCCGGGCTGCCTGCCGAATCACCGTCCGGCTCTTCTTATCTGCAGTATCGGTGACCGAACAGGTATTGATCACATAAACGTCGGCTTTTTCTTTAAAGTCGACCCTTTTAAAGCCTTTTTCGGTAAAGGAACGGGCAATGGTAGAAGTCTCCGAAAAATTCAGTTTACAACCTAAGGTTCCAAACGCGACAGTTTTATCTTTAAAATTCATTCGAACATTTTTACTGTTACAAAAATACAAAATGAAGCCGGAAATTTTCATCCGAACCGGTTTACGAAAAAAGTCAAGGAAGGTTTGAATGATGATATTGGTCCTGTTTTTAATGACAGACCGGTGGAAATATTGATAAACACTCTTCCATAAAAGGATCGGACATTTTTCCAGAATAGGTCATCCACTTGTTAATGCAGCCACGAAATCGACTACCTAAATGCTTATTATCAAGACATACCAACATACAACACTTATTAAAACCATCAGCAATAATAAAGATGGTTACGGCACACAAAAAAATAGTTTATCCGGTAGTAAATTTATTTTACCTGAAAATTTTGCGAAAGTCAAAAACAGGGTTACTTTTGCAACCGCTTTACAGAAGAATTTAAATGATTTCTGTAAAGCAAAATTAAATCGGGGTGTAGCTCAGCTTGGTTAGAGTACGCGTCTGGGGGGCGCGGGGTCGCAAGTTCAAATCTTGTCACCCCGACTTAACGAGAAAAGCCGTTGAACATGTTCAACGGCTTTTCTCGTTTTATTTTGTTAAATTATGGCAATTCTCAAAATACCATGAAATGGTATGCTCTCGCCCCGAAATAATTTCCTCTATGATTTTATGATCATCCCATTTGCTGTGATAACTGCAGCTTTGATCCAGAGCATAGGAAAGCAACAACCACTCCCTCACTACTTTCATCGTTAAGCGTCCTTCAAATTCTTTTAAAAGGTTAAGGTACCTCGGGCTGATGATTTCCATTTTAGGCTCTTCACGCTTCAGTATTTCGTGCGTGGTGTAAATATGATCTTCGATCTGTACAAATTCATGCTCATCGAGAGTAATGCTGAATTTGAATGTTTTTTTTGCCATGATGCACCTCCTATTCTCTTAGTTTGATTCAATATTCAATTTAAAACAATTCAATCAAATTGTAAACAGAAAGCATAATTTTTTTTTCGAAGTATTGAAGAAACCGGAAACCATAATTAACCGGTATCTACAACATTGCTAACTATCTGTAAGATTTATCCTGAACTTTATTCTATAGGATAAAAATTCTTTGATTGACAAATTATGAAGTGTTTTATTTTTATATCAAAATCATTCTTTCGCAAGCTTAATCCAATTGAACAATCGTCTTTTACACAAAACCGACATCTCTTCTGCGAATCGTTAAAAATTATAACAATTTTCAATTGATCTTGATTCCATCTGATAAAAATCCGGGGGAGCATTAATGCCAGACGATAATTTATTAATCAAAAAAAGAATATTATAAGGAGATTTCCGTACTTTTGGGGATCGTAAAACAACCATCATTATGGAAAAGATAGACTGGAAAAATTTAGGATTCGGCTACAGTAAAGCCGATTACAATATTCGTTGCTGGTACCGTAATGGACAATGGGGCGAATTGGAAGTTAGTGATTCTGAATTCCTCAACCTCCACATGGCGGCTACCACCTTTCATTATGGACAAGAGGCGTTTGAAGGATTAAAAGCATTTCGTGGGAAAGACGGCAAGATCCGGGTTTTCAGAATGTACGAAAACGCCAGGAGAATGCAGAAGTCCTCTCAGGGTATCATGATGGCAGAGTTACCGGAAGAGAAATTTGCTGAGGCCATCAGAAAAGTTATTAAATTAAACGAAGGTTATGTCCCTCCTTTCGAATCGGGAGCTTCATTATATATCCGACCATTGCTTATTGGAACCGGACCTCAAATCGGAGTAAAACCAGCGGATGAATACTTGTTTATTGTTTTTGTAATGCCGGTAGGCCCCTATTTTAAGGAAGGATTTAAACCGACCGACCTGGTGATCTACAGGGAATACGACCGTGCTGCACCGCTGGGAACAGGAACCATCAAAGTGGGTGGAAACTATGCGGCAAGTCTTGTTGCCGGCCATCGCGCCCATGACGAAGGTTTCTCCGCCGTTCTTTATCTCGATGCCAAAGAGAAGAAATACATCGATGAATGCGGACCGGCTAATTTCTTCGGCATAAAAAACAACTCTTATGTGACGCCAAAGTCATCCTCAATATTACCCTCAATCACCAACATGAGTCTTCGACAACTGGCCATGGATATGGGATTAAAAGTTGAAGAACGTCAGATTCCCGTTGAAGAGCTTGCCGAATTCCAGGAGGTTGGTGCCTGCGGCACTGCGGCCGTCATCTCACCAATCAAACGGGTTTACGATGCCGATCTACATAAAGAATATCTGTACGGGAAAGAACCCGGAAAGATCAGCGTTCAGCTTTACGAAAAGCTTAGAGGGATCCAGTATGGTATTGAGACTGATCCCTACGGCTGGACAGAAGTCATTGAATAATTCAGCTTAAAACAAATATAAAGCCGCTTCCCGAAAGGTTGCGGCTTTTTTATGGCCTACCTCAGTATATGCCTCACGATCTAAAGCTTTCATCAAAATAGACTTTTGATTACCATCACTTCAAATGGAGTTCAAAGGAGTGTTTGTATTCAAAAAACAGATATCATATTATTACTGTCCGATAAAAACCTAACATTCCGGAGCGCATGACTCATCGCTCTGGCTCACACTTACTGTTCTGCCAGAATCCACCTTAATAGGCTGGCTCTGTAATTCTGTCATTGGTAGAGTCTACCCAAAAAAATTGGGGCATGATGCGATGATGACAGAGAGAAAATTTGATAGTCGGGGCGCGACTGGGCGCACACCTTTGTCCGCGGCGCGAGCATAAAGTCGCACTCCGACTTACTACACTACTGTCATTGACACCTGCAATTTCCCCGGACCGTAATAATTTCAATCCGGCCATCCCCGGACTTTCTGTACTGTTTCTGTACAGCTTCTGTACTCTATCTATACTCTAATGGTACAGAAAAAGCATTTTAATAGCATTGAGATAGTTCTTAAAACAATAATCTGTTAGGACACGAATTAAATCAGGAGGGGCCAATGCCATTCCGGGAATGGTGGGGGACGAAGTTTTTGTTCAGCATGGTAACACACCTCAGCGCGTTTCCCCGAAAAATGGTTTGTATAAAAGGATTTTTCTTTGAACCAGAGGGGTGATATAGTTCTTAACTACTGAACGACAAAAAAAGGAAAGGGTTACTCCTGTTGGAAGATATCCCCCAACTTCTAATCAGGGTTCATTACAATCTAACATCGAAAACAGCTTACAAAAAAGAAAACTGATTTGAACAGACCTCTTACACAAAAAAAAACCTCAAAAGAGGTTTTTTATATTTTCCACTGCCGGATTTCGAATCAAGGTTTGGAACAATTTCCGGCGACTATTTGAGCCCATGTTGGAGAGAAACCATTTTGACTGATATAGGCGGTACCTTCAAAATTAAGAGCCTTAATCGCGCAATAATTGACCAATTTGGGGTTGTAATATATTTCAAGATCGCTCCTGAGGTTTTTCAGGTTTTCAAGACCATTGAGCGAGGCCAGATTTTCATTATCAAGAATCTCAATCTTTCCCTTTACGGTTTTAACAGAAGTAAACCCATTTAGATTGAGCAATGAAGAGTTGTCGTAAACAACAAAATTTCCGCCTATACTATCCAGTTTGGTTAGACCGGGAAGTGAGGTTAAACTAGGACATTGTGAGATGCGCAAATCTTTTGATATATATTTCAATTCATCCATGCCGGATAAGGATGTTAACGTATTTAATTTCGTTAGCTCTACCCTTCCGCCAATAGTATCGAGCAGAGTCAATCCCTGCAGACTGGTCAGTTTGGCACAGTCGATGATCTGTAAATCATTGGCAAGAGCACGAAGACTATCCAACCCATCCAGGTTTCCCAAATTGGAGCAGTTAGCAATCGTAAGCGAAAGAAGCGTATCGTTCATGGTTTTAAGGGCTGTCATATCGGTTAAACCAGCCAATGACCCCAGAAAGAAACTTCCTTTGATACTTTTCAAATTGTCCAACCCGTCCATCGTGGAAAGCTGCGAATTTTCGCTCAATAACAAATTTCCCGAGATATCTGTAACCGAAGACAATCCGCTCAGTGAAGTCAGTGCAGAATTTTTAGTAATGGTTAATCCTCCTGTGATCGTCACAAGATTTTCCAATCCGTTAAATGATTCCAAAGAACTATTGTTGTTAATCAAAATATCCTTCACGGTTATAACACCTTCGAAACCATTCAATTCCTTCATCTTTGGATTTTGTTCGATGGTTAGGCTACCAAGGGTACCCAGGGAAACTAATCCCTCACAGGAGTTCAGATTAGGGCAAGCCGAAATCTGCAGGGTCCCTAAAATCTGGGATACATTCGCCAGGAAAGACAAATCACTATTGGGAATCTTATATATTCTAACCGATCCAACAACTTTCTCCAGGTTCACAAAATATTTGCCATAATCGATTGCATCATCCGTAAAAAGTTGGAGAGAACCACTAATAGTGTGATATTTACCATCCAGAAATTGCTGAAGTGTTGTATCATTACCACTTGAATAAATGGATATCGATCCGGGGTAAACACCCTCTGCAACCGGAGTCGGTTCTTCTTCCTTATCCTTCTTATTACAGGAAGTAAAAAAAAAGACACCTAACAGAACAGCAAATATTATAAGTAAATTATATTTTTTCATCTAATTCCAGTTTCAATAAATGATTAACAATCATTTCGGATCTATGACACAAAGAAAATAAAATTATGCAATAATAAAGAATGATTCCTTTGCAAATAAAGGATGCCTCTCTATATATAAACCTATTTGGAAAGTTCGAGCATTCTCAAAATAGGAACTTTTGCCCTTTCCATGGTTTCCTGATCAAGAATAATTTCGGGTAATTCGTATTTTAATGCAAGATAGAGCTTCTTCATCGTATTTAGTTTCATGAAGCTGCAATCATTACATCCACAGGTAGAATCAACAGAAGGCGCCGGAAGAAAGATTTTTCCAGGACAGGCTTTTTTCATCTGATGCAGGATTCCGCTTTCGGTGGCCACAATAAATTTTTCGGAATTGCTTTTCTGAACATATCCTAAAAGAGCCGTCGTCGAACCGATATAATTGGCAACCATTAACACGGGACGTTCACATTCGGGATGGGCAATAAACTCAGCATCCGGATGTTGCTTCATCAGGTCAATGATCTTCTCTAAAGAATATTTTTCATGCACCATACAAGCTCCATCCCATAAGACCATCTCGCGACCTGTGACCGAATTCAGGTAATTCCCCAGATTCTTATCCGGGGCAAAAATCAGTTTTTCATCCCGGGGAAAAGATTCCACAATTTTCATGGCATTCGATGAGGTCACGATCACATCGGAGAGAGCCTTTATATCAGCTGAACAATTTATATAGGAAATAACCTTGTAACCAGGATGTTCGGCCTTAAATTTTTCGAATGCTTCTTTAGGGGCCGATTCAGCCAAAGAGCAACCCGCTTTCAAATCCGGAACAATTACTTTCTTATCCGGGTTCAGTATTTTAGCCGTTTCACCCATAAAATGAACACCGACAAAGAGAATCATATCGGCCTCGGTTTTTTGAGCCTGCTGGGCAAGAGCCAGAGAGTCGCCCAGAAAATCGGAAATATCCTGTAACTCATCAGCAATATAGTAATGACCCAGAATTACGACATTCTTCTCTTGTTTGAGCCGTTTTATCTCTGCAACAAGGTCAAGGTCTGCCGGTACCGGAAAATCAAGGAATCCACAGTCCGCAATAAGTGTTTTGTAGTCTTTGTTCTTCATCAATTCAATCAGCAATAATTGGTGCAAATTTACAAATTCATCCTCACAAACCTTCACAATCGAAAAAATGCTTTTAATTGGTTAATTCCACAGAATTATCTCCTTCAGTTTCTTTTTATTATTCCTTCCGAATTGTTAATATCTAAGAAAAAAAGTTAATTATTTTTATTACTTAATTAACAAATTTTCAATTAACTTAGCCATAAGATTTCTGCACTGACTCTCGAAACAGCTATTTATGAATCAATTGTTTAATATTATTGTAATACTTCTGAAACTTTAATCCGCCGGGCAATTTTTATTTTTGTGCTAAATTTTGTTAAAAATAAATGAATGGTCACTACAAAAAATATAAAGATCAGAGAATCTATTCTATACATTATGTACATTTTAGCTATTAACACAAATTTATCAATTAATGAAAAACAACTTTCAAAAGTTTTACCTTACCGTTGCATTATTGATTGCAGTTACTGTGGCCGCATTAGCCCAGGTGACTTCTTCAGGAATTAATGGTAAGATTACCGGCAACGGGGAAATTTTACCCGGAGCGGCAGTAATTGCTACACATGTTCCTTCCGGAACCACTTACGGTACTGTGACCAATGCTGAAGGCCGTTTCACGATACAAGGTATGCGTTCGGGGGGACCTTACACTGTAGAAGTCTCATTTGTAGGCTATACCAAAGCAACATTGACTGACATCACCTTATTTTTGGGCGAATCGTTTGTGTTGAATAATGATTTGAAAGAAAGCTCAACCGAGGTAGGTGAAATCACTGTGGTTGGGATTAAACCCTCAGCCTTCAGCACAGTTAAGACCGGAGCAGCCACAAACATCAGTTCAAGGGAACTAAACACTCTGCCAACCATTAGCCGGAGTATTACCGATTTTACCCGCCTCTCCCCCCTGGCCGGCGGAAGTAACTCCTTCGGTGGCCGCGACGGAAGATTGAATAATATCAATATCGACGGATCGAATTTCAACAACAATTTTGGTTTAAGCTCCAATAATATGCCGGGAGGTGATGCTCAACCCATTTCTTTGGATGCAATCGAAGAAGTACAGGTTAATGTTGCCCCTTTCGATGTTCGGCAAGCCAATTTTACCGGCGCCGGCATTAATGCAGTCACTAAAAGCGGAACCAATAAGTTTACAGGCTCTGCCTACACTTTCTATCGCGATGAAACATTTAACGGACGATATGTCGGAAACGACACTCTTCCTGAAGCTGCTAAAACTTCGACTAAGATATACGGTGCCCGTGTCGGTGGACCTATCATCAAAGATAAATTGTTCTTCTTTGTCAATGCGGAAACGGAAAAAGAAACCGTTCCCGGGATGGAATGGTTTGCAACCAGAAGCGGAAGGGAAGGGATCAATGTCAGCCGTGTTAAGGCTGAGGACCTGGAAGCTTTCTCCAACTATCTCAAATCCAACTACGACTATGAAACCGGCCCTTACGAAGACTATGGGGCTTTCGCAAAAGAGAATTATAAAATACTGGCCCGTCTGGACTGGAATATTAACCGTGACCACAAATTCAGCTTACGCTACAATACGGTTCGTAGCACCAATGACCAACTGGTCAACGGGACCAGCGCTCCAAATCCAAGAGCCGCCTCCAACAGGGTTAGCAACAATGCCATGTCATTTCAAAACACCAATTATGGATTTTTAAATACTGTCAGTTCCCTGTCGGCCGAACTTAAAAGCACATTTGGAAGTCAATACTCCAACCAAATAATTGGAACCTTTACCCGAATCGAAGACACCAGGAATAGCGACAGCAATATCTTCCCCTTTATCGATATTTGGGACGGATCAGGAAATGCCTATATGAGCGCCGGGTATGAACTTTTCACCTACAATAACAATGTTTTGAATAATGTTTATACCCTTACCGACAACTTCACTTCCTATTTGGGCAAACATACCCTCACCGCTGGTATGTCTTTCGAATATTTATATTTTGGCAACTCATACATGCGTTACGGAACAAGCTATTACCGTTACAAAGATCTCAACTCCTTCCTCACCAACGAGGCGCCTATTGCCTACGGCATTACCTATGGCCTCACTCCCGGTGGCGAAGACCCGGTAGCCGAACTTAATTTCGGACAATTCTCCGCTTATGTGCAGGATGAGTATAATATTACCGACAAATTAAAACTCACCTACGGGATCCGCGTGGATGTGCCTCAATATTTCAATTCGTTAAAAGATAATCCTGCCGTTCAAAAACTCGAATTCCTGAATGGCGAAAAAATAAATCTGGGAAGCTGGCCCGACCAAAAACTACTTTGGTCGCCACGCGCCGGATTTAACTGGGATGTGAAAGGAGATAAATCGTTAAAAGTTCGCGGTGGTACCGGAATCTTCACCGGACGATTGCCATTTGTTTTCTTCACCAATCAGCCTACCAATAGTGGAATGCTGCAAAACACCGTTGAAGTGACAAAGGCTTCTGATTTGGCAAATCTTAAATTTAATCCCGATCCCAAATATCACCTGAGCAATACAACACTTTTCCCAAAAACAGCCGGAACAAAAGCTCCGGGTTCGGTTGCCGCGATCGATCATAACTTTAAAATGCCACAGGTTTGGCGAAGCAACCTGGCTGCTGATATTAAATTACCTCTCCAGATGATGCTCACCCTTGAAGGGATCTATACCAAAGACATCAATGCCATCCTCCAACGTAATGCCAACCTGGCAACGTCCGATCCAACAAAGACCTATTCAGGGCCGGATAACCGCCCAATTTGGAATACGACAAAAGTGAACTCTTCCATGTCTGAAGCCATGGTGATGGATAATACCGACCAGGGTTACAGCTATTCTTTTTCCAGCCAGCTAACTTTCCCGTTGATTAAGAATCTTAATGGAATGATCGCTTATACCCATACCATGGCTAAAGATGTTACTGGTAATCCAGGATCTCAGGCCGCATCTGCCTGGTCAAATAATCCTTCGGTCAGGGGGCAAAATGATTTGGATCTAAGCTATTCCCAATACCTGACTCCAAACCGGTTAGTGGGTTCAATCTCTTATAAACTGGAATATGCTAAAAACTTTGCCAGTACTATTTCGTTATTCTATTCCGGGTATAACGACGGAAACTTCTCCTTCCGCTACTCCAACGATTTCAATAAAGATGGGGTAAATGCCGATCTGATCTATATTCCCAAAGATGCCTCAGAAATTATTTTTGAGGATATTAAGAATAGTAATGGGACTGTTCGCCATACAGCTCAGCAACAATCGGATGCCTTCTTTGCTTATATCGATCAAGATAAATACCTGCGCGAAAACATGGGAAAATATGCCGAACGAAACGGAGCCAAATTCCCGTGGTATAACCGTTATGACCTGAAATTCCTGCAGGATTTCTATATTAATGTAAAAGGTCAGAAAAATACGCTTCAGTTCAGCTGCGACATCCTTAACTTGAGCAATCTGCTCAATTCCGACTGGGGGGTTCGCAAGAGTCTAACCGTAAATAACGGGGCAATTCTTAAATTTACCAAACTGAACAGCGCTAATGTACCGATGTTTAATATGGCTGAAGTTAGCAGTAAATTACCTACGGCTACTTTCCAGAATAATTTAAGTACTTCCAGTACATGGGGAATTCAGATTGGAGTAAGATATATTTTTAATTAAAATCATTTAATTGATCCTGTAAAGAGGTTGCCTTACTGGTAACCTCTTTTTCTTTGATAATTTCCTTAATTTTGCAGTTTCTATAAAAAGCAGTTAAGTATGGCACAAAAACCTTCAATACCCAAAGGCACCCGGGATTTCTCACCCGAAGAAATGGTAAAACGAAATTATATCTTCGATACCGTTAAAAGTGTGTTTAAACTTTTCGGATTTCAACCCATAGAAACCCCGGCAATGGAAAATCTTTCCACCCTGATGGGTAAATATGGCGAAGAAGGAGACAAACTGCTTTTTAAGATCCTCAACTCAGGCGATTTTATTTCCAAAGTTTCCAACGAAGAACTTGAACAACGCAACAGCCTGAAATTAACGAATCAAATATCTGAAAAGGGATTACGATACGACCTCACCGTCCCTTTCGCCCGTTACGTTGTTCAGTACCAAAACGAAATCAACTTCCCCTTCCGCCGATACCAGATCCAACCAGTTTGGAGGGCAGACCGACCCCAGAAAGGCCGTTACCGGGAGTTTTATCAATGCGACGTCGATGTCATAGGTTCAGACTCCTTACTCAGCGAAGCGGAACTTGTTCAGATTGTTGATCAGGTGTATCAGAAACTGGGAATTCGCGTCGTATTGAAGATTAACAATCGGAAGATTCTTGCCGGGATTGCCGAAACAATCGGTGAAGCTGACCGGATCGTCGATATTACAGTGGCCATTGACAAACTGGATAAGATAGGATTGGAAAAAGTTAACGAAGAATTAGCCGATAAAGGGGTTTCACGAACGGCGATCGATAAATTGCAACCGATCCTGCTTTTATCGGGTAATAACGAGGAAAAACTTAACCTAATCGAAAAGGTAATCAGCGGTTCCGATACCGGGATGAAAGGAATATCGGAGATGCGGACCATTTTTGGATATATCAAAGGGATGGCGGTTCAAACAGAAGTTGAACTTGATTTAACCCTGGCACGGGGATTAAACTACTATACCGGGGCGATTTTCGAAGTTAAAGCCAAAGATGTTCAAATTGGTTCCATTACTGGTGGAGGACGTTATGACGATCTTACCGGAATATTCGGACTCCCGGGGATCTCAGGTGTCGGTATCTCCTTCGGGGCCGACCGGATTTACGATGTCATGACCCAACTCAACTTGTTCCCGGCCAGCACCGAAACCACTACCCGGATCCTGTTCGTCAATTTTGGTGAAAAGGAAGAACTTTTTTGTTTGCCTATAGCCGCCCTACTCCGATCTAATGGTATTTCGACCGAGATCTATCCATCGTCAGAAAAGATGAAAAAACAGATGGCCTATGCCAATCGAAAAGGAATAAAATATGTCGCGTTGGTTGGTGAAACTGAAATCGCTGAAAACGTGGTCAATCTTAAAAACATGGTCACCGGTGAACAGTTCAAGATCCCGGTAGCCGATCTGGCCAATCAGATCGATTAATCAAAACAAGAAAGGTTGTCTCCTGGTGAACTTCACCTCGCGACAACCTTTTCTTAACGACAATTAACTAATTCAAAAACCCAACTAAACCAATATTTTTACCGAAAACTTAACGGCTTCCGTCTGAACTCATGCATAAGATAGGACCGGAATTGTCCTTCGGCAAAATATAACTTAACGACTTTTTCAGCAGGTAAAATACTTAGCAATTTTGTATTATACTCTTCGACCAACTTCCCTTCCCTAACATATAGAGCGGCAAATTCATTCGCTAATTTCCGAAAATCACTCTCACTCTTCCCAGGTGTCTTAGCATTAAAAGTCTCTTCTAACTTTCGTCTTTTTTCCATTATAACTGTTCGTTCTGCATCCAACTGATTATAAACCGGCCAGAACTTCTGAGCTTCCTGTGGCGTTAACCCAACTTTTTCAGTAATAAAAGCGATTTTTTTCGTTTTAATAAGCTCCATTATCCCTGAATCCATCCCGGGTTGGGCAAATGTAACCGATGCAATAAACATCAGAAACACAAGTATTATTCTTGCTTTCATCACTCGTTAATTACTTTCTTTAATAATCTCGTATTCAGAACAATTTATCGCCAAATATTCGGCAAGCGCTTCTGTAGATATCGACTCGGTATCATAATCATCGATATCTTCAAACGCAGAGAGAAACTGTCCTTCCGAGAAATAGGCAAAAATTGCTGAGGGCACCGTCGTTGTCGTATCAACCGATAGACTGTCTGTTTTTTGTTGTGCCATATAACCTTTACCGGGCATAAACTTAACCATCGGTACATAGACTAATAAAAAGACCAAAGCAAAACTTGCAGCTAAGCCAAGTGCAGGTTTCAGATAAAGCAGGAACCTACTCTTAGTAGGTCTTGCTTCCGCTTCCATGCGATCTTTTAACCTTGTCTGAAAAGTCTCAAAATAGTCCTCCGGGACTTTATAGGGTTGACCCTTTTTGAGATGATCAAGGCGATTTTCAATATTGTTTTCTAATTCTTTCATTTTTGTTATTACTCTTATAAGACATGTAAAACATCAAATGGTTTAATGTCAATATTCATTTTTGTTGTCCATGTACTCTTCAATTTTTTTCACTGCATGATGAAAGGAGGCTTTTAATGCCCCGACCGAAGTTTGAAGAATCTCTGAAATTTGCTCATATTTCATCTCTTCAAAATACTTCATAGTAAAAACCAGACGCTGTTTTTCAGGCAGTTGAATCACGGCCTTCTCTAATTCTTTCTGAATATCATCCCCATCGAAATATTCATCCGCTTCCAGCGACTCGACAAGATAATCAGTAATCTCTTCTGACGAAAAAACAGAACGCCTGCGCTGTTTCTGCAGGAAGCTTAGCGACTCGTTGGTGGCAATCCTGAAAAGCCAGGTAAACAACGAAGAGTCCTCCCTGAAACCGTCAATATTCTTCCAAACTTTTATAAAAACATTCTGGAGGATATCATCGGTATCATCATGGTTCATCACAATCTTTCGGATATGCCAATAGAGCCTTTCCTGGTAGGTTTGTACCAGGATATGAAATGCCATCTCCCTCTTCCCCACGGTTTTGAGATCAGCAATCAACTCTTTTTCCTTGTCCTCATTCAGCATGTCCCAAAGATATCCATAATTTTAAGACCAGATCATTTGTAAATGGGGTAAATCATTTATCCGCCAAACCAGATTTTCAATGTTCAAAGATCATTAAAATACTGCGATAAAACCAGAACTGCTAAAAAATCCTTCCTAAAATCTTAACTTTGCATCCGAAAAACAAATTGATTATAAAAAATGGCGTTACAGTGTGGAATAGTCGGCCTTCCGAATGTTGGAAAATCGACACTTTTTAATTGTTTATCGAATGCCAAGGCACAATCGGCAAACTTTCCTTTTTGTACCATCGAACCTAACGTAGGAATCATTACGGTTCCTGACAAACGATTGATCAAACTTGAAGAGATTGACAAACCCAAAAGGGTGGTGCCAACAACGGTCGAGATTGTCGATATTGCCGGCTTGGTCAAAGGGGCAAGCAAAGGCGAGGGTTTGGGCAACCAGTTCTTGGCTAATATACGCGAAGTCGATGCGATAATCCATGTTATACGTTGTTTCGAAAATGAGAACATCACTCATGTCGACGGTTCAATTGATCCGGTTCGCGACAAAGAGGTGATTGATATAGAGCTTCAGCTAAAGGATCTTGAAACGGTCGAAAACCGTATTGCCAAATTACAAAAACAGGCTAAAGTTGGAAACGACAAGGTGGCCCAAAAAACATTGGCTATCGCGGAACGGATGCGCGAAACCCTGCTGAGCGGAAAATCAGCCCGTACGCTTCATCTCTCTGAAGATGAAGAAGCATTAATCCACGACTTCTTCCTTCTGACCAGCAAACCTGTTCTCTATGTTTGTAATGTCGATGAAGCCTCAGCTGTCAAGGGTAATGAATTCACTGAAGCGCTTAAAAAATCTATTGCCGGCGAGAATGCTGAAGTATTAACAATTGCAGCAGCAACTGAAGCCGATATCGCCGAATTGGAAAGCTACGAGGAAAAACAACTCTTCCTTGAAGACTTAGGCCTTGATGAACCAGGCGTCAATAAATTAATTCATTCCGCCTATAAGCTGTTAAACCTTCAGACCTATTTCACTACCGGTTCCGATGAGAGCCGCGCCTGGACCTTTGTGAAAGGGATTAAAGCACCAAAAGCCGCAGGTATTATCCACAGCGATTTCGAGAAGGGTTATATCAGGGCCGAGGTGATCAAATACGACGACTACGTGAAACTGGGCTCCGAGGCGGCCTGCCGCGAAGCCGGCAAAATTGCCATCGAAGGAAAAGAGTATGTGGTTCAGGATGGCGATATCATGCATTTCAGATTCAATGTCTAAAAACTTATCCACGATGATTTTAAAAAAATCCGGCAACGAATCAACGTTGCCGGATTTTTTATCTCTGTAATTATAAATCAAATCGTCACATCTCTTCGTACTTAACATCTTCAACCACTTGCCCGTCGATGGTTTTAGGCCTTCTGCAGATCTTCCATGCAGAGAAAAGCTCCGATACACCGTAAAGCATCAGAATAATGCCGAGAACCGTCAGGATAGCTTCAGCCGTCTTAAACGGATTGGACAGCATGAACAGACCACCGCCAATCATGATAAAAGCGCTAATGAACAAAAACCAGGGCCATCCTTGCCTCGACATTGCCGCTATCGCACCGACCAGTTGCAATCCCCCGAATATTAATAAAATGATCCCGATAATGACGATAAATATATTTACCATTGCATCGGGGATTATTACCAGTACAGCACCTATGGCTATATTGAAAAGACTCTGGGCAATCCAAAAACCCTGTAATCCGGCCGATTTCTTCCTGAATGAAAGCAGGAAAGTTAATGCCCCGCTTACCAACACGGAAATACCTACGATAATAACTACCGTCTTCATGGTCAACCCCGGGACAAACGTCAATACCCCTCCCGTTATCATGGTCAGAATCCCGCGTGAGATCAGATTTGATGCTTTAGGCGCTAAAAATATTCCCATCTTATACTCAGTTTTCCGCTCGTATCTCAGATATTTTCCCCTAAAGGTAAAACTTATTTTTTAGAGATGAGGCGATTATATGTTTTTTTACATCCCATGTTCCTTGACCTTCACCGGAGACTTCAATTTCTCGCCACTCTTAGGCTTGGTGAAAACTGAAGCAAAAATCCCGACCGCCAAACTGCCTAAAATGAAGACCAGAGAAACCGTTGGAGGAAATTTATAATGATTAACCAGGATCATCTTCATCCCGACAAAGATAAGGATAAACACCAGGCTATACTTGACATAGCCGAAACGGTCCATCATGTTGGCCAGGAAAAAATAGAGATTCCGCAATCCCAGGATCGCGAAGATGTTGGAGGTAAAAACCAAAAACGGATCGGTGGTCACTGCAAAAATGGCAGGAATGGAATCCACTGCAAATAGCACATCGGTAAATTCAATCACCACCAGGGTCCCGAATAGAATAGTGGCAAAACGTTTTCCGTCTTTGTGAATAAAATACTTGTGACTCTTCTCCTCCCAATTGATCGGGATAATCTTATTGATTAACCGTAATGCCGGATTCTTGTAATAATCCACGTTGTCGTGCCGGGCTGTCATCATCGAAAAAGCCGAATAAAGCAGGATCGCCCCAAAAACATAGGTCGACCAATGAAACCGCTCGATAATAGCTGTCCCGGCAAAAATCATAATCCCTCTGAAGATAACCGCTCCGATAATTCCCCAAAACAAAACGCCGTGCTGATCTCGTGTCGGAATTTTAAAATAGGAAAATATCATCGCGATCACGAAAATATTGTCCAGACTTAATGATTTCTCAATTACATAACCGGTATAATATTTCAGCAACGCCTCACCGGGAGGAATGCCATCCGGATTAATCGAGAAAAGATTCTCCTTGTAAACCCAATAAATCGCTCCTCCAAAAAGAAACGCTATAAAAATCCAGACCATGGTCCAGAGCAGGGATTCTTTCATCGAAATCACATGATGGTCTTTATGAAAGATTCCTAAATCAATAACCAGCAAAAGCGCTATGAGCGCCAGAAAAAACACCCACAAAATAATCATATTCAAACAATTAAAATTTAAACCTCACCTTTCACCTTCAGCTACTTAACTAACTGTCAGCCCCTTATTAACAATTACACTGAAAATTGGTTCAGCCCGCAAACATAACACAAAGAACCCAGTTAAAAAACTGAACAACATCATCAGCATACTGATTTGATGAGTAAAATAACAAACAAATTAATGATTAAATCGGTCAACGTTATTTAGGCATTGACAAATAGTAAATGGTAAATAGTAAATGGTAAATAGTAAATGGTAAATAGTAAATGGTAAAT
>CAZWBR010000003.1:0-147872 GCA_964632305.1 uncultured Prolixibacteraceae bacterium
TCTTGCGATAATAAACCTTAAGAATATGATGGCAAACATACGAGCAACCATAGAGGAACGATACAGCAACCCCGGCGAAGACACCTCCCTGATCAGGGACAAACCAGGAGAAAAACCGGTCGGATGATAAAAAAGATCAAGCCTTACCCGGTCAGACCGGATAAGGCTTTCACATTGGGGAAAAATAGAATATTTGTGGATTAGACTAATCCCTGAGCCATCATGGCATCGGCCACTTTGAGGAAGCCGCCAATGTTAGCGCCTTTCACATAGTTGATGTATTCGCCGTCTTTGCCATATTTCACACATGTGCTGTGAATATCTTTCATGATCTGGTGCAAACGGGCATCGACCTCTTCGCGAGACCAAGGCAGACGCATGGAGTTCTGGGTCATTTCGAGACCTGAAGTAGCCACACCGCCGGCGTTGGAAGCCTTACCAGGAGCATACATGATCTTTGAAGAAAGGAATACTTCGATTGCTTCAGGAGTTGAAGGCATGTTCGCACCTTCAGCCACCAGGATACATCCGTTGGCAACCAAAGTTTTAGCTTCCTGCTCGTTCACCTCGTTCTGGGTAGCGCAAGGCAACGCGATATCGCATTTGACGCCCCATGGACGCTGACCGTCGAAATATTTTGCGTTCGGATATTTTTCTACGTACTCGGAAATTCTTCCGCGTTTAACGTTTTTCAGTTCGAGAACAAAAGCCAGTTTTTCATCATTGATCCCGTCGGCATCGTAAACAAAACCATTGGAATCGGAGAGGGTAACGACTTTAGCGCCCAGCATGTTGGCTTTCTCAACGGCATATTGTGCTACGTTACCTGAACCTGAGATGGCCACGGTCTTACCTTTGAAATCCATGCCTTTCATCTTCAGCATCTCTTCGGCGAAGTAAACAGTACCGTAACCGGTTGCTTCTGGACGGATCAAGCTACCACCCCATTCGATGCCTTTACCGGTCAATACGCCGGTGAACTCGTTGCGCAGACGTTTGTACTGACCATAGAGGAAACCGATTTCGCGACCACCAACACCGATATCACCGGCAGGAACGTCAGTGTTCGGGCCAATGTGGCGTTGCAGTTCGGTCATGAAGCTCTGGCAGAAACGCATCACTTCGTTGTTCGATTTTCCTTTAGGATCGAAATCGGAACCCCCTTTACCACCACCCATAGGCAGGGTTGTCAGGCTGTTTTTGTAAACCTGTTCGAAAGCCAAAAACTTAAGAACGCCCAGGTTAACGGTTGGGTGGAAACGGAGACCGCCTTTGTATGGGCCAATGGCGCTGCTCATCTCGATACGGTAACCTTTGTTGATATGGATCTCGCCCTTATCGTCCTGCCATGGGACACGGAACAGGATGACACGTTCAGGCTCAACCATTCTTTCGAGGATCTTAGCCTGTTTGTATTGCGGGTTCTCTTCGATGAACGGCATTACCGATTCAACGACTTCCTGAACAGCCTGGTGAAACTCAACTTCATTGGGATTCCGGGCAATCAGTTTTGCCATGAAATCATTTACTTTAACTTCCAAAACGTTCGACATAATACGATTATTTAAAGATTAAACATGTTATCATGATCTCACTCAACATCGGCGCCCGAGGGGGTTTTTATCCGAGGTTTGTGAAGGCAAAACTATGGAACTTTTTTATTGGTTGTAAATGAGAATCAATGATTCCGGCAAAATTCAGTGTTTTACGTAGAGGTCTGGTTTAATTCTAAAAGTAAACAATACGCGGCAGTTACAATTTGTAAGTTAGCCTGACCGGGGGCTGTTTCAGATCTCGATCAGGTTATTCCGAATGGCGAATTTAACCAGGTCGATGGTGGTTTTCAGGCTCAGTTTCTGCATGATATGGTTCTTGTGCGACTCGACGGTGCGGACGCTGATAAAGAGCTTATCGGCAATCTCTTTATTGGACAGACCGTTGCCCCAGTTCTGGATGATCTCTACTTCGCGGATGCTCAGGTTGCCGGGCAGCCTGCTCTTGTCCGACCCGTCCTCGTCGAGCAAACGGAGGTAACTGTTAAGGATGATGCCCGAGATCGATTTGTTGTAATACTCGTAGCCCCCGCGCAGGGTATAGATGGCCATCAACAGTTCGCTGCCTCGGTCCTGCTTGGTGAGATACCCTTTGGCCCCGGCCTTGATCGATTCGAAGACAATATTCTCGGGCTGTTCCATCGAAATGACCAGCACCTTGATCCGCGGCATCTCCTTGTTGATCTTCCTGATCAGCTCAATCTCTTCGAGATGGATCTTGTAGAGGTTAATGATCAGAACATTGATGGTCAAAGTGCGGCTATACCGCTGAAAGTCGACGATCGCGCCAAACTGTCCGGTCACGGTTATCTCGTCCTTCCCCGCCAGCAGGGCGGCCAGGCTTTCGAGCATCAGGGGGTTCTGGGTATCGATTATTGCTACTGAGATCATAGATTTCTATTTCTTTATAATCATCGCTTTACGCTGCCGGCCATCCATCACCACAGTCAACGGTTCTTCGAAACGAATATGCCTGAAATATTTGGTTTTGTGAACAATCTCCTCTCCTCCTTTACCTCTTAAACCGTTCCAATCGATATAGTTCGACGAGTGGCCGTGCTGTACCGAGAAATACCCGATATTCATGGAGGTGACATTATGGAAGAAATGGGAGCCCAGCGAGGCATCGAGCGGGAAATCGGGCAAGCCCAGTTCGACGATGATTTTGGCATTGCAGATCTGGGGCCAGGTGACCGGTATCCCGACGCTCTTATCCTGGGTTCCCCACCGTCCGGGACCGATCAGGATGTATTGACGGTTCAGCTTCAGCATCATCGCGTTGAGCACCTCGATCTCCGCCGCCATGTCGAGGGTATGCAGCTTATTGAAACGACTGATGTCGAGGAAAATCACATCGTTGATATAATCGAGTTTACCGTTGCCCATGCTGGCTTCGCTGTAGAGGATCACCTTCTCCTTATCGATCTGGGACGGATCGATATCGTAGCTCAACTGGTTCCCGACAAGGGGTTTGATCTGTAGCAGATAGAAAGAGGCTTTGCCCTCCTCATCCTTGTTCAGATCGACGGCATATTCAATCTCGACCGGCGTTCCCAACGCCTCTTTCACCGTGTGCAGGATAATATCGATGGTCTGGCTCAGCGGGATATAATCGTACTGGAGGATATTGGCAAAGTTAACCACGCGCGGGCCATAGCTGTTGGTCCCGGGGACCAGGCTGTCGTTATCGGGATTATAGACCGAGGCACAGTGTTTTAATGTCCCGTGTCTTTCGGCCTCCGCGATATCGAGCGACACCAGGGCCGCTTTATCGCCGTGTTTCATGTAATTAATATCGCGGATCGACATATCGACGGCGTAGAACTTCACCTGTGTGGTGCGCAGCAGGTCCTTCAGCGAGATGACCTCGGTCTGCGGGTATTTAGGTGAGAAACGGTACGACCGTCCGCCTTCCACCACATAGGTCCCCAAGCCAATACCGATAACGGCGAACCCTTCATCGGGGCTCATATGGGCCACCGGATAGAAATTATAGCTCTGCGCGGTGCCGCTGATATGGGGATAGTAATACTGTCCGTGGTAATCGCCCACCAGTTCCTGAAGTACAACGGCCATCTTCTCCTCTTCGATCCGGTGATGGACCGCCTTATAGTAGGTCCGGGCCTGGTTCGAGAAGACCGAGGCAAAGACCAGTTTGATGGCCGTGATGATCGATTCGAGCCGGTCGTGTTCCGAAGCCTGGTTATTCGGGATGATATAAGTGTCGAAGATCCCGGCGAAGGGATGCGACAGTGAATCCTCGAAGAGGCTCGATGAGCGCACCGCGATGGGCCTGGTCACCTGTTCGACGAAGACCTTTAACCGTTTGACCAGCCTGTGGCTCAACTTACCCTCCATAAAGAGGCGTTTCGTCTTGTTGAAATCCCGTTCATGATAGATCTTGTCGAAAAGATCGTTATGCTTCATGAAGGTGACGAACTCATCGGTGCCGATGATCGCGGTAATCGGGGTCTTGATGTTGATCTCCCGCGTGTAAGCCGAGAAATCAAGATTATAGATCAGGGTATTGATAAAGGCCAGGCCACGTCCTTTACCGCCCAGCGAACCGCTCGACAGGGAGACGATATTTTTCTCGGTAAAGTCGAACGATTCGTCGAAGTTGAGCACCTTACCGCGTTTCTTATCCTCGCGGGCCTTGTTGATGGTATGCAGCAACATACGGCGCAGTTCCTCCGGATCGTCGTTCTCTTTCGTCTTTAACGGGTTCAGGATTTTCGCGATATGGATCTCGCCGCGGGCCATCAGCCAGAACGAGAAATGGTTCTTACTGCCGTGATAGAGGATCGACTCCCCGGGAACGGTTAGCAGAAGGGTCTCAAATTCGCGGAGGTTATGGGCGACCGCGATCTTGTCGTGGTTCTCGTTGGTGAAGACGAAATCGCCGAATCCAATATTGTCGGTAACGAAATGGGTCAGCTCGTTGGTCAGGTTCTCGGAGTTCTTGTCGATAAAGCCGGCCCCGATGGCATGGGCCTTGGCGGCGTTCTTCTTCTCTGACGATTGCAGCAAGACCGGCAGATCGTCGTCCTGCGACTTGACGTAATTGATAAACGAAAGTCCGGCGTTACGGTTCAGCACGCCGTTTTTCTCAAACTCGGCATCGGAAATCACGCAGAGCATGAAATCTTTATACTTGTTGTAGATATAAACCGCCTCCTCGTAATTGGTGGCCCAGAGTATCTTGGGGCGCGACCGCATCTTGGAGATCTTGTCGAGCTCGTTCTTCTCCGAGGCGATCAGTTTCTGTATCTGTCCAAAGACGATCGAATAGAGGATGGAGAGGTATTTCGAATAGTATTGCGGTGCGTCCTCGATCAGCAGGATGACCCGCACCAGTCCCACCTTGGTGTCGTTGTCGACATTGATCCGGTCTTCGATCGATTTCACGATGGCGAAGAAGATCTGGCTGTCGCCGTGCCAGACATAGAGCCGATCGACCCATTTGGTGGTGGTCACCAGGGATTCGAAATACTTGACGTTCCCCTTTTTATTCAGCAGCAGGAAGACCGGCAGGTCGGGACGTAGTTGTTTGATCCGTTTGGCCAGTTCGACCGGGGCTTTCTCATCTTCGCCCACAGCCAGTATCGCGAAATCGAATTTCGACGCCTCGGCCAGATCGAGCGCCTGCTCGTCGGAGGAGACCGCCGTGATCCGCGGCAGCGAAAAGAGACTGTACTGGTAGATCTCGCCCATGAACTGTTCGAAGAAAGCATCTTCGTTTTCGAGGATGAAGGCATCGTAGAAGGTAGCCACAAAGAGGATCTCCTTCACTTTATACTTCATCATATCGAAATAAATATATTTATCGAGAGTCTGCTGGTTGAAATATTGCTGCAACGGCTTATTGTTCCGGATCAGCGAATTGCGGTATTCCACCGGTTTATTGGCGGTCACCGAAGTCAGGTCCTGCCGCTGAAGGGCATCCCGGCCAATGTAGTTATTCAGGAATCCGGTGATCAGTTGGCCAATATTGACGATCAGGTTGCGTTCCTCCTTCAGGAAAGGACCTTCCCAGGCCTTGGGATATTCTTCGAGGTAAAAAACTTCAATCCATCCCTTCTTGTTGTCTATGGTTACAAAATTTTCCAGTTGCCGCCATAGCGTTTCGTGGAATGGCCGGCTCACTACCACAAGGTCTTCGTAGGTAATCCGGGCGACGGTCTGTTCGGGGAACTGCCACGAGGCGGGCAATATATTGCAGATCTCCTGTAAGGTACCCTGGATATTTTTTCCCGACGAGATAATAGAGGTGGTTTTATTGATCGCCTCCAGCTCTTTCAACCGTTCGTTATTGTCGACCATCAGCTTGCCCAGGATCTTCTTCGAGGCGATCCCCGAGATGATATCGGCCAGGTTATTGATCAGATTACGCTCCTCCATCAGGAAAGGGCCTTCGTCGAGGATGGGAAACTCCTTCAGGTAATAAACCTCGATGACCCCTTTCTTGCCCATCTGGGTCTCGAAGGTCTGTTTGATCACCCAGCGGGTCTTATAAAAGACGCGGGTCTTGTAGGTCTTGCCGTCGTAGACAATACGGGCGGCAGTATATTCGGGATATTGCCAGGCGCCGGGCAGGGTGTCGCAGATCTCCTGTAAAGCCTCCTCCAGGGGTCGGTCCTGTTTCAGGATATTGGAGATCTGGTTGATCCCGCGCAACTCTTTCAGTCGCTCACTATTGTCCCCCAACAGCTTCCTCAGGAACTCCTTGGTCAGCGAACCGGAGATGAGATTGGCAAAGTTGTCGATCAGGTTACGTTCCTCCTTCATGAAGGGTCCCTCATCGAGCTCGGGGAACTCTTTCAGGTAGAACACCTCGATAGATCCCTTCTGACCGTCGGGAATCTCGAAGGTCTGTCCCTGTTTCCAGGATGTCTCATTGAAATTCTTGCTGACAAAAGTATTCCGGCCAAAGGTGATCCGCACGCAGGTATGCTCGGGATACTGGTAAGCCTGGGGGATAAGACTGCATATCTCCTGCAGCGACTCGTCGAGCGGCTTGTTCTGGTTCAGCAGGGCCACGGTCTTGTTGATCCCTTGCAGTTCCTTCAGCCTCTCTGAGTGTTGAAAGAGAAGAGTGGTCAAATCAGTCTTTTTATCCTTTAATCTTTTCATGCCCGCAATAATTTCCCAACAAATTTACAAGAGAAAAGCAAAAGAGCGAGGACAAATTGAAAAATGAAAGGATTTTGCCATTTTTTTCCGTGATTTAATGGGAAAAACGGTTTTCTAGGAGCCTTTTCAAAATAATTGGTGCAAGATGCGATAATGACAGGGAGTAAAACTTTCAATAGTATCATTGTGAATCGAAGAATCATATCAATTTGAATAACAATATATTCACAGTCCAAATCCCCCTTAATCCCCCTTTACAAAGGGGGAAATAGTTCTCTTATCGGATACTGTAAAAACCATTTAGGTTTTGAGCAATTAATAAACAATTTTCAGAAAGGTTAAGTCCCCCTTTCCTAAAGGGGATTTAGTCGATGGGAATTCTATAATTGGTAGACGCGAAGCGGAATGAGGAATCTTAACAATAAATACTATTGGGTATTCCAAAAGCTTAAGGTTTTAGTTTTACAGTCTAAAGAGTCTGATCCGGATGCGATTGCAAAGCACAAATCCAGACTGTTTCCCCGGTCATTAGCGCAGAGAATCTGAAAAGTTTTTCCAAAGTTTGGAACTTTGGAAAAACTCTATCTGAATAATTATTTGTAACGGCAGACCTGAAAGGGCGTTATGTGACAGCACTGGGCGTGAGCCCTTTGAAGAGGAGCGATAGAGGATAGTGGAGGTCTGAAAGACCGGCATGTGTTGACAGGAATTAATGAATTGTATTTTATCAATTCAATACATACCGGCCCTACAGGCCTTTAAGGTATCTCTTTAACCGTTTACACAGGCCTGGCGGCCTGTGCTTTCACCTATCGGACCTTCGGCCCTTTGATCGGGTTTTTGTTTATAACAGGGACTTCTCCTTACACCATAATGCAGAATATAACTCCCCAAAATGATGGAGTGCAATGAGGGTCTGTTTAGTGGAGTGAGGCTCTGCCATTGGCAGGCAGAAAATTCTACTCAGATGAGAGAAATTCAACGCCGGATCAGCGGGGAATATCCTCCCAGTACTGGTCGATGATCTGATCTGTTTGTTGTTCCCAGTAAGCGGGCGAGACGCTTTTCCCATCACGGGTTTTCAGGCTCATCTCATAGACAGCGATGGTTGGATTGAAAACCAGGTCGGTCACCCCAAGGGTATAAAGGAGCGGGGCGTCGTCGGACGTTTGGGGCAGCTCGGCCACTTCCACTTCGAGACCGTTTAATTGCAGCAGATCTTTCAGGAAAGCCACCCTTTCAGCAGGGATGCTTTTCTCAATAACTGTGCAGCGAATGCCGTTTATTTCTTCGACGAGATGATTCGATGTCAGGGGCATAATGATCAGTTTATTTGATGAAACTTAACGTATCGATGTTCTCGAAGAGATTACCGGCATAGGTCAGGGCCAGAATTCCCACCAGACAGATCACCAGCACCAGGTTTCGGCTTAACTCAGGCTTCAGGTGAGGGATCGGCTCGGTACTCTCGTCGATAAACATTGTCTTCACCAGTCGCAGATAGTTATAAAGCGAGAGGATCAGGTTCACCGCGGCGATCGAAAGCAGGACCCATTGTCCCGATCCCATCCCGGAGGTGAGCAGGAACAGCTTACCGAAGAAGCCGGCCGTGGGCGGAACACCGGCCAGCGAGAAGAGCGAGATGGCAAAGACCAGCGCATATAATGTATTGGTCTTGTAGAATCCTTTAAAATCGCTGATATTCTCTTTCCCGGTAGCAGTCGATACCGCCTGGGCGATCGTGAACATGGCAATATTGCTCACCATATAGATGATCATGAAATAGACCACTGCATCAATACTCAATTTAGAAACGCCCGAGATTCCTACCAGCACAAATCCCATCTGCGCGATGGAGGAGAAGGCCAGGAACCGTTTCAGGTTTTGTTGCCTTAGGGCGAAGAGGTTCCCGATGGTCATGCTCAACGCGGCCAGTATCCCGATCACGAAAAGCCACAAATCCTGGAACTTTCCGAAAAGAACATAGAGTACCGACAGAAGAACAAAGACGACTGAAGATTTTGAGATGACCGAGAGATAATTGGTGACCGGTGTTGGCGCCCCTTCATATACATCGGCTGCCCACAGGTGGAACGGGACAATCGACATTTTAAAGGCAAAGCCGCTTAATATAAAAATGATGGCCATGGTGCTAAGCGGCGATGGTTGCAGATTGGCTTCGATATGACTGAAACTGAGGTTTCCTTCGGCGCCGTAGAGCAACGAAATCCCGAAGAGGGAGATCCCCGTGGAGAGCGCTGACGAGAAAACATATTTGATACCGGCTTCCGACGACTTCATCTCCTCCTTGTTGAAGGCGGCCAGCGCCGTCAGCGGAAGGGTGGAGAGTTCCATCCCGATAAACAGGGTCAGGATATGGCCGCTCGAGAGCATCACATCGATCCCCATCACACTCGAGAGGATCAGGATATAAAACTCGGCCGACTTGCGCGACACGGCGATCCAGTGGACCGAGCCCAGCGAGATGAGCAACAAGCCTAGGTTAATGATGCTCTTTTGCAGAACGATCAGTTGGCTGGTGTAAAAGAACTCCCTAAACAGGGTTCCCTCTGCCATCGGGAGTAAACCGACCAGGAAATTAAGACCAAGCACAATATTGATGATGTTGATAAAGCGCTTGGGACGTTTGTCTACATCGGCCAGGGTCAGCACAAACAGCAGAATAATGATCAGGCCAATCATCCATTCAAAACGGAGCAGTGCTAAAGATTCGATATTCATTCTCTATTTCAATTTTCTCAGTTTCTAAACTCAGTCGAAGAATTTCTCCGAAATATCATTGCCGGACAAACCCTCGTATTCGATCTTGTTCATTCGTTAATTAAGGGTGATCCGCTGAACGATGGCCAGCACATCGGCATCGATGATGCGGGTGAGCAAAGCCGGCGCCAGACCGATGATCACAATACCGGCCACCAACAAAACGGCGGCCACTCTTTCGTTCCACGAAGCGTCGCGAAGCATCGCATATTCCTTGTTGGTGATGGTCCCCCAGATGGCTTTTCCAATGGCACGAAGGATATAAACTGCCGTGATCACAATGGAAGCACAAGCCAGAATAGTGGACAGGTGGAATCCTAATCCCTGGCGTTCCCATGATCCCACGAAGATGGTCATCTCGGAAACGAAGCCGCTGAATCCTGGTAATCCCAGAGAACAAAGACCGGCAATGAAAAAGATCGTTCCAATGAAAGGGATCTGTTTCAGCATCCCGCCCAGCTCATCGGCCATGCGGGTGTGAGCCCTCTCGTAGATCATCCCGATCGCGGCAAAGAAAAGGGCTGTCATCACCCCGTGGGAGACCATCTGCATCACCGCTCCGGTAAAGGCGGTCCTGGTGAGCATCGAAATACCCAGCACCACAAATCCGCAATGGCTCACCGAGGAGTATGCGTTCATATATTTCAGGTCTTTCTGCATCAAGGTGGCAAAAGCCCCGTAAAAAATAGCGATGGAAGCCAGAATAATAAAAATCCAGGAGTATTGAGTGGCGGCATCGGGAAAGAGGTAGGTTGAGACCCTCAGGCATCCGTATCCGCCCAGTTTCATGGAGATCCCGGCCAGGAACATCGATGCAGCCGTCGGGGCTGAGGAGTGACCGTCGGGGGCCCAGGTATGAAAGGGGAACATCGCGGTAAAGACGCCAAACCCGGTGAAGGTCAAAACATAGAAAAGAGTCTGAAGGCCGAGAGGCAGATTCATCCGGGCTATCTCCCGGATATTCCAAGTATAACTGCCGCCATAAGTCCCGGTGGCAAAATAGAGCCCGATAATTCCAAGGAAGACCAGGGTAGATCCACCCATCAGCATCAAGGCTAATTTCATTGCATTATTTTCTTTCTTACCGCTTCCCCAGATGCCGATCAACAAATATTTGGGCACCACCGAAAGCTCGAGGAAGAAGAAGAGGGTAAACAGATCGAGGGAGATGAAAAAACCATAAGCGCCCACGCTGAGGAAGAGCAGGAAGAAAAAGAACTCTTTCACCTGCTTAGTGATATTCCAGGAGACCAGCACCCCGGCGATCACCACCAGGGAAGTCAGAAGGATCATCACCAGAGAAATCCCATCGATCCCAATCGCGTAATTGATATGAAGCGGCGCGAACCAGACCGTACTGCTTTCGAAGAGAAACTGAGCAGTCTCGCCCGCCTGACGCAACGAGGAATAGAGTCCGGTGATCCATCCGGCCAAAACAATCTGAAGGAGGCTTCCCGATAAGGCGATCCGTTTAATGAGCGTGGTATCCTTCACCGGAAGCAAA
This sequence comes from uncultured Prolixibacteraceae bacterium, assembly GCA_964632305.1. Classification (GTDB taxonomy): domain Bacteria; phylum Bacteroidota; class Bacteroidia; order Bacteroidales; family Prolixibacteraceae; genus CAZWBR01. The sequence goes on from CAZWBR010000003.1 coordinate 10,972, forward strand.
GCCAGTGCGGTCGCCAGCGGAACCAGTATCAATAGTGTCAGTACATTCATAGATCAGATGGATTTGATTAAGGTAAGCAATACAAGAATGATCAGTCCGCCGACAAAAACCATCGCGTAGGATTGCAGCTTACCCGACTGCAGGCCCTTGATGGCACTGGAAATACCCATGCTGACGGTCGCCATAGACTGTATCGTCCCATCGATGATATTGCGGTCGAACCAGGCGGCCGGACGCCCGATCAAATTAAAGATCACTTTTTTCGTCACAAACAGGTAGATCTCGTCGATATAAAACTTATGCCTGGCAGCCAGATAAAACTGTCCAAAGGCGGCGCTGACCTTATCGGGCAGATTGTTCTCCTTACGGTAAAGAATGGAAGCGACAACGATGCTGGCTACGCCGAGCGTCACCGTCAGCAGTGTCAGCCCCAGATGAAATGGGGTGTCCAGTATTTTACCATCGGCGCTGACCAGCTTCCCGAAAGGGATCAAACCGGTAAGAACTGCACCGGAAGCCAATACAATCAAAGGAATATTCATGGCCCACATCCCTTTCTCATGATGATGATGAGCATTAGCATCGGGCGATTTAAACCAGAAAATCCTGAAATAAAGGCGAAACATATAAAAAGCGGTGAGGGCGCTGGTGAGCACGGCAACGATAAAGACTAAACTGTTGCCCTGTTCGGCGGCGGCCAGAATCTCCTCCTTACTGAAGAACCCAGCAAAAGGTGGGATACCTGCGATAGCCAGACAGCCTAACAGGAAAGTGATATGGGTAATGGGTAACAATTTGCGAAGACCACCCATATCGCCCATCTCATTGCTGTGAACGGCATGAATTACCGCTCCTGCCCCAAGGAAGAGCAACGCTTTAAAGAAGGCATGGGTAAAGAGATGGAACATCGAGGCGGTGTACCCCAGCCGGGCTTCGTCGCCCCACCCGGCCACACCGAGGGCAAAAAGCATAAAGGCAATCTGCGAGATGGTCGAGTAGGCCAGCACACGTTTAATATCGGTCTGGGTACAGGCGATGATGGCAGCAAAGAGTGCGGTGAAAGCTCCGATGTAGGCAATCGTTTCCAGTGCACCCTGAGCAGATATGGAGAAGACCGGGAAGAGACGGGCCACCAAGAAGACTCCCGCGACCACCATCGTGGCGGCGTGGATCAACGCGGAGACCGGCGTAGGGCCTTCCATAGCGTCGGGCAGCCAGATATGCAACGGGAACATGGCCGATTTGCCGGCGCCCCCGATAAAGACCAGCATCAAGGCCCAGGTGAGCGAGGAGAAACCAAGGAAACTAACCCCCAGCATACCCTGCGTGAAGGGCGAAGCGGGCTGTGTCAGATTGGTGATGATCTGTTGGAAATCGAAACTTTGAGCGCCGTTCCCCAGGATCAGGATGCCGATCAGGAAACCCAGGTCAGCAAAACGGGTAACGATAAACGCTTTCTTCGCGGCGGCGATGGCCGACTGTTTCTGGTAGTAGAAACCGATCAGCAGGAAGGAGGAGACCCCTACCAATTCCCAGAAGATATACATCTGGAAGATATTGGAGGCGAGCACCAGCCCCAGCATCGAAAAAGAGAATAGCCCCAGGTAACCGAAATACTGGCGGTAGCGTTCCTCTCCGTGCATGTACTGAATACTGAAAAGATGAACCATGGTCGAAACGACAGTTATCACCACGAGCATCATCACGGAGATCGGATCAACGAGGATCCCCAGATTGATCGAGAGGACCGGGTTAAAGCGCAACCATTCATACTGAAGAGCAAGGTGCGGTTGATAAACTCCCTCAACACTGCCAACGCTGAAGTATTCGAAAGCCGCCGAAAGCGACAGGACCAACGGAACAGCTATTGCCAGAGTAGCTATGACAGCCGATAGTTTTGAATTTATAACCTTTCCCGAAAGGGAGAGGATCAGAAAACTCAACAACGGCAAAAGCGGGATAAGAAGAATATATTGATCTAGATTCATCATAATCAGAATTTCATGAGATTGGTTTCGTTCACGTCGATGGCCTTGAATTTCCGGTAAAGGTTGATGATGATGGCAATGGCCAGCGAGACCTCCGACGCGGCAATGGCGATGATAAACATGGTAAAGAAGACCCCTTCGAACTCATGCGGATAGAGATACCGGTTAAAGACCACAAAAATGATATTGACACTATTCAGGATCAGCTCGATCGACATCAACATGGTGATCATGTTCCTGCGGGCCAGAAAGCCGTAAATCCCGATAAAGAAGAGGGCGCTGCTCAGGATCAGGATATGGGATAGCGGTACTAATTCCATCGTTTTGATTTTAATTATTTGCCATGTTTTTTTGATTATCTTGCTGCTGCTCGTTGGCCAGCTCCTTTTTCGTCGGTTTCATTGCAATGATGATACTACCCACCAGGGCGGCCAGCAGTAAGACACTGATCACCTCAAAGGGATAAGCATAGCCATATTGATCATAGTCCAGAAGTTGTTTTCCCAGGTTCTGTACAGTAGGATCGAGAGCCGGTTCAGCATTCTGCGGGTAAACATGATCGGTAAATGAATAGATGACCATTGCAAACCCGACGACCGCGATGACCGCGGCAGCAGCGATCTGAAAAAGAGGCTGTTTTTTCAGTCGCTCACCTGACTGGTGGGTCAGCACGATGGAAAAGATGATCAGCACCACTACCCCACCGGCATAAACCGTCAACTGAACGGCTGCCAGAAAATCATAATTCAGCATAAAGAAGATCACGGCCGTACAGACCAGGACGAAGAGCATCGACACCGCGGCCCTCAGGATCTTCCGACTGGTCACGGTCATCACCGAGAAGATCACCATGATGACGGCAATGACATAAAACGTTACTTGATCAACCATAATGTTGTCTATTGTATTTAAGTCCTGTTATTCTTTCACTCCTTCTTCGATTTTCGATCCGGGGTGGTTCAGTACCTTGGTCAACTGACTCCGGTCGAAAACGGCATGTTCAAAATTCTGTCCCATCACAATGGCATTGGAGGGACAGGCCTTGACGCAAAGGTTGCAGAAGGTGCACATCCCCAGATGGTAGATATGCTTATCGATAATCTTTTTCTTCTTCCCCTCTTCGGTAACGATGGTTTTTGAGATGATCTCGATCGATCCGTTGGGACAGTTCATCTCACAAATGCCACACCCTGTACATTTATGTTCGTTCTTCCCGTTATGGGGCATGATCACCTCTCCGCGAAAGCGTTCGAACATCTTAAGCTGGTCGCGGTTCTCGGGATATTGATGGGTGACATTATTCCAGGGGGTAAAGACATATTTCCCGGTCACTTTCATCCCGGTGAGCAAGGTTACCAATCCCTTAATGATAGTTTTAAAGTAGTTGAAGAGCCTCTTCATAAATTGATCGCTTTAGAGGTGAAATTTGGTCAGCACAACCAGGCTCATCAGGAGCAGGTTGAGCAGATTAAGCGGCATCAGGTATTTCCATTCCAGCGTAAGGATCTGATCGACACGCAAACGCGGGAAAGACCATTTAAACCACATCATGATAAAGATGACGGTACAGGTCTTCATGAAAAACCAGACGATCGGAGGTATAAAATCCATCACCTGATTGAACGATTCGAACGATCCGAAATGGAGCGGCATCCATCCCCCCAGGAAAACAGTCGTCGCAACCGCGGCCACGATAAACATGTTAATGTATTCGGCCAGGAAGAAAAAGGCAAACTTGATTCCCGAATATTCGGTATGAAAACCCGCCGTCAGTTCCGATTCAGCCTCAGCCAGGTCGAAAGGCCCCCTGTTGGTCTCGGCCGTCCCGGAGATCAGCAACAGGACAAAGGCGATCAGAGCAGGGATATGCCCTTTGAAAATGAACCAGGCATCGCGTTGCCCCTCGACGATTGCCGAGAACTGCATGGTTCCGGCAAAGACCACCATGGTCGCCAATGCCAGTGAGACCGACAACTCATAGCTTAGGATCTGGGCCCCGCTACGCATGGCGCCGATCAGCGAATATTTATTGTTACTCGACCAGCCGGCCAGCAGGATCCCGATAACCCCTACCGAGGTGACCGCTATGATAAAGAAGATACCGATATCGAAATCGAGCGCCTGCAGCCCGGGAGCAAACGGAAGGACCGACAGGGCCAGAAAGGGGCTGACCATCACGATGTAGGGAGCGAGATTATAGAGAAACTTATCGGCTCCCCGGGGCGTGATCAGCTCCTTCATCAGCAGCTTGATAAAGTCGGCCACGGTCTGCAACAGACCCCAGTAGCCCACACGCATAGGCCCCAGCCGTTGCTGGAAGGCGGCACATACTTTTCGTTCGGCATAGACCAGAAACAGACCAAAGAGAGCCACAAACAACAGGTAACAAATCCCGATGATGAACCATTCGACGGTCGTGGTCATGCCGGGCGAGAGACGCTCGCCGAGCCATTCATTGATGCTCTGGGTCAGACTGGTAAAATCGTAAATATTGAATGACATGCTATCAGCTTTTTTTATAATGCATCTTGCTTTCTACCGTTCCCGGAAATATCTCCAATTACCGGTCGATATCAGGGATGATCAGATCAAGGGTTGACATGATGGCCACCAGGTCAGCAATCTTATGTCCCTTGGCCATCTTGTTTAACGCGAAAAGGTTAGAGAACCCGGGTGACCGGAATTTCACCCTGTATGGATTTTTCTTCCCGTCACTGATGATGAAAACCCCCAGCTCACCGCGGGCAGACTCTACCCTTTGGTAGTATTCGCCCTCAGGTAATTTAATTACCCCTTTCATTTTAACGGCATGAGGTCCTTCAGGGATATTGTCGATCAACTGTTCGATCACGTTCATCGATTCGTACATCTCCTGTACCCTCAGGTGATAACGGGTATAGGTATCGCACTGGTCGCTGATCTTCTCCTCGAACCGAACCATCGGATAGGCGCTGTAGGGCTGGTGTTTCCGTACATCGCACGAGAAACCGGAGGCGCGGGCGGCAGGACCGGTGACGCCCCACGAGATGGCGTCCTCTTTGGTAAAGATCCCCAATCCCTTGGTTCGCTCCTGAAAGATCACGTTACCGGATAACAACAGATCGTATTCAGGTAGTTTTTTTCTGAAATAGGTGATATATTCCTTTACCCGCCGTTGAAAATTCGGATGGATGTCAAACATCAATCCCCCGGGGGTGTTGTAACTGACGGTGAGGCGGGCCCCGCAGGTCTCTTCAAAAATATCAAGGATCTCTTCCCTGTCGCGAAGGCCATAAAAGAAGGAGGTAAGGGCCCCCATATCCATCCCCATCGCGCACCACCAAAGCTGGTGGGAAGCCAGACGGGTCAGCTCATCCATGATGGTACGTATGTACTTGATCCGGTCGGGGATTTCTATCTGAAGGGCATTTTCCACGCAAAGGCAAACCGCTTCGTTGTTCATATGGGCCGAGAGATAATCCATCCGGTCGGTCAGGTGAACGATCTGTGGATAGCTGAGCGACTCACACATCTTTTCTATCCCGCTGTGGATATAGCCCACATGGGGCTGAATATTCATCACCTGCTCCCCTTCGAGCCTTACCAACAGACGCAGAACACCGTGGGTAGAAGGGTGCTGAGGCCCCATATTGACGTAATACTGATCGGCCTGCAACCGGTCGGTACTGATAATAACTTCTTTGGTCTCAGCCATGATTAACGTTTTATGATTCTGACTTCATCAACATAATCCTTGCGCAGCGGGAATCCCCAGCTATCGTCGAGGAAGAGCCGTCGCAGATCTATATGATTGTTGAACTTAATACCCAGCAGATCATAAATCTCCCGTTCGTGGTATTTAGCTGTATGCCATAATTTGCTGAACGAGTCCAACTGAGGATTGATCCGATCACTGGTATTGGTTTTAAGGACCATTGCGTGCCGGAATTTTGTCGATTCGAAATGATAAATCACCTGTAAAGAGTCCGGATAATCCACCCCGGTCATACAAAACAGATAGTCGAACGACAGTTCCGGGGTATATAACAGGGCCTTTCCAACTTCGATCAATTTCTCTGCCGGGACTGTCATTTCAAGATATTGTTTCCCTTCAGCGATTTTCATCCCCGGGAATTTTTCGATTAAGCACTCCTGTAAATCTTCTTTAACCATACGCCGATATTACTTTTCAGGGTTTGTTTGGGTTTTTCTTCTGGAGAAATTACGCTCGGTTCGGATCTTCGTCTGCAACTGCATCAGGCCATACAGGAAAGCCTCGGGGCGGGGCGGACAGCCGGGAACGTAAACGTCGACCGGAATCACATGATCGGCGCCCTTGACGATCGAATAGGAATTATAGAAGAAGGGACCGCCCGATATGGCGCAAGCTCCCATGGCAATCACATATTTCGGATCGGCAATCTGGTCGTAAAGGCGTTTCAGTACCGGCGCCATCTTATAGTTGATTGACCCTGAGATGACGATCATATCGGCCTGACGGGGTGTTGCACGGGCCACCTCCATCCCGAAACGGGCGAAGTCGTGGCGCGAAGCGCCCGACGACATAAACTCGATGGCACAGCAGCGGGTACCGAAAGTCAACGGCCACAATGAGTTGGACCGGGCCCAGTTGACCAGGTCATCCAGCTTGGTCAGGATAATACTCCCCCCTTCATGCTTCTCGATGAAAGGCATTTCGTTGGCGCCATTTTCCGGCAACTTATTTATTCCCATTTGAATGCTTGTTTTTTCCAACTGTAAAACAATCCCAATCCCAAAAAGACGAAGAAGATCAGGATCTCGACAAATCCGGCAATTCCCATCTCCCGCATCACGGTTGCCCAGGGCAGGATAAAGATGGTCTCAATATCGAAGATCAGGAAGAGGATGGCCACCATATAATAACCCACGGTGTATTGGAACCAGGTCTGGCCAATAGTTTCAATCCCGCATTCGTAGGGTTCATACTTCGTGGGATTGAACGACGATGGCGGGACAAAACTGGCAAAAAGCACAGCCAGAGCGACCAATGCAATCGCGGTAATAAAAAAAAGTAGAAGAGCACTGCTTTCCATTTGCAGTTGGTTTTTGAAGATTTCTCACTAGCCCAAATCGGCTCCGGTCGGGGGGTCGGTTTGAGAAAAATTGCGGCCAAAAGTATCGATAATTCGGATTGATTATCCCGCGGAATGTAAATTTATTATTAATTTTTGAAGTTTATTTTTTTAAACCAAACCCCCAAAACAAAAAGGGGAAAACTTCGATAATATAATATTTTCGACAAACAACCCCCAAGCAAACACCCCTATCAACCACAAAGCGTATAAAGGTCCCGCTGTGAATTGATGCACATTACTGAAAGCTCCTCCGACTTTTCGATCACCCGGTCTTCTGTTAATCCCATCCATCGATCGATAAAAGTCGTCTTGAAACTTGCCGAAAGGATCAATAATCCCGTTTTTAATCCCATGGAGTGATTTAATGCCGCTTTTTGAAGTTTCCAGGTGGGGGAATGACATTCAATCGGGCGATAAGGGAACGAAAAATTACGGTAAAGACGGGCTATTGAAAGGATATTTTTCTTTACCGACTCCATATCAGCGCCGGAAGGTTCGCTGGCCATCAGCAGATCGATGGAAGCCCCGTTATGACGGCCAAAATAACTGCCCCAGAGCGCCAGATCTTTGCTCTTTTTCATGTAACCTACCGGGATCACTATTTGACGGTAGAGCTGATCGAGATGATCTTTGGCCGAAACGAAGAGAAACGGGAAGCCCGATTCATGGAGAAATGGCAATAATTGAGGGGCACTTTTTTTATGCGCCACCAGAACCAGTGCGTCAAAGACTTCGGCCAAGTGGGTCAAAATACGGTCTAACGGCTCACCCATCACGATAAAATGGATGCGGATGGAGGGTGCAAGCGCCGCGGTCCTTGCCGCTATTCCCCTCAGCCTGGCTTCGGCCATCTCACTATTCCCGCGGGGATGACCCTTTAACAGATGCATCAGGCAGAGTTCTTTCCCAAGAATCGAGGCCACCTGTATGCCATGCTGAATGGCGATCTCCATCGCCGGAGAAAAATCGCACCAGACAAATATTTTCTGTTCGCCGCTTTCCATGACCCAAAGATAACAATATCTGAGATTTGCCCACCCATCCGTTCGACAGCTTTAATTACCTTACCGCCTCCGCCAATAAACCGGCAAAAGTCAGCTAAAACATTTTAAACATTTTGTATGTTTGATAGACGTTAACCAAATTCGGGAATACATGTTAAACAGGCAACTACTCTCCCCCAAAAGTATCGTAGTCGTTGGGGCATCAAACAATATCTCCAAACCGGGTGGCAAGATCCTGAAAAACCTTATTGAGCACGAGTTCAAAGGGAAGCTCTTTGCCCTTAACCCCAACGACAAAGAGGTACAGGGGGTTGAGACAGTCGCCGGTATCGATTCTCTGCCCGATCTCGATCTGGCGATCCTTGCCATACCTGCCAAATTATGTCCCGAAGCGGTCGATCGCCTGGCGCGTGAAAAGGGAGTAAAAGCCTTCATCATCATCTCCGGCGGTTTCAGTGAGACAGGAGAGGGAGGGGCCACACTGGAGAAAAAGATCGTCGAAACGGTCAACGAGACGGGCGGCTGCCTGATCGGGCCCAACTGTATCGGGATGCTGACCCCCTCCTATGCCGGGGTCTTTACCACCCCCATCCCACGGCTCGAATCATCGGGGTGCGATTTTGTATCCGGCTCGGGCGCCACGGCCGTCTTTATCATGGAGTCGGCCATCCCGAAAGGACTTAACTTTTCACGGGTGATCTCGGTCGGCAATTCGGCCCAGATCGGGGTCGAGGAGGTGCTGGAGTATTGGGACCGCAACTCAACCTGCGAATCGGAATCGCGCCTTAAACTGATCTATGTCGAATCGATTGCCAATCCCGATAAGTTCCTGCACCATGCTTCATCGCTGGTCCGCAAAGGTTTCCGCATAGCAGCCATCAAGGCCGGCAGTTCATCGGCCGGCAGCCGCGCCGCCTCGTCGCACACCGGGGCGCTGGCCAGCTCCGACTCTGCCGTGGAAGCGCTCTTCCGTAAGGCGGGCATCGTTCGCTGTTACGGGCGTGAAGAGCTGACCACCGTGGCCGGAATATTTAAATCGAAACGGATGGAAGGAAAAAACATGGCCATCATCACCCATGCCGGCGGGCCGGCTGTGATGCTGACCGATGCCCTCGAAGCCGGAGGACTGAACATTCCTCACCTCCCCGACTCTCCTGTCAAGGAGAAACTGAAGGCATCGCTCTTCCAGGGCTCCTCGGTCGAGAACCCGATCGATTTTCTGGCGACCGGCACCGCCGAGCAGTTGGAGATGATTATCGATACCTGCGAGAACGATTTTCCGGAGATTAACGGGATGGCAGTCATCTTTGGCAGTCCCGGCCTCACCTCCGTGAAGGATGTTTACGAGGTGCTCGACCGGAAGATGAAACAGTGCAACAAGCCGATCTTCCCGATCCTCCCTTCCGTGATGAATGTCAAACGCGACCTGGCCTATTTCCTCTCCCACGGCAATGTCAACTTCCCCGATGAGGTCCTCTTAGGTCGTGCCCTGACCCGCGTTTACCGCACCCCTGCCCCGTCTGACCAGGGGATCTACCTCGACGGGGTCGATATTCCGCGCATCCGCCGCATCATCGAGAGTTGCGAAAACGGCTATTTGCAACCCGAGACGATCCACGAACTGCTGGCCGCAGCCTCCATCCCGTTCGCCAAAGAGATCGTGGTCACCACGGAAACCGACGCGCTGGAGGCTGCCCGAAAGATTGGCTACCCGGTGGTGATGAAAGTCGTTGGGCCGATCCACAAGACCGATGTGGGCGGCGTATCGCTCAATGTCCGTTCGGGCGAGTCAGTAGCCCTGGAATTTAACCGGATGATGCAGATCGACGATGTCACCGGGGTGATCATTGCCGAGCAGGCCGAAGGAATTGAACTCTTCGTTGGCGCCAAATATGAGCCTAAGTTTGGGCACGTGATCCTGTGCGGCATCGGCGGTATTTTCGTGGAGGTCTTCAAAGACGTGACTTCCGGTCTGGCGCCGCTCACTTTCAACGAAGCCTATTCAATGATCCGTAACCTAAAGGCTTATCCGATGATCAAGGGCTACCGCGGCAAGCCGGGAGTGAACCGTCACAAGTTTGCCGAAATCATCGTCCGCCTCTCCTCGATGCTGCGTTTCGCGACGGAGATCAAGGAGATGGACATCAATCCGTTGATGGGAAAAGGCGACAAGATCGTGGCCGTCGATGCCCGCATCCGTATCGAAAGATAATTTAGCCCGTCATTTTAAAATACTACTGTACGATTAAATCCCGACTATTGTTTTCAGGTTGAAGTTTCCCGCTTCGTTCAAAATGACAATCAGTTAGTTATATTAAGAATATAATGGGTGTTGTTTCGCGGCATGGTCGCGAAACAACACCCATTAACTCTGCACAACGCCAAAATAACCTGTTATTCTTAGAGATCAACCCATATAAATGTAGCATAATGCAATAATGACAGGGGAAATGCTCCCCCGGGTGGACCATACTGTGATTTCAGAGGCAGAATTTGCGATTCCCTACCTCTTGCTGGAATCCTTTTCCGGCTCTGACGGGGCCAAATCTCAATAACCCCGGGTGTAGCCTGACGTAACCCGGGGCAAAGACTCCGATCTTCAAACGGCGCATCGCAGCCATTACTTCAATGTGTTCTCCTTCAGGTTGCGCCACTTACCTTCCCCCTGAAAATCGGGATTCGTTCACCATTAGATCTATTAGCACACCTTGGAGAGTACCTTGTAACAGAAATTCTTTTGAAATTTGAAAAGGGTTGCGATCATTGCCCCGGTAAGGGCAAAACATCGGTAGAAAATAATGGTTCGTTCATTTGTTCCACCCCGTTCGGGGCGGACGAATCTTTTTCGTACAATTTCTTCTACCAGTATTTCGTACCTAACGGCACGGGGGTACAACCATCCGGTTATAATTTCCTTTTTTATCCTCATTTTCGCCAATGTCTAAACCTCAATCTTCATGCAGCTATTCCTCGCTGCGCATCGGAATAAGGAATCTCAACCTTATTGCATAAATTTATCCAATAAGCTGACATTCCATTCAATATGAGCACTTTTTCAATAAAGCTGATTGTATGGAATAATCCCAGTTGGAATTCTGTCATAAGTATCAAAGCGAAGAATCTCCTGCATTTTCCCGGACAGTAATAATTTTAAAAGAATACTCCTTCGTTTTTCATTAAGTCGGGGCGCGACCGGAAATTCACCTAAGCCCAAAACATCGCCGCTTAGGCGCACCCCCTCTTTCTTTTTTCCTCCAGGCCTGCCTACCCCCTCCCCCGATCTTCAGCCCTGGTTCTAAGGAGTTTCAATGCTGTTTCGGTACTCCAAGAGTACAGAAACAGTACAGAAACTGTACAAAAACAGCACAGAAACACCGAAGATGGTCACGGGTTAGAAGGACTCTGCCGCGATAATGACTCCCTTGCAAACGGAGCACTCCTCCTACCCTATTTTGACGATTTTTCTTTTGATTGTTCCGTTTTTTACGCTCTTAACTTATAATGTGTAAAAATTACCTGACTAAAGGTTTTGTTTAGTCACATTTTGGTTCGATTTAATTTATTTGTTTTATTTTTGACCTCAATTTTCCTAACAATTGGAAGATGGCACGTGACTGCTTCCGGTTTCGGAGGTTTTGATATTGCAAATAACTTATGAACAATCAATATTTTATGCGTATTAAAATTGCTTTGCTCTTCGGCATGTTACCCCTGTTGGGTTTTTCACAGGAGACCAAAAAGGAGAATCCTGTGTCGTTTTACGGATTTGTCCGGAATGATTTTTACCTGGACACCTACAAGGGATTAAATGCCTTCAATGATGTGTTTTATCTTTTCCCCAATTATATCGGGACCGACGCGAACGGGAAGGATCTCAACGAACAGACGACGGCCAACATGCTTTCGATTGTCACGCGGGGGGGAGTAAACATCAAGGGACCGGAGATTTTCGGGGCCAGGACATCGGGGGTTATGGAGATGGATTTTGCCGGGAAGCCGGAAATCTACCTGATCCGTCTGCGGAAAGCCTATACCCAGTTCAACTGGGAGAAGACCCAATTGCTGGTCGGTCAGACCTGGCACCCTTTCTGGGGCGGGGCCGCGTTCCCTCAGATTGTCTCATTGAATACGGGTAGTCCGTTTTCACCGTTTAACCGCAGTCCGCAGATCAGGCTCGATTACAAATCGGGAGCTGTGACCTTTTCCGGGACCTTATTATACCAGCAACAATACCTGTCTTCCGGGCCACTGGGATCATCGAACACGTACAAACGCGACGCGGTGCTCCCGGAAACGGTAGCAAGCCTTGAATACAACAAGAACGGGCTGACCTTGGGGGCAGGCATCGATCTGAACACCATCAAACCCAGGGTTTACACAACAGAAAACGACGGAAAAAACTATGTTTCAGACGAACAACTGACCAGCTTAAGCTACATGGCTTACGGTAAATATTCCAAGGATAAATTAATGGTGTTGTTGAAAAGCTATTACGGTCAGAACATGTCGCACCTGACGATGAGCGGCGGCTATGGGGTAGCCACAGTCGACGCGCTGACCGGGAAAGAAACCTATACCAATTATAACGGGATGTCGACTTCATTCAACCTCACCTACGGGAAGAAATGGATTGGGGGGATTTTCGCCGGCTATTTCCAAAATTTCGGGACGTGCGATGCCCTGAAACAATATGGTCCGGCAGGAAGCGAAACGGCAACGACCTGGGGTATGGCCACCAATATTCAGGACATGTACCGCGTCAGTCCTTCCCTTACGTATGTTGCATCCAAATTTCAACTCGGATTTGAGTATGAGATGACGGCAGTTAATTACGGTATTGGCCGGATTGATTTCAGTGACGGTCTCTATTCAGATCAACATAAAGTCGTGAACAACGGATTAAGAATGGTCATGACCTATTTCTTCTAATTTTTATATTGATAGCTGATGTTTTGGGAAAAAGAGTTAGAAACGCTCGACCGGAAGGGTTTAGAGAAACTGCAGGCTGAGAGGTTGCGGAACACAATCGATCTGGCTGTCCGGTCACCTTATTATGAGAAAATATTCAGCAGTAAGGAGTATTCGAAGCTAAAGATTAATTCGATAGAGAATATCCGGGATCTGCCGTTTACCACGAAAGAGAATCTGCGCACCAGTTATCCCTGGGGAATGCTGGCCGAGGAGAAGAGCGAGGTGGTCCGTCTTCACAGCTCGAGCGGGACGACGGGCAATCCGACGGTGGTTTACCATAACAGGCATGACCTGAATAGCTGGGCCAACCTGATGGCGCGGTCGCTTTATTGCGCCGGGATCAGAAAAACCGATGTATTCCAGAATATCTCCGGTTACGGATTATTTACCGGGGGACTGGGATTCCAGTATGGTATTGAAAAATTAGGCTGTCTGAGCATCCCGGCCGGGGCGGGAAACAGCACCCGTCAGATCAAGCTGATGCGCGATTTCGGGACCACAGCCATCCATGCCATCCCCAGTTACCTGGGACGGTTGTATGAAGTCTTTCAGGAAGAAGGCCTTGATCCCAAAAAAGATACAAAACTCAGAAAATTCATCATAGGGGCTGAGCCTCACACCGAGGAACAACGCCGCCGCATCGAAGAGATGTTCGGGGTTGAAGCCTATAACTCATTTGGCCTGTCGGAGATGAACGGGCCGGGTGTGGCTATGGAATGTACCGAACAGAACGGGCTCCACATCTGGGAAGATGCCTATGTGGTAGAGATCATCGATCCGGTAACCCTTGAACCGGTGCCCGACGGCGAGGTAGGGGAACTGGTGATGACGACTCTGGACCGTCAGGCCATGCCTTTGATCCGATACCGGACACGGGACCTGACCCGCTTCATCCCGGGCGATTGTCCCTGCGGACGGACCCATCGCCGGCTTGACCGGATATCAGGCCGTTCGGACGATATGTTTATCGTGAAAGGATGCAATATCTTCCCGATGCAGGTGGAAGGGATCCTGCTCCGTCTGCCCGAGGTGGGTGACGATTATCGCATTATCCTGGAGACAATCAACGACCAGGACGAGATGATCGTCGAAGTGGAAGTGAAGAAGGAGTGGTTCCGCGGCGACATGAAACTGCTCGATCACCTGCAAAAGAGAATTGTCCACCTGATCCGCGACGAAGTGTTGGTCCGTCCGATGGTACAATTAAAGGAACCCGGTGCTATTCCCAAATCAGAGGGCAAGGCAGTACGGGTCTTTGACAAGCGAAAGAAATAAAAAACCAAATAAACTGTTTAAGCCATGACTTACCAGGTTTCGATTTTTCTGGAAAACAAAATTGGCCATTTCGAGCGGATCACGAAGATCTTGCGGGAGGCTTCGGTCAATATCCGGACGATGACCCTGAACAATACGGCATCGGGTTGGGGCATTCTCAACCTGGTGGTCGATCATCCCGAGAGAGCCTTCGAGGCCTTGACGGCGCAGGGAGTCTCAGCCGCTTTGCGTGAGATTATCATTCTCCGCATGGAGGATAAACCGGGTGGATTGGATGAGATTCTCAGGAAGATTGCCGAGGCCGGGATCAATTTTGAGAATGCTTACGGGATTAACCGGGGTAAGTATGCCTTTTTAATTGTCGATGTGGGCAATGTTGAAGATGCCTGCGAGAAAATGAAGGAAGTTGGGGTAGAGCCTTTGACAGCCGAAGAGAGCTATATGAAAAATTAACCACTAATAACAGGAACTTATGTTTGGAATCGACGATCCGGTCATCTATCTGGCCTATCTGTTTTCGTTTATTTGTCTTGCCGGTTGTGCCGTTTACGGAATAATTTACTGGAACAAAGGTCATGAGCCTAAGAATGAAGAGATTCAGGAAGAGGTTGAATGGGAGAAAGAAGAAGAAACGTTAACCGAAGAACTGTAAGACTATGAATACATTTGCTTTAGGCCTGATCGTAGTAATCTATTTATTAGCAATAACCTATCTGGGATTTAAAGGATATAAAGAGACCAAGACGGCGAGCGATTACCTGCTGGCCGGACGTCAGACCCATCCTTTTGTAATGGCCATGTCGTATGGCGCCACGTTTATCTCCACCTCCGCGATTGTCGGATTTGGGGGGATGGCCGCGGTCTATGGCATGGGGCTGATGTGGCTCACCTTTCTGAATATTTTTATCGGCATTTTCCTCGCCTTTGTCTTCTTTGGGAGGAAGACGCGCCGGATGGGTTTCCATCTTGGGGCGCACAGCTTTCCCGAGTTTTTAGGCAGACGGTTCCGTTCTGACAAGATCCAGATGATCAGCGGGATTATCATCTTCGTGGCCATGCCGCTTTACGCCGCGGTGGTTTTAATTGGCGGAGCCCGTTTTATGGAGAGCATCTTTGATATGGATTTCGGGGTAGCCCTGTCGTTTTTCACCGTGATTATCGCGGCTTATGTGATAGCCGGCGGACTGAAAGGGGTGATGTACACCGACGCTCTGCAGGGAGCGATCATGTTCTTCGGGATGTTTTTCCTGTTATACATGACTTATGATAAGATAGGAGGATTTACCTCAGCCCATCAGCAGCTGACCGACATGATCAATCTTGTTCCGGAAAAGCTCAAGGAGATGGGCCATCAGGGCTGGACCGCTTATCCTGCCTTTAACTCAACCTGGTGGTGGGTCCTTACTACCAATATTATTCTTGGCGTGGGGATCGGTGTTTTGGCCCAGCCTCAATTAGTGGTTCGTTTCATGACCGTCAAGAGCGATCGCGAGTTGAACCGTGCGGTATTTATCGGGGCATTGTTTATTTTCGTGGCTACCGGTTTTATCTACACGGTAGGATCACTGACCAACGTCTATTTTTACCGTGAGACCGGGAAGCTGGCCCAGGAGGCGGCAGGGGGAAATATCGATTCGATCATCCCGGCCTTTATTAACGCGGCCTTACCCCCGTGGTTTGTCTATATTTTCATGCTGACACTTTTGTCGGCGGCTATGTCAACACTGAGTTCCCAATTCCATGTGATGGGCACTTCGCTGGGGCGTGACTTCCTGGAAAAGATCATCACCAAAGGGAAATACAGCACGGTTTTGATTACCCGTGTGGCCATCGTTATTTCCATTATCATCGCCATGATTATTGGCTACGAATTACCGGGGAGTATCGTTGCCCGCGGGACGGCCATCTTCTTCGGGGTATGTGCAGCAGCTTTCCTTCCCGCCTATATCGCCGCGATCTATTGGAAGCGGGCCAACTCGAAAGCCGTCCTTTACAGCATATTAACCGGAATGGTCGTTAGCGTGTTCTGGCTGGCCTTTATGCATAAAGCAGAGTCTGATCCGCTGGGTATTTGCCAGGCGTTGTTTGGAAAACCAACATTGGCCGACACCTTTCCATGGGCAATCATCGATCCGATCGTGATCGCTTTCCCGATTTCGGCGATAGTGCTGGTGGTTGGTTCGCTGATCAAGCCGGAAGATCCGCATCCTTCGGTGAAGTTTTAGGGTTATGAGCCCCCTGGAAAGGAGAAGGCCCAGGCAAAGGCCTTAAGATTAAGGATAAAGAAAAATGGTTGAAACGAAAGAAAAATTACAAGTCGGAAAAGTAAGAAGGTAAAGAAGCGGGAAAATCAGTCGTGAAAAAATTGATGGTTCACTTAGTCCTCCGTACTTTTGAAGGCTGTTATATAGAATAAAAAATAGGATTATGATCTGGAATGAGAAAATAGAATGTGCCAGCCGTGAAGAGATGCGGGCCATTCAGTCGGAAAGATTGTGCGATACGGTCCGAAGGATCTATCACAATGTTCCTTCCTATCGGAAGAAGATGCAGGAAGTTGGTCTGACGCCCGGGGATATTCGCGGGATTGAGGATCTGCATAAGTTGCCGTTTACCACGAAGATTGACCTGCGCGACAATTATCCATTCGGTCTGTTCACCGTTCCAATGAGCGAGATCGTTCGTTTGCACGCCTCTTCGGGCACCACCGGGAAACCTACCGTGGTGGGTTATACCCGTAAAGATATTCAGATGTGGGCCGAGGTAGTGTCCCGTTCTTTATGTATGGCCGGGGTTCACCGCAACGACATTGTACAGATCGCTTACGGGTACGGACTTTTCACCGGGGGTCTCGGTATTCACTACGGCACGGAAAATCTGGGAGCTTCGGTCATCCCGATTTCGGGCGGGAATACCAGCAAGCAGATCCAGCTGATGCAGGATTTCGGAAGCTCCGTTATATGCTGTACCCCGTCCTATGCCCTCAATATTGCTGAAGTTTTACGAGATATGAAGATCGCTCCCGAGAGTCTGAAACTACGGGTCGGGATCTTCGGAGCTGAACCGTGGTCGGAAGCGATGCGGAAGGAAGTTGAATCGAAACTCCATATCAAAGCGATCGATATTTACGGGTTGAGTGAGATTGTCGGGCCGGGAGTCTCCTGCGAATGTGAGTCTCAGTGTGGGATGCACATTAACGAGGACCATTTCCTGCCTGAGATCATTAGTCCGGAGACCCTTCAACCGGTCGCTCCCGGCGAAATCGGGGAACTGGTCTTTACCACCATCACCAAGGAGGGAATCCCGTTAATCCGTTACCGGACCCGCGACCTGACCCGCCTGATTTACGACAAATGCGAATGTGGCCGTACCCTGGTCCGCATGGAGAAATGTAAAGGCCGGAGCGACGATATGCTGATCATCCGCGGGGTCAATGTCTTCCCGTCGCAGATTGAAACGGTCCTCCTCCAGATGAGCGAAGTGGAACCGCACTACCTGATGATCGTTGAACGTGAAGGCACGCTGGATACCTTAACCCTGATGGTCGAAGTACAGGAACAGTTCTTCTCCGATGAGGTGAAGAAACTACAGGAGTTGCGGATGAAAATCACCCGTAATCTGGAGAGCGTACTGGGCATCTCGGTCAACGTTAAGCTGGTTGAACCGAAGACCATCGAACGTACAGCCGGTAAGGCGCAGCGGGTGATCGACAAACGGAAGATTTAGCCGTTAGCCATTGGCTATTGGCCGCTAAAAGCCAACAGCTAATGGTAATTTTCATAAAATTTACTATCTTGCTATTAAAAATACAGAGCTATGCTGATCAAACAACTTTCTGTTTTTCTCGAGAATAAATCGGGACGTTTGACAGAGGTGTCAAATATCCTGGGGAATGCCGGGATAAATATGTCGGCTTTTACAGTAGCTGACACATCGGAGTTTGGAATCCTGCGATTGATCGTCTCCGATCATGAGAGAGCCCTGAAGGAACTTCGGGAGAACTCCTTCTCGGTGAGCCTGACCGATGTGATCTGTCTCAACTGTCCCAATGAGCCGGGCGCGATGGCCAAGGCTTTACAGATATTGTCGGACAATGAGGTCTCAATCGAATACCTTTATGCCTATTCGGTCGGGGAGTCGGCCAACGTGGTGCTGAAGCCCGATAACATCGGTAAATGTATCAAAGTCTTACAGGAACATCAGATGGATCTGGTGAAGGCCAGCGATCTTTACAAAATCTGAAAGCCATATTTTTATCATTATGAATCCCGGAAAATCCGGGATTTTTATTTACATTGCGTCAAAATTGAGATGAAAAAGATCAAAAATTTGAACAAAGTGAAGAAAATTTCAATACAGGGAATCAAAGGTTCTTTTCACGAAGATGCAGCCCGAAAGTATTTCGGGGATGAGGTGGAGATCGTGGAATGCCGTACTTTCCGAAAAGTGTGTGAGATGCTCGATCGTGACGAGGTCGATTACGCGGTAATGGCCATCGAGAATTCCATTGCCGGGAGTCTGCTGGAAAATTATGCCCTGCTCCGGGATTTTCACCTGCGGATCATCGGCGAGATCTATCTGCATATCCAGATGAACCTGATGGTTTATCCGGGCACCAATCCTGAAAATATCCGGGAGATCCACTCCCACCCCATCGCACTGAAGCAGTGTGCCGAATTTATTGATCACCGTTTCGGGGCGATCAAGCTACGCGAGAAAAGCGACACGGCAGGAGCAGCCAAAGAGCTCTCCGAAGAGAAGTATGATTATGCCGCAGCCATTGGCAACGAACGCTCGGCCGAGATCTATGGACTGGAGATCATCGAACGGGGAATTGAGACCAACAAACGCAATTACACCCGTTTTCTCGTTCTGTCCAAAAAATCGGTGCCGAATGAGGAGTCCAATAAAGCTTCGTTATCGTTCAAGTGCGGCCATTACTACGGAGCATTGGCTAAGGTACTGACCCTTTTTGCCGAGCACCGGATCAACCTGACCAAGATACAGTCGATCCCGGTTATCGGCAAACCGAACGAGTATTCGTTTCATGTCGATATTGAATACGATTCGGTAGAGAATTACGAACGGGCCATCCACCAGGTTTTGAAGAACGTATCGAGTTTGGCTATCCTGGGGGAATACAAGAAGGGAGATATTGATTTACACAATTAAATAATTTGCATCATGGAAAAAATAGCTGTTTTTTTCGGACCCAAAAGCGGAGCCGTCCACCGTGTTGCGAAATTGGTTGCCGCAAGAATCGGAAATAAAGAGTCTGAATTGATCCCTATCTCGGAAGCCACCGTTGAGGATCTGAAGAGGTATGACAAGATTATTTTCGGAATATCAACCATTGGCCGCGATACCTGGGACCAAAAGTTCAGTAATACTGATTGGACCAATTTTTTTCCGGTTGTCAGCAATTTTGATTTCACCGGCAAGAAAGTAGCCATCTTCGGACTAGGCGATCATATCACCTATGCCTATCATTTCGTCGATTCCATGGGGCAACTGGCCAAGAAAGTGATAGCCAACGGAGGCCAACTGCTTGGCAAAGTCAGTCCTGAGGGTTATACCTTTCAGGATTCCGAAGCCCTTGCAGGCGGAGAGTTTGTTGGCTTGCCCGTAGACGAAGATTTTGAATCGGACCTCACCGATGAACGGGTTACCAACTGGGTGAATCAGTTATTGAAGGAATTTTAATATTATAATGAAAAATACACCGATCAACTGCGAAATAGTAGAACGTAAGATCGCAGAGCTTGAAGTACCCGAGATCGGGAATGCCTCGATCAGGGAAATTGTTCAGTTAGTCAGCACGATAGAAGCGGCTACCGGAGAGAAGTATGTCCGCATGGAGATGGGTATCCCCGGCTTACCGCCCGCGAAGGTGGGGATAGAAGCCGAGATAGAGGCGCTAAGGAAGAACGTGGCCTCGATCTATCCGCCTATTGATGGCATCAAAGAGTTAAAAGCGGAAGCTTCACGTTTTGTGAAGCTTTTTATGAATATTGAGGTTAAGCCGGAGGGGTGTGTACCGACCGTTGGGTCGATGGAAGGCAGTTATGCCACCTTCCTGGTGGCCGGTGCCTGCCGCAAAGAGCGCGATACCACCCTGTTTATCGATCCGGGTTTTCCGGTCCAGAAACAGCAGATGTGGGTCATGGGGCAGAAATACGAAACCTTTGACGTGTTCGATTTCCGCGGTCCCAAACTGCGCGACAAGCTGGAATCGTATCTGTCAAAAGGAAATATTAACAGCATCGTCTATTCCAATCCCAACAACCCGGCCTGGATCTGCCTCAACGAAGAGGAGCTTCAGATCATCGGTGACCTGGCGAACAAATACGATGTGGTAGTGGTTGAGGACCTGGCCTATTTCGCGATGGACTTCCGTCGCGATCTGTCGAAGCCGGGTGTTCCCCCTTACCAGGCCTCGGTGGCTAACTATACCGGGAACTATGTCTTAATGATCTCCAGCTCCAAGGTGTTCTCCTATGCCGGACAACGTATCGGGGTACTGGTGATTTCCGATGCCCTCTATCACCGTCACTTCCCTAATCTGGAAGAGCGGCTCAAGGTACACGGGTTTGGCAATGCAGTGGTTCATCGCGCTCTTTACTCGCTGACCTCGGGGACCTCCCACTCTTCGCAACATGCCCTGGCAGCCATGTTTAAAGCCGCCAACGACGGAGTCTATAACTTCGTTGAAGAGATCAAGGAATATGGCGAAAAGGCCAAAGTGATGAAAAAACTCTTTATCGAGAACGGGTTTAATATTGTTTACGGAAATGACCTCGACGAACCAATCGGCAACGGGTTTTATTTCACGATCGGCTATCCCGGGATGACCGGAGCCCAGCTATTGCATAATCTTCTTTATTACGGCATTAGCGCCATATCGTTAGGCAACACCGGGAGCGTAAAAGAGGGTCTGCGGGCCTGTGTGTCGCATGTGAGACGGGACCAGTTTGGCGACCTGGAAGCCAGATTAAAACAATTTAAAGCTGATTTTCCGGTAGAAAATTAAGAATGGATGTTACTTTTGTGACGTTTTTCGTAAACCAATAATAACAAACATCGACAAGAGATGGCTAAAGTAATAGGAGCAGTAGTTGTTGATTCAGAATGTTGCAAGGGATGCAACCTGTGCGTGGTTGCCTGTCCGACACAAACCCTGGGTCTGAACCACAGCGTAAACAGTAAGGGATACCACTATTCCTATATGGAGAATCCCGAAAATTGCACCGGTTGTACCAATTGTTCCACCGTGTGCCCCGATAGCTGTATCACGGTTTACCGGGCAAGAGTCGAATAAAAGATTAACAGCATAAAATCCTGAATATGGGAGAATTAAGATTAATGAAAGGTAACGAGGTCATTGCTGAGGCTGCAATACGCTGTGGCTGTGATGCTTACTTCGGTTACCCTATTACGCCTCAGTCGGAAGTGATGGAGACCCTGATGGCCAACCGTCCATGGGAAGATACCGGGATGGTCGTGCTTCAGGCTGAGAGTGAGGTTGCCTCTATCCATATGATCTATGGAGCGGCAGGGACAGGTAAAAAAGTGATGACCTCCTCCTCAAGCCCGGGCATCAGCCTGATGGCCGAAGGATTATCATATCTTGCAGGAGCAGAGTTGCCCTGTCTAATCGTGAACGTACAACGCGGCGGTCCGGGACTGGGCACCATACAGCCGTCGCAGGCTGACTATAACCAGGCCACCAAAGGGGGTGGCCACGGCGACTATTCATTGTTGGTACTGGCACCGGCCTCGGTACAGGAGATGCACGATTTTGTTGACCTTGGCTTCGAACTGGCCTTTAAATACCTCAATCCGGTAATGATCCTGGCTGACGGTGTTGTGGGCCAGATGATGGAAAAGGTTGAACTGATGGACCAGAAACCACGCTGGACCGACGAACAGATCAAAGCTATCTCGGGAAGCTGGGCCACGATCGGCAAGAGCAAGGATCGCAAAAAACATGTGATCACTTCGCTGGAGCTCGACTCGGACATCATGGAGAACAACAATATCCGTCTTCAGGAAAAGTATCAGAAGATGAAGGAGAATGATGTTCGTTACGAGATGATTGATTGCGAAGATGCTGATTATATATTGGTCGCCTTCGGATCTGCGGCCCGTATCTGCCAGAAGACGGTTCAGTTGGCCCGGAAGAAGGGAGTTAAAGTTGGATTATTGCGTCCGATCACCCTGTTCCCTTTCCCGGAAAAACCGATAGCCGAATTAGCGCAACGGGTTAAAGGCTTTTTGACGGTCGAATATAATGCCGGTCAAATGGTGAACGATGTGCGCCTGGCTGTGAATGGCAAGACGAAAGTGGAATACCATGGTCGGATGGGGGGTATCGTTCCTTCGCCCGACGAAGTGGAGAAGGCTTTGTATCAAAAACTGATAGGAGAATAGTTTATGGCTGAAGTAGCTGATAGAATAAAAGAACTGGTTAAACCGGAAAACCTGGTTTATTCCAAATCACCGGTACTGCTTGATACTACGATGCATTATTGCCCCGGGTGCAGCCATGGGGTGGTGCATAAACTGATCGCGGAAACGATACAAGAGTTGGGCATTCAGGATCAGACCATCGGGGTATCGCCGGTTGGATGCGCCGTTTTCGCTTACAACTATATCGATATCGACTGGCAGGAAGCGGCTCACGGACGGGCCCCTGCGGTGGCCACCGGGATCAAACGGGTGATGCCCGATAAATATGTCTTCACCTATCAGGGTGACGGCGACCTCGCCGCTATTGGTACCGCTGAGACTTTTCACGCGGTGAACCGTGGCGAGAATATCGTGATGATCTTTGTTAACAACGGAATATACGGGATGACGGGAGGACAGATGGCCCCGACCACCCTGCTTGGACAGGTAACAGCAACAACCCCTTACGGGCGTAACGTTGACCTGAACGGTTATCCTTTAAAGGTTACTGAACTGTTGGCTCAATTGCCTGGAGCAGCCTACGTGACCCGTCAGAGCGTACAGACCCCGGCAGCAGTCCGTAAAGCCAAGAAGGCCATTAAGAAAGCCTTCGAACTCTCAGCCAGGAAAGTAGGAACCTCCTTCGTGGAGATCGTCTCCACCTGTAACTCGGGATGGAAGATGACCCCGGTTGAAGCCAACAAATGGATGGAAGAGAACATGTTCCCGTTCTATCCGTTAGGCGACATGAAAGACGGAGAAAAAGATTTGCCTGACCAGTATAAGATCCGTAGTTAATCACTTTGCAAAACTGAAAAGACGATGACTGAAGAAATCATTATAGCAGGATTTGGCGGACAAGGCGTTCTTTCGATGGGAAAGATCCTTGCGTACTCGGGAGTAATGCAGGACCAGGAAGTGGCCTGGTTCCCCTCCTACGGACCAGAGATGCGGGGTGGTACGGCCAACGTGACGGTGATCCTGAGCGACGACCGCATCAGCTCTCCGGTGCTGCACGAGTTCGACACCGCGATCATCCTGAACCAACAGTCGATGACCAAATTTGAGAAGAGCGTAAAACCAGGAGGGACGTTGCTCTACGATCCTAACGGCGTAGTTCACCATCCAACCCGCAAAGACATCAACATCTACCGTGTGGAAGGGGCCAGACTGGCCGTCGAGATGGGAAACCCGCTCACCTTTAACATGATTGTTTTGGGCGCCTTCCTGAAGGCCAAACCGGTGGTCAAACTGGATAACGTGAAGAAGGGGCTGGAGAAATCGTTGCCTGAACGTCACCACAAACTGATCCCGTTAAACCTGCAGGCTATTGAGGTGGGACAGTCGAACCTGGAAGTGGTACAGACCGTATAACGTGTCCTGACACAGAAAAAATAACCGACGGGGTGGCCAAAAGCTGCCCCGTTGTTATTTATATTTGGGCGAGAAGTAATCAAACCAGATCGCGGTTGATGGGTAAAATAATGCCTTTCTTTGGGACCAAAGCAGGAATTGAAGAGTCCAAACATCTCTTGTGTTCTCCCCTATCCTGACTGTTTTCTGCCACCGTTACAATTTATTTTGTGTTCACTTTCCCGTGAATCTGTTCGATATTTTTAACTTCGCAGGTCAAAAATTTTGTTCGCGCTATTCCGATGTCCAGTACAGACCATAAAAAGAGAGGGAGCGGGAAACCATCGAGACCCAATATCTTCGCGGTGTTAAAGCCCTACCGGGGAATGATTGCCGCGCTGATCTCTTTCGCACTGCTGAGCAATGCGGTCAACCTGTTTATCCCCAAACTGATCTCACAGAGTATCGATGCGTTCGACAGCGGTAATTTTCAATACCGGAAGGTTATCCTCGAATTTATGGTTGCGGCGCTGATCATCTTAATCTTTACTTTCCTGCAGGGATTACTGCAAACTTTCGCCTCAGAGCGGGTGGCCCGCGATCTGCGCGAACAGTTGGCCGACAAGATCTCTCGTCAAAGTTACTCGTTCATCCAGCAATCGGACCCTTCTAAACTGCTCACGAACCTCACCTCCGACGTCGATTCGGTGAAGATGTTTGTCTCGATGGGGATCGTCTCTCTGGCTTCTTCGGTATTTATCATCATCGGGGCGAGCATCCTGCTATTGATCATTAACTGGAAGCTGGCGCTGGCCGTACTGACCATTATCCCGCTTATCAGCGGCGCTTTTTATATCATATTTCGCAAACTGAAACCTCTCTTCCGGCGGAGCCGCGAGGTGATTGACTGGTTGAACAAGGTGATCAGCGAGAGCATATTGGGAGCCGCGCTGATCAGGGTACTAAATGCCCAAACGATCGAATATAAGAAGTTCTTCGAAGCTAACGGCATGGCTATGAATCTGGGTATCTCGATCCTTACCTATTTCGCCACACTGATCCCGATCGTGGTTTTTGTCGGGAATATGGCCACTCTGGTAATCCTGGCCCTGGGCGGCCATTACGTGATCAACGGGAACATGACGATGGGTGAATTCGCCGCGTTTAGTTCGTATCTGGCCATCCTGATCTTCCCGATCATGGTCATCGGGTTTATCAGCAATTTTATTGCCTTGTCAACGGTCTCCTACGCCCGCATCAGGATCGTCCTCGACGCACCCGAGACCCGCGATGCCGGCACGAAGAGTGCGACACTGATGGGAGGCATCGCCATGGAAGATGTCTCGGTTGTTTTTGGCGAGAAGCCCGTTTTGCAAAATATCAGTTTCCGTATTGAACCAGGTTCGCGCACCGCTGTGATCGGTCCGACAGCGGCCGGAAAGACCCAGTTGCTCTACCTGCTGACCGGACTAATCAGGCCCACCACAGGGAGAGTCCTGTTCGACGGGATTCCTATTGAAGAAATCGACAAAGAGAGCTTTCAGCACCAGATAGGTTTCGTGTTTCAGGACAGCGTGATGTTCAACATGAGCCTGCGCGAGAATATCGCCTTTAACGGGAAGGTCACTGACGAGTCGATGGCCAGGGCAATCGCCACCGCCGAACTAAGCGATTATATCGACAGCCTGCCACAAGGGCTCGACACACTGGTGAGCGAGCGGGGCACCAGCCTCTCGGGCGGGCAGAAACAACGCATCATGCTGGCACGGGCGCTGGCCCTAAATCCTAAGATATTACTGCTCGACGATTTTACCGCAAGGGTCGATCAGAAAACCGAGCAGAAGATCCTCCGCAATGTAACGAATAATTATCCGGGGCTAACCCTGCTCTCAGTGACCCAAAAGATTGCCCCGGTGAAAGATTACGGTCAGATCATCCTGCTGGAGGAGGGCGAAATACTGGCCCACGGCACCCATCCGAGCCTGATGAAGAGTAGCCCCGAATATGTTCAGATCTTCAATTCACAACGCAGCACCAACCATTATGAATTATAACCTGAATTCGAAGATCAATCCGCAAGAGCGGAAGGTGGGAACGATGGAGACGATTCGCCGGTTGCTGTCGCTGATGGGAAAAGAACGCCGCAACCTCTATATTGCCCTTTTCTTTATCCTGATCAACACCTGCTTCAACCTACTGGTGCCCTACATTCTTGGCCACGCGGTCGACAACTTTATCGTGACCAAAGCGTACGGCCAGATCATCAATTATTCAGCGATCCTACTTGGACTCTATCTTCTGGCGCTGATCAGCAATTATACCCAGACCCAACTGATGGGCCGCGTGGGTCAACGGATGCTCTTCAACCTGCGCAACTCGATTTTTAACAAGCTTCAGGAGTTGCCGATCGATTTCTTCAACCAAAACAAAGCGGGCGACCTGATCTCACGGGTTAATAACGATACCGACAAGATCAACCAGTTCTTTTCGCAATCGCTGGTACAGTTTATGGGCAGTATCTTCACGATGATTGGCTCGGGCATCTTCCTTGTCTCGCTGAACACCAAGCTTGGGCTGACCGCCCTCCTTCCGGCCCTGCTCCTCTGGATTTTCACGCGTGCTCTTTCGCCATGGGTCAAGAACCGTAACACGCGTAACATGAAAAGCACCGGCATCCTGAGCGCCGAGATCCAGGAGAGCCTCAACAACTTTAAGGTAGTGATCGCCTTCAACCGCCGCGATTATTTCCGCGAACGGTTTAAGGAAGTCAATAACAGCAATTACACCACCGCCGTGAAGGCCGGCATCGCCAATAATATCTTTACTCCGGTATATGGTTTCGCGGCGAACGTTGGACAAATGGTGGTATTAGTGTTAGGGATCTACCTGATTGCCACCGGCGAGTTCACGATTGGTCTGCTGATCAGTTTCCTCACTTATATCACCCACTTCTATCATCCGCTTCGACAGATCGCCTCGCTGTGGGCTAACTTCCAGGTCGCGCTGGCCGGGTGGGACCGCATCGCGCAGATTATCGCCCTAGAAAACAATCTCCCGGAAGGGAAAGCCGTGAAAAAGGTGGATACCCCCTATCTGATGTCGTTCCTCGATGTCTCCTTCTACTATACACCGGGCAAGGAGATCCTGAGAAAGGTAAGTTTCGATCTGGAGCGGGGCAAGACCTATGCTTTCGTTGGACCGACGGGAGGGGGCAAGACCACCACAGCCTCGCTGATGGCGCGTCTGTACGATCCGGTATCGGGACAGATCATCCTCAACGGATGCGATATCCGTTCACTTGGGGCGGAGGAACGTACCCGCAGGATCGGGTTTATCCTTCAGGAGCCGTTTCTCTTCAGCGGGACGATCCGTGATAATATTCTGTACGGAAACGAAGAGCTCAGGGACCTTACCGACCGTGAGCTGATCGATGTGCTGACCCAATCGGGGCTGCACGGACTGCTGGAACGGTTCGACGGTGGGTTGATGGCTGAGATCAAACCTTCAGGCGACGGGATCAGTCTGGGGCAGAAACAACTGATCGCCTTTATCCGGGCGGTACTGCGCAAACCCGACCTGCTGATCCTTGACGAGGCGACCGCTAATATCGACACGGTGACCGAGCACCTGCTGGAAGATATCCTGAATAAGCTGCCGGAACAGACCACCCGCATCGTGATTGCCCACCGGCTGAACACGATAGAGAATGCCGACGAGATTTTCTTCGTCAACTCCGGGGCGGTGACCAAGGCCGGCTCACTGCAAGATGCGGTGGGACTGCTGCTGCACGGGAAACGGGAGAGCTAGAATCAGGCAGAAAATCTATCTGTTTTGACGCACCTTAGGAAAGCCTGGCAAATAATGGACCCCACCAGTTGCGGGGAATCATTATTTCGTTAATTTAGTCAGGTCATCACCCCTTTTTTAGAGGCGCCTGATGCTCACCAACTCACAAAGAAAAAAAAGATCGCTATGGCTAAGTGTGTAATCTCGGATATGGATGGTGTGATCTACCGCGGGTCGGAGCTGATCCCCGGCGCTAAGGAATTCATCGATCGGTTGATAAAGAGCAAAATACCCTTTTTGTTTCTGACCAACAACTCGGAACTCACGCCCCTCGATCTGGTGCGGAGAATGGAATCGAAGGGACTTAAAGGATTGAAGGAAGAGAACTTCATTACTTCGGCCATAGCCACCGCCCAGTTCCTAAAGAACCAGAAACCGGGGGCAAGCCTTTACGTGATCGGAGGAGGTGGACTGGTGAGCGAGCTTTACAACATGGGGTTCACGGTCACGGAATCGAATCCCGATTATGTGGTGGTGGGAAAAACCGCCCATTTCAATTTCGAGATGATGAAAAAGGCGGTTCATTTTATCGTGAACGGCTCCAAATTTATAGGAACCAACCCCGATGTGATCGATCCCATCGAGAACGGGATCGAACCGGCTTGCGGAACGATCCTGGCCGCCATTGAAGCCGCCTCAGGCCAAAAACCCTATATCGTGGGTAAGCCCAACGCCCTGATGATGACCATCGCCAGCATGAAAATGGGAGTTCACCCGCACGACTGCCTGATGATCGGCGACCGGATGGATACCGATATTGTCGGAGGCCTGGAAGTAGGCATGGTCACCTGTCTGGTGCTTAGCGGGGTGACCAGCCAAAGCGATGCCGAAAGATTCCCCTACCGGCCCGATTATATCTTTAACAACATCGGGGAGATCTTTCCCGAGAATCTTTAGCCAATCGCCCGGAGAAATCCTGGCTCTTAACTACTGCATCACACACTTCTGCCCCTACTGATCAATTATCGGGACCAAAGGGGAAATTTGCAGCCAATAGATGTGCAGTAAATTTACCAGAAAAAGTTAGGCGTATCTCTTCCGGTAAGCATTGCCCAAATTCATTGCACTGTCATCCCTTCTCTATAGGGGGCAGGGGGTGTGTCAGAGTGGATTGACTGGTGCTTTTCTCCACATCAACTCTACTGCTATCAGCAGAACGGATAACAGGTAGCAGAATCACCCGTGCTATTAATAATCGAAACGGGTCTCTGGACATGTGCCGAAGGGATGGAACCACAGAGTCGCACGGAGAATTTTCACAGAGGTTCACAGAGAGATTAATCAGAATGACCGGTTGACGCCAAGTCACCCGGTCACTAAGTTTACTTTGACGCACGATCTCTTGCCGACCGGTCAGTTCAGCTGAATGGTTTTCATACAGAACTGAAGACTCGGAGCAAAGTGTAGGGATGGATTTTTAGAAAATCAGGACTTAGGAAACTGAGGATTCTTAGGAAACAATCCAATCTATTTTCGGATGTTTGCTCTTTTCCCACGTTTCCTAAGTTTCCTAAAAATCCTAAGTCCTAAAAAGAAAAAACGCCATTTTGCGTTAACGGGGATTTCGGGGTATTCATGGGCAATAATGTTACTTTACCCGAGACACCTTCCCAGCGCTTTTACCAAAACTTATGTCCTGATTTTCTCTTTCACGGGAGGAGCAAAAAGCGAGACACCTTACTCCGGCTTCCGTTCCAACAAAGCCCAAAAATTACCATTTGTCAGATAACACAGAGAATCAAAGTCCGACATATCCTTATCGAACGGTGAAAGAACTATATTTGAACAGGATTGGTGCCGGTCAAAATATATAACAATGAAACTTCCCGATTTTATAATAAACCTTTCAGCGTTGATCAATGGGAGAGAAGAAAGGCCAATAACAGATTCACGCGTTCAACTTCCACGAATCAGGAGATCCGATTTCGGGGCTGATTTCCAATGGGGGGTGGCGACTTCGGCCTACCAGACTGAAGGAGCCTGGAACGAGGAAGGTAAAGGAGAATCGATCTGGGACCGTTTTACCGCAAAACCGGGAAACATAAAAGACAATACCGAAGGGAATACAGCCATTGACTTTTACCATCGTTACAACTCAGATCTGCAAACACTTGAACACCTAAGATTCAAAAACTTCAGGTTCTCATTTTCCTGGCCGAGATTATTACCCGAGGGGACAGGACAAATAAATCAAAAAGGCGTTGATTACTACAACAGGATGATCGACAACTGTCTTTATCGGGGGATCGAACCTTGGGCAACGCTCTACCACTGGGACCTGCCTCAAAGGTTGGAAGATCAGGGAGGATGGGCCAACCGGGAGATCGTGAATTG
The DNA here is from genome assembly GCA_964632305.1 of uncultured Prolixibacteraceae bacterium. Lineage (GTDB taxonomy): Bacteria > Bacteroidota > Bacteroidia > Bacteroidales > Prolixibacteraceae > CAZWBR01. The sequence goes on from CAZWBR010000003.1 coordinate 41,287, forward strand.
GTTCTCGGAGCTCAGCGATCTGTGCTCCAGGAAATACGGGGACAGGATCCGTCACTGGATGGTTCTGAACGAACCGGCAACCTTTACGACACTGGGCTACCTGACCGGCATGCACGCCCCCAAACAGCGTAATATCAGCAAATTCCTGGCAGCCGTACACCATGCTTGTCTTTGCCAGGCCGAAGGAGGGAGAATAATCCGAACGAATGTAAAAAACAGCCATTTAGGCACTACTTTTTCCTGTTCATCTGCCGAACCGTTAAAACCAGTGGAGAGCCATTACAGGGCCTCCCAACGGCTTGATGTCATGCTAAACCGGTTATTTATAGAACCATTACTGGGGATGGGCTATCCCTATGAGGATCTTCCGTTTCTACGGAAAATAGAGAAGTATATCCAACCCGGCGACCCGGAAAAACTTCAGTTTGAATTCGATTTTATCGGATTACAGAACTACTTCAGGGTGATCGGAAAACCATCGCTGTTACCTTATATCTGGGCCAACTATGTCAAGCCCGACAGAACGAGTGAGTTGACCGAGATGGGATGGGAAGTTTACCCTGAAGGGATCTACAAGATTATCATGCAATTTGCAAAATATCCGATCCGTGAGATTATTATCACAGAAAACGGGGCCGCTTTTCCCGATCATCTCACCAATGGTAAAATACACGACCAACAACGGATTAATTACTTCAAGAATCATCTTCACAATGTGCTGCGGGCAAAAAACGAAGGAGCGAATGTAAAAGGGTATTTCGTCTGGACCTTAATTGACAATTTTGAATGGGCCGAAGGTTACCGACCGCGATTTGGAATTGTGTACAATAATTTTAAAACACAGCAAAGAACGGTAAAGGATTCCGGCATCTGGTTCCGTGAATTTTTAAAATAAAAAAGGAAGCCCAACGAATTGGACTTCCTCCGACAGAAGCAGGTTACAAACCTTATTTTTGCACAAAGATTGGGTTCGAATAAAACCAGAGATCATCGAAAGCTTTTTCTCCATCATTAGGAAAGAGCAACGAATCGGAAAGCGGATTACCGGCCCCGTCGGTCTGCCCGGCGATATTCAGGCCCAGATTCGTTCCGCGAAGTCTGAAATACATATTATCTTTCACATTAGGATAAAGGTAAGTGATCTTGATCAGTCCGTTGCCAAGGTCGTTCCATTTGGTGCTGACCAAACCGTTTGAATCGGCCACACCGCCCACCGCGTCAAATCGGGCTACCACTTTGGTCGTGGCGGTTACATCGTCGTTGGAGTAATTTGGATCATTCGGGTTGATTTTCCCGGATACTTTACCGGCGATCAGATCGATATGATCCAGTACAGGATTGGTGTAGCTGCTGTAGGTATTATTGTTTGGCGTAGAAGGATCATGAACATAGATCGTAACCACGACATTGTTTCCATTCACCTTCGCGGTCTGTCCCATTGTCTTGCCGCCAACGGTAAAGTTAAGGCAGTCGATCAAATCGCCGCTGACAACGAAGGCATTACCGGAACGCAAACCGTCGATGATCGCCTGAGCGTCATTCTTTTCCGTAACCCCCACATAGGTTTTTTGGTACTCACCCGGATAAAAATCGTTGATGATATCATGGAAGTCAGAGCTGGCGAATAACCACCAATTACGTCCTTCGCTTAACATGGCATCCCATAAACCTCCAACTTTAGCGGCCATCGCTCCTGTGCCGCCATAAGTGGTGACCCCGTAAGTCTTGCTGGAGCTCTTGTATTCACCCCTGTCGACTGATTTCTGATGACCGGGCATACTTTCAAAACCGAAGCAAACATCGGGCCCGGCGTTGTTCATATCTCTGAAATCTTTGATGGTATAGAGGCCCTTACGTTCGGGATGAGCCGGCACCACCCAACTCGTGTTTTTATAATTGGCCTGCATCCAGGCTATACCTTCAATAGTCTTGGCATGACCCGAATTGGTACTCTTCACCCAACCAAAAAGTCCGCCCATATTATCGCTGTCGCTATTGTCAAATTTGTATTCAAACTCGGCGACCGGATTGGAGTTCGGATTTGCAATAAATTGGTTGTTGAGAATACCGGTACTGGCATGTTCGTGACCCGGGACATTCCATTCCATCCCCTGAATAATAGTTTTTGAAGGATAGAGTGCCCGTGCTTTCAACACTTCCAGGAACGAGTATTCGGCAATCGATTGCCAGCGCCACATGTTCGATCCGTTTGGTTTCCCCTTGATCGGGTTAGGCACGTAACTTGACCACAGAACAGTGGTCCCTAAATCGTTACCTGAGACCGCGCCGTCGCGGTTAAAGGCGCCGCCATGCTCGCTGTTGACCCACCAGTCGAGATTATAATAATTATCTTTACTCATCACATGACCTATCGACCACGATCCATCGGAGTAGGTCGAGTGTTGATGGAAATCACCGACGGTGTAATTTCCCGACATCTTTTCGAGTAGATTTTCATTCAGGTTGGCCGACTTTTCTGTTGGAACGCCATCCATCCCTTGCTTTGTTTCAAAGGCATCTTTGCAACTGGTAAAAGTTGCACTCGCGATAAGCACTGAAACCACGGAGTAAAAAAAACAGCTTGTTTTCATAGTTTTTTTTGATTTTTCAACTTGTAATAGAAGGTTGATCATACTGAATCATTTTTTGCAAAAAACTCTGATGCAATATTATTCGCCCGAGGTTACTGACCGATTAGAATTCAGTTTCATTTAAGTAAAATTTGGTTTCAATCGTGTTAAATTCAATCAAACTAACGAAATCACCGGATAGGCATTCCTAATGATATAATACGGCAGGGGCCGAAGGAATGGAACCACAGAGTCGCACAGAGAATTTCCACAGAGGTTCACAGAGGAGCCGCCAGAGTGACCGGGTGACTGGGTTGATGTATCAACAGTCACCCGGTCACTAAGTTTACTTTGATGGTTGTGGATTAGCGCGGTTACGCCTATCTGTTCTTTTTGATCGTCTTATGGTAGTTCTTCATCATCTTCCCGAACTGTCGTTCTTTTTGCCGGCGCTCCTCTACGGTAGCCTCGTAGTGGGCTTTCTCGCGGGCCATCTTAAGGTAGTTATCGTAGGCGGCGCGATCGATAGCGCCCTGTTCCACGGCGGCCAGTATCGCGCAGCCCGCCTCGACGGTGTGGGTGCAATCGGGGAAACGGCAGCGGCGCGACAGATCAGTCAGCTCATCGAAGGTGAGTTCCAGCCCGTTGGCCGCGGCGGCGGTGCCTACCTCCCTCATGCCGGGATTATCGATCAGGATGCCGCCGCCATCCAGCAGGATCAGTTCCCGGTGGGTGGTGACATGCCGGCCCCGGTCGATGCTCTGGCTGATAGCCGCCGTGCGCATCACCTCTCTTCCGCAGAGGTTATTCAGCAGTGTCGATTTCCCGACCCCTGAGGAGCCAAGCAGGCAATAGCTCTTCCCCCGTTCGATCATCGCCCGGATGGGTCCGTATCCCTCTCCGGAGGCATTGCTGACCGCCACGACGGGCACATTGGCGATCCGGCTCCTGATATCCTCCAATATCACGGACAATTGTTCCGGGTCGATCAGGTCCACCTTGCTGAGCAGAATGACAGGCGCGACCCCGCCATCATAGCAGAGGGTCAGGTAGCGTTCGAGCCGGTTGAGACTCAGATCTCGATCGACGGCCTGGACCAGGAAGGCGGTATCGACGTTGGCCGCGATAAGCTGTATCCCACCCGGCTGTCCGACAGCCTGCCGGCTGATCACCGATCTGCGGGGCAGTATCCCGTGGATAAGGGCTGTACCACCGTCGTAAATCATTAGTGCCACCCAGTCGCCGACGGCAGGATAATCCTCGCGGTTCCGGGCGGTAAAACGCAGGTTGCCGGTGATCTCGGCCTCAACTTCCCCCTCTGCCGTCCGAACTATATAACGCTCCTTATGCTCGGCCATCACCCTGCCGGGCACGAAGCCAGGGTAAAGGTCGGCCATCTGTTGGGCCAATCCGTCGTGATAGCCCAGTTCTTTTAAATGTATGATCTTTTCCATAATCCTATTTTCTTTTTTCGGGGCATAAAAACAATAAATTGAGCTAAAGTCCTTAATCGTTTTATGCAACCTGTCCGTCAGATGATCCCGATAGCCATGCGGGATGACGGCAATGAATAATTCAGGCACCTAACCGGATTCTCCTTTAATGTTGTAACTGTGTATCAGTGACCAGTTTCTCTTGATACGGGAACTGTTGTTCAAACACCTCCAGATCGTCCGGTTGTACCATAAAGGCCGGATCCTCAAAAAAGCGTCCGCTGACGGTGCTTAATCCGTCGGGCTGAAGTTCCAGCGCCATAAATGGCTCGAAGTTATCCCCCTCCTTTGTCGTGATGTTGTACTGTTGGGCATTGCAGAATCCAAAACGGTGGTAGTAATCGGGGTTCCCGAACAGGATCATGCCGGCAAAGCCCATCTCCCTGGCCCTGCCGATAGAGGCTTTCATCAGCATCGACCCGATGCCCCGGTGCTGTAAAGCGGGCGCCGCCGACAACGGTCCCACGCACAGTATCTCCTGTTCAGCGTTCTCCGCGTTGACCACCTTAGCCCGGGTCGAGAGGATATGCCCAATGATACTCACCTCGCCCACAGCCACCAGATCGAGTTCGCCGATATAACTCTTGCTCTTCCTAAGCAGGTGCAGCACCAGGTGCTCATCGCAACCCTGTTTATAGATATTCCAGAAAGCTTCCCGGGTCAGAAACTCCGTTGCCGCGTAATCGGCCGGCGTCGCCGGGCGAATGGTTGTGTTAATGCTTGTAATCATTGAGTATTTTTTATTGTCGTTGATAGTCATTCCTTGTCATTGATAGTCACTTATAGTCATTGGTGGTCATTGATCGTCAATAAAGTCATTGATGGTCAATTATGGCCATTGGTGATTGACTTAAGTCATTGATAGTCATTTGTCGTCATTGGTGGTCAATTGTTGTCATTGATGGTCAGTGATGGTCAATGTTTGAATACCCAAATAACAACTAATGACAATAAATGACAATAAATGACAACTTAATGACAATAAATGACCACCATTGACAACCTAATGACCAATTCCCTCTTATTTCAAATCACTACTGTCGGATAAAGTCCCGACGAATGATTTGAGGTTGAGATTCCTCGCTTCGCGTACCAATGACAGAGACTCACTCCATTAAATCAAACCTTATTACGCTATATCATTTTTGGGAGTTCTACATTATGGCGTATGGAGAAGTCCCTGTAATGAGCAATAAACCGATCAAAGGGCCGAAGGTCCGACATGTGAAAGCACAGGCCGTCAGGCCTGTGAAGACGGTCAACGATAGTATCTCAAAGGCCTGTAAGGCCGGTATGTATTATATTGACACAGAACCAATTCATCAAATCCGTTCAATACATACCGGTCTTTCAGACCTCCAATTCCCTCTATATCTCCTTTTCACAGGGCTTACGCCCTGTGCTACCACATGTCGACCTTACAGGTCTACCATAACAGATTTAACAATCATTCGGCAGCTTGCTCCTCCGGTTTCCGCCCAATAAAGAACATATAGCCATAATACTGCTTATACTGTTCATAAAAAGAGATATCTTCTCTTTGGAAATGGACCAGTTGCCGGGCCGCCTCACTGTCGTGCTGTTCCAGAAACTCATCGATCCGTGCCGCCAGTGGGCGGAAATAAGTATCGGTCCAGCAACTCTCGGGAAACAGGAAGGCCGCCACGGGAATATACCCGGTCTGTTCCAGCACCTTTAGCTTATAAGAGGCCGTATTGATCTCCGGGCAGTTACGGGTCATATATTCATCAATCGCAGCCGGGTGTTCATCGGTGAGCCAGATCATCTCGGAGACCGCGAAATAGCCCCCCGGCTTCAGGTAGTCGCGCCACATGGTAAGCCCTTTCTCGAAGCCGACATGATAGATAGAGCCTTCGGCCCAGATCAGATCAAGTTCCCCTTCCCGGAAGGGAGGTTCCTCCATAGAGCCGATCACCCCGGTAATACGTTCTTCAAGCCCCTGCTGCTTCACCCGCTGGTTCAGCTTTTCGATCATTCCCGGCAGCAGATCCACCGCCGTAATCGTCCCGGTAGTGTTTCGCGCCAGCGTGACGGTCTGGCCACCGGTGCCGCAGCCCAGATCGGCGATCACTGCATCGGCCGGAAGCTCCCTGATGAAGCTCAGGGCCTGCCGGGTCACCTCCTCACTGCCGGGCCCCTGCCGGTCGAGATGGCAGAAGAGTTCACAGATCAGGTTAATATCGAAATCAAAAATCACATCTTTCTTTTCGTCCATGACAATACTTTTTTCAGTTAATGGTGCAAAAATGGGCACGGTGAAAATGATAAATTCACAAGTCTTCCCAAGACCAGCCTATTTATTATCAAAATCATCCATTCGCTCAATGAGGGCTTTTCTCATCTGATCGAGATACTGCGTCCTGTTTTTCCGTTCACGTATCTCCAGAAAGGCCCGGTAGAAATCGCCGATCCTCACATTAAAGAGTATTTCGAACCCCGAGATCAGATCTTTCAGATCGATGGTCCCGTGATTGATGCTTCTGGAAGAATGGATGCTGTAAGCCAGCTCGATCAGGGCCACCTTTGAATCGGTCCACTGCATCTGATTTTTCGAGACTAGCGTGATCAGATCGGCGCCTGACTCCCTGTTCAACTGTTCCAATCGCGATAAAAGGTACGCTTTAAGCAGATCATTTGCAATAATATGGGCCACTTCATAATCGTAACTCGTCGAATAATTGCGATCCTTCTCGAACAGCAACGGATCGTGATCGAGCGCCCAGTCATACTCGCTCCTAAGAAAGAAGCGGGCGTCCTGCGATGTGTCGCCGGAACGGTAATAGCGGAAAAAATCGAGCGAATTGGTAAAGGTCTGATCCAGCAGTTTCAGTTCATGGGCCAGACAGATCCTTTCGGAGACCGGATCGGTCTGGGGACATTTTTCGACGATCCGGTACAACCGGATATAAAACAACAACTGACCGTAAAGTTCCGGCTTCAGCTCTTTAAAGAAGATTATTTCTTCCGCCTGATCTCTAAACTGATAATTAAGAATAAAAACCCTGAGACGCGACAACGATTCCTGCAGGCCATTGATATTCGCCTTGATCTTCGTCAACAGGTATTTATCGCCTGGTTCGGTACGCCCGATTTTCTGTTCAATTTCGTGTCTGAGGTTGGTGACAAACTCCTTCATACTGTTCTTCACTCCTATTGAATCCCGGTCAGCAACAAGACAATAGCTATCGCGATACCGGAGAATTCAGATGGTCCCTCTTCCATGACGGAAGGAGGAAACGGTTTAAAATATTGGATAATGGAATAGTATCCCGGAAGGATTCCCGGGGAAAGGATCGATAGTCAGTGGTTCCTGACTATCGCTTAGACACGTTCCGAAGTCGAACTAAAAAATGTTTTCTGCATAAATTGGATTACACGCGGCAAAGGTATTGTTTTTCTTTCTTTTTTTCCACAATCGGCCTGTAATTTTTTTCACAACCGCCACAGAGGCAGAACCGTTACCCTTTGTAGAAGAAAAGCAGAGAATAGTCCATGCGGTTTTAATGAAACCGGAACAGGGTCACCCGAAGAAAAGGCATCCTGACCAATCCAAAGGTTACAGGCCGGGACCATCGCCGGACTTTCTGTGCATATTCTGTGCATATTCTGTGCATCTTCTGTGCTTATTCTGTGCATTAATAGCACAGAATATCCATTGAAGAACTATTGAACCAGCGCTGAAAGTACGGCGCAAACAGGCAGGGATGATTCTGTTAAGCCGTGATTCCGGATAATTGGAATGGCCGTTCCGTTTCGGAAAAGCCGGGAGGTGAATATTTCAATATCCCGTTCGTTAGGGTGATCCTACGACTGATCGTTAAGATAGTCCTGAAGGCGTTCCACATATTTACCGACCTGATAGCCATCCATCAGCGCGTGGTGAACCTGGACAGAAAAAGGCAGCAGCGTCTTATCGCCCTCCCTGAAAAACTTGCCCCACGACAGCCGGGGAACCGAATCATTCCGGTTAATCGATATGGTATGCGACAGATGGGTAAAGGAAATCCAGGGGATAGAGGTGATGTAGATCAGGTCATCGCGTCCGGTCAGCTTATCAATGCCGAAGTAATCGACCTGGTTTTGGCTCACTTCCCGCGCGTTTCTTTCAAATTCCCCGATCGCGTCGGTATAATCGACCGTGATCATTTGAAACAGGTCATTCTTCGCGGGATCTTTCAAATAGGTGAACGAGGGATGGACCCGGTCGTGGAGCACCACCGTTTTATCGTCCCTGATGCGGTACCTGAACGCTTCCATCTCGTTGACAATCCGGGTAACCGCGTGGATCATCGCGAAATAGAACGAGAGATGGTTCTCTTTCGTAAAAGCCAGAAAACCGGTGATATCCAGATTCATGCAGATATTGAACTGCGGATAATCCATCCGGTAAAAGAAATTAAAATGTTCTTTTCGGTCCCAATTTTCAAGATCTATATACTTCATCATGATTCAATCGTTTACAGATGATCGCCCCTGACAGTGCCCGCCGCACAGAGGCCCGTTTCACCGGTCGCGCCGGCTCCCGGTTCCCGCACCGGCCCTTCTTTCGGACCGGTCTCAGGTACACGTATCAAAATAAACAACAAAGAGGCGTATTTCCAAATATTCAGCATTTAGTCAGGCAGACACAGTATTGAATGAAATTCCTCTTAAGCCCTGCCTCACCAATCCGATCGGTAAACCTATCCCAAGGTGTCCGCAGCGATGCAGGTCGAGCGCCGGAGTTCCGAAAATTAAATCACCCTTTTCAGCACAAACCGGCTTTTACCAGGTTATAACCTTTACACTAAGAATCAAAAACATGAGAACGAAAATTGCGGAAATAGCAAATAGATTATCATTTGACACTCTTATTGCATTTCCGCATTTTCAGTTATATCCGACATTCGTAAAAAAAATTGCGGTATTGCAGAAGCGGCCAACCGGGGCTCCCTAATTGCAAATCTTTACAGACCTCTTTTTCTGCTAAGTCGTATTAATTATATCCTATCAATCCTGACCGAATTAAATAGTTGAAGAATCTGTGATGGATCTTTCAACTTCACCAATGTCTTTTCAAACATTTCGGTATTATCATTTTGGTAGATGGCTATGGCACATTCGAGAATCCAGGAGAATTGTTGCTGCGCCTCCTCTATTTTAACCTCTCCCTTATTGACTGCTTTCCGGTAATAATTATTCATTCGGTTAACCGCATTAAAAACCGATGGTTTGATGATCTCCGTGTAAGAATTACCAAAGCCGACACTAACCTCACTCTTCTTTAAATAGAGTTCATTGACCAGCGTCCACTTACCGGCAATCTCGTCGCCTAAATAATGGGATTCAATTTCCCCCTTGGGTTGTGCATCCGTAGCATAAACCTTGAAAACAAACAGCTCACGGTTCTCAGAATTCGAGATATTCGACTCTTGCCCGGTTAACGGTTTATTTCCCGGATGATAGGCAATCAGTTCCTGCTGGGCATAAAGCGCCTGTCCAATGAATAGGGAGGCAACAAAAAGAAATAAACTCCTTTTCATGACTTGCAAATTTAATTTGGTTATTGAATATTAAACTTCAAGGACAATTCCAATGGCTTTTCATTTCCGATCTGAACATTCAAAACTCTCAGTTTCAGGACAACCTCCTGGCCTTCCTTCATCTCGGTTGAACTGATCGGGTAAACATTCTCTGAATGGGGATCCAAACTGAACTGAACCATGGATGACTCGAGTTTCACCGATAATTCGGGGTTGCCGATAATCTCAAACCGGTAAGGAAGGCCTGTGTGATTACTGATCGTCAAAAGGGCGTTCTTTTTACTGATCTTCCGGGCATTAAGGGTCAGCGAGTTTTCAACTATTTGTTTAACCAACTCTTCTTTACCATACAGATGACCGTCAGAATAGGCAACTGTCATACGATTGACCAATGCTTCCTGAATACCCTGTTCGCTTCGCTCCCTGGCAAAAACCAATGTCATTGGTCTGTATTCACCCTGATTCAGAGTCATAGGGGTATGGACATCGGAATTCGACAAAACGGTCAGATTCTTTTCCAGGCACCATTGTAGAATCAACGGATCGTAGCGTCCGCCATTAACTACCTCTATCCCTGAAATCAAGCCTTTTTGATAAAGTTCTTCATGGATCTGTTGCCATTCGCTTCGGTTTTCAGGATGCTGAAACCAGGGATGGTTCCAGAAGACATAAGCGCCTTGTTTCTTTGCTTCTTCCAGGGTCTGAGCAATATTCGATCCATCGCGGGTGTCGTTTTTATTGACAAACGTCTCAAAGATATTTGCATCTTTCAGAAAGATTGCATTAAAATGACCGGGGGCCATCCTGCGCGTGATCTCAGTTCCTTTGATCAGGATTACCCCGAGCTCCTTCGCCCTCTCCCGGGCAACCTCATTCGAACGCAGATGATCTTTCGAGGTAAAATCAGCCAGTTTAGGCCGGTATTCGATATGCTCGGTCAGCGCTATTGCATCTAACCCTTCCCGGAAAGCCTCTTCTACCCGTGTCGTGGGCCATACCATCCCGTCGGAAAAAACCGTGTGCATATGAAAATCACACTTTAACAGCTGATAGCCGGAAATCTCCGGAAGCTTTAAACTGTTCTTCCTGATCTGAGCATTTAACTGGAAGCTCACCAGTATCAATAATGCTACACTGATTAATTTCATTTCAAACCTTTTCATAATCATTATTTATAGTTTACTTCTGCCACCAAAGTTTGTTGTTAAACGTGTCGCCCCCCATTCGTTCTTTTGCCATCTGGTAATTAGCCATATTGGTGCGTTGAACCGTCTCCGGATACTTGAAACGGTTGGGCATCTTGTTCCCTTGCGGAACGCCATCACCCAACGGAAGAACAGGAAATCCCGTGCGCAGATGTTCAAACCACTGCTGATAATCACAAAAAAACAGGGCATAATACTTCTGCAACATTACCTGTTCCAGCGTGTTGTTGAAACTGGCAGGAGTGTTGGTAAAGTAACTGGCCGGGAAAGTAGCTCCCCATTGTTCGATAGCCGCCTTAACCCCTGCTTCATAAGAACTCTTAGCAGCAGTACCGGTTGTCCAGCCATAGAGGGCCGCCTCTGCCTTAATAAACTCGACCTCAGCATAGGGCATCAATACTACTTTGAGGGGCCCCTTAGCCAGATTCTGATTCATATTCGATGGGGTGGCCGGATTGGTCGGTGCGATGTTATACCCGCTTGGCCATCCCACGAAGATCCCATTCACCTTGGTACAGAAAATATCGCGACGCGGATCGTTCCAGTTGTTCAAATTATCGATGAAAAAACTGGCTACTCCCCTGTAGGCCGTAAAATCCTGCGGACGAGTCATTGGCGCCTCCTGTGGGAATACCCCGGAGATAGCCAATTGGGCTCCCTCATCGTTCCTGGTGAAGATGGGGTATAGGGCCGAATTGCCCAAAATGGTCTCAATCTCCCTCTTAGCCATCGCGCTATTACTGTTTACCATCCTCATGGCGACACGTAAGCGTAACGAATTACAGAATCGTTTCCATTTCAGGATCCCAACCGAAGCCCCGGAAACCAATGCTTCATTTGTCCCATACAGGAACTCGCCCTCCGTATTGTATTTTAATCCGACCTTGGTCGTAAACAAATTATTGGCGCTATCCAGATTCGTGATCAACTGCTCATAAATCGCCTGCTGGGTATCAAACTTAGGCTGCAATAACCCTTCGGCCCCTTTACTCGCTTCACTCATTGGAATGTCGCCAAACGAATCGGTCAACAATTGATAGACCCAGCTCTTTAATGTTAGCGCCACGGCCTGATAGTTCGGCTCATTGAATTCAATCGCCAAGGCTTCCATCTCCTGGATATTGTTCAACCACCGGTAATAGGTATTCCAGGTGCTGTTACCGGTATTGTCGTTAAAAATATAGCGTGTAACCCCGCCACTGCTATTGGTTGGCAGCGATACCTGCATCAAATCCATGGTAAATCCGTTCGACCGGTTCCAGTTAAACACCGACAGTTCGTAAAGGATCGGATTGAGCATTGCTCCCGGGGTCACCTTGTCCATTCGGTTCGGATCGGTGTTCAGTTCTTCAAAATTACTACACGCCCCTATGAGAAGGCCAAGAACGATGATCAGGGAATATATCTTAAATGATTTCATTAATTCTCTCTTTTTCAGTTATTGACTTAAAAACTTAACGTTAGGTTGATCCCCGTCGTACGGGTTGAAGGGAGCTGACCGGTTTCAACGCCCGGAGTAATCGTCCCTCCGTTCAATGCAGCCGCTTCAGGATCGAACATGGGGAAGGAGGTGATCATCAGCAAATTCCTTCCGTAAAGAGCGACCGACGCTTTCTCGAATGGCGTCTTTGTCAAGATCGATTTAGGTAAAGAGTATTCGAGCCTCACCTCGCGTAACTTCAGATAGGAGGCATCAAAGGAATTGGTCTCAACATTGGCTAACCGGTAAGTTTCCTTGTAATAAGCCTCAACAGTTACCAACTTCGAATTGGGAACATAATTGCCATTGCCGGCATCCACTACTCCCGGGGCCACCATGTAATATCCACTGAGATTCTTCTTGGCCAGGCTCGCATCGGCCAAAATACGCGGGTCATCCTTGGCGATATAGTATTCAGTACCCGGCAGTCGTCCGTTCAGCGTGAATCCCAATTTACCCTGCTCGGTCATCTTATGGTGAGCTTGCGAAAAGACAATCCCTCCGTATTGCCCGTCAATCGAAATGCTGAGCTTTAAATTCTTATAACTGAATTCGTTGTACATCCCACCTTTCCAGGCCGGATAAGCGCTCCCTACATACTCAATATTCGAGGCTTGCAAAGGCAGTCCGTTGGACCCATTGATCACCTCTCCCTTATCGTTCCGAACTAACTTATACCCCCAAAGATCACCCGTGGTTCCTCCGACACGCCCAATGAGGGATACCGATCCGATCGAACTGAGCAACTGGTTCTCTTCCATCCCTTCCGCTAATGCTAAAATCTTGTTTTCATTTTTCGACCAGTTAATCCCCACGTTCCATTTAAACTTCCTGCCGTCGATTGGCGTTCCGCTCAGCATTACCTCATACCCCTGGTTCCTTACTTTACCGGCATTAATGGTGGCACGATAATAACCGGTAGAGGCATCCAATGGCGCATCAATAATCTGGTTCCTGGTTACATTGTGATAAAAAGTAAAATCAAGCCCTATCCTGTTCTTTAACATTTTCAAATCAAGGCCACTCTCGAAACTGGAGGATATCTCCGGCTTAAAATCAATGTTATGTAACGTAGTAGATGTCGAGGCTGACCCCGAAAATTTACTGGTCTCGTAATACTTTTCGGTCTTGTATGGGTCGGTATCATTCCCAACCTGGGCATACGACAGTCGCAACTTTGCTTTGTTGATCTCTTTTGGCATCGCGAACAGTTCATTCAACAGGATACTGCTACTAACCGAAGGATAGAAAAACGAACGGTTCTGCTCCGGCAACGTACTTGACCAATCATTCCTTCCGGTGATATCTAAAAATATCCGGTTCTTCCAGGACAAATTTGCGGAACCGTAAACACTGTTAATCGCTTTGTCCCTGATCGTGGAAATCACATAAGGGCTCGACTGCCCGTTCGATAGCTTATATACCCGCGGGGTGATTAACCCGGTTACCGATGCTTCCATCAAATCATAATGGCTCTTCATCAGGTTCGCTCCTGCAGAAAAACTAAAATTCAAACCATTTGAGAAATTCTCCCGATAGGTTAGCAACAAATCAGAGTTGGTCTCATAATTGAAAATATTCTGCTTCCGGTAATAACCCTTTCCAAATACCACATCACTCACCGTCCGACGCATATTCCGTTCGTCATAAGACAAATCAATCCCGGCACGAACCATCAGTTCCAACTTGCGCGACACCTCATAAATGGCTGAAAGGTTCGACGTGGTCGAATGTTTCTGTGAAGCATTCGTGTTTTCATACAATGTCACAAACGGGTTCCCGATAAAAGTACTGTATGGCTGAAGCTGTTTTATTCCCTCCTGCCCATTCTGCCACATCGGCCGTAACCAGTCCAGATTCACGTTAGGATTCTGAAAAATCAAGAAATAGGCGATAGAGTTACTGTTATACCCGATAGCCGGTGTATTATCGGTTTTCCGGTTGGTATAATTTGTCCGGGCCGACAGCTTCAATCGTTTCGATACTTGATAATTGGTCGACAACGAGGCAACCACACGGTCAAAACCTGTATTTGGCAGGATCCATTCATTCTTCGTATAGGTAACCGACGCCCTGACAGAACCTTTATCCCCCTGTCCATCAATGGCTACACTATTCACAACATTTATGCCGGTTCTAAACAGATCCTTCCGGTTATTTGAATAGGCGACCCATGGCGTCTTCTCAACCCCCTGAGTTTGAGTTACCGGATCAAATTGGTAGTAAAGTTTTTGCGAATCGAACCGGGGTCCGTAGGCGCTACTGGTTCCACTGGTCGAGCCGTTTAGCCCGTCCGGGGTCTTCCCATACGAATAATAAAGGTCACCGGCATATTCTGTTCCTGCTGCTCCCAACGGATAAGTTTGTACTCCCTGTCCAAATTCATACTGATAGTCGGGCCATTTCAGCACATCGTCAATACTGGTATTCGAATTGACGGTAACGCCAAGCCCTTTACGGGTACGGCTCCCGGCTTTCGTCGTGATCATGATCACTCCTGTTGCTGCTCTCGATCCATATAAGGCAGTAGCGCTGGCTCCTTTTAATACCTGGATATTCTCAATATCATCGGGATTAATATCGGCAAAACCATTCCCAAAATCTACCGGCAAATCGCTGGAGGTTCCGGCCCCATAGGCCGATCCCGTACCGGTCATCTGACTCGACAAAGGCACCCCATCGACCACGATAAGGGCATTATTGCCATTCATATTCAGCGATACATCCCCTCTTAAGGTAATCCTCGATGAACCAATCGGCCCTCCGGGTGAAACAATATTCAAACCGGCCACTTTACCGGTCAACCCACCAGCCCAGTTGTTCGGCATCGCCTTTACAATCTGCTCGCTGCCTATACTCTGGGTGGAGAAACCCAACGCTTTCTCTTCCCTTTTGATCCCTAACGCGGTGATCACCACTTCATCAATCTGTTCACTCTCTTCTCTAAGCGTGACGTTGATACTGGTCTTTCCCTTCACCGGAACTTCTTCCTTCCGGTAACCAATAAAAGTGAAAACCAACGTAGCATCCGACGGGGTTTCAATCTTATACGACCCATCAGGCTCCGACATAACCCCCCTCTCGGTCGATTTCACGACAATATTAACTCCCGGAATCCCTTCCCCATCGGGGCTGGTTACCTTTCCGGTAACGCGGGTCTGTGCATTCGCAACAAACCCGGCAAACAACATAAATAAAATTTCCAGTAAAATAACTCTTCTCATACTTGTAATTGGTAGATTTATAACTTGTCATTACATATTATATAGTAAACAACTTATCTGCGTCCGTTGCAGTTTCCCCATTATTATCCCACTAACTCTGGCTGTTGTGTGAATGGAGCCCTCTCAGACCTCTCATCCCGAATAATGTATTAATCATTGGAGTCTGCTCTAATTTAAAATTGAGCAGACATGCAGACATTCTGTGTTTTGTGAGTGAGCCTCAGCTTTTTTGCCTCTCCTCTGGTTCCATTTCCAATCTTCGTTATTATCTCCTGCTTTCATATCACCTTTTGTATTTCTAAACCGTTTTAACATTCTTTTGCAAAATTTTGATTTAAAAAATACTATTCTGATACAGGCCAATTACAATTTTATGACATAATTCCTGGCATCAAACCAGTTTTGACATCTATGTATTTATTGTTCACTATTATCTCCCCGAATCGAAATTCCCGTTTTTTCCCAACTCCTATAATCGAAGATCTTTTAATCATATCACCCTTCCCACTCCCGGCATTAATTAACCCGGTCCCAACTTCACGCTAATCCGTTTTCATAAAACGTCGATTTTTTTCCAGGGAACATCGTTGTTATAATTCTCAGGTGTCATTCCTGTTCCTCAATAATCCTGCTCACCTCTATTAAGTTCTTCCAAAGTTTGGAACTTTGGAAGAACTTTTCAGATTCTCTGTGCTAACGATCGGGTAAACAGGCCGGATTTGTGCTTCTCAATTGGATTCGGATCGATTTCTTCAGACCGTAGAATAAAAAACCTTATGCTTTTAGAATCCCCAATAGTATTTATCCGTGGAATTTCTCATTTCGCTTCGCGTCTTTATCAACAACAGAAATAGGACGGCAGTAAGTCGGAGTGCAACTCCAAATCGCGCCCCGACAATCATGTTTTGCTCTGTGTCATTATCGCATCATGCACTTTTTTGGGGGTGGCCTCTCGGCCTGACAGCGCCGAATAATGCGGCTTCCGCAGAAATTAAAGCGGTAGATAAAAAAAGTAGAGGCAGTTGGAAAAGTATGCCTTTTCGTACTGCCTCTTCTCTGGATTAAGCGTTAAAACAACCGATTGCCGGTTGTTATGATCTATTACACAACTTACCTGACGATTCGGGTCGGATTGAAAAAATCGTTGAAATACAGGAACTGGTATTTTACCGAGTTATTCCAGTAAGGCCAGTTGTGAACCCCCGGACGTACCGTGAAATCGTGGGGATATTTCATCTCCAGCAGTTTATTGTGAAGATTCATATTAACCTCGTAAAAGAAATCGTTAACCCCGCAATCGAAGATCAGTTTTAAAGAGCTGTTGGCCAGCAAACCCGTCATATTAACGACGGTATTTTTCTCCCAGTTTTCAGGGTTCTGCTCCAGCGTACCCAGACGTTTGGCGATATCCCAGTTTTTCGGGAAAGGACGAATATCCACTCCTCCGCTCATGCTGCCGGCGGCACCAAAAACATCCTGATGGCGGAACGCGAGATACAAGGCCCCGTGTCCACCCATACTTAATCCGGTGATGGCCCTTCCCGATTTGTTTTTCACACTGGAATAATGAGCATCAATATATTCGATTAATTCCTGAGCAACAAACGTTTCGTACTTGTAACTGTTATCAATAGGACTATCGAAATACCAACTGGTCACTCCGCCATCGGGGCACACCACGATGAACTTATAGGTATCGGCCAGATTCTTCACCCCGGGAGCCATAGTAACCCAGTCGGCACAGTTACCCCCTGCCCCGTGAAGCAGATAAACCACCGGATAGGTAGCCGACTGCTGGTAACCGTCGGGCAGGATCACCACATTTTTAATGGTTTTATTCATCGCCTTGCTCTCCACCCGGATGGTATCGACCCTGGAAGCAAAACAAACCGTTGTTATCAATAAAACAACACTAAGGATAAATGTTTTTTTCATCATCGAGTTTGATCTTTTAGTTTCAATTTGTTATCCGGCAAAAATAGCAACAAACTTCTATTGAACGAACTTTCCATAAGATTTATGATTACACCACACCATTTCAATCAGGGAGGTTATCCCGGATCGGATCCACCAAGCTTGAAATAAGGCGCTTTTCAGTACCTCACCTCCGAAGAGACAGAGAAGAAGAAAGGCGGGGACATCAACCATTCCCGCCTTTCCAGTGCTATCTTTAGCCGTTAACCGGGCACTTATTTAGCCGGGGCTTCCTGGTATTTAAATCCCTGGAGTTTCAGCATCTGTATCGCGTAACGTTTACCAAGCTCACGCATCCCCTCAGTATTGAAATGAAACTGGTCCGTACTTCCCTTGACCCCCTGAGAAGAGATGATGTAGGAGTTGGGCAGTACCTTGGGCAGATTCACCAGGATATCGGTATTAAAAGCATAGCAAACGCCGTGCTCCTCCTTGCTCTTCAGCTCGCCGGCCAGAAATGGCACATCTTTAGGTTTGAGATCTAAATCTTTCATCAGATCGTCATAGATCGCCTTCACCTTATTGGGCCATTCGGGGTCGGTGGAGTTCGATTCGCCCTGATGAAGCAGGATCCCTTTGATAACGCCATCCTTTTGGGCGATCCTGGCCATATCGACCAGACGCTGGTAGGGATTACCATTGTATTGTTTACAGATGTTCTGCATCCAGGTGGCGGCGCTGTCGAGATAGATCTTATAGCCATCTTTATCCCACAGTTCGATCTTGGCCCCTGCCACCGAGACATTGATCACGCCCACACGGTAATCTTCGGGCATATTGGCCACCATGGTACGGCCAAAAAAGTCCACCGGTCCCATCGCATTTTCGGGGCGGTTAATCGGAGGGGTAGCCACATACCAGTTACCCATGGTCCGGTTCAGCTTGGCATTATCGACCGCGGCCAGCATCTGAAACCGTTCATCCACCACCTTATCCTGTTCTTCAGGGCGCGCCCCGGCTTCCATGTTCGACTGACCGAAGCAAAGGTAGATATAGAACTTCGGATCGGGTTTCTTCGTCTTCTGGGCGAATGTACTTGATGCTGTGATAAGCATGATCACAGCCATCATCATTACAAGTTTTGTTTTCATATTCATCATTTTAAGTCTGATTTTTGAGATTGATTATTTTCAAGTTACGGTTTCATAAAAGTCCGTGGACTTTTCGAATGACCTACAGATTAATCGCTGCATGTTAATTTCCCGCTGATTACGGGGTTCCCGAGTCTCCCGAGGGACGGATCAACACTGGTATTTCTGAGAATATCTGCGTGATCTGCGGGAAACCGATTCTTATTTGCAAGTAGTGATCTGTTTGGAATGACTTTCGAATATTCTTTTTATTTTTTCACCGTTCTGGTATTTCCCCACATATTGTCAAGAATAAATTCGGGATGGGCTAAAAGCTCAAAAGCTTTCTTGTCGATGGAGACTGAAGTGATCGTATTATCGAGGATCAGTCGGGTCGGATTATCCGAACTGTAGACCGGCCATTTCACTGCCGGGGTGTTAGGATTTCCGGTCTTGGCAAAAGCCACCAAAGCATCCGACATCTTATCGGAAAGCTCCCTGTCGGCGGCCGTCTTGCCCGATAGCATGACATTCCCGATCCAGTATTCGATATCGGCGCCATGTCCGGCACGCTCGCCATGTGCAAAGACGGATAGATAAGCAGGTGTCTTGCTTGCCGATTGATTTTCGGCCCAGGTCAACATCTGTTTAAACACCCCTGTTGCATAACCAATGGTGGTGATCGCTTTCTGAACCTCCTCCTCGTTGGATACGGGTAAGATCTTTAATATCTCCCCGGCATATTCACTATCCAGGCTCTCTACCTTAGCTTTGAACTCATCGACTGTCTTAACGTTACGGAAGCCGCTCCCCGATTCATCACGGCAGGTGCACAGGATAGCCGGGACGCGGTTCTGCTTTTTAGCCGCGAATATTTCCAGTGGCGAGGCAGGCCAGGCATAGCCATCGGCAGCCCCCGGTTCGCCGATTGGTTTGGTGGTCTCTTTCAAAAGATCGTCAACCGATAGCGACCGCATCTCGGCAATGGATTTGCATTTCAATCGTTCCTGGTATTCGAGGCCAGCCTTTCCCAGTTCATCCTGAGTCCGGGGGACCCACGGCCCTCCGGGGAAGTTAGCGCCGCTAAGGCCAACGACTTTATGTATCAGTCCACGGGTCAGCGGACTGGCCTGCAGGAAGCAGATATCGATAGAGCCGCTCGACTGTCCCATGATGGTTACATTGTTGGGATCGCCGCCAAATTGCCGTATGTTTTTATGAATCCATTGTAAAACGGCTATCTGGTCGAGGTGGGCGTAATTACCCGAGGCCAGGTGAGGCGATTCGGCCGTTAACTCCGGATGGACCAGGTTGCCCAACACCCCTAATCGGTAATTAAAATTGACAAAAACAACCCCTTTCCGGGCAAGCACTTCGCCTGAAGGCGAGGCCCAGCCACCCGTGTATGCCCCCCCATGGATGTAAACCACCACGGGCATCTTTTTCGATGGGGCCTTGACGGGAGCCCATACATTGAGGTAGAGGCAATCTTCGCTTGATTTATTTCCTTTCTGCGCGCACGGGGCACAATAGCTGTCCGTGGTCCTGATCCCTGTCCAGGGCCTAACCGGCTGGGGTTCACGCCAGCGAAGGTCGCCGACAGGCCGAGCGGCATAAGGAATAGCCAGATAAGCTTTTACCCCTTCGGGCAATAACTGTCCGGCGATCAGCCCGCTTTCAATCTTCACCGGATCGCCGGGAACTTTCTTTTCGATGCTTTGTGCTTCACCCTTCTGAGAAGATAAAAGAGAGAAAAAGGCCAGTGAAAACACTTTAATTTTTTGGGTCAGTATCATTATTCAAGAATAAGTTGGTTGATTATTTTTTAAACGAGTAACCGATCTTTCACCCTGATCAAAAACTGAATCAGGTATCAAGGGGTCCTTCTGAAAATCCAAAGGAGCAACAAGCTTTTTTATTGACGATCATAATGTAAAGGTTGTAGTTAAATTTCAAGTGATCCTTTCTCCGTAAAGTTTTCTGTCAATACACCCTCCAATGGTCAACTAATCCCTTTCCAGGCGCATCAGCCCAACGATTTTAATATCACTTCCGCCCTTCAAAATTAACTATTTCTGTTCACAATAATCTTTACCTATATACAATTTTCAAAAAACGGCAAAACATCCGAACAGCAACATCCAAGCCACCCCCATCCTTTCCGGTATGATTAACGAAGAAAGCCTGTTCTGCCGGGTAAAATAATGATCATACGTCGAAATCATCGGTCAGTCATCAGCCGCCCCGTTCGCCCACCGGCGAATTAACGGCTATTGAACTTTAGAAAAATCACCTCGTATTTCGCAGCTTTCGTAAGACTTTAATCGCTTTAGCCATAAGTTATGCCCCATGGCGAATAAATCGTCAATCATCTTCAATTTCTCATTCCTTCTCATCGTTAGCCATCTAACCTGTTTTCATCTGAAACCTGGCGATACCGATCTGCCCGGTTAATCCTGGCTCATCTTTTACTAATAAGCAAATCCCATCTTAATCAATAGGTTTTAAAAAAACCACCTCAGCCGAACTTCTCCTGCTGAGGTATCTTTTCAGGTTATTAGAAACGGCAACCCGTTTACTTCCGTTCCGGCTCAAAATAAGTCATCAGCTTCCAGTCTGCGACCGAAACAGCGAAGCCACTGTTTATTCACGGCAATCAGCTATCCCTTTTTTAGATCTCTTCTTTTAACCATTTTACAACGTCGTACCACATTATTTCATTTACCTCATGTCCAACATCATACTGATTAATCTTCAAGTTTGTACTGTCTGTATTATAAACCGCTATTAACCGATCGTAGAAATCAACAACACGCTCCGCTTTGAAATGAATATCGTTTTTACCGATTAAGGCAAATATTTTTCTGGGATAGAACTTTTCTATGTGATTAGCCGGACTGTTCTGTGCCGCATAGTCTGTAAACTCTTTTATCGCCTCGTCGCTCCTTAAGACTCTTGAATCCTCAGGAATATCGTCCCAAAAAGGAGAACTGATCATCGGGACCGCGAAGGAGATCCTCTTATCGTTAACAAGACTCGCATAGGTTACAAATCCCCCCATGGACATTCCGATCATTCCAATTTTTGAAGTATCTATCATTTTGGATGAAGTAAAATGATCAATAAGGGTTGAAATATCCAAAGCGGTTTCATTCATTACTTTTCGTAAGGTTACCAGGACAATATGTCCATCCCCGGTCATGATCTTTTCCTTAAACGAAACGCCCTTTCTTTCACCATGATACCGGTTATCTAAGGCCACGGCATAAAAGCCCATTTTAGCCAGTGTGATCATTTTCTCGTTCCAGTATTCTTTATTCCCGGTAAACCCGTGACTTAAAATCACCAATCCTTTTTTTGCATGATCGTCGACATAACAGACTTTTACCGGTATATCCTTAACCATCAAATTTTTCACCCTTAAATTATCCTTTTCACGCCCTATTGCAGATAGCGAACAAACAACTGAAAACATCATTATCAATTTGAAATTCAATTTCCCCATAGCAGTAGTCATATTTCGAAAGTCTCCCGCTAATGCCGGAGTTTGATTAAAATATCGATTTATCTTCCTTTTTGCAATCTGTACGGCAAACAAATGCTTATACTTGGGTCATTTTCAACAGACCCCTTGCAGAAAAACCATCAGCCTTAATGGCTGTTCTTTTTTCCACAAAGAAAGAGAGGCACGGCCTCATTCTCATTTACATTTGTCGATAAATTTCTTTCGTGCCCTGCTAAGTTGAGTGGAGGTAATTCCCAGAAAATTGGCAATATAGTAATGGGGTATTCGATTGATCAGGTTAGGATATTCTTTCAGGAAAAGTTCATACTTTCTCAGGGAGTCCAGATTCAGAAGTGCAACTAACCGGGACTGCAATCGCAGGTTTAATTGCTGAAATGCCCGGGTAATTATTCCGGTGATCTCCCGATCCTTGTTTACGTGAAACATGACTGTCGCGTAATTGGCCGTTAGGATTTCACAATCCTCCAATGCCTGTATAGTCATCTGAACATTGGTATTGGGCAGGTAACTACCAATAATGATGTCGCCCTCCAGATAGAAATGGGTAGTGATTTCATTGCCATCATTATCGAGGACATAACCCCGAAGAACTCCTTTCTTCACAAAACCGATTTTATCGCACGGATTGCCTTCCTGAAGAAAAACATTCCCCTTCGCTATTATCTCGGTATGATGTAACGAATCGACAAACATTTTTTTGTAAAATTAATCAGAATCTTTTGGCACACAATTTTAACTGCAGGTAAACCTGTTAATTAGTCTATAGCTATTTCAGGATATGACAAGCGAAAAAAAAGAGTTGACCGGTCTTAGGGAGCGATCAACTCTTTTTTTTTGCAATTCAGGCAATAACTCAACGATTGCCGGATTATTATTTTTTAAGTGAAACGAAAACCATGTTGCCGGAGAAAAGTCCTCTCTGACCAACAAGAGTCCATGATCCCTCGCTTAATCCAGTTTAATATCCACCTTCCAGTGCTCGGCGATGGCCTTTAGCTCTTTTAGAGTCAGGTAAGTGACAGCGCCATGTTTGGGACTGGTAAAATTGGTCGCTTTCATCACCCCTTCGTTAAAATGGCCGAGATTTTTATAGTTGACAAAATCGGTTGTTTCGCTAAATCCCATATTACTGGGGCGGGCGCCATAAACGTCGTACATCAGAACGAAAGCGTCGGTCCCGAGCCTTTTAAACACGTTAGGCGCTTCGGTGGACACCTTCTCCGGATCGATACGTTTAGTTTCAGCAACATACCCTGTATTGATCTTATCGGAGACTGCATGAAGGATTTTGGCATCCGAGACATAGAACATCTGGTATTTATCGCCTACCTTGGTGATATCGCCATCAAGCCCGTCGATCTTATCGATAAGTTCCGGCTTGGTCTCCAGTTTGGTAAACTCGTCATTGGCATACGACCAATAAAGGTTACAGGCTTTATTATTATAGCGGATGGTAAAGTAAACCATCATCTTCTTTCTGATCGGGTCATAAACCGTTTCGGGAGCCCAGGAACAGTCGATATCGCCAAGCTCAGGGAAAGCCTTGTCAACCCGGAAATCAGAATGGGTCCAGTGGATCAGGTCGTACGATTTCATTAAAACAATGGCACGGTTATTTCCCCAACCATATTTTTCAATTGGCCGTTCCCAATCGGTATCACGGAAACCGGCACGTTTACCGGAGATATGCAGATCGGTCATCGCAAGATAGAACGCTCCATCGGGACCGCGGGTGATATGCGGATCACGAACACCTTTTTGTTCAGCCAACTGTGAGCCAATAAAAATTGGTTGACCATTATTGATATCGGTAAAAGTATAACCATCGCGACTGATGGCAAAATAGGCCGATTGGTTTTGATCCTTAAAATATACCAGCAGGTATCCGGCGTAATCCTTCTCATTGAACTTCTTATTCTTGAATTGCTTTCCCAGTGAGGGAACAATCTCGATTCCGGTAGGAGCAGCAGGAGCCTGGTTTGCCTGTGAAAATCCATCGTTAGTCACCAGAAATCCCATCGTCGTGAACAGTACACAAAAAAACAAACGTCTCATTTTTATCTCATTTAATAGGTTAATCATTTTTACTCATCCGTTCAGTGTCACGAGTAAAGCATCAAAACAATAATCCCAGCTTCATCAACAAGCCACTGATTGCTTGAGCAATAATTTTTGTAAAAATAACTATTCAAGGGACTCAGGAGAATTAAAATGGAAGTTTTTGAGCATATTTCGCCATCTGAAGCTCAATTTATCTATTTATCTATCAATTAAAAGTCAGAGATGACAGGAAATGACCAATCGAGATGCAATAATTTAATCATACTGATTACCTGGCTGCATTCTATTTTAATAATCCGTTTTCCTTCAGCTCTTTATAAATTGCCGAAATATTTTCCGGTAACTCATACTGAATAAGCCAGTTGACATCCAATCCGTTCTTGATAGCCGTTCCCATCAGATGACGATTCTGCCCCACCATTATTCCGATCGCACGGATATCTTCCTCAAATTCAAGATGCAGATCTTCGTGCTGCTTTTGAATCAGCATCAGTATCTTATAGATCCGTGCGACAATGTAAATACATAATTTATAAGCATTTCCGTAACGATCAGCCATGATCCGTTCATTATTCAGATCCAGCAGTGTGCGCAACATCAGACAATTAAGGCTTATTTCGCCGATCTTGTCTTTAGTGATAGTTACATGCTCAGTGATCTTGCTGCTGATATCGCGGACATCCATCAGTAAATAACCCGGCGAATAATATTCTTTTGATACCAATTGCATTTGCCGGATAATCTGACTGCGAAGTTGCTCCCGCTTATCCTGCACCGATTCAGTATCGACCAGTTCGAAATAGAGTTTACCGGCCAATTTTGGATCACGTTTTAGCAACCTTAATATCAGCTTGTCCTTTTCGGTCTCGGATAGCAACTGTAGCGCTTTTTTAAATTCAGCATCAAAATTCATAGACGGGTCTTGTACGTTGTTTATTTTATGGTTTATGCAAGATATGACTAACGTTCTGCCGGATAAAAATAATCAAAATCACTGTTATCCGGCAATGTTCTGGTCTTTGATTCTGTGATGAGATTTCCCTCTCCCTTACTTATGACAGAAATAGGCCTGCAGTAAGTCGGAGTGCGACTTCAAGTCGCGCTCCGACTTACTCCAGTCTTATTTTCTGTCATTGGTAGAGCCTACCCCAAAATAATTGATGCATAATGCGATAATGACAGGCGGCAACTTTCAAAAGTATAAGGGTGAATCTGGGATTCATAATAATTTGAATTACAATTTATTCACAACCTAAATCCCCCTTAGTCCCCCTTTACAAAGGGGGAAATAGTTCTCTTATCGCATGGGGTAAAAATCATCAAGGTTTTAGCCATTAATCAACATTTTTTTAGCAGGATTAAGTCCCCCTTTCCTAAAGGGGGGCAGGGGGGATTTGGTAAATGGAAATTCTGTCATAAGTACGCGAAGCGAGGAATCTCCTGAAATTTATCGGATAACAGTAAATTTAAATAGCTGACTAACTTTTTGCTTCTTTCATTTCCCCAATAATTTAGAATTGGGTATTTTCAGGTAACTGTAAAGATTATGCATTGATTTTTCGGCCTAACCCCTACCCTAAAGGGAGGCCGAAAATACAACATCGCATTATTCTGGTTATCTTCGCAACATCAATTATCACAACAATTGAATAGTGAATTAAATCAGCAACCGTTATGATTCAGGATATCTTTCCCCATCGCTTCAACAATCACTATCAGCCCGATGCGACCATCGGAGAGAAGGACTATGTCCTCCACTACCGCGACAATACCTTATTGCTGAAGCAGGATGGCGATCTGTTTGACCTCCCGCAAAAGCGCGATTTCGCGGAGATCAGCGACACGACAGAGAAGAGTTTTCTGTTTACCCTCAACGAGGTGCCCTGTTTCCTGATCGGCGACCGTCTGGAAGCGCCCTCCCCCAACTTCGTCTTCAAGGAGGTCAACTTTTTCCGAATGATCCCGCAGCAGGAGATCGCCTGGATCACCATTGCCGGGTATCAACTGCGCAACTGGTATGCCCATAACCGGTATTGCGGGAAATGCGGGACGAGAACGGAGCATAAAACCGATGAGCGGGCGCTGGTCTGTCCGAATTGTCACACCACCATTTATCCGAAGATATCGCCGGCTATCATCGTGGCCATCACCTGCAAGGATAAGATCCTGCTTGCGCGCAATACCAGTTTCCCCGGCGCCTGGTACTCGCTGATTGCCGGTTATGTCGATGTCGGCGAGACGCTCGAAGAGGCACTGGCCCGCGAAGTAATGGAAGAGGTAGGCCTGGAGGTAACCTATATCCGTTATTACAAGAGTCAGCCCTGGCCCCTCTCCGGCTCAATGATGATGGGTTTTATCGCCGAAGCCGATGAACAGCAACCCATCACCGTTGATCACCACGAGATTGCCGAGGCGGCCTGGTTTACAAGAGGTAACCTTCCATCCCACTCCTCAATGATCAGTATCGCCGGCGAGATGATCGAAAAGTTTGAGAGAGGCGAACTTTAACGAAGACCAGACTCTGATCCTGATTTATTTACAGGGAGAACCTATCGAAACAATGATTTCGCCGAATTAAATTGTTTATAGATCTCGAACCAGGCAATAGACAGGAATCCGGCACCGGCACAAAAGAGTATCTCTAAGGGATCAACCTTTTGAAACAGGAACAAATCGCGCAGGAAGGGAACATTCAGGGTTAAAAACAGGAAAATCAGAGCCCCTCCGACAACCCATTTGACGGTACTGTTACTGGTTGCCAGGATTTGGAAGATATTCCTTTCCCACGAACGGTTCGAAAGGATGATGGCGATGTTCGAGGCAATCAGGGCGATAAACGTAAAGGTTCGAACCTCTTTCTCCTGATAGCCCATCCTTAATCCGAAGAAATAAATCAGCAGCGTAATCACCAGGACTCCGATACCCTGCATGCAACTCAGGAAAATTTTCTTACCTCCGAAGAACGGCTCACCAATCTCTTTGGGAGGACGTTTCATCACGTTGGCTTCTTCTTTTTCTGCTTCAAAAATAATGGAACAGGCCGGATCGATAATCAACTCAAGAAAAACAATGTGAACCGGCCAAAGAATCAGCGGTAAATCAGCAAAGAAGACCGGGATCAGCGAGAGTCCGGCTATAGGGACATGCACGGCAAAGATATAGCCCAATGCCTTCTGCAGGTTGTCGAAAATGCGGCGTCCCATGCGTACTGCGCCAACAATCGAGGCAAAATTATCGTCGAGTAAAACCAGTGATGAAGCTTCGCGGGCCACATCCGTTCCCTTGTCACCCATGGCAATTCCAATATTGGCAGCCTTCAGCGCGGGAGCATCGTTGACCCCGTCGCCGGTCATCGCCACAATCTCCCGGTTCCGTTTCAGCGCGTTGACCAACAGCAGTTTCTGCTCGGGAACCACCCTGGCGAAAACATTTACTTCCCGAATACGTTCACAGAGTTGGTCCTCGCTCATTAGATTCAGTTCAGGGCCTGAGATACACTGATCGTAATTCTTCAATCCGATCTCCCTGGCAATATTCATCGCCGTTACCGGATAATCACCGGTGATCATAATTACCCTGATCCCGGCGTTGTAGCACTCTTTAACTGCAACCGGGACATTTTCGCGAATAGGATCGGAAAGGGCAATCAATCCGACAAAGACAAAATCGTAATCGTGCTGAATCTCTGGCAGTTCTCCCGGCAAAATATTATTCTTGGCAACTCCCAATACCCGCAATCCTTCTGAAGCCATTTGAGCCACGGCCTGACTGTATTTCGAGATCTCGCTCTGCCCCAGATGACATAAATCGAAGATAGCTTCCGGAGCCCCTTTAGCCGCGATTACCTTCGTATCGTCAGCGGTATTGATAAATACCCTCGACATGGCAAGCAATTCCTTCGAAAGGGGATACTCTTTTTCCATGATCCAACTGTCGTGCAGGTGCTCAGTTCCTTTAAGAAACTCATCACCTATTTTGATGATGGCTTTTTCCATCGGGTCAAACGGATTGGTTTGGCTCGAAAGGATTCCAAATTCGATGATCTCGTGAAATTCCTCGGGGAATATATTGCCATTCGACACAGCATGAAACTGATCGCCGTTATACAATTTGGTCACCTTCATCTTGTTCTGGGTGAGTGTTCCGGTTTTATCGGTACACAGGACCGTGGCCGATCCCAGGGTCTCAATCGAGGCGGGTTTTCGGGTCAGGACCGACTTTTTCGACATCCGCCAGGCCCCTAGTGCAAGGAAAACAGTAAGCACCACCGGAAACTCCTCGGGTAGCATGGCCATAGCCAGGGTGATCCCGGCAAGAAAACCGTTCAGTAAATGACCACGGGTTATGAAATAGATCACTATAACCATAAGGCACAGAACGATACCGATAATAGCCAGCCGTCGAACCAAAACCCCCATCTCACTTTTCAGTTTGGTAGATTCTTCTTTTACCGACTCAAGGGCTTTCCCAATCTTGCCGATTTCGGTATTTGTTCCGGTAGCCGTGACCTGAACAATCCCGTTTCCCTGGACGATCATGGAACCCGAATAGACGAACGGAACATCGTCGCCGCCGACGATTACTGTCCGGTCGTCCGGACTAATCTCCCGTTTCCTGACCGGAACAGACTCACCGGTGAGCAATGACTCATCGGCCAACAGGTTATTGCACGAGAGGACTCTGGCATCGGCCGGAACACGGTCACCTTCCTGGAGAATGACGATATCATCAGTGACCACATCGCGGCCGGCAATCCGGTATTCTTTCCCGTCGCGAATGACCAGAGCACGCGGACTTGCCAGATCTTTCAGGGCATTCAAGGCATTTTCGGTTTTTTTCTCCTGGTAAAATTCGATCCCCATGATGACGAAGACAAAACCAAGCAGCATCAATCCTTCTGTAAGGTCGCCAAGAATCAGGTACAACGTACCGCAAGCCACCAACAACAGAAACATGGGTTCTTTCACTACCCCCAACGCGATCTGAACCACATTCTTTGGTTTTGACGACGGAAGTTCGTTATACCCTTCAGTAGCAATCTTCTTCTGTACCTGCTCTTCGGTCAATCCCTGATAGGTCACCTTCTTAAACGGTTTTTCCATGATAACTTAATTTTTGTTAGCACATACTAACCATTGTAATAAAAAATTATTCCTGGCTCAATATCTTCTCAACCAATTGAATAAACAGTTCCTGCTCCTTCGTATCAAGTTTTCGGGCAATCGATTCAGCAATCCGCACATGGGCGTAATCATGCATCCGATTAATCAGCTTACCCTTTTCCGTAAGGTGAATATGAGCGCTCCGCCGGTCTTCATCTGACTGAACCCTGTACAGAAAATCTCTCTCAACCAATTTATCGACAGCCACTTTCACCGTTGGCTTCGAGAGATTCAACGAGGTAGCGAGTTCCGTCAAATTGGGATTCTTCAACGAATGAATCGTTTCGAGATAGTGCATCTGCGTCAGGGTCAGGGTCGAGAGGTTGAATTGCTCCCTGGCCTCTTCTTCCATCAAACCAACCATACTTGAAAGGTTGACGACGATGTCGGTTAATTTCTGCATCTGCAAATCATTTATTATCCGTTAAATTCAAGACAAACTACCAGTTAGATCCTCAAAAATCACTATTTTGAGAATGATCGCCAGAAGTTCTGTACAATTTTAGTTAGTATTTACTAATTAAAAAACAATATCGAATATTTTTTTCACCGTTATCCGGGAAATACCATAAAACTCTACGCTTAACGACCAATGTGACAGACAAGAAATGGATAGTCGGGGCGTGACTCCAGGTCGCACTCCGACTTATAGGAGAACTATTTTTGTCATTGATAAAGAATCAATTATTTGGGCCATCCCCGGGCGGGGACCCGGCCTCCCGATAGCCAGAGGAATACAGGCTCAGGCGACTGCCGGTTCACGGTCGGGTCAACTCCCGAGTTCTTCCTATGCTCCTCTTAGGTTCCTCCAAGGTTCCTGTATGCTAACATAGAGAAACCATACGGAAACCTAAGAAAAAGGATGGCTTAACCCCGGTCTTGATCCTGGGACGAACAGCGATTGGGGGTTGGTTTGCGGAGACCAGAATAAAGTGACCGGGTGACTTGGAGTCACCCGGTCACTAAGACTATTGGTAAACTCCACGTTGATCAGCGTGATCAGCGGGAAACAGATACTGATCTGAAAGCGGTGGATAGTTTCGGATGACTTTGGGAACATCCCCTGCCGGGACAGATAGTTGGATTAGCTTACTAAAACAATCCTCTTTAGGCCTGTGGTAAGCCGGTTAAAATTTGTACCTTGCGGTAATTTTGGCCAACATTTAACGACTGTTTTATTGCTTTCCGACAGATCTTTAAATAATTGCAAGAAGGAGAAAAAAATGAAAATCACCATCCTTAACGGGAATATGGGTCAGGAAGAGAGCGCTTTCACCCGTTATCTCGACCGGCTCTGCACGGAGCTTGTCGGGCAACATCAGGTGGAACGTTTCGACCTCAGCAAAATGGAGTTGCACTATTGCACCGGCTGCTGGAGCTGTTGGTGGAAGACTCCCGGCCTCTGTGCCCTGCACGACGATGCCAACCCTATCTTTCGCTCGGTGATCAACGCCGATTTCCTGATCTTCGCCTCACCGCTGATGGCCGGCTTTACCAGCTCGGCGCTGAAGAAGATCACCGACCGGCTGATCATCCTGCTTCATCCCTATGTTGAGCTGCAGCAAGGCGAATGTCACCATGTCAAACGTTACGATCGCTACCCCGAGTTTGGATTGCTGGTCGGGCGCGAAAGCGATACCGACGACGAGGACCTGGAAATTATCGCCGGGATCTACGACCGTTTTGCCCTAAATTTTCATAACCATAAACGGTTTATTCATTTAACTGATCGTTCCACACCGGAGGAGACTGCCCATGAAATTAGTTCTGTTCAACGGTTCGCCGCGGTATAAGAAGAGTAATTCGGCCCTGCTGGCCGACCACTTCCTGAAGGGATATGCCAAAGTTCATCCCGAAACGGTCGAGGTGCACTATCTGGCCAATCTAAAAAAGCGCCGGGAGCAGGTCGATGCCTTTGCCAATGCGGAGCTTGTGATCATGATCTTCCCGCTCTACACCGATTGCATGCCGGCCATCGTGAAAGAGTTCTTCGAGCAACTGATTCTGCAAAAGGGCAATCCGGAAAAACAGATTGGCTTTATCGTTCAATCGGGTTTTCCGGAGGCGATGCATTCGGTTTGGCTCGAACGTTACCTCGACAAGCTGATCGGGAGGATGGGTTATCGCTACCTGGGCACCGTAATCAGGGGAGGCGTCGAAGGGATTCAGATCATGCCGTGGTGGATGACCCGAAAGCTCTACCGGCAATTCGAAGAGCTGGGCGAACAGTTTGCCCGCTACGGACGTTTCGATTCGCGGATCTCCACCCAACTGGGGCATCCCTACAAGATGTCAGCCATCGGGCGGATTGGTTTCAGTATTTTTAACAAACTGGGATTGACCAACTTTTACTGGAACAGCAACCTGAAGAAGAACGGGGCATGGGAAAAACGCTTCGATCGACCCTATAAATAATTCTCCTATGCCACGCACCGAATTAACCGCATTACCCAATATCGGGAAGACCCTGGCCCAACTGCTGCAATCGGTCGGGATTGAGACAATAGAAGATCTGTTCAGTATCGGTAGCGAGAACGCCTTTATCCGTATTTATACCGTGGACCGCGAAGCCTGCTACAGCAAGCTTTGCGCGCTCGAAGGGGCGATCCGGGGAATCCGCTGGCACGACCTGAGCCCGGAGCGTAAGATGGAGCTAAAAATGTTTTACCATCACACCACACAACCGGATAAGAAAAGATAGAAGAGGATCGGTTTAATTTCAACGTTTCCCAAAGATGACCCGGATTATTCTGCGAAAATCAGCGGGATCAGCGGGAAAGCTCCTGCAATATCTAATTCGGATGTAATTTAAAGGTCAACAGACGTTTTAGTCCCCTTCTCTCCTTTCAGCCAACAAGGACAACCAGCTTATTTCATCAGCTCCTCTCCCACCGAAGCTGAGATCAGGTTAAGGATCAACTGTTCGGCCAGCGGATCGTAAAACGGCAGATCGGGACGGTTGCGGACATTCTTTCGTGATTCGTCCAACCGGCCGTCTGTGATTAACCGACAAAGAATCAACTTACCCAACCCATTTTTGGGCTTAAGCTCCACCACCGGGTATTGAGCATTTGAAGTCCCGGCAGCCAGGTAAGGGTTCAGCGCCAAACCTGCCGGATCAATTTTCATACCCAACACCGGGAAAACGGCCCCGCCCATGCCATTAAAGGAAGGGACGGAGGGATTCTCAATATTGAAATTCATCTCTTTGTTTGCACTAACGATAACAGCGCTACTGATGGAATCGCTCGTCGGATAGAATTGGGTCCCGGCCCCAAAGGGCAGTTTAACATTCAATTCAGCTCCTCCGGTCAATGCTTTGGGCCCGAAATCCAGAAAGAGGACCGACATACCCCGCCTCAGGGCCCGATCGAGAAGCTGGGCTGTCTCTTTATCCCCGTTAGAAAAACGCTGCCAGGTCTGACTACCGCACAGAACAACCTGTCCCCATGAGATAGACGGGGCTTCCAGCTCCCATTTCTCAACGAAGCCATGAAGCTGAGACTCCCATTCCGGTACGGTCACCATGATTTTGCCAAGGCGCTCCGACTTTTCGGGCTCGATCACCCGAATCGGTTCCGCAGGGGGTAGCCCGGTAAACAGTTGCTGTTCATTATTGAGGGTCAGCCGGTAATCCCCTTCGGCCTTAGGCGCCGGGACCATCAGCGGGATCTTAAACTCCTGCAAGGGCTTAAGTTCGAAATTGAGCCGGTTATCCCAGACCTTCTCCCCCTTCTCGTTCAGGATCTCAACCTGCGCGGTTAAGGCTGCTGGCCGGTCCCCCTCGTTTTGAAAAGTAATGTCCAAAGAGATATTCCTTCCCGGCTGGAAATTGGATCCGTGCATTCGCCAGATCGCCTTGATCCCTTTTGGGGACTGCGCCTTCAGTAACTCAGCCGGGACTAACAGCAGAACTGCGACAATCAGCATGGATAAGATCCATCGGATAGTCATTATCTGTAAACAAGGAGATTGATCTTGTCGGGTCATAACCTGAAAAAATTAATAATATTGAAATCACCGGGGAGACTATCTCCCGAAAATCAGTTAAGGGTACATGGTTCCGTTCACCCGTAGACCGAAGGCAATGACAACCACCTGTTTCCGCCGGCAATATCACCGTATCTTTCAGCAATACACCACCATAACACAAACAGATCAATACCCTTGGGCCGGAATCCCCCAATAATTGGAATGATCCCTCATTCATTAAACCAAAGGCTAAAAGTAAAAATTAAAGCAAAGTCAATGAATTATCGGAAAGTTTATTTTCCTTTATTCTGTAAAATATTCCATCATGGCTAAGATCAAGCTCGCCCTTCATTACCAGATCCTCATCGCTCTTATACTGGGCGCCTTTTTCGGCTATCATTTCTCCGACGCGACAGCCTATACCAACTGGGCGGGAGAGATCTTCCTGAGAGGGCTGAACATGATTATTGTTCCGTTGATTCTATGCTCGATCATTACCGGGGTGGCGAGTGTAGGCAATGCCGATAACCTGGGGAGGCTTGGCGCCAAGACGATCGCTTATTACCTGTTGACCTCACTGGCGGCTATCGTAACCGGCTTTATCCTTGTCTCTGCTTTCAGACCCGGCGAGGGCGCCGAACTGGGATTTAAGGCCCCGATAGAAGAGATCTCCGTCCTGACCGATAGCTTTGGCCAAACCCTGATCCGAATTGTTCCCACCAATATATTCGAGGCCTTCACGCAGGGACAGATGCTGTCGATCATCTTTTTCGCGATCCTGTTCGGTTACTTCATCACCAAAATTGATGAGAAACCCCGGATGCAACTCCTCGGGATCCTGAACGCCTCCCTGGAGGTGATCATGAAAATGACCCTTTTCATCATAAAATTTACCCCGATAGGGATCTTCAGCATCTCGGCCAAAGTAATGGCCCAACAGGTTGAATTAGGGAATAATGTCAGCGCGATCCTGAGCCGCCTGGGCCTTTATATCCTTACAGTTCTCCTCGGTCTACTGATCCATGGGCTGATCACCCTGCCGCTGACCGTGAGACTGCTTGGCCGGACCAACCCGGTCAAACATCTGAAAAACATGGCCACTCCATTGTTAACCGCGTTCTCCACCTCCTCGTCGAATGCCACGCTGCCCCTGTCGATTGAAGCCGTCGAACAGAACGACGGCGTCTCCAACAAGATCGCCAGTTTCACCCTCCCACTGGGCGCCACCATTAACATGGACGGGACCGCCCTCTACGAGTGTGTCGCGGTAATGTTTATCGCGCAGGCTTACGGGATCGAATTAACGATCGCCCAGCAGTTAATCGTTGTCTTCACCGCCCTTCTGGCCGCTATAGGTTCAGCGGGTATCCCGATGGCCGGACTGGTGATGATGGCCGTCGTGCTGAAAGCGGTGGGCCTCCCCCTCGAGGGGATCGGCCTGATCCTTGCCGTCGACCGTATTCTGGATATGTTCCGTACCACCATCAATGTTTACGGCGACACCTGTTGCGCCGTGGTGATCGCCAAATCGGAAGGTGAGAAACTGAAGATCTGATTTAAATCCAACCTCAACAAAAAAACGTTGCAAATCGTGCGAACCGCACCTTTGCAACGTTTTCTATATCTTATCCGGTTATCGGGCAATTACGCCTCTTTATTCATCAGGCCTATCTTATCGAACAACCAGAACAACAATGACAGTACCACGCCGATAACGGCGGCAAAGGCCATCCCTTTCAACTGCACCGTTCCAATGCTGATGCTTGCCCCGCTGACGCCCACCACGAAGGTGATGGCGCCAAGGACCATGTTACGGTTACGGCTGAAATCAACCTTCTGCTCGACGAACATACGGAAACCCTGTACCGCGATCACCCCGTAGAGCAACATAGTGATCCCGCCCATCACCGCGTTGGGGATAGTCGAGATGGCGGCCGAGACCTTACCGATACAGGAGAAGGCGATAGCCAGAAGGGCGGCGCCGCGGATCACCCAGACGGAATAAACCCTCGTGATAGCCATCACCCCGATATTCTCGCCGTAAGTGGTGTTCGGGGGCGAACCGGCAAACCCGGAGAGGATATTACTGATCCCGTCGCCCAAAAGCGAACGGTGCAACCCGGGATTCTCCATCAGATCCGACTCGGTGATCTTCCCGGTCACGATCAGGTGGCTGATATGCTCGGCCAGTACCACGATACAGGCCGGAGCTATGATGATAATAGCATTGATATCAAAAACAGGCGCGTGAAATTTCGGCAGCGCAAACCAGGCCGCGTTGCTGATGGTCTCCGTATCGACCATACCCATGGCCAGGGCTAAAAAATAACCGACAACCACTGCAAACAAGATCGGGATCACCTGAAGGAACCCACGGAACATCACCGACCCGATGATCCCCACACAGAGGGTGAACATCGAAACGATCAACGTGTTGGGATCGGCAACAAACGGCTCGACCACCTTTCCCACATCGGTTGACCCGGCGGCCAGTCCGGCCTGCTGAGCGGCCACAGGGGCCAGCTCCAACCCGATAATGGCCACCACAGCACCCATCACTGCCGGAGGCATCACCACATCAATCCATCGTATCCCCCACTGTTTTACCACGAAGGATATCAGCACAAAGAACAATCCGAAGAAGATAAAACCCGACTGGGCGTGGGTAAATCCCCCGTAGGAACTGATGATCAGTAAAGCCGGGGCAATAAAGGCAAAGCTGGAACCCAGATAAGCCGGTATTCCCCCTTTGGTAACCCAGGTATAAATCAGTGTGCCAATGCCGTTCATAAGCAGGGCAATGGCCGGATCGACCCCTAACAGGATCGGGACCAGGATGGTCGCGCCAAACATGGCCGTCAAATGTTGAAAACTGAGCGGGATGCTCTCTAAAACCGGAAGTTTCTCGTGAATCCCAATAATACGTCTTGCCATTTGCAGATCTCTTTAATAATTAATTAATTAGTTTGTTCGATTTGGAAACCTAAAATCGTGTGAAATTAACACATTGTTTTAAAAACAGGCTATCCCATCGAAATTTTTCTTATCAAAAAAAGCAGGAATTGTAAAGTATAGATCGCTGAAAATGTGTACTCCTCCCTATTAGCCGTCCGTTTTCACTGCCACACCCGCTCCCCGTCAGGTTACCAGGCAGTAAAAATTTTGATCAAAAAACCGGTCCGGCAGGAACATAACAAACAATATATGTTTAATTTTCGGGACCATTCTTTACCGTACAAACTAAATCGGGACGACGAACCATCCGCCCACAGATGTTATGTTTGAGCGTGAGGAATTGCCCAACAATTTAAACAGCTAATGCGGCCAAAAACAAATCGGGCGGCACAGCAGCTATTTACTAGGACTGATCGTAAATGAAAGTATTATGAAAAATATTGTTCTGTTCTTTCTAATCTTTCTCCCCACATCGGCGTTTTGCCAGTACTTCGTGGTAACTCCAAAGGGATTGAGAAACGCGAACGACACCTCCAAAACTTACGTGGTGGTAACAATCGATTCGCTCACTACCGAACAGATTTTCCGTAACTCGGTCAACTATATCCAAAAGGTTTATAATGTTCCCAATAATGTTGTAAGAGGACAGGTGCCGAATAAATTTCTCAAATATATCACCAGCGCTTCAAATGTCTGTAAAATATGGAAGGACTCCATCGATGTCAGCTACGTCACTTCATTGACCTTCAAAGAGCGCAAGATCAGGTATGAAATAAATAACATCGAGCTATTTACCTATTTCTATTCCAGCACCGACAAAAGATACTATTCCTTCGTGGATGACCCGTTGATCAGGGGAATCTTTAATAAGAACGGAGAGGTAAAAGAAGAATCAGCCAAAAGACTGCTTGAATATTACTTCAATAACGAGTTCAACTTCGTGGTCAGCTATTTAAATGGCAGCAGGACTAAAAAAGAGGAGTGGTAGCCAATCTTAAACTTATTAACCATAAACGGAATTTCCCAACATGAAAAATCGCATACTTTTAGTCCTGCTCTTTGTTTGGAACCTTGGCTTCGGACAGAGCTTCAAAGTGACTCCCAACGGAATCGAGTCGGCAAGCGACTCTTCAAAAAACTATATCGTGATCACGGTCGATTCGTTATCCGCACTGCAACTATATCAAAATGCTATTGCCTATATCAACCTCAACATCGATTATCCTCTCGAAGCGGTTACCAGGCAGGTAGAGGGGGAAACGCTTGAATTTAACGTTCCCCGGCAGAATGTCTATATTCATTCGGGGATCGATGTTTATGCCATTGAATACAAGGCCTGCCTCTCCTTCCGGGACAAACAGGTGAAATATGAAATTCGGAATTTTAGTATGTCGAATATTAACCTGTACGGAGTATGGCCGATCGAATTTATCGGGAGTTACCAAACCAACGGACTGTACAATAAAAAAGGAGAATTAAAGAAAAAGGATTTCAAGAAGAATATCGAACAACATCTTCAGGAACAGTTGAAAATATTCACCGATTATCTGAAAGGGATCCGCGATAAAGACCCCGACAATTGGTGGTCATAGAGTTTTCACGCTTTCTCACCCGGTTCATCACGAACCGCCCCTAATTTTAACCCTTACGATTGATTCGGTAAACTCCCGGATTCCCAAAAAGTAGAAGCACGACCGGACTTTCGTCCTCGCGATCTGGGGTAGTGCTAAGTCGGAACCCTGCTTAAATAAATCTGTTTCCCGCCGATTACGCTGATCAACACGGAGGTTTCCGCGAAAACCGGTGTATTCTGCGGGAAAATTTGTTTGTATACGGGTATTCCGGTACTGCACTAAAACTGAATCCCGCCACACCAGTTATCGGGACCTTTACCAGCCACTCCGCCACGGTTATTTGTAAATTCAAAATAGGCGTAGTGTAAAAAAATTAAATTTTGATTACTAACAATAAAATATCCGGCATACTATTCTTACTTTTAAAAATGTACCAAAAGAGATTATCATGTCGTTAAGTCCTAAATTATCAACAACATTCACCAACACGAAACTTAGAACCCCCGACAATATTTGTGATTTATCAGGGATGTGTTCGGTATGCTCGGATAAATGCACGGGGTTGTGTGAGATAGGGTTATCTGCCATTAGAGGATCTGAGGCGGCCTATCCGTATAACACCAATACCCAACAGTTTGCATCAGAGAAGATTTACCCTTTTGATTTTTCACATTTCAACATTAATGGTCGGGTATTTAGGGCTATTGGCGCGGCAGAGGATGCTGAGCAGACCAATGTTCATTCAGCAGATATTTCACACGAGATTGGTTATGTAACCAAGATTAAATTAAAGGCGCCCATCATTCTGCCGGCAATGGCAAAATTAAACTGGGAAGACTATTATTCGGGAGCCGCTATG
This sequence comes from uncultured Prolixibacteraceae bacterium, assembly GCA_964632305.1. Classification (GTDB taxonomy): domain Bacteria; phylum Bacteroidota; class Bacteroidia; order Bacteroidales; family Prolixibacteraceae; genus CAZWBR01. Next base: position 79,955 of record CAZWBR010000003.1, read on the forward strand.
GCTGGTGTGATGGTTGTAATCGGTGAAAATGCCGTTAATAAAGATCCGGATTTAAAACACGACAGCAATGGAAAAGTGATCCATGCGCCAATCCTTGGCAAAATGATCGATTGTTTCAGACGATTTGAAAAAGGATATGGCGATATTGTATTACAGGTAAACGCCGATGATATTGTTGTTGGCACGGCTGAGTATGCCTTAAAAAACTTTGAGCTTAGAACCATAGAGATTAAGTTTGGACAGGCCGCGAAAGGAATCCAGCATGTTGTCCCGGTATATTCCTACGATGAAGCGGTATCGCTAAAAAACAAAGGCTGTCTGGTTTTTCCTGACCCGATGGAAGAAGGGGTTAAAGAAGCGTTTGATCGTGGAGAAGGGTTTCATTGTATGCTGTATGGTCGTTTACCGATGTGGAATGAGTCTATTCTTGAAGAACTGATCAAAAGATACCGGGATCATGGCGCTGACAATATCTTGTTTAAGATGGCGGGATATGACAAGGAGGATATACGTCGGGTTATACAGATAGCATCAAAGAATAATATTGCCTTGATTACCTTTGATGGAGCCGGCGGCGGAACGGGACACAGTCCGTGTAAAATGATGAATGAATGGAGCCATCCGACCATTGACCTGGAAAAAATAGTGATTGAAATCGTTAAGGATATAGAAAAAGAGGGGGGTTGGATACCTGAAATAGCTATTGCCGGAGGTATTGCAATGGAAGACACGATGTTTAAAGCAATAGCCCTGGGCGCCCCTTATATAAAAATGGTCGGCATAGGAAGAGGGGCGATGGCTGCTGCCATGAGCGCGAAGAATATGGGAGAGCTGATTAAAGAGGGCAAGACGCCTAAAACTCACCTTGCTTTTGGAGATGAGGCCGATACCATATTTAAGGATGCAAAGTATATTAAAAGCATTTATAGGAACGAAGAGAACCCCATATCTTATGGCGCAATAGGCCTGTATTCCTATCTTAATCGATTGTCCTTTGGAATGAGATTACTAATGACGCTTAATCGAAAATTCAAATTAAAATATATCGACCAATCGGATGTTATTCCGTTAACTAAAGAAGCCAGGGAATTTTTGTCCGACTTATAGAATTGTTTCTGGTGTAAAAACGGACAAAGGAGTAAATAATCTGTACTCAATCGGGCAGACGATCCTGTCCCCCGTAATGGCTCCGCGTGGTGGCGTTAATGAGTTAGTGCGCCAATAAGTTAAATCGCCGAATCATCAGTCTGCCAGTCCCGGAGGGACGTGAAACGGGTAGCCCCGGATTTCAATCCGACGAAGGATCGTGAATATTGAACAAGAGTTCCGTAGGAACGACCCATTTATGGGGAGTAAGACGGAAGAGAAAAGATTGAAGAGGACAGATCAAGGATCTCCCGAAACGCTTCGTCGCCCTTTCGGCGCCTGAGCCTGTCGAAGGCCGGCGTCTGAGCCTGTTCCTGAGCCTGCCGAAGGCCTCCCCTATATCATTCCCAAAAAAATAATGAAAAACCCTTCTTAGTCTATACATAATAAACAATTAATCTCTACTTTTGAAAATATTCTTTTCCCAACCGACTGAAACTAAACGATCCGCCACAGCCTCCGCTTGTACAGACCGCTATCTTGAAGCCGCGCGCGAAAGGAGTTCGCCTTCACAGGCCCCGTGGCATGGGACTGAGGGGCGGAGCTGCGAAGAATTAAAAGAACTGCCTGGCGAAAGGGTGATGAAAAACATAAATCGCTGAAATTTTGGTTTCACTGATCGCGATGCAAAAGTTGCTTTTTCCACAGACTGATAATTTAAACAGATACGTATTCCAATCCAAAATGGAACGATATAGGCACAGATATAACAAAAATATACGTAGTACATACGTATAGCGAGACGTTGGCAGCAACCCAAAAAACCGCTCTTCGGAGTTAATTTACAGCATGATTGAAAAACAAAAAATAAAAACCCAACCGCACAAAGCAAAAGTTTGGCAGTCCTTCCCTACAAGCTTCGCTTCACTGCCAAACACTTGCTTTCTTGCCACCGCACCTGCTTCGTGGATAGGTACCTACGATATTAATAAGTAAAAGACTATTACATGGAATTAGATTTTTCATATTTGTTCTTAAAACATGGCGATGGAGCTCGCTATATTTTTGAGACTGCATGTGATAAAGCATTCAGAAAAGAATTTGAGCATGCTTTCAATGTTGAATGTAATCCAGGTGATGATGGTATAGATATTTTTGTTGGAGACTTTTCCGCAACTATTGATGTATATCAATGCAAATATTTTATTGAAAGATTAGGAGATTCTCAAAGAAAACAAATTGGTGAATCCTTTGATACTGCAATTAATTCAAGCAATTATGTTTTGAAAAGGTGGTTTCTTTGTGTACCAATTGGATTGACCATTGAAGAGCATAAGTGGTGGTCAAAATGGAAAAACAAAAACGAAAAAAAACATAACATTGAAATTGGGCTTTATGATAGTCGCATACTATTAGACCTCATTCAAAAACACAAAATTGATGAAGATGTTTTTGACTTAGAACAGCTTAAACTATTGAGACAAATTCATGAATACTTAGTTAACAAAAATGAAAGTTTGAAGGAAGTACTTAGTCCACCTATTGATGTTGATTACAGTGAGAGTGTTTTTATAGCCAAATTACAATCTGCAAATGTAGTAGACCATATAAAACTTTTTGAAAAACAGTTTTTTAATGCTGAAATTCTTGATAAACAAATATACAGCAAAGGTGTACAAAAGGAAATTATTGAATTAGAAAGTTTAAAAGCAAACATCCATGATTTATGGTTAACTCAATTTTCAAAATACAATAATACGAATGATGGTAATTCTCTTGTAGGAGAAGTGTTTGAGAGAATAGAAGACCAAAATGACACAAATTTAAAAACAGAAATACCAGTTAGTGTCATAGAGAAAAAAGGGATATTACATCAATATGCTGAAGAATGCGAATTAGGATGGGTAAAAAACTACAAAGCTAGACTGGTCGAATATTTAAAGCAAAAGGAAAATGGTCGTAAGTGAAAAATATGAATTGATTGCAAGTTCAATGCGATTACTTACTCTGTTGTTTGGATTTAAAGATAAAACTTCTTTCCAAATGACTTTTGATAAGCTTATTTTATATGACTTTTATTTGCGATTCCCCAAGACTATGATAGGAGAGACTGCAAATGTTGAAGAATATGATTTTGAAGAACTATTTTCATTTTATCATTCAGAGCCAGACAGAGAGAATTATCATAGGCTTATTAAATTCCTTAGGTCAAAAGGTCTTATTTCAAAGGTTATTAAAGATGGCTCATTTATTTATCAAATAACGGAACTTGGGAAAACAACTGTTCTGAAAATTGACAGTCCTTTAAGCATACAACTTATAAAGAATGCAAATGTGATAGCGAAAAAATATTCTAAGATAGCCGATTCAGTCCTTAAAGATGAGATTCATCAAAGAACTAAAAGTAACATTAAAATGGTATAGCGATGGTACAAAATTTAAAGCTTCATAAATTAGTATTAAAAGGCTATAGAAAAGACTACTTAGTTCCTTTTAAATCTGGATTGAATTTTATTACTGGCCCAATATCTACAGGTAAATCTTCAATTCTCGAATTTGTAAATTATGCATTAGGTAGTAAATCGCATAAGGATTATTTGGAAGTGAAAAGTAGTTGTACTGATGTTGAATTATACTTTGATATAAAGGGCATTCCATACAAGATAGTACGACCTTTATTTTACTTTGATAGACCAATTAAAATTTATGAATGGAACTATGAATTGGATGCTTTTGAAGATAATTTTCTGATTTTTGAGATTTCTTCCCCTTTAAATTCAAATTCATTATCAAGTTTCTTGCTTGAAAAGCTAAATGTCCCAAAAATTACTATTGCAAACCAAGCATTCAGTTTTAGAGATTTATTTAAATATTGTTATGTGAATCAATCTAGTATTGATTCTGAAAATTTACTTGATGAGAAAAATTCTTCTACTGCATTTAAAAGAAAGCCAACCTTAGAAGTTATTTTAAATTCTTTAAACCAGTTATTGCATCAACTACGAGAGCTTAAGAAACAGAAAAAGGAAGATATTCAAAAGTTTTACGATAAAAAAAATGCAATCGTAGATTTTGTTAAAAGTGTTGAGTTATTATCAAATCCACAAAAAATATCTGAAGAGAAACAAAAGCTCGAGAATAGGAAGATAGAGATTTTAGAAGAATTAAATCAACTTAAAAATAATAGTAAAACAAAGGATGACTTTACGAAATCTTTGGAGGCTCGATTATTTATACTAAACAATGAAATTGGAAAACTAAACCAAGTTTTTCAAGATGTTAATTCTTATAAAGGAAAACTAAGCTTATTAAGAAATCAATATAATAATGAATTAATCAAGTACGATTATTTACTAATGGCACATGGTCAAATTCAAGAATTAGATTTTATACACTGTCCTTCTTGTAGTGGAGAGATAAAAAAAGGAGAATATGGCAAGTGTTGTCTTTGTGGTAGTTCTATTAATGATTTAGATGCAGAAGAGGAAAATGCTATAAAACTTGAAAAGAAAAGATTAAAGAGTAAAATAAATGAGCTGATTGATTTTATAGAAAAACAAGAAGCTGATATGAATGAAATACTCAATAACAGAAGTAATCTAATCAAAAAAAGAGCAAAGACAGAAGAGAAAATTAATTCACTTCAACAAGTATATTTGAGTCCGTTTATAAGCAAAATTGAAGAGTTAAATAGAGAAGTTGGTGAAATAGATAAACAAATCGAAAATATAGTTTTAAGTGAAAAGGTTCACTCTGAACTGCTCGGTATTATTAGTGCATTAAGAGACGAAGAGGTTAAATTGGAAGAGCTTAATGCAAAGATTAAAAGCATTGAGGAAGAAAATGAAGACTTCAACCAAATTATACAACAACTTAGTACTTATTTTTTCAAAACTCTTGCTGCTTTTGAGTTTCCAAAATTGAAAGATGCTTATATAAGTGATAAAAACTACCTTCCATACGTCAGAAATGTAAAATATGATGAATTGGGTAGTGGTGGTGCAGTAACTTTAATTACAATTGGATATTTTCTATCAATTTTAAAAATTAGCTTACAGCTCAAACAAACGTATCACCCCGGAATATTAATGCTTGATACTATTGGAAAAAACTTAGGCACTTCTGATATTTCTGATAGTGAAGATGAGTTTAAGGATAGTAAGATTTTTAGATTATTAGTGAAACATCTTGCTGATTTTGCAGAATTAAATGAAAATAATATTCAACTAATTGTAATTAACAATAATACTACAACGGATGTAAAAGAAGAGGATGTTATTATGAGGTTTGATGGAGATGGCACAAAAGGGATTAAGTATGGCCTAATTGACGACTTAGGATTATAATTTAAATGGTTCGAGCAAACCAACGCACCCATCCCTTCGCTGTCAGGCACATTTGCAAGCCCACACGAGCCAACGCTCAAACCAAAGGCTTGCAAAAGAGCCTTCCTGCCCCTCCCTCCCAACCGCACTTTGGTAGTGCAGTGCTCTGATTGAAAAAATGATTATTTTTGACTGATAATAAATAAAATAAAGGGCAGCTGCCAACAACGGGTCATAAAACATGCCGGTTTTATTGGGTTTGCAAGCGTTTCGTCCCGCATCAAGTTTCTTATCGTGGGATACAGACGCATCTCCGCAATCCGGCACGTTTCATACCCGCGGCCGTTGTAAGCCATTTTAGGAAACTGCACAGACACATGAAAACTGATAATAAAATAGAAGAACTCTCAAATTTTTTTGGGGAAAAGATTAAAAGCCAAAAGATTTTTAATCCAAATATTCAGGATACCTCTGAGAAAACTCTGGTGATTGATAAACAATTAAGATTTAGGGAGTTCTCAAAGTATATTTCTGTTGAGATTTCTATTAATACGACAATTGCCGTTTCTATTAACATTCCCGATAAAGTTTGTCTGATTAATAAACCATTATTAATAAAAGGATTTCCTTATCGATTGTTTTATGATAGTAAATTTGCTGATAATCCGGACTCGTTTCTTATTGATAATATAGACTTGTTTAAGGATTTGAGTTTATCAGACAATGAATTAATGATTATATATAAAAATAAGTTTTGTTTTTTTGCTAATAAAACTCGTGACTTTATTGAACTGATTGGTAAATTGAAAATGATTTGCAATTCTCTTCCAACGGCGGATAAAAACACAACTGAATTAAATGGACTGCCAGATAGTTTGAAAGTTTTGGTTCCATTGACTGAAAAGTGGTCTGTGTCGGATGATGAGTTAAGAAATGAATTGATTGACACATTTAGCTCTGAGGATAAAAAATTCATTATTGATAAAGTTGAGCCATTACTAACAGATATAAATGACTATTTGGATGACTTTAAAGAAAATCCATTGGCAGAGATTGCACAAAAAATTTGTTATTTGACAGAATTATATGAAGAAATAAAAAACGGCTTACAATCGAGCAGACTGCCCCGCCAGGAATTAGCTGACGGGGAGAGCCTCACCCGCCCTAAGTAAGACCCCTTCTCCGGCGATATTGGCCATCCGTTCATTTCCTTTAGCTACACCGCTGGTGCTGATTTGCAATCAGCACCTCATTAGTCCCGGATTTGCAATCCGGATAAACACTATTAGGTGATAAGGTTCTCTAATATTATACTTGTGAGAATCAATAGGTTTTGTAAAGTGTGAAAAAGCGGATCACAGATCCGTAGCCTTGGAGTGCCAATTACAAATTGGCACTAGCAACGATCAGAAATTATTTGTGGATTAATCCCTCTGTGAACCTCTGTGGAAATTCTCCGTGCAACTCTGTGGTACCCTCCCTTCGGTACATGATTTTGAAAGAACAAAACACCTGTTTACCACGTAATACCAATCGTTTCGGTAGGTTAGGTCATTTCTAAAACTATACCAAAGCGGGCGCAATCACCTTATTGATAAATAAACTCAGAAAAAAGGAAGCTTTTCACATCCGTTTTCCACTTCGTTAGGCTTCTTCCGACTTTCCTACGGAAACACTCCGGAGATACTCCGGAGACACTCCGGAAACTGTTTACATAATGTGAGCTTTTCTATTTTGCTGATTATTATTCACTTTACTGTTTGTGAGATTTCATCGTCCATGTTATACCATTTGTAAAACTATAAAAAACAGGATTAGGCTCATTTACTACATTTTGTTAAACCATTAAATCAGGATTCAGCGGTTCCCAGCTATGATTCCACCGGGTCCGCGCACTCCGGCCGGGCAGATAAGCGCCAGCTCCACCCTCTGTTTCAGCAGTATGGGTGCGGCAAAAAGCTCTTTTAGTTCCTGTTGGTTCAGGATTACCGGGAGTTTGGCCTCTTTTTTCAGCGAGGGTAGCACGATGGCATTTTTGTTCATCCCCGGCAAGCGGTAATAATATCGCAAGCCATAGACCATATGTTTAAAGCTTCTTCTCGAAGGGGAGCGGGGATCACGGGCCAGTGCGGCCAGGTATTCGGGGTCGATCTGCTCGGGCAGATTCCTGAAATGGACAACAAACAGCGCGATGCGCCGGATATAGTTATTTAATGTGCTTTTACTCTGCCCACGCAAGGCTGGGTTATTTCAGAGATCGAATCGTTATATAAAAGATACACAACCTTAACATAAAGACCAACAGGCATGGCTTCACTTCCTGATTTGTTATTAAAATATGCCTGATCAGACGTGAGGTATCACCGGTATAAAAAGGAGTGATGGTATTGGTACGGGCGGCCTGTTCCTATTCAGCTTCGGTAGGGAATCTGTCTCCCATCCATTCAGCAAATGACTGGGCATCAAGCCAATTTATTTGTAACACCGACACATTTCCACGTTTAAATCCCCAAGGTTTTTTCCGGCCTGTCACTTCATAATTACTTTTTAGGATATATATATTTTTGAAGGTTTTTTACATATTCTTCAAATGCTATTCGGCCTTTATCAGTAATGGAAATAACTGTGTTTGGATAATTATTCTTAAATGATTTTTCCACATTAATATAACCAGCCTCCTGCAATTTAGTGATCTGGATGCTTATATTGCCTGCAGCAGCTTTGGTTGTATCTTTTATAAAGCTGAAATTGGCTTCTCCAGCGGTTATCAGAATAGAAACAATTGATAACCGAAGCTGCGAATGTAATATGGGGTCTAAATCGTTAAACATTTTCCTTCTTTTTAGCAATATTGAGTAATATTCCCGGTATAATAAAACCGACTATCGATCCCAGCATTAAGCTAAACCCATGATATTCCCTACCAACCAAGAAAGTACCAAATCCTATTAAATTCAATAGAATGCCGCCAATTATAAGCGGTTTAAACTTTATTGATACTCCTGACAAAATAATCATAATAGCAAGCAAAATTATAAAAACGGGGGCTAATGCATCGCCAAGATGATCGTTAAAGACGAAACCTAGTATCATAAGGTTCATACCAACCAGCCAGCCTATTGTTCCCAATATCCTTCCAAGGATATTCCTGGGTATCTGATTCTTTTTTTCTTTTCCCCGTACATAAAAAAATGTATAGATTGCCGCAAGCGGAAATAATAGACAAGTCCACACAATATCAAAATTCTTGTACCATCCAACCAGTGAAAAAAAATACTGGAGAAAAAATACTGAAAACGTTGTACAGCCCCACAATACAATTATGTGGCCATTTTCCTGAAATCGTTGTTTTGTCTCTTCTATTGTCCTGGAAATAAGCAAGAGACTCTCTTCGGGTGTAAAATTACGTTCTTCCATAGCTTAAACTGTTAATGGTTTTAAATTAACACAAATATAAAGTAGTTTATATTATTAACCATATATTCCTGAATCTATTTTTATATTTTAACTAGATATAAAACTTGATTTAAAACCTTTAGTTCGAAATTAAAAGGGAAAACAACAACTTGCCCCAATCGAATCGATGGGACGGGATTGATGCCCCGCCAGTGCGCCTATCCCACCCCGCCGGTTCTCGTACACGGTGTCAATAATGCCTATCGGGCTTTCAAGACAAAGGACCACCTTCCCGAAATACGATCCCAACGGATCAAAAAAAAGCAAGGTGCAAGCATCAATTTATTGAATGCCTTGCACCTTGCGCTATTTTTAGGCAGGACTGAATTTGCAGCAAACTCTATCCTGTACTCATCTTATTTATTCAGCGGCAAGCACGACGTTGTAGGTCTTGACCACTCCGTTATAATCGAACCGGACAACAGCCGTTCCTGTTTTCGATTCGGCCTGTTTAACCGACACTTTTACCGCCTTGTTGTTCGAAGAGGCCGATACGGTCGGGACACCGGTCACACTGGACGGAACCTTGTATTTCGCCTCATAAAGATCAACCCCAACAATACCATTGGCATTGGTCGACCTGACCGGGGTAGCCGGCAATTCAATCGCCGCTCCGTTAACCTTAATACTTACTGTTGGCACAACCGGAAGCGCGATCTTCTTCTTGTTCGAGCTGAATCCTAATCCGATCAGATCGAAAAGGCCTTCCGCGTCACCGCCTTCGGCCACCAGATAAATGGCATGTTTCTTATCCAGACGATCAACGACAGCCGAAACATCAATAGTGAACTGGGTTGCTTTCTGTGCCGCATTGGCAGGTACACTGATGACGCCGATCTTTTTGCCTTTCCAGGTTGCATTATCCCAAGGTCCGTCTAACCAAACGTTGACCTTGAAGGCTTCTTTTGTCTTTGGGGTAAGGAACAGATTAAAGGCGGTTTTGTTTTTGGGGTTAACTCCTTCGAAAGCTTTCAATCCCTTCTGATCTTTGGCCAGACCACCAAAACCGAAATACTTGAAACCGATAACATCACTATTCTTCACACTGGTAATGGCCATGTTGTTATCCCACATATCCCATGAATCCTGCTGACTGGCAAGATTGGAAAGATAGCACGCGTATCCCGCGGAGTAGTATTGATAAGGATCGAGACCATAGATATGGAAGCCTTCAGAAGTCACTTCGGCTCCGGTATATTCTTTGCCCTGACTGTCTTTGGCCGTCCAGATATTATCGGCCGCATAGGGGTCATATCCACGGATAACAACTTTTCCGCCTTCTGAAACAGGCTTTTCATCCCATTTAACGGTGACCGGGGCCACCATAGGCTGACGTGAGTTTCCAAATCCTCTAGGCGCCCTGTGATAGAACACATACCACTGATCGTTAATCTGTTGAACACTACCATGGGTGTTGTGTCCCGAATAGGTTGTTTGCAGTTTAGCCCCGTCCTGATCAAGCACTACCGCGCGTGAGTCGACAAGAACGCCACCACTTTTCCATGGTCCCAGCGGAGAATCGCCGTAGGCGTAACGCAATGCCGAGTTGGTGCTGCCCAATCCATATTCAGGACCTGAGTAACCACTGTAAACCCAAACATATTTATTGCCAATCTTACGAATGGAGGCTGCTTCAAAGAAGTTGAACGAGCCAAGGTCTTCACCGGGGAAGAGAGCCGGATAGGTGGTTCCCTGCGGATCCTTTACGACACCGTACCTTGAACTGGCAGGAATAAAATAAGGAATGACCTCAGTCCCGGGCCTGATCGAATACATGGTGTTCTGGTCTAACTGACCGGCTGATGAGCGTTGGAATCCCCAGAAGCCGTAAGCCCTGAAACCGATAGTATAATCGGGATCTTTCGGGTCGGTGATGTAATCGACATAAACGGCCGGGTCGAATCCGAAAGTACTTCCGGGTATGGTTTTCGTTCCGTCTTCATTCATGTTAATGGGGGTGAAGGGTCCGTCGGGACGGCTTCCTTTGGCGACCATCGCTTCCCGGTTACGTCCACGGCTGTGCGGGTAAAGATAGTATTCCTTTTTACCGTCTTTCCGTTTCACCTCGACAAGGTCGGGAGCATACATCACATCCCACTGCCCTTCAATAGGGTAGGTAAAAATAGGTCCCTCATCGGTCCAGTTGGTCAGATCCTCAACGGGTGCCGACCAGGCCCTGATGTCCGGTCCGCAATAGCTGGTAAACCTGACATCGTGCGATCCGATGATATAGACGCGGTATTTTCCCGGGTTATCGGGATCTTCAAAAACACGAGGTTCGCCGTCGGGTAAATGTTCCCACAACGGTAAATACGGGTTCCCTGCCCCGCGATGGGTAAACGTCGGGGTGTTCTTCGTCTGATTATTATCCCCTCTCGACTCTTTTACAGAGAACAGAAACAGTGCCGCAATCAACAATAATACCTGCGGCCTTTTTAAAACAGATGTCACTTTCTTCATTTTTGATCTTATTTATTGCACTATTGACTGAATGTTTTTCAGGAGAACCGGGATCTCACCCGGGTGTTGTTAATTTGAATGATGCAAAAAATCCACCAGATACAAAATTAAAAAATATATTTAGCCGGCCAACCTACCTTCAAATATATCGTTAATATTTTGTCACCTGAGCTTTTTACAGAACAGGGTAAAACAGGATGAGATTTGCTTAATTTTTCTTCTATTTAAATAGCAACGGGGCAAAAACGTGTAACGATCTTCGCCAGGTAAGCCACTCATGGGCCGTTCCCGGTGATTCGAAATAGACATTTCGTATTCCCGCTTTATCCAGTATTTCGTTGGTTTGTTTCACCTTCGGCCACGGGCCTTCGGCAGTCCCGATGCTTTGGAAGAACACTTTAAATTTCTTGTTGAAGGCCGCCGGATCGCTCAAAGCGCCGTTGTACTCTTTTTTCAAATCACTCTCGGGGGCAAGCCTCATCCCGCCGCTAAAAGCGCCCAGGTAGCCAAACATTTCGGGATGTTCAAACACGGTGTTTACAGTCAGGAATCCGCCCATCGAAAGTCCGGCCATCGCGCGGTGATCACGATCGGTGAGGGTGCGGAAGGTCTGATCGACAAACGGGATCAAATCACTGATCAGCACCTCCTTAAAAGTTGAAGGTCCTGCCATCCACTGGTTGGAGCCAGGGGCGCCACCCATATTCATTCTCCCCGTCTCACCGGGTTTCACGGCATTGCTGTTTTCCATCACCACCAGCATTTCAACGGCTTTACCTTCGGCAATAAGGTTATCGAGGATGATATCAACATTCCCCTGTTTTACCCAGCCCGTCTCATCCTCACCGCCACCGTGCTGTAGATATAACACGGGATATTTTTTGTTAAGATTGGTGTCGTAGCCGGGAGGTAAATAAATATAGAATTTACGCCATTCACTGGTGGCTTTCGAAAAATACCATTTTGAACTCACCTGTCCGTGAGGCACATTTTTAACAGAATAAAAATCAACTCCTTTTTCGGGGATTTCAATGCCGCTCGACATCCGGCTCACGCCAAAAAACGAATCGCTGGCAGGATCAGCTACCGAGACGCCGTCAACGACAAGGTTATAATAATGAAATCCGGGAACCTGCGGTTCGGTGGTCACGCTCCAGAACCCCTGAGCGTCGCGTTCCATGTCGTACATCTTGCCAAGATCAATCTGTACCTTTTGGGCTTGCGGCGCGTTCACCCTGAAAATAACCCGCAGATCGGGAGTAATACGGGGATACCCGCTCAGGTTGATATTTGTTGACGCAGGTCGCGTATCAGGATCAATGGTCTGGATTTGCCCGAACCCGGCATAGGCCACAACAAAAAGCAGCACAACAATATAAACGAACCGTTTCATTTTGTTTATGATTATTTGGTTAATTAAATCGGATCAAATTTAGACATTTATTTGATCATAAACCTGAAAGGGAGCCTTAAAACCCGGAGTGAAATTTGTTAAATCGCCCGAAACTGTACCATCGTTAAAAAGCCCCACAGAGTCGTTAGATAAGGGTGGTCTGTTAAAATCCATACAATTGAATTCGTACAGAGATTGCTCACTTTGTTCAAAATAACAACCAGCCAGATATGTTCCGGGGTCCGACCCAAATCCATCAGGACTAATATGACCAGTTCATAATAATCCCGTCAGGGATTTGATATGGGTAGAAAGCCGATCTCCCAGAATAAGGTTATTGTCCCGTATGGGACAATACAACAGCGCCACAAAGCCATCGCTTCAGATTAAAAGTCGCACACCATTCTTTAGATAGACCAACTATTCGCAATGGAAGACCTGAAAGGTCGTAATGTGACAGCACAGGGCGTGAGCCCTGTGAAGAGGGGAGATAGAGAAAATAGGAGGTCTGAAAGACCGGCATGTGTTGACCGGATTTGATGAAATGGTGTTGTATCAATTCAATACATGCCGGCCTTACAGGCCTTTGAGTTTCTATCGTTGCCCGTTACCACAGGCCTGGCGGCCTGTGCTCTCACCTGTCGGACCTTCGGCCCTCTGGTTGGTTTATTGCACATACCAGGGACTTCTCTTTACAATCATAACGTAAAATTTAACTCCCAAAAATGATGTTGTACAATGAGGAACGATATAGTGGAGTGGAATTCTGTCATTGGTAGAGCCTACCCCAAAATAATTGATGCATAATGCGATAATGACAGGCGGCAACTTTCAAAAGTATAAGGGTGAATCTGGGATTCATAATAATTTGAATTACAATTTATTCACAACCTAAATCCCCCTTAGTCCCCCTTTACAAAGGGGGAAATAGTTCTCTTATCGCATGGGGTAAAAATCATCAAGGTTTTAGCCATTAATCAACATTTTTTTAGCAGGATTAAGTCCCCCTTTCCTAAAGGGGGGCAGGGGGGATTTGGTAAATGGAAATTCTGTCATAAGTAGAGGCTACCCCAAACAATGGGGCATGATACAATAATGACAGAGAAAGAATTTAATAGTCGGGGCGCGGCTCCAAGTCGCACTCCGACTTACTGCAATACGACCAGAACATAATAATCCTGCCAGGGTTAAAGAAACTTTCACAGTTTGCCTGATTATGAACAATAATCGGATTATCTTTGCAAGGCAACCCGTGGATTTCTCCTTCAAAATCATCGTTATCTTATCCTCACGGGGATCAGGCTAAAAAAATAATTGCAATGACGCCATTCGAAAAGATATACCGCGACTCCCCCATTATCCTGACAGAGGCCGCTATCGTGGAACGGCTGAAGGAAGAGCATCATTTAATGATGGATCCGCAAATCAACCATGCCGGGATGATCTATACCCACCCGGAGATACTGGAGGGATTCTACCGTCAATATATCGATACAGCCCGGAAACATAACCTCCCGATCATGCTGATGACCCCCACCCGGAAAGTAAACACGGCGACTCATCCGCTAAGCCCCTTCCGCGAAAAAAACCTGATCGCCGACGCCTGCTCTTTCCTGAAAAGGGTCAGGGAGAGCTACGGGACCTACTCCCCCAATATCCTGGTCGGGGGGCTGCTCGGATGCAAGGGCGATGCCTATTCCGCGAACGGGGCCCTGACCACCGACGAGGCTTACGGGTTCCACCGCACCCAAGCCCGCCTGTTTGAAAAGGAAAAGATCGACTTCCTTTTTGCAGGCATCATGCCGGAAGTTAACGAAGCATTGGGAATGGCCCAGGCCATGGCCGAAACCGGCATCCCGTATATCATTAGTTTTATGATCCGCAACAATGGTTGTCTGTTGGATGGCACCCCCATCTGCAAGGCGATTGAAATCATCGACCAAAAAGTTACCCGACAACCCGTTTGTTACATGACCAACTGTGTTCACCCCACCAATCTGCGGTTAGCCCTGACCAGCGAGATCAATAATAATCATCCCCAAATGGCAAGGTTCAGCGGCATCCAGGCCAATGCCTCCATCCTGAGCCCTGAAGAGCTGAACAATTGCGGCATCCTGAAAAAGGATGATTTCAATACCCTGATCGATGAGATGCTGCTCCTGCACCACCATTTCGGATTAAAGATACTGGGTGGCTGTTGCGGCACCAATGACCGCTTCCTCGATCGCCTCGCCGGGAAAATCAGCGGTAGCATCAACTGACACATCAAAGTTCAGCTCCTCCTTCCGGCTTTTGTTCTACATCACGGAAAGCGCCTGACTCAAACAGCCCTCAGTTTTCCACTCCCGTTTACGGGGAATAGCCCCTACCATCGCCGGACTTTCTGTACTGTTTCTGTACATTTTCTGTACATCTTCTGTACTCATACAGCACAGAAGATCTATAGAATAACCCCTGAAATTACACGGAATATCCGGCACAAGAAGGGAGTATAATCTCAACGGTACCGGAAAAAATGAGCCGAAGAGAAACTGACTGAAATTTCGATTTTTTATTTCATTTTTCCTTAACTTGTAAGACCAATCCCCTTTTTAACCGGCAAAATCAGTATGATGCGGTTTACAACAAGGGGGAACAGTCGAAAAACAATGAAGCAGGAAGGTATGAGTAAAAAGAAAATCATTCAGTCGCTTCTTTTTCTGCTGATCGGCCTGGCGCTGTTCGGCTATGCCTATAAAGACCTGAATCTTTCCGACATTGGGGTTGCCCTACACGACCTGAATTACGGATGGATCGTCCTATCCTTTCTTTTAGGATTGTTCAGTCACTGGATCAGGGCCATCAGATGGCAGATGCTGATTAAACCAATGGGTCATAAGGCCGGCGCCCTCAACCTGTTTCTTTCGGTTTTGGTGATGTATTTCACGAACCTGATCATCCCCCGGGGGGGAGAGATCGCCCGCTGCGGCGTGATTACCCGGTACGAACGGGTTCCCTTTCCCAAACTGGTTGGCACGGTATTTACCGAACGGGTCACCGACATGCTGGCTTTCTGTATCCTCTTCCTCGTCCTCTTTCTTTGGCAATTCCCGTCAATCAATCAACTGTTCGCCTCATCGGAGGTGACAATGGATTTCGACGGAATGAAGACTAAACTATTGTGGGGCGGCATTGGACTGGTCCTTCTCATCCTGCTCTTTTTCCTTTTCAGATGGCTGGGCGTTTTTAAATCGCTTCAAGAAGCGATCCGCCAGGTAAAACAGGATTTTACGACCGGGGTGCTCTCGATCCTCAACCTAAAACGAAAGGGACGCTATATCTTCTACACCTTTTTCATCTTCTTTCTCTGGCTGATGATGCTGTATGTGGTGTTCTTCGCCTATGCTCCCACCGAAAAGCTATCGTTCCGGATCGCGGTATTTACTTATGTAATGGGGAGCTTTGCCTACCTGCTTCCGATACAGGCGGGGATCGGGGTATGGCATCTGATCGTGATCCAATGCCTTTACCTGTTCGGGATCGACAAGGAATCGGGAATGATCTTTGCCCTGGTGGCCCATACCTTCACCAATCTGATCTATCTTCTTTTCGGAACTGTCAGCATTGTACTCCTTCCCATCCTGAATAATTCGGGAAAGGAGAATGACATGATTCTTGAACCGGTAGTCAACGAAGATAATCAGGTTTAATACCAATATTTCAATTCATTACTGTCCGGCGGAAAGCAGCAGATTCTTCGCTTCGCTACTTATGACAGAAATGGGACTGTAGTAAATCGGGGTGCGACTCTATGCTCCCGCCGCGAATATAGGTTTGCGTACAGTCGCGCCCCGACTTATTTCAAGTCTATTTCTGTCATTGGTATTGAAGCGAAGCAGAATAAGAAATCTCAAGGTTAAATATTATTTGTTACGGTAGACCTGTAAGGTCGACATGTGGCAGCACAGGGCGTGAGCCCTGTGAAAAGCAGATATAGAGGAAATTGGAGGTCTGAAAGACCGGCATGTATTGAACAGATTTGGTGAATTGGTTCTGTGTCAATATAATACACACCGGCCTTACAGGCCTTTGAGATACTATCGTTGACCGTCTCCACAGGCCTGACGGCCTGTGCTTTCACATGTCGGACCTTCGGCCCTTTGATCGGTTTATTGCTCATTATAGGGACTTCTCCTTACTCCATATTGTAGAATACAACTCCCAAAAATGATATAGCGTAATAAGGTTTGATTTAATGGAGTGAGGCTCTGTCATTGGTAACGAAGTGAGAAATCTCAACCCAAAATCATTAGTCGGCATTATATCGGACAACAATGATTTTTATTAAAAAAAGGTTGTAACAGGACCACTGATACAACCTTTTTTCTATTCAGGCGATGGCCAACGGGTTTTTCACTTTCTCCGTGAGCAACGCGATCTCGAAAACATCGGAGACATTCTCGACGAAACGGAAGGTGAGCCCTTTAATATAGATCTCCTTGATCTCTTCCAGATCTTTCTTGTTCTCCACCGAAATAATGATCTCCTTGATCCCGGCCCGTTTGGCGGCTAATATTTTCTCCTTGATCCCGCCCACCGGCAGCACCTTCCCCCTCAGGGTGATCTCACCGGTCATGGCCAGGTTCTTCTTAATCTTACGTTGTGTGAAGGCGGAGGCCAACGCGGTGGCCATCGTGATCCCGGCTGAAGGGCCATCTTTCGGGATCGCCCCTTCAGGTACATGGATATGAACATCCCATTTATCAAAGACCTCGGGTGAAAGCTCCAGCAATCCGGCATGAGACTTCAGGTATTCGAGGGCAATGGTGGCCGATTCTTTCATTACATCACCCAAATTGCCGGTAATGGTGAACTTCCCTTTCCCGGCGCTCAGACTGGTCTCAACATAAAGGATTTCGCCTCCTACCGAGGTCCAGGCCAGTCCGGTAACCACTCCGGCATATTCGTTGCCTTCGTAACTCTCCTTGGTATATTTGGGCACTCCCAAATATTCGCGGATATCGGCTGAGGTAAGCTTCTTGTTGTATTCCGATTCGGAGGCAATCTTGCGGGCTACGCGACGGATCACCTTGGCAATCTGCTTATCAAGCTCACGTACGCCCGATTCGCGGGTATACTGGTCGATGATTTTCACCAGGATCTCTTTCGGGAAGGTGATCGCATTTTTTCCCAATCCATGATTCTCCAACTGACGGGGCACCAGGTGGCGACGGGCAATCTCACTCTTCTCTTCCAGCAGATAGCCGCTCACGTCGATCATTTCCATTCGGTCACGCAGGGCCGGATGAATGGTGCTGACGGTATTGGCAGTGGCAATAAACATCACCCGCGACAGATCGTATGGGTGATCAAGATAATTATCGTGAAACTCGAAATTTTGTTCGGGATCGAGCACCTCTAATAATGCGGAGGCCGGATCGCCGTGAAAATCACTGGACACTTTGTCGATCTCATCCAGGATATAGACCGGGTTCGATGTTCCCGATTTGATCAGGTTCTGGATAATCCTTCCGGGCATAGCCCCGATATAGGTTTTACGGTGACCACGAATCTCAGATTCATCGTGCAAACCGCCCAGGCTCATCCGGATATATTTACGGCCCAGGGCACGGGCAATGGAACGTCCCAGGGAGGTCTTCCCCACTCCGGGAGGACCGTACAGACAAAGAATGGGCGATTTCATATCCCCTTTCAGCTTCAGGACAGCCAGATGTTCCAGGATCCGTTCTTTGACATTGTCCAGCCCGTAATGGTCTTCAGCGAGGATCTTTTCGGCATTCTTCAGGTCAAAATTATCCTCGGTATATTCACTCCAGGGTAGATTGAGCAAGGTATCGAGATACCCGACCTGAACGGAATACTCGCCGGCAGCAGGGTTCATCCGGATCAGTTTCGACAACTCCTTATCGAAAATCTTCTGCACCTCTTCGTCCCATTTTTTATCTTCGGCCCGTTTCTTCAGTTCATCAATCTCCTGTTGAACAGGGCTCCCGCCCAACTCGTCCTGGATGGTCTTGATCTGCTGATGAAGCAGATATTCACGCTGTTGCTGATCAATATCGACCTTAACTTTACGTTGGATATCCTTTTTCAGCTCAAGCATCTGAACCTCCCGAACCAGGTAGGTGAGTAACCGGGTACTTCGGTCGCCCAGATCGTTCAATTCCAGCAGATCCTGTTTCTCTGCTGCATTCAGATCAGTATTATTACAGATAAAGTTGACCAGGAAGGTAATATTTTCAATATTCTTCACGGCAAACTGCGCTTCCGGAGGGACGTTCCCCGAGAATTTAACGATCTTCAGGGAAAGGTCTTTCAGCGATTCTATGATAGCGGAAAACTCATGGGTGGTAGTGTCGGGGATCGTGTCGGCCAATGGCTGTACCCTGGCCCGAAGATAGGGCTGGGTGTCGACGATCCCTTCGAGTCGGAACCGTTTTTTACCCTGGATAATGACCGAGGTGGTCCCGTCAGGCATCTCGAGGATTTTCAGGATCTCGGCCATCGTACCAACGGTGTAAAGCTCCTCCGGGGTCGGATCTTCGACCTGACCTTCACGTTGTGCTACCGTACCGATCAGACGGTTCCCGGCATAAGCTTCGCGGATCAGTTTCAGAGATTTCTGCCGTCCGACAGTAATCGGCATTACCACTCCCGGGAAAAGGACCGTATTGCGAAGCGGCAATATTGGCAGGATATCGGGTAAGACGACCGAGAGCAGGTCCTCATCATCCCCATCGGCAAGAATGGGAATATATTCGCCCTGATCTTCTACAATACTCGAAAAGAGAATGTTATTTTTGCTGTTCTTATTCTTATTATCGTCCATAATCTTTCTAAGATGTGTCAATATGTCGGGGAAACCAATTATTCCCAAAGTGACATTAATCATTTCAATTCCCGTGCCACAAGGAACGGGTTGACCTTAATTCTTACCCTTCTTTAATTTTTGTACTACCCAGGAAATAAATCCGGGTCAGGCTCTGCGATAAAGGAACAATTAATAACGAGACAAGTTTAAACAAAAAAGCCTCGTACTCAAAAAATACGAGGCTTTTTCAAACGCGTAAACAAATTATTGTTTGCGTTTGTCCATGTGTTTTTGGTAACGGTTCATGAACTTATCGACACGACCAGCGGTGTCAACCAATTTCATTTTACCGGTGTAAAACGGGTGTGAGGTGTTTGAAATTTCCACTTTAAGCAGCGGATATTCAACGCCTTCAATTTCAATAGTTTCTCTTGAGGCTGCAGTTGACCTTGTAATGAAAGTATGTTCGTTCGACATATCTTTGAAGGCTACCAGCCGATAATTTTCCGGATGAATTCCCTTTTTCATGATGCGTGTTTAATATCTTGTACCTTAATAATTTCTTCCTAAATACGGGATGCAAAGATAACTATACTTCACAAATCTGCAATACATTTATAAAAAGAATTATTGCAGGATTCTTCAAAATTTATCCCTCCCGGCTCCTTTCACCGCGATTATTCTTCTTCCCGGGTAGCTTTTTCCCTCTCTTCGCGCAGTAACCTGACATCTTTCATCAGCATCGGCGCCCGTTCGAAGGGAGCATTCCGGTCGAACAAATAACGCATGGTATAATGGGTTTTGGCATGTACCCCACCCACCGATTTATACATGGCCACCATCTTCGGGTTAAAATCGCCTACCCAGGAGAGTTCAACCTGGTTGTACCACAGCTTTCGCTTCATCACCTTGTCGAGATGCCAGAACACTGCCGACTCGAGACCTGAACCCTGAAACTTGGGGACAACGCCCATAATTAGGATACGGGCACGGGTGATGACGTGCATCTTTTTATACCAGATAAACTTAAGCAGGTTCCAGAGATTCAGTTTACCGTTTAGCTTGGCCAGGATCTGGTTCCAATCGGGGATCATCCCAAAGAAAAGGACCGGCTCATCGTTGTGGTAGACAAACCAGATGAACTCTTCCTCGGCAACCAGCTTGGCAAAACGCATCATTCCCCGGATATCGTCAAGATCGACAGTCTGATGATTATCGTGACGGGCCCAGGCCTGATCGTAGATCCGGGTAAAATCGTGAATATATTTCTCAAGATTCGAGAATTTCACATGCTCGAAACGGAAGTTAGGCTTTTGGGCCACCCATTCGGCAATTTTCCAAAACCTTTCGGGGAAAGGATCTTTATGATTCAGGTGATAACTGTATTGTTCAAAATAGATCTGGAAGCCGTAAGCTTCAAACAAGTCGGAATAATAGGATTTGTTGTACGGCATCCCAAAACCCTGCGGCTCAAACCCTTTAACCAGCAATCCCCAGTTAATCAGATTCTCCCCAAAATTCACGGGACCATCCATCGCTTCCATCCCCCGCTCGGCCAGCCATGCCTTGGCGGTGTCGAACAACAGAAAGGCCGCCTCACGGTTGTTGATGCACTCGAAATAACCCATACCCCCGGTAGGCTGCTGGAAGGTATAAGCCTTATTCCCATTAATAAATGCACCGACGCGGCCAATCACTTTCCCCTGATCATCTTTCAGGATCCAGCGGGTGCCATCGCCGTTTTTATAAAAAGCATTTTTCTGAGGATCAAAAGCGCTGTCAGCCATTGCTTCCAACGGGGCCACCCAGTTCGAATCGCCCTTATATATATCGTGTGCGACCTGATGAAACGCCTTACGCGAAACCTCGTCCTTAACTTCAATTATTTGCATAAGCAATTTTAAATTTACGGGGTCAAAAGTAATGATAAATGAAATGGTTTCAAATTAAAATCATCCGGCGATAAGCCTCTATACAATTAAAAACGTCCCGTTATCGGTTACGGACCAGCTCCCTGATCTGCTCACAATCCAGCTCTTCGATAATCTGATTGGCGTTTTCGCGGGCGACCGTCGAACCAAGGGTTTGCAGGATCCGGGCCTGCATCAGGGCCACCTGGTAAAGATTGCTGTTTCTCATGCCGATCTGGATAAAAACCCGGATAAACACGGTAGAGAGCTGGGGATCTTTGGCCAGTGGGGGCAAAAGTTCAAAAAAGGCCTCAAATTTATCGTCCCCGGCATTTCGGTCGGTCAAGGCAAGACGCCCCATCATCAGTAACCCGGTGATCTTGATCAGTGTTTTCTTCGCCAGACAAAACTCAGTCGCCTTTTCATAGGCAAGGGAGGTATTCGAAAAAAGGTTCATCGCCACCTGTTCAGCCAGTTCGATATTATGAAGACTCTTCGCCCAAAAATCCATCTGATTGGCTGTCACGGCCTCCGGCTCATCAAGCAGGGTTGCCAGGATCATGGTCTCGCGCCACTGCTTGTTCCAAAGTTTGAGCGCCACCAGATGGTTAGGCTGGTAATGGGTAGCCAGGTTCCGCAACGATACAATCGAAGCCCCCAGATTAACTTTGTAATCAATGCCACGCTTAATCATCGATTCCGACACCTCTCCGTTCTGAAGCGGCCTGATCTTTCTCAGGATATCCTGAAAAATAAGTTCCGATCCGGGGTCATCCAACAAGTATTCCATTACATCCGTTTTTGGGTTAATCATCCAGTATAAATTAAAAAGATAAAGCTTTTGGACTGCACAAAAATAAACAAAACCCCGTTCAATCCCGAGAGTTTTTCCATTTTTGCCTTATTATCAAACTGTTTCGAAAACATCATTTTTTTAATTAAACCTTTGCAGGATTTCAAAAACATTATCTATATTTGCAACCGCAAACGCAAAAATGGTGGATGTAGCTCAGTCGGTTAGAGTAGCGGATTGTGGTTCCGTTGGTCGTGGGTTCGAATCCCATCTTCCACCCCAAGGTTTCGAGGCAGTCTTTACGGCTGCCTTTTTTTATTATCCCACCACCTCAACAACATCTAAAGCGTTCAAATAATCCTACTTTTGTACCTTATTCACCGTCTATGCAGGAAAGAAAAGGGTTGATATATCTCGCGTTGGTCATCTCAATGATCTTCTGGGCTTTTTCCTTTGTCTGGGTCAAGGAAGTTTATGTCACATACGGTCCATTGACCACCGTGTTCTTCAGACTGATCATCGCTACCGGCCTTATGTTTGTCTATGCAAAGCTAAGCGGCAGGTTAATGGCTGTTCAGAAGCAGGACCGGCGCAGCTTTCTTTTGTTAGCCTTGTTCGAACCCTTTCTCTATTTCATGGGCGAAAGTTTTGGGCTTAAATATGTCTCCAGCACGGTCGGCGCCATTATCGTGGCCACCATCCCGCTCTTTTCCCCTTTTGCAGCTTCCCGTTTCCACGGCGAAAAACTCTCGGTCCGTAACGTTATAGGGATTATCCTCTCTTTTATCGGGGTCTCGATCGTCGTTTTCGATTCCTCCTTTAACCTGACCGCCTCGCCCATCGGCATTGCCCTCGAATTTTTGGCCGTCGCGGCAGCCATCGCCTACACGGTAGTCTTAAAAGATCTGGCTAAAAAATATAACCCGACCTCTATCATCACCTATCAGAATACGATCGGGATCTTTTATTTTCTCCCTTTCTGGCTGATTTTCGAGAGCCATGACCTGATCAACACCCTCTTTGATGCAACAGCCTTTGCCGGCATTGTCAAACTCGCGGTCTTTGCCTCGTGTATCGCATTTATCCTCTATGCCTACAGCGTCAAAAACCTGGGAATCAACGACGCCAACATGTTTATCAACATCATCCCGGTCTTTACCGCCATCTTTGCCTGGTATATCCTCGACGAACCACTGCCTCTCCAAAAAATTGTGGGGATCGCGATAGTCATCGCCGGACTCTTTATCGCACAGGTAAAGATGAAAAGGCTGGTATCCAAACTTGTTTCAATACAGCAGGATGGGGGCAGATAAGTCAAGTGTCAGAGATCTGGCCCGCCGGAAGCATGAGGAGAATAAGGCTTTCTTCAAAAAGCTGAAGAAGAAAAATCCGAAAAACCTGGATGAGACAGTCCACCGGTTGCACGAAGAGGCTTTCGAACAATTCGATTGCCTGACCTGCGCCAACTGTTGCAGCTCCATCAGCCCGATCGTCACCGATAAAGACATCGAACGACTGGCACGTCACCTGAAAATGAAACCGGCCCAGTTTATCGCCCAGTATCTTCATATTGACGAAGATCAGGATTATGTGTTCAACAACACCCCCTGCCCTTTCCTGATGCCCGACAATTATTGCATGGTCTACGACTACCGACCCAAAGCTTGCCGCGAATACCCTCATACCGACCGGCGAAGATTTATCCAACTGCTTAATCTCTCGCTGAAAAACTGCGAAGTTTGCCCTATCGTATTCAATGTGGTCGAGAAGATGAAAACGGAAAACCTGTAAAACTAAACTACGGCTTTATCGGATAAAAATTTCAAGCCTTCCCCCGATTACTTATCTTTGTATTCAAAAGAAAAAGCTGATTACGGTCATTGCGATCCGATTATTCCCAATCAGCGAAAATTATTAATCTTTGGCTTATCACAGGAATGAGTAATACGGAGCATAAAATAGTGATTGCAATCGACGGTTATTCGTCATGCGGGAAAAGTACAGTAGCGAAGGAAGTAGCGCGGTTGCTGAACTATATCTATATCGATACCGGGGCGATGTACAGGGCTGTAACCCTTTATTGCCTGAGGAACGACCTGATCAGCAACGGGATTGTAAAAACAGAGGATTTATGGAAACAGCTTGACCGCATCAACGTAATATTTAAGCACAATCCGGTCACCGACCACAACGATATATGGCTGAACGGTGAAAATGTCGAAGAAGAAATCAGGCAATTACCCGTTTCGCAAAACGTCAGCCAGGTCGCGGCTGTCGGAGAGGTGCGCCGTCTGCTGGTAGCGCTGCAACAGGAGATGGGCAAAAGCAAGGGAATCGTCATGGATGGCCGCGATATCGGCACGGTCGTTTTTCCCGATGCCGAACTGAAAATCTTTATGACGGCAAGGGCCGATGTGCGTGCCCGGCGTCGCTACGATGAACTGATCGCTAAAAAAGAGAAGGTCAGTTACGAGGAAATAATGGCCAACATCACCAATCGGGACCGTTACGACGAGACCCGCGAGGAGAGCCCGCTGCGTAAGGCAGAGGATGCGGTAGTCCTTGACAACAGCTTTATGAACCGCGAAGAACAACTCCAATGGGTATTGGAAAAGGTGGCCCGTCTCAATAAATCTGTTCATGAAAATTGAAATTGACAAAAAATCGGGGTTCTGTTTCGGAGTCGTCGAAGCCATCCGAAGAGCTGAAGAATCGTTACAGGATAAAGAGAAACTATTCTGTCTGGGAGATATCGTTCACAACAACACGGAAGTCGACCGTTTGAGCCAAAAAGGGTTGGTGACCATCTCCCACGAAGAGTTTTTCAGCATGAGAGACACCACCGTCTTACTTCGTGCCCACGGCGAGCCGCCGGTCGTATATGAATATGCCAAAGCAAACAATATCAAGCTGATCGACGCCACATGCCCGGTGGTCCTGAAACTTCAGCAACGGATTCGGAAAGGTTATGAATCGAAAGAAAACCGAAACGGACAGGTGGTGATCTACGGAAAGAAAGGTCATGCCGAGGTGAACGGGCTGGTTGGCCAAACCGGGGGGAAAGCCATCGTCGTGGAAGGGATCGAAGATCTGGCCAAAATAGATTTCACCCAGCCTATCGACCTTTATTCCCAGACAACCAAAGGGCTGGACGGCTTTCACCAGATTGCGGAAGAACTCCGCCAAAAAGCCGGCGAGGTTCGGCTACAAGTACACGACACCATCTGCCGGCAGGTGGCCAATCGCATTCCTGGAATCCGGGCTTTTTCATCCAAATTCGACCTGATCCTCTTCGTAAGTGGACTAAAAAGTTCAAACGGGAAGATGTTGTTCGAAATATGCCAATCCGTCAACCCGAACAGCAAGTTCATATCAGCCATCGACGAGATTGATCCTCTGTGGTTTAAAAATATTGAATCGGTGGGAATATGCGGAGCCACCTCAACACCCAAACATCTGTTGGAGGATGTTGCGACCTTTGTCGAAAAACTTAACGGTCAGTGACATTTCAGATAAACTTAACACCATTTAAGCAGATCATTTCAATTTCGACAATACTTTTGCTAAGACCAATAAAAAAAGCAATATGACACAAGAATTCAGAGCACCCGATCCAAATGATTACTGTGACAGCCCGATAAAAAAAATAGGAGTATTAACCTCAGGGGGGGATGCCCCAGGAATGAACGCCGCGATCAGGGCCGTAGTAAGAACTGCCAAGTACTACGGGCGTAAGGTTGTGGGAATTCATCAGGGATATAAAGGATTAATCGAGAAAAATTTCCAGGAGATGGAGTCTGGTGATGTGAGCAACATCATCCAATTGGGCGGTACGATCCTGAAAACGGCCAGAAGCCAGGAATTCAGGACCAAAGAAGGACGTGATCTTGCCTATCAGAATTTGACTGAGGAAGGCATCGATGCCCTGGTGGTCATTGGTGGCGATGGCACTTTTACCGGCGCTCGCATCTTCGCCCAGGAATTCGGAATCCCGATCGTAGGGGTCCCCGGCACCATCGACAACGACCTCTTCGGAACCGATCTCACCATTGGCTACGACACCGCCTTGAATACGATCATCGAAGCAGTCGATAAAATCCGCGATACCGCCACAGCCCACGAAAGATTATTCTTTATCGAAGTGATGGGGCGCGATGCCGGATTCTTAGCGCTCAACGGGGGCATTGCTTCCGGTGCCGAGGCCGTATTGATCCCTGAAGCCGATACCGATATTACCACTCTTGAAAATTACATCAAGTCGGGTTACCGCAAAAGCAAGAACTCATCGATCGTACTGGTAGCCGAAGGCGAAAAAGCAGGCGGGGCTTTCAATATTGCCAAACAGGTTGAGAAAGATTTTCCCCAATATGATGTCAGGGTAACCATCCTTGGCCATATTCAGCGCGGTGGATCGCCAACAGCCTCCGACCGTATCCTGGCCAGCCGTCTGGGCGTTGCTGCCATCGAAGCATTGCTCGACGACCAAAAGAGCGTTATGGTTGGAATATCAAACGACCAGGTCGAACTCGTCCCCTTCAACAAAGCAATCAAATACGACAAGGAATTGAATCCAAAATTGCTGGATACCATTCATATTTTAGCATCATAGAGGGAAATAACCCTATATGCAACAATCCCGGGAACCGGCAAAACCTGCAGTCCCCGGGATTTTTTTTCCGGTAAGCGTAAAAATCAGCTTCCTCCCATGCCCGCTTCCCGAATTTTTTATACCTTGGATTATTATTGCGCCCATAGCTTTAACCACCGTCCTCTGTCATTCCGGAGCTCACTATAAAAATATAAGAGTTTGAAATGGAATTTGAAGTATTAAAAGATATCGTCATCATATTTGCCCTCTCCACGGTAGTTAATTTTCTGTTCACGAAAATCAGGATCCCCACGATTATTGGCTACCTGCTGACTGGCATCGTGGCCGGGCCTCACCTGCTCGGAATCATTCATGCCCCTCATGAGATTGACCTGATGGCCGAGATCGGGGTGGTCATCCTGCTATTCACCATCGGGATGGAATTCTCGCTTAACCATCTGCTGAGAATCCGGCACATCGTTTTCCTGGGTGGTTTTTTGCAGTTAACCCTTACCATGCTGCTCACCATGGTCATGGCCCATTATTACGAACTCAACTGGATGCCCGCCCTCTTTATCGGGTTTATGACCGCCCTGAGCAGTACCGCCGTGGTGATGAAAATTCTGCAGGAACGATCTGAGATCACCTCCAACTATGGCCGGACGGTATTGGGGATCATGATTTTTCAGGACATCGTATTGATCCCGTTAATGCTCTTCACCCCGCTGTTAAACAATGGACAGGCCGATTACAGCGGACAATTGATCCAACTCGGCCTTAAGACATTGCTGATTATTGGGTTCGTTTATGTGGGTAACCGTTGGCTGATGCCAAAAATTCTCCACCTGATCGCAATGACCAAAAACCAGGAGCTCTTCTTAATGAGCATCCTGCTGATATGCCTCTCGGTCGCCCTGTTGACCTCCGAGATGGGGATGTCGCTCGCTTTCGGCGCCTTTCTGGCCGGTCTGATGATCTCCGAATCGGAATACAGCCACAACGCCTTCGGGAACCTGATCCCCTTTCGCGACACCTTTACCAGCTTTTTCTTCGTCTCCATCGGGATGCTGCTCGATCTTACCTTTGTGATCGACAATTTTCCGGTAGTCATCTTCACCGTCATCGCGGTGATCATCATCAAGATGATCATGGCCGGGGTGACCGCCTTTTTACTCGGCCACACCTTTAAAGGAACGGTACTGGTGGCCGTGGCCCTCAGTCAGGTAGGCGAATTCTCCTTTATCCTGGCGAAACTGGGAATAGACAATAAGGTCATCGACAACTATGTCTATCAACTCTTCCTGGCCGTAGCCATAATTACCATGTCTCTCTCCCCGTTCATGATCACCATAGGGGGCCGGTTGGCCGATTTACTGTTGAAACTGCCAATCCCCAAATGGATGGTAAACGGGCTCTTTCCTCTGAAACAGATTGAAATCCCCTCGCTAAACAACCATTTGGTGCTGATCGGAAAAGATTCGCGGGCCCTCAATCTGTCGGTCATGTCGAAATGGATGAAAATACCCTATGTCTCCATCGTGTTCGACCCCGCCATCGTCCGTAAGAAACAGGAGAAAGGGGAAATCGTGATCTATGGCGATGCCATCAACGAACCCATCCTGAACAAAGCCCATGTCGATTCGGCAAGGGTGATCGTGATCTCAGTCGGCAACCTGATCGTCTCCATGGCACTGGTCGAAAAAATCCGCACCCTGAATAAACACGCGGTCATCATGGTAAGAACCAAGCATATTGAAGATATTGAAGAACTCTATCGTCTTGGCGCCAACCAGGTCATCCCCGAAGAATTTGAGACGGCCATTGAGCTTTTCGACCGCGTAATGACCAACTTCCTGCTCCCGCGCGAAAAAATCGAAAGCGCCATAGCCCGCATCAGAAAAGACAACTACGGCATCTTCCGCGAACAGGACGACCGCAACAAATTCAGTATCCTGAAAGATATCCCGAACATCGAGATCATTGCCCTGAAAGTGCACCCCGGCTCCTCCATCGATGGCAAGTCGCTTATCGACAGTCAGCTTCGGAAAAAACATGGCGTCACCCTGGTGGCCTTAAAGCGAAAACATCTTATTATCGAGCACCCCGAACCAACCACCGTGTTCCGCGAAGAAGATATCGCCTATATACTGGGGAAACCCGACCAGATAGCCCATGCGACCGAGTTGTTTCTGCCGGCAGCCAATTAATCAACCGGTGAACCTTCGTCACCGGTAAACCCGGGAAACCGGGAGAGTTCCCTGCCACCTTACGGAATAAAAAAATCAGTCTGAAAAGCTGTTTCTCCCTTCAGACTGATCCTATATCAACCGGTTTACCGGAATCCGATACTTAGAAATACCAGGACAACCCGACATTCAACCCCAGTTTCCCGTAAGGAGAAATGGTGGTCAGCGCTTTCGATTTATCGGTCAGATCAGCCCCTTCCAACCGGTCTTCATAAGTGATCTTTACCGGATTGCCGGTAATCGCCTGATAGTTCACCAATTGATCCTGACCATTTACCGTGAAGGAGGTTACCTCCAACTCTCCGCGTTTGATCTTCAAATGGACTCCTTCAAGCTCGGTGAAAATCCCTATTTTGTTGTTCAGCTTATATTCGAAACCTAAAACCCCTTTGTACCCAAGCGATGGTTTACCATAAATCTTCTGCTCAGAAGTAATTACAGCCGCCGGATTGGTATTGTTTACCAGATCGATATAAGATGCGCCGCCAACAGGAAGTACGAAACCCACCTTGGTATAAACGCTCCATCGGTCAGTAAAGCCCGTACTCATGATCACATTCGGAGAGAGCTGATATTGACGCGTATAAGCATCGGCTGCCTGAACGGCCACTCCCGGAATATTATAATCCACCACCCGGGCTTTATCCCCGTGCAGGTAAGTAAAATCGAGCTCAAGACCCATATTTTTGGTGATTAAATACCCGGCGGAAACACCGACCGGAACACCGGCGCCCAAAGAGGCATAGACCTGTTCTTTCGACGTAGCCGTAACAATCCCCTGATTCAAACCGGTGTAGTAGCCCTCTTTGGCAACACCAATACCATATCCTCCACGGGCTTTCGCGTAAAAACCCTGTGCCGTAACGGCCTGGGTAAATCCAACAGTAGTCAGTAATACAATCAAAAATTTTAATTTCATCATCATCAATATTTGTTAATCGTTTCATTTATAACAACACCTGCAAAACCCCAGCTTCCCGATCGCTTCTTTTTGTACGAAACTGAACCGAAGAATTTTTCTTAAGCCTAATCCCGTATAGAATCAGCAAACCATTTTGCATCATAACGGCGCCGAAGATAGAAACAATTTCACAGGACGCAAAATCCAAAAAGCTGAATATCAAATTAGTAGACTTGAATGTTTGAGTAGAAAATTCTAAAAACCATCTGACACCTCCCCGCATCTAATTCTCCAATGATTACAAAAAATTCCAGGATTGATATATAAAACGCCCCATTGGAAACCGATCCTTATTTGATTAATCTGAAAAGGTTAGCCTCTGGAACAGCCCACCGGATAATGATCCCGGGAGATTAAATCAAGGGGACTTCGCGATGCGGCTTTTATTCTCCCACAATAAGAAAATCAATGAGAAAAAGTCTCGGCGCCTCTCCGCCTTAAAGAGCAATAATGGCCGGCAAACCCGAGATGAGAGCACCTGCCGGGTAAAAAAACGATCATCCAATGGCCCTCAAAGAATTCCACCTGGAAATTAAAAACGAGGAACAAACAAAATCAGTACATCGGACAAAGATAAATTTATAATGGCCGCTGAATCACTCCTGTACCCGCTCCGTACATTGTTCAGGCAGACATGGGAAACCCTCCCCGTCATTGAAGAGGGTTTTTGCTCCTGAAAAATCAGGATCGCCAATTACGATCACGTTTATTACAAACCTAAATTCAGATACCCTCCCGATTATTCGAGATCATTAAATGATGGAAAGGAGTATTGGTAATCCATTGGCAGAAATTCATTATAATCTTCCACTGAACAGCCTGCCAGACAAGCTTCGATAATCTTTCTGCCCAACGGATTCAAACCGGGATGCAGATATTTCGGTAACTCTCGCTCAAAAAACTCTTTCAATTGTAAGGCTCCGGCATCGTACCCGGCCTCGCCCACCTCCGCCTGACGGTAAACCTTTAAGAAACGGGATGGCACTTTCGCCCCCTCAATGGTCAGATAATTTAACTCATACCCCAGCAATGAACAGCGGGCAGGCTGATACTGGTCGGGGCGAAGCTGGGCATTTCCCCGACGGGTAAGGTATTCCCGCATAAAAAGTTGCGGTTTGAAACCCACCTTCCATACCCCCACATGCTGATTAGGGGTTAAGGTATAACGAACACGCGGCGTTTTCATTATCTGCTCAAGCAACAAATTGGCATGACGAACCATCTCCCCGGTTGCGAAAGGCCAGTAAGAACCAACCCCTTCACTTTCCATCGTTCCTTTATCGACCACACTCGGATTGGCAAATCCTCTCGGGCTCACCAAACGCCATAGCCAGGCAAGGGCCGGCGGTAAAATATGAAACAGACCGACTATTCCATACGATGGATTTTCTTTACTACAAGGTGGCGTTCGGACACCAAAACTCCGAACATCAACCGTTACCGGATGGTTAAGCACTCCGGGAACGATCCGTCGCGGAATAATAACTCTTGGATTGGGACATTTCTTCCCGGGTTCATCCTGAATATGGTCCCAGATCAACGCGATACCATCGGGTTTCGAATTAATATTCAAAAAAAGCAAGGGTTCCTCCGGATTGATCGTCACTTTTTCCAAAAAAGGATCATCCCCATATCCCGAAATACTGTCCACACGGATAAACCAGGCATTTTCGGCATCCAGGACAGTTAGCTTTCCGTTGTTCTTCTGGATCGAGGGATGACAGAGCGCCATATCGTCGGTCACCGGGTTGAAAGAACAGAAAAGCGGAATCGAGATCAACCGCTCCTCGTTGGTGACCAGATTCCGACCAATTAATATTTGTCCATTAGCCTCCCGGATGATATTTTGAATCATCTCGCTCTTGCCTCCGCCACTTGCTCCTTCATGCATAAAAGTGGTAATATTGTCATAGGGACTTGAAGCCTGAACCGTAGAACAGTGTGCCGTAATCCAACCCTCCTTTTCTCCTTTAGCCAGCAATACGCCATAGAGTCCCTTCTTTGCACTCGGACCAGGATAGAGATTATAAGAGAACAATTCATGAAAATTCGCGGTCCTGTTGTGAATAACTTTCTGCTTCCCGTTAAAATGAGTATGCCGAAAAGGGGGAGCTACATAAATTAACGATTCGACCTTAAAATCATCAGGAAGCTCGTCGGCCGATACAAGATTTTGCAGCAGCGCTAATCCATAGGCGAAAAAACCTGCATTAGCCGGAGCAATCACCAATCCCCCGACCCCGATGGGATAATGACCTGCAAAATAAAAAAAGGTAACCAGATCATTATCTTTCAACCACTCGAAGGTCTCTTCCCTCAACTTCGAAAAATCGTAGCCATAACAATCTTTAAACCGTTCCTTATCGGTTGGATAATCATCCGCGATCAGCATTGTATCCGGATCGCGACGACGCATGTAAGGCTCTGTATAATTGGCCGAAATCCCGTTGGAAACCCGATGAACAACCGCTTCCACATATTCACCCTTTCCCGGGATTGCATACTTGACCTCAAAGGAGCTTTTTCCCTCCCCACCGGTAGCCGCATCCACAATCTCTTTCGGAGAATTGAAGTGGGTTACGCTTCTGGCATTTAATAAAAGCTTCTCAACTTCGCCTGGAAGCGCGATCCCCTTAACCCGCAATGTTTTTAAGATCTCTTTTATCATCATGACTCTCTATTTTTAGGTAACAAATCAGCATGAAAACCATTACAAATATAAGGAATTAAGCCATACTTAATTCCTGTAAGTGTTACTTAATCTTTAAATCGATAACGAGAAGCATTATCCATCCTAAAATTAACAAACACCAACCCTCTTTGTTCTGAGTTTCTTTCACTTGCAATTAATATTCATACGACCACACCAACTAAGGAAGACAAAACTCCAACAGGGACGATTACATTTCCTACGCTTCTTCAGAAAACACTCATATCAGACTAAATAGCAGGCAGGGGAATCGATAAACTTTTTTAGAAAACAATGCGTCTCAGCGCAGCTCTGGTCGCTGATTAATCCGGGATCATGATCAATAAACCTTTGGTCGAATAACTCCCCCCTTTTCAGCCGGACCTTCCTCTTTATTGCACCATCCTTTCTCTATCCTTTCTGTTAGGTTTCTGTAACCGAGCTTACAGGAACCTTGGAGAAACCTTACAGAAACCTTAGAGATACCCCGGAGATGATATAACCGTATCCCTGATTAAAAAGGAATTCTTAGCATCTCAAAAAACCACAAATTCCAATCCGGGCTGAAGCATCCTGGTCTCAGTTTCACGATCTGTTATATTCTTCCTATTTAGTTTCTTTACCGCACAAAAAAAGGATCTCTCCATTTAAATTCGGAGAGATCCCTTATCTGTTTAAAGAATTTCCTAATTACGGTTAAGCCACAATTGGTTTATATTTAGGAACAAGCGTCTTCATGATCATCCATCCGATCAGATAAGCAACGGCACAAATACAGAAAATAACGAAGTATCCTGCCGGTTTACCTTCAAAACCAAAGAATGTCATGTTGGTTTCCCCGGCGTAAACAAACAAGTTGCCCGCGCCTTTTTGAAGGATCATAGAGCCGATACCGCCAGCCATGCCCCCAATACCGGTAATCGTGGCAATTGCTCCTTTGGGGAACATATCACCGATGGTAGAGAACAGGTTCGCGCTCCACGCCTGGTGGGCAGCACAACCAATAGATATCAGCAATACCGGGATCCATGCCGCATTTCTGCCCAGATCGGCAAATTCCATCCCGAGCGGTTGAGCGAAAAGCACCAGCAGCGGGAAAAATGCAAATATCAGCATCGATTTCATTCGGGCGGCATAGGGATTTTGGCCATCACGGTTGATGAAAATGGTCGGCAATTTACCACCGAGAATCGAAAGCACGGTAACAATAGCATATAAGGTGAAAATCAATGCCATCCCTAATCCTTCCGACGTCTTTATCCCAAACTGAGTGTTGAGGTACGAGGGAGTCCAGAACAGGAAAAACCACCAGACCCCGTCGGTCATAAATTTACCCGCTGCAAAAGCCCAGGTTTGCCTAAAGGTGAAACATTTAAGGAAAGGTATTTTATGCTCTTTTACACTCTTCTGCTCTGCCTGTTCGTGGTGGTCCTGCTCGATATATTCAAGCTCAAGGGCATTAACATGTTTGCTCTTCTCCGGTTTATCGTACAGAAAGACCCAGAAACCCATCCAGATAAAGCCCAGTACCCCAATGATAACAAATGCCATTTCCCACCCGAGATATTTGGCAAGCGGCGGTATTAACAGAGGGGCAAAAAGTGCACCGATAGAAGCTCCCGCATTGAAAATAGAGGTGGCGTAAGCACGGTCTTTTTTCGGAAAATATTCAGCCGTAGCTTTAATCGCGGCAGGGAAGTTACCCGCCTCACCCAGAGCAAGCACACATCGGGCCACCAGGAAACAGTACATACTAATTGTAGAAATCAGAACTGCCAGATCGCCGGTAGCAGCTATCAGGTCGGCTTTGCTGTTTAATCCGACACTCGCTTCAGTCACTATTCCGCAGATGGCATGAAGACAAGCGCCGACACTCCAAACGCCTATTGCCCAGAGAAATCCCTTCTTAGTCCCCATCCATTCAACAAACCGCCCCGCGAAGAGCATACAGATGGCATAGAATATTGAGAAAACAGAGGTGATCGTACCGTAGTGCGACTCATCCCAGTGAAATTCAGGCTTGATAAATTCATCCCAGGTGAGTGAGAGCACCTGCCGGTCGAGATAATTGACCGTGGTGGCAAAAAACAGCATGGCCACGATCACCCACCGGAACTCCGTCATTTTTTCATTCGCATCTTTCAGTTTAGTCATATTAATCCATTTAGTTATTTTCGTACTCGTTGGATGATTGCCAGTGCATCGGCACACAATTTGGCTATCCCATTCCAATCATTGTTTTTAATCAATTCGGCCGGGAAGAGATTCGATCCCATTCCGACACAGGTAACCCCGGCATCGAACCATCCTTTCAGATTGGATTCTTCGGGTTTTACACCTCCGGTAACCATCAGGTTTGACCAGGGCATCGGGGCTTTCAGCCCTTTCACGAAAGCTGTCCCTAAAACATCGCCAGGGAAAACTTTACAGATATCACATCCCATCTCCTGGGCAAACCCGACTTCTGAGACGCTGCCACATCCGGGCGAATAGGGGATCAGCCGACGGTTGGCCACTTTAGCCACATCGGGATTGAACAATGGTCCAACGATAAAGTTGGCGCCCAATTGGATATAAAGCGAAGCCGTTGGTGCATCAACAATAGATCCGATACCCATGATCATTTCAGGACATTCAACGGCAGCATATTTGACCAACTCACCAAAGACTTCGTGAGCAAACTCACCCCGGTTGGTAAATTCGAATACGCGTACCCCGCCCTCGTAACAGGCTTTAATGACCTGCTTCGCGACCTCGATATCTTTATGATAGAAAACAGGAACCATTCCTGTCTCTTTCATCTTTAAGATGATTTCTAACTTTGAAAATCTAGCCATACCTTCTTTTATTTATCCTAAAAGATCAGGGAGAAGGAGTTGCTTCTGCCCTTATCTTTTCGTTTTATTGATTCTAATTAATTCGTTCGCTTATCGTGAAACCCTGCCGGAGGCGTCGCCCCCCATCAGTTTCATCACCTCGTCGACCGTCACCTGATTATAATCGCCGTAGATGGTATGCTTCAGACACGATGCCGCTACTGCGAAATTCAGCGCCTGCTGATCATCGTCAGGCCAGGTGATCAATCCATAGATCAAACCACCCATGAAAGAGTCGCCGCCGCCTACACGGTCGACGATATGGGTTATCTGGTATTCGGGAGCCTGATACAGTTTGTCACCATCCCAAAGAACGCCGGACCAACTGTTGTGGCTGGCGCTGATCGATCCCCGTAAAGTCGTGATTACTTTCTTCACTCTCGGGAAACGGGCCATGATCTGTTTTGATACCGATTCATAAGCCTCACCGGAAACATGTCCGCCGGTAATATTAACCCCTTCAGGCTTGATCCCCAACACCATCTCTGCATCTTCCTCATTACCCAGTACGACATCGCAACCGGCTACCAGGGCAGGCATCACCTCACCTGCTTTTTTACCGTATTTCCAGAGTTTATTGCGATAGTTCAGGTCGCAGGAGACGATAATCCCATTGGCATTGGCCACCTTAATGGCTTCGGCCAACACATCGGCGGCGCTCTGAGAGATCGCCGGGGTAATACCGGTCCAATGGAACCAGCCAGCCCCTTCAAAGACCATTTCCCAATCGATCATGCCGGGTTTAATCTCACAGATGGCCGAATTGGCACGGTCGTAGATCACTTTAGAAGCGCGGCTGACCGCCCCGCTTTCAAGGAAATAAATACCCATACGGTCGCCTCCCCAAATAATATTATCGATCTCGACACCATATTTGCGAAGATCCATGACACACGCTTCCGCGATATCGTTTTTAGGCAGGCGGGTAATAAATTCTGCTTTCAACCCATAGTTAGCCAGCGAAACCGCTACGTTGGCTTCGCCGCCCCCGAAGGTGGCCACAAGTTCGTTCGACTGGGCAAACCGCAGATTACCCGGCGTGGCCAGCCGTAACATGATCTCACCAAAGGTGACAATAGTTTTCTTTCTCATATCCAAATTATCTTTTTTTCAACTTATATTGCTTACTAAAATCATCTTACCCGACACAGCAAGATTCATCAATACGCTTTTCAACTAACTGCACAAGCTTGGAACCGGATCATCAGATGACCCGCCTGTGTTAAAAATTGAAGTAGTTATACGCGTTATTGAACGAGATATCCTCGACCATTCCTCCGAGCAACTCCATATCGGCCGGGATCTCCCCATTTTCCACATCATTTCCAAGGAGATTACACAGCGTCCTGCGGAAATACTCGTGACGGGTATAGGAAAGGAAGCTGCGCGAATCGGTTAGCATACCGACAAACCGGCTCAGCAAACCTTGATTGGAAAGGGTATTCATCTGTTTTTCCATTCCGTCTTTCTGATCGAGGAACCACCAGCCTGAACCATATTGTAATTTACCTGCCATAGAGCCATCCTGGAAATTACCGATCATGGTAGCGACCATATCGTTATCTCGCGGATTGAGGTTATAGAGGATGGTCTTGGCCAGTTGGTCTTCCCGGTCGAGCTTATCGAGCAGACGCGCCAGCGGTCGGGCCATTTCCAAATCACCCATAGAATCGAACCCTCTGTCCGGTCCCAATTTGGCAAACAAACGGCTGTTATTATTCCTCAGGGGTCCCAGGTGGTATTGTTGTGTCCATCCCCTGCTGTGATCCATCACCCCAAACTCGAACAACATGCAGGACTTGAATTTACCAATCTCTTCGGAGGTTAATTCTTTCCCCTGCCTAATGGTGTTGAAGATCTTTTTAATCTCGTCTTTGGTATAATCGAAGGCATAGGCTGTTTCGAGCCCATGGTCGGAAAGACGGCAACCGTTTTCGTGGAAAAACAGGTGACGTTTATCGATAGCCGCGATAAAATCACTGAAGTCAGAGATATTGATATCGGCCGCTTTCTCCAGTTTGGCGACATAGTTATTGAACATTGCCGGATTGTCAACCATCATGGCCGGATCGGGACGCCAGGCCGGCAGCACCCTTACTTCGAATCCGTCATCTTTTATGGCGCGGTGATATTCAAGGGAATCGACCGGATCGTCGGTTGTACAAATGGTATGAACATTGGCCATGCGCATGATATTCCTGCTGGAATAGGCCGGGGTATTCAGTTTTTCATTGCATTCCTCAAAGATTTCCCGGGCTGTTTTGGGGCTAAGAATCTTTTCAATTCCAAAGAACTTTTTCAATTCGAGATGGGTCCAATGATAAAGCGGATTGCGTAAAGCATAAGGAAGGGTCTCTGCCCATTTTTCGAATTTCTCCCAATCGGAAGCATCGCCGGTACAGAACCGTTCATTAACGCCATTGGCCCGCATAGCCCTCCATTTGTAATGGTCGCATGAAAGCCAGATATCGGTGATGCTCCTGAATTTTTTATCCTCAGCAATCTCCTGGGGGTTAATATGACAATGATAGTCGAAAATGGGCATTTTTGCCGCATGTTCATGGTAAAGTTCCTGTGCTGTTTCAGTCTGCAACAGAAAATCTTTAGTCATAAAAGGTTTCATATATTTTGTATATAATTATCTTCGAAAGTAAACAAAAAAACTAACCGGCATTTGGCGATTCCCCTTAACGAAGGTAAATACCAAAAAAACGAAAACCGGCCATCGCAATGCCTCTGGAAACTAACAAACCCTTGATGTGGCATTTTTAAACCTCTGCTTAAGAAATTGCAAAACAAAAAGGTCCTGCACAAACAAGCTGAAAGGTTTTAAAGACCAAAAACCGAACTTAATGATACTTGCTTAACCTGAATTTATAAATTAAACAACCTTTTAAGATGCCGGTCGAACAGGTTCTCCTCAACACAGCTTCCCACCAGCTCACGATGTTGTTTTAGCAAGTCAGTATATTCAGCACCCAATTCTGAGGCAATTTTGTAACCTACGTGGATCAGTTGCCGGAAATTTGGATTATAATCGGGATGACCGGGAATATGACGAAGCGTACGGGCAAATTTCTCACTGCTCCATCCATCAACCTCGCTGGCAGAAGGAAGTCCCTCCTGACGGATATCAATCACATCGGCATAAGGAGCACATAATTCCTGCTGGCGGGTTAATGCCTCTTTATAGATATATTTGGCGGTTTCCAACGCTTTTCCACCGGCAAGGGATAATCCGATCACCTCTTCGAGCCAGGTCGTCCCGGCCGTCTTCACATGAATTCCCTTCCCGTATTTATTGAGGATGCGGGCGATTTCGGGATAGATGGAAAATTTATCGGATCCCGAATGAACACTTAATTTCAGGTCTTCCGGTAAACCAAATTCTTTTATTGCATAATCGATCACCAGAATATCTTCTTCAAACTCACGGGCAAACTGGGTAACATCTCCCACATAATCGACCCCTTTATTGAAACGTCCGGTAAATTTGGGGGCGATGGTTTGTGCCGGAATTCCCTGATCGGCAATCATCTTAAGGATAAAAAACATCTCGACCGGTGTTTGAGGCGACTCAACTTCATCCATTGAGATTTCAGTTACAAAATTTCCCTCCCCTTTCTTTTCTGCAATAAAACGATAGATAATTCCTGCCTCGGCAATAGCAGCCAGAAATTTCCCGGCAATCTGACGAAGCAACTGATCATCTACTTTAAACGGGTGGTCGATTTGAGGAATTGTCAGATCGCCGCAATATTTTTGACACGAAGCAACAAAGGCTCCAATCGACTCGTCACCGGAAGCGGAACCGATCTTACTGGCTACATCGAGGGTAAAGAAATCGGAAGCGTTAATGAATCCATCGACATTCCCCATGTTAATATGGTCGGCATCGACAAAATAGTCATCCCCGTATTTTAAAGTGGTAGTAGCGGCATCAGCTTCTGCGCGGGTATCTTCAGGTTTTGAATGGACATAGGTATGTTCGCGGTTCGATTTATTCCAAACGGGAGTAACATCGATTCCCGCTTTCCGGGCCTTAAGGATTGCTTTTAACTGTGCCTCTCCCTGATGGCCAAAGCGGTCGCCAATTCCAAAACTATACTTACCGATTTTCATATACGCTGTATTACAGATTAATAGAATAGAAACAATTTTTTCCGTGTTCGTTCACGAAGATAAGGCCTTTTTTTCAACTGCCCCAACAATAATTTTAAAAAAATAAATGGAAGATGTTTTTTAACATTTAATCCGTGTCCGTTCACGAAACCGAGAAAATCTTTTTTAGTTTTGTTTGAAAGAATCGAGACTGTTTTATTTATGAATTCAAAACGTAATACAAGAATTAAAGATATTGCTGAAAAAGCAGGAGTATCGATTGGGACCGTAGACCGGGTACTGCATGAGAGAGGAGAAGTATCGGAAGAAACGCGTAAGCGGGTTCTTCAAATCATCAAGGAACTCGACTATCACCCCAATATTTTAGCCAGTTCTTTGGCCTCGAAGAAGAACATCGTTTTTGCAACCCTAATCCCCAAAGCGATCAGCCAGGAGAGTTACTGGGCCAAGCCGCAGTTAGGCATTGAGAAAGCGATTGAAGAACTACAACAGTATGGAATCAGGATCAATCAGTTTTTTTTCGAGATGGATAAACTCGGGTCATACACGGTAGAGGCTGAAAAACTGATCGCTTCTAATCCTGACGGAGTGATGGTCGCCCCCTGGATTCAGAAGGAGGCTACGGATCTGGTCCGCAAGCTCGAAGAGAAAAACATCCCCTACATTTTTATCGACTCAATTCTGCCAAGTGCCCACCCTATCAGCTTCGTGGTTCAGAGTTCGTTCCAGAGCGGATTCGTGGCAGCCAAACTGCTGGATTACGGCACCCCCGAAGACGGACTGTTATTATTGATCCATATTGAAAATAAGATCAACCGGTTAGACCATATA
This sequence comes from uncultured Prolixibacteraceae bacterium, assembly GCA_964632305.1. Taxonomy (GTDB): domain Bacteria; phylum Bacteroidota; class Bacteroidia; order Bacteroidales; family Prolixibacteraceae; genus CAZWBR01. The sequence continues at coordinate 120,502 of CAZWBR010000003.1, forward strand.
ATTGAACGGGAAAAGGGCTTTTTGAATTATTTCGAGAAACACCCCGGGAAAAATCAACGAATAGTGAAATTGGATATTTCGGGAGGGGCCGAAGAAATAAAATTAAAGCTATCCCAATTGGGAATCGACATATGCAGTGTTAACGGAATGTTCGTCACCAATTCAAAGGTACACCTGGCTGCAGAATGCTTCAAAGATTTATGTACCCCACCAAAGATCGTGGGCTATGACCTGATTACCAAAAACCTCGAGCTACTCCGAAAGGGAAAAATTGATTTTCTGATTTGCCAGAAACCTGAATCACAAGGGTTCACTGCTATCAACCTTCTATTCGACCATATGATCAAAAAGGAGAAAATTAAGAAAGAGAACTTTATCCCAATCGACATCATCACTGCTGAAAACATTGATTACTATTCTTCTTTTTAAAAACTGCCTATAATTACCAGACATAAACTTTATATTATGAAAAAAATTTCGTTTGATGACCTCAACGGTAAAGTTTGCGTGATAACCGGAGGGGCCGGAGTAATTGGCGGATCCATCGTCAGAGCCTTAGCTTCTGTAGGAGCCAAAATTGCCATCCTGGACCTTAATGAAGAAATGGCCCAACAGGTCGCCTCAGAAATTGCCAATGAGTTTAACGCCGAAATCATTGGCGTTAAAGCCAATGTGCTGGACAAGGAATCATTGGAACAAGCAAAAAAAATCATCAACCAAAGATTGGGATTGATTGACATCCTGATTAACGGTGCCGGTGGAAATTCTCCTCAGGCTACAACCCAGGTCGAGCAAATCGAAGATGAAAATATCGACAACCTCGAATCGACCTTTTATGGTTTGCAACTAGAGGGTTTCGATAAAGTTTTCGCATTGAATTTCAAAGGGACAATTCTCCCGTCGATGGTCTTGACCCGCGACATGCTGGCTAAAAAATCAGGGGTTGTCCTGAACATCTCTTCGATGAACGCCTATCACCCTTTGACCAAGATACCCGCCTACTCAGCAGCCAAGGCATCCATCAACAACTTTACCGAGTGGCTGGCAGTTCATTTAGCCAAGGTTGGCATTCGGGTAAATGCGGTGGCTCCCGGGTTCTTTATTACCAACCAAAACCGCTTCCTGGTGCTGGATGAAAAAACGGGTGGCTACTCTGCCCGGGGAAACAAGATTGTAAACAGCACCCCGATGGGAAAATTTGGCGATCCCGACGACCTGCAAGGAGCCGTTCTGTATCTTCTCTCTGATATTTCCTCCTTCGTAACAGGCGTCGTTATCCCGGTCGATGGCGGCTTCAACGCCTATAGCGGAGTTTGAAAAAGGGATAAACAGGGTCCGGTCTCCTCAACTTAATGAGACTTGAACCCCAATCCTCCTGTTATCTTTCCCAAAAAATCGCTAAATTTATTAGTGCTATTTTCGAACGAACAAAACCTTAAATATCATGACATTAGAATTAAAAAAAGACTTTAAATATGCGTTGCTGGTCCCAACAAGTATGGGCGTTCGGATCACCCCGGCCAACGGACAACCCGTTTACAGCAGCAATCTGTTCGAGATGCAGGCAACCAGTGCCGAAACCAATGTTGCCAGTATCTCCTCTTACCTGGGTCTGCCGGTAAAAGTACTGACCACCTTTGTTAAAGATAGTCCTATTGCCCGGTTTATCAAAAGCAACCTCCGCAGCCGAAACATGGATTTTGAAGGGCCGGAGGTTCCCCAGGGCGACCCGTGGGGCTATCGTCACCAGTTCAATATTGCCGATAGCGGCTTTGGTACCCGCGGACCTCGTGTTCAAAACGATCGTGCCGGCGAAGTAGGACGAACCTTAAACGTTAAGGATTTTGACTTGGAACGCATCTTTGGAAAGGAAGGCGTCCAGATTGTGCACCTCTCCGGGCTGATTGGAGCCTTATCGCCCGAGACCAGCAATTTCTGTCTTCAGATTGCCCGTTTCGCGAAGAAATACGGCACCCGCATCTCCTTTGACCTTAACTACAGGGCTACCTTCTGGAAGGGACGCGAAAAAGAGCTGCGCGAAATATTTACCGAGATCGCCTCTCTATCCGATATCCTGATCGGGAATGAAGAGGATTTCCAACTCTGTTTTGGCATTGAAGGCCCCGAAGCAGGAGGTAAAGGTATCGGTTCTGAAATAGACGGATTTAAAGGAATGATCGGACGGGTCAAACAACGTTTCCCGAACGCCTCGGTCTTCGCCACAACCCTCCGTCAGGTCGTTAGTGCCAACGAACATCTCTGGGGAGCAATCATGCTCGAAGGAGAAACCTGGCAGGTGATCGAACCCCGCAGAATCAACGTACTCGACCGTATCGGCGGAGGCGACGGCTTTGTCGGTGGATTGCTCTACGCCATCCTGAAAGGTTGGGATCCTGAAAAATGGCCGCAGTTCGGCTGGGCCACCGGCGCTCTGGCCACCACCTTCCTCACCGACTATGCCCAGCCAGCTGACGAAGATATGGTCTGGAGCATCTGGAAAGGAAACGCCAGGGTGAAACGATGAACTAATTTACCATTTGTGCATTGACTATTTACCATTTAGGACATAAAACAATTTACCATTTGCGCATTGACTATTCACCATTTTGGGACATGAACGCTGAAGCAGTTTGATAATTAATTTATCATTTGTTCATTTACTGACTTAGGATTAAACAGAGATTTATAATCGATAAATCACAAGTAAGGAGAGTGTTCAGCAATAAGAATGAAATAATATCGTATCAATTTTCCGTTTACTCCTAAATCCCATGAAGGGGCTTGGGGTGAAAAACACAACAATCAATTGTTCTCATTTCTTAAATGGTAAATTGTAAATAATTAAATCGTAAATACATGAATGCTGACGATTTAAAGAAAAGGTTAAAAGATTTTGCCCTGAGAATTATTAAGCTCTCTGAAAGCTTACCTAATAATAATGTCGGTAATACTTTAGGAAAACAATTAATTCGCTCCGGCACTTCTCCAGGGGCCAATTACCGTTCTGCCTGTCTTGGAAAATCAGATAAGGATTTTTTGAATAAACTCAAGATGGTCGAAGAGGAACTGGACGAAACGATTTATTGGCTTGAATTACTAACAGAATCGGGGCTGGTTAAAGCAAACTTGCTCGATGACTTGTTGAAAGAGAACAACGAACTATTGAAAATTATAATAAGTTCTATTACAACAATGAAAAAGAAGCTCAATACCTAAAAGAATAACTCCGAAAACAAAACAGGATTAAATGAACCTTAATTGAATCGTAAATTAGAAACTGCTTCAACTTGAACAGTCAGTTATTTAATTCATTGAGTAACCACTACGGCATTAAATAGTAAATTGTAAATAATTAAATCGTAAATAAATCAATGATCTACTACGAATCCGGATCCATAAATCAGGAAATGAGCGCTGCCGACCTTCAGGAAGGATTGTTTGAAGCGCTGAAGAAGCTGGGCAAGAGGGATAAAGTCCTGGCCATTCCACCTGACTATACCCGTTTCCCAAGCCGGGCAGGCGAGCTGACCGAGATGACCTGGAAATATTACGGCAACAAACTGACCGATGTGCTGCCTGCTTTGGGGACCCACTCCCCGATGAGCGATCATCAAATCAGCCATATGTTTGGTTCAATGCCCGCTTCTCTGATACGGGAACACGACTGGCGCCACGACGTGGTGACCGTCGGAGAGGTGCCTGCCACCTTTGTCAGGGAGGTATCGGGCGGAGCGGTCGAGTTTCCATGGCCGGCCCAGGTCAATAAGCTGCTGGTAGAGGGAGGCTATGATCTGATCCTTTCCATCGGACAGGTCGTTCCACACGAAGTGGTGGGAATGGCCAACTACAACAAGAATATATTTGTCGGAACAGGCGGGGTCGAAGGGATCAACAAAAGCCATTTCATCGGAGCCGCTTACGGCATGGAAAAGATGATGGGCCATGCCGATACCCCGGTACGCCGCGTCTTCAACTATGCCTCGGAACACTTCACCAAACACCTGCCCATTGTTTATGTCCAGACGGTGGTCGGGCTCGATAAAAGTGACGGCCGAATCAAAACCCGCGGACTCTTTATCGGTGACGACTTCGAGGTCTTCGACAAAGCAGCCCAACTGGCCTTGCAGGTTAATTTTGAGATGCTCGACAAGCCTCTCAGCAAGGTGGTGGTCTGGCTCGATCCCTCCGAATTCAAGAGTACCTGGCTGGGCAACAAATCGATCTACCGTACCCGTATGGCCATAGCCGACGACGGTGAACTGATCGTTCTGGCCCCTGCCCTTAAAGAGTTTGGCGAAGATAAAGAGATCGACCGGCTGATCCGTAAATACGGCTATTTCGGGACTCCCGCCACCCTTAAGGCTTGCGATGAAAACGAGGAGCTGCGCGATAATCTGAGCGCGGCGGCTCACCTGATCCATGGCTCGTCCGAAGGGCGGTTCTCCATAACCTATTGTCCCGGAAACGGGAAGGAGAACCTCTCCCAAAAAGAAATTGAAAGTGTCGGGTTCAAATATGCCGACCTGGATCAGATGATTAATCGCTACAATCCTCTTTCGCTCAAGGATGGCTGGAACCGCCTCGACAATGGAGAAGAAATCTATTTTATCTCCAATCCGGCCCTGGGATTATGGGCCTTCAGGGATCGTTTTATGGATTAATTTTAGTAAATTTCATCTTCCCAATATCCGTTTACGGATTAACGATTACGAATACTATCGGGCACAGAAAACAGTTACTGGTAAAACATTCAACTATGAATTGGTCAGAGGTGAAATGGGGAATTATTGGTTGCGGTAACGTTACGGAGGTGAAAAGCGGGCCTGCCTTTCAAAATGCAGCCCATTCCTCTCTCGTTGCCGTGATGCGCCGTTCGGCTCTGTTAGCCGAAGATTATGCCAAAAGACATGGTGTACCACGTTGGTATTCCAATGTCAACGACCTGATTAACGATCCGGAAGTAAATGCCGTTTATGTAGCCACCCCTCCGGACACCCATGCCGAATATGCCATACATGCTATGCGGGCCGGGAAAGCGGTCTATGTCGAAAAACCGATGGCCCGTAATCATCCCGAGTGTCTGGAGATGCTCCGGGTCTCCGAAATAACCGGGATGCCGCTGTTCGTGGCTTACTACCGAAGAGCGTTACCCGGATTTATTAAAGTAAAAGAATTGATAGAAGCAGGGGCGATCGGGAAAGTACGATTGGCCAATATACAACTGATTCGTCCGGCAGAGGAAGATCTGTCCGGCGATGTCCTGCCCTGGCGGTTGCAGCCCGAGATCAGCGGAGGTGGCTTCTTCTTCGATCTGGCCTCCCACGCGCTCGATTTTCTTGACTATCTCTTCGGCCCCATAGGAAAGGTCAGGGCCAACACGATTAACCTGGGCGGTAAGTACAGGGCCGAGGATACCGTTTTGGCCAACTGGATTCACGAGAGCGGCATAGCCGGAAGCGGATCCTGGTGTTTTGTCGCCTCCGAACAAAGCCGGACCGATAAGATAGAGATCATCGGAAGTAACGGAAGGATACTCTGCTCAACCTTTGACTTTTTACCGGTCGTACTGGAGAATGATGAAGGGAGGACAGAGTTTACATTCCCCAAACCGGATCATGTTCAACAGCCGCTGATCGAAAAAGTGGTGGCCTCACTGCGCGGGGAAGGAGCCTCTCCCTCAACAGGGATCAGTGGCGCCCGGACCAGTAAGGTGATGGACCGCATGGTGGAAGATTATTACAGATAATAAAAAACAGAACCGGCTGCCGGAATCGTTCGGATAGCCGGAGATAAAAACAGAATAGAGGATACAATTAAAAAATGAAGATCATTATTGACGACAAGATACCCTACATCAAAGGGGCTTTGGAACCTTTCGCGGAGGTGGTTTACCTGCCGGGAAATCAAACAACCCCCGGGATTGTCAAGGATGCCGATGCGATCATCACCCGTACCCGGACCATCTGCAATGAACAACTGCTGGCCGGATCGTCGGTCCGATTCATTGCCACGGCCACCATTGGCTTCGACCATATCGATACCGTATGGTGCGAAAAGGCCGGGATTAAATGGACCAATGCTCCGGGCTGTAACTCCAAATCGGTAGAACAATATATCGCTTCGGCATTATTAGTGATGGCCGAAAAAAAAGGGATCCATCTGGCCGGTAAAACCCTGGGGGTCGTGGGAGTCGGAAACGTGGGTTCCAGAGTGGCCCGTATCGGAGAGATCTTCGGGATGACCGTATTGCTGAACGATCCTCCGCGGGCCCGTGCCGAAGGAAAAGGCGGCTTTAAAGAGCTGGACGAGATACTGGCCAAGGCGGATATCATCTCGCTGCATGTTCCGCTGAACATGGAAGGGGAAGATGCCACCTACCATCTGGCCGACGAAGCTTTCTTTGCCAAAACGGCAAAAAAGCCGATCTTCATCAACTCCTGCCGGGGCGAAGTGGTGAAAACAGGGGCCCTGACAGAGGCGATCCGGAAAGGAGAGGTCTCAGGATCTGTGATCGACTGTTGGGAAAACGAACCGTATCTTGATCCGGAGCTGTTGGCTCTGGTCGATCTGGCTACCCCGCATATCGCAGGTTATTCCCGCGACGGCAAAGCCAACGGCACGGCCATGAGCGTTCAGGCTCTCAGTAAGTTTTTCAATCTAGGCATCAACAAGTGGAAGTGTAGCGATGTTGAGTTACCCGAAGAGACCGAGATCATTATCGATGGCACGGGCAAATCGACACAGCAGATCCTGACCGAAGCGGTGCTGGCCACCTACGATATCCGGGAAGACGACCGGAGATTGAGAGCTTCCGTAGAAACCTTCGAGAAACAACGGGGCGACTATCCCGTCAGACGGGAATTTTCCGCCTTCACGCTCTATTGCAAAACCAACGACCTGAAAACAATCCGAAAACTGGAGCATCTGGGATTTAAGATGTAAACTATTTTTAACCACAGAGCACACAGAGAAGACACGGAGAATAAAATGTAAAGTTATGAATGAAGAATTAACCGGAAAAATAATTACCTGTGTCTTGAATGTTCATAAAAAGTTAGGACCCGGATTGCTTGAATCAGCTTACAGAGAATGTTTGTATTATGAATTAAATAAATCAGGATTAAAAACAGAAAAAGAGAAACCTCTTCCGTTGGTTTACGAGGAGGTCAAGCTTGACTGCGGATACAGAATCGATTTATTAGTTGAGGATCAAATTATTGTCGAACTATAATCAGTAGAAGAGTTAAACGATGTGCATTTTGCCCAGGTTTTGACTTATCTGAAACTTCAGAACCTCAGATTTGGGCTTCTGATAAACTTCAATGTGGCAAAACTCAAAGACGGAATCAGAAGGGTGGTTAACGGGTATTAAAATTACAGAAGAACAAAAATGAGTAATAATCCATTTCACCTCGTCACCCCTCTCTGTGAACTTAGTGCATTCTCCGTGAACTCAGTGGTTAATTCTGAATCTATCATTATACAACAGAAACTATCGAAAAGAGACAAGTAATACAAATACGATGAATAGAATAAACGAATACAACAAATTTTAACCTTAAAACATCAATAATGAAGAAAGCAGACATTGGCCTGATCGGCCTTGCAGTGATGGGGGAAAACCTCGTGCTGAATATGGAAAGCAAAGGATTTACCGTTGCGGTTTTCAACCGCACCGTCGATAAAGTCGACAAATTCGTTGCCGGGCGCGGTGCAGGCAAAAAATTTATCGGGTGCCACTCCATCCAGGAGCTGTGCGCCAACCTGGAACGCCCGCGTAAGGTGATGATGCTGGTCAAGGCCGGCTCTCCGGTCGATGATTTTATCGAACAGATCATGCCTTACCTTGAACCGGGCGACATCATCATTGACGGGGGTAACTCCCATTTCCCCGACACCATTCGCCGAACCAAATATGTTGAAAGCAAAGGATTCCTTTATATCGGCACCGGCGTCTCGGGTGGCGAAGAAGGTGCACTGCTCGGCCCATCGATGATGCCCGGCGGATCGCCAGCCGCGTGGCCTCATGTGAAACAGATCTTCCAGGCGGTGGCCGCCAAGGTTGAGGACGGCTCGCCGTGCTGCGACTGGGTAGGTGAGAACGGCGCCGGCCATTTCGTGAAGATGGTCCACAACGGGATTGAATACGGCGATATGCAGATCATCTGCGAAGCTTACCAGATCATGAAAGAGCTGTTGGGCATGAGCTACGACGAGATGCACCAGACCTTTACCGAATGGAACAAAGGTGAACTGGACAGCTACCTGATCGAGATCACCCGCGACATCCTGGGCTTCCGCGATGAAAACGGCGAACCATTGATTGAGAAGATTCTCGATACAGCCGGTCAGAAAGGAACCGGAAAATGGACCGGAGTAGCGGCCCTCGACCTGGGTATCCCGCTTACCCTGATCGGCGAATCGGTCTTTGCCCGCTGTCTCTCTGCACAGAAAGACCTGCGCGTGAAAGCCTCCAAAGTATTGAGCGGCCCCGAGAAACTCTTTAAGGGCGACAAAGCCGCTTTCCTCTCCGATCTGAAAGATGCCCTCTTTGCCGCTAAGATCATCTCTTACGCCCAGGGTTATGACCTGATGCGCGAGGCCGCCAAAGAATATGGATGGAAACTGAACAACGGCGGTATCGCGCTGATGTGGCGCGGCGGCTGTATCATCCGTTCGGTCTTCTTAGGCAAGATCAAGGAAGCTTTCGACAAGGATCCCGATCTGGAAAACCTGTTGCTCGACGATTTCTTCAAGACCACCATGGAGAAAGCTCAGGCCGGCATGCGCCGCGTCGTGGCTACAGCCATCACCAACGGTGTCCCCGCTCCTACCCTCGCGGCGGCCGTGACCTATTTCGACGGCTTCCGCAGCGAACGACTGCCGGCCAATCTACTCCAGGCCCAGCGCGACTATTTCGGGGCCCACACCTACGAACGGACCGACAAACCGCGCGGAGAGTTTTATCACACCAACTGGACCGGCCGCGGCGGCGACACCGCTTCGACCACCTATTCCGTGTAACCCGATTGAACCTGATTTCAAAGAGAGAGGCCCAATAGATATCCGAAACTGACCTCTACTTACATATCAGAATCTGTCTCCCGCAGATTACGCCGATCCCGCTGAGTTTTCCGCGAAGATCTGCGGAATCTGCGGGATTTTTTCATATCGCTTTTTAACTGTAACTCATCCGAAAAGCCAACCAACTTTTTAGTCACCTCCGGGTAACAGATGTTTGGACCTATCCTTCCCCTGTCATGTTTCCATCGGTACGTTTAAGGGTTGTTCCGAACAACTTGCAAATAACAGAACACCCGCCTGTTGCTTCAGACCTGAAAAGTCAAGATATGACAGCACGGGGCGTGAACTCCGAGACCCGGGACAGCTTTTTCAATGTCCCCAACATTGGGAAAGCTGCTCACATTCAAACCCATATAAGACAAACAACAAACTTAGTGACCGGGTGACTTGGAGTCACCCGGTCACTTTTTCCCAGCCTCCGGCTCCCACCCCCTGAATCTCTGTTTATCCCAAGGCCAAAGTCTGGGATATACCATGCTTTTTCTATGGTTGCTCTATCGTTTCTCTAAGTTAGCATACAGGAACCTTGGAGGAACCATACAGGAACCATACAGATACCCCGGCGTTGACCCGACCCGCAACAGGGGAGGGAGACCTTTATTCCCATTTTTTTGGAAACAGGTTTTGGCCTCTTCCGATGATCACGCAGATCTTTTCAGTTCCTGAAGCGTGGTAGGAGGGAATTTTCCAGGTCGCCGCAGGATTGGTCCGGTTCCCCTGATACAACCCGCTAAAAAAAAGAACCATTCCGTCAGACCAACCTTAACATTTCATTATTCCAACCAATTCGCAGATCGACCCATCGCTCTGCAATTTCTAAATAAAAACCTATATATCACTTTTTGCCCCAACGAAAAACAACACCAACCTACTGATTGTCGTGTAATTAATTAACAGACCCGTTATAATCTGTTGAAAGAAGAACCAATAGTCATTTATAACAGCAATAGATTCTACCCTGAAAGATAAAACCAGAATCCTGCAAACCAGAAAAATGTTCTTTATGTTCTGTTTTCGACTTGTGTCAACAATTCCTTTTTGGAGCAACTGCTTATTTGGCCTCAAAATGTGAATTTCCCCGTTTAATTTGTTATCTTTGTAAGATTAAGGCTTTTCCGGAATTTATCCTCTTGTGTTGGCAGTACCTTTCGCAAATATTTCAGCAATCCGATTTCCATGTTGAATATTTCGACAGATAAACCACAGACCCTTTTTAGTTAGTCATATTTCAGAAGAGGGGTAAGCAAAGTACCATTTTTAACAGATTTACAAACAGAAAGGGAAAACAAATGTTTGAAAAAAAAACCGTTGCAATTACATCGCCTGACCTTGCAAAAATGCAGGAGGTAGTGATTGATGAGAAAACAAGAATATATATCCCCATTGATGCCGACTCGGAAGAGGCCAAGAAACGCTATCTTTCGAGAAGAGCAGAGAAAAAAATATAACGATCTTGTTAGCGGGGCACGAATAGATATCGTGCCCTTTCTTTTAATGCCCGCGTAACCGCCTGATATAAAAAACACTTCCTCTGAATTCGGCCTATTCTATAATCAGACAATTATATTATATCCATTTTATCCTCACTCGCCGGTCGTGCAACAATACAACCCCTCTCCCCGGGTTACACTGCTGTGGAACACCTGATAATCACTGATCGTAGAGGTCCTGACAATAATCTCTTCACAATTCTGCAAGGTGGAAATATCAATTCCATTGCAGACTGCACAGAGATGTGCACGGAATAATTTACCGGCCTAAGATCACCCCTTCAAGGAAAACTATTCCGGTATCCTTAACCTATCCGGACAACCCCTATTTATAACGGCGTCCGGTTTATCGATCTTTCCAACAGGTTAGGAGTGAATATTCTGAAAGACTTTAACAGAAACAATACATCAAAAAATAAGCAGATCCCAGTTAACTCACAACCCCTGCCCGGATGGAATAGATATACCACAACTGAACCAGACAGGAGGTAACATCGGCATAAGAAAAGTGATTAAGGTGGTTCATCTGAAGAAAACAGAAAGCCCGAACTATCCGCCTGGGATATTTCGGGCTTTATTAAATATGATCGGGAATTTCAGATTGTTCGTCCGGGATAGATCTCAAGGGCAATACGAAGACATTCGATCGCCTTCTTCAGGTCTTCAATATTCAGGACATAAGCGACGCGCACCTCATTACGGCCCATTCCCGGTTCGGAATAGAATCCGGAAGCCGGAGCCATCATCACGGTAGCACCCTCGTGCTGGAATTCCTCCAGCATCCATTGGCAAAATTTATCGCTGTCGTCGATCGGGAGCTTAACCATCGAATAGAAGGCCCCCATCGGCATGGGAGAATAGACGCCGGGAATCAGGTTCAGGCTATCGATTAAAAATTTCCTACGGGCAACATACTCGTCATAGACATCGCGCATATATTCCTCGCTGGCATCGAGCGAAGCCTCTGCGATAATCTGTCCGATCAGCGGCGGACTTAAGCGGGCCTGGCAAAATTTCATCACCGTCTTACGCAACTCTGCATTCTTGGTGATCAAAGCTCCGATCCGGATCCCGCATTCGCTGTAGCGTTTCGAAACCGAATCAATCAGGACCACATTCTTTTCGATCCCGGCCAGATGGAAGGCGGAGATATAAGGAGAACCGGTATAGATAAATTCACGGTAGACTTCGTCGGAGAAAAGATAGAGATCGTATTTTTTGACAAGGTCGCGAATCTGGTTCATCTCCTTCCGGGTATAGAGATAACCGGTTGGATTGTTGGGATTGCAGATCATGATTCCTTTGGTCCGTTCGTTGATCAACGATTCGAACTTCTCGACCGGGGGAAGGGCAAATCCCTCTTCAATGGAGGAAGGGACCGTGCGAATGACTGCTCCGGCCGAAATGGCAAAAGCCATATAGTTGGCATAAGCCGGTTCGGGGACAATAATCTCATCGCCCGGATTCAGACAGGCCATAAAGGCAAACAACACCCCTTCCGATCCACCGGTCGTGATAATTATCTCATCTGCCGTTACATCGATATTAAATTTCGCGTAATACTGTACCAACTTCTCGCGATAGCTTCTAAAACCATCGCTGGGGCTATACTCCAAAACTTTACGGTCGATTTTCCGCATCGCGTCAAGCGCCACTTCAGGAGTCGGAAGATCGGGCTGACCGATATTCAGGTGATAGACCTTGATCCCTTTGGCTTTGGCTTGATCAGCAAACGGTACCAGTTTCCTGATTGCTGATGCGGGAAGTAATACTCCCCTGTTCGAAATAGTTGGCATCCTGCGTTATTCAATATTATTGGGGGTCAAATATACAATTATAATTTTTTATTGAAATCATGCATATGCTTTCTTTTCGTTAAGATTTTGGCATCCAAAACACGAATCATTCAGAAAGAGATTCAATAACACCCCAAATATAAAAACTACATACTGCCCGAATTATATGATATTTAGTCATGTTTTAGTATTAGGCATTCACTAAATTTGATTAATAAATCTGTATAAGCTATGATAATAGGTGTTCCAAAAGAAATAAAAAACAACGAAAACCGTGTGGCGCTGACCCCTGCCGGGGCAGCCGAGCTGGTTAAACGTGGCAATAAAGTCTATGTACAGGCCACTGCCGGTAACGGGAGTGGTTTCTCTGATGAAGAGTATGCTACGGCTGGTGCTAAAATTCTGAAGACCATTGAAGAAGTATACCAGATAGCCGAGATGATCATCAAGGTGAAGGAACCGATCGAATCGGAATATCCCCTGATCCGTGAAGGCCAACTGGTTTATACCTACTTCCACTTTGCTTCTTCGGAAAAACTGACCAGCGCGATGCTGAAGAGCAAAGCCGTTTGTCTGGCCTACGAAACCGTTGAGCTTAACGACCATTCGCTTCCGTTGCTGATCCCAATGTCGGAAGTAGCCGGCCGTATGTCGATCCACGAAGGGGCTAAGTATCTCGAGAAGACCTTCGGGGGACGGGGGATGTTGCTGGGCGGCGTTCCTGGTGTTCTTCCGGCCAACGTGCTGATTATCGGGGGAGGAATCGTCGGGACCGAGGCGGCCAAGATGGCTGCCGGACTGGGAGCCGACGTTACCATCATGGACGTAAACCTAAGGCGTCTCCGTTATCTCGACGACATCATGCCGGCCAACGTCAAAACCATGATGTCGAACGAATACAACATCCGGGCCAAAGTGAAGGAAAGCGACGTGATTGTCGGGGCGGTACTGATCCCCGGCGCCAAAGCCCCTTCGCTGATCACCAAAGATATGCTGCCCACCATGAATCCGGGAACCGTGCTGATTGATGTAGCGGTCGACCAGGGAGGCTGTATCGAAACGACGGTCGCCACGACGCACGATCATCCAACCTTCGTGATCGATGGCGTGATCCATTACTGCGTCGCCAATATGCCCGGTGCGGTACCCCGTACCTCGACCATCGCTTTAACCAATGCCACTTTGCCGTATGCCATTGACCTGGCCGCTAAAGGATGGAAGAAAGCCTGCGCCGAAGACAAAGCATTAAAGAAAGGATTAAATGTAGTAGCCGGAAAGGTTGTGTACAAAGGAGTATCCGAAGCCTTTGGACTCACCTTCTACGATGTTGATGAAGTATTGAGATAGCAATCCAAGTCTTCCAAATAGGAGCCAGGGCGGCAATTCATCTTGTAATTGTCGCCCTGTTATTTTTCCCCGTTATTTGACGCCTCGCCCAACCAGGTAATGATTGACCAGAAAAAGTAAACCAATAATCATGGGAAGGGAAACGATCAGCCAGGTCCCCTCCCGGAAAAAAGAGGGGCTCATGAAGAAAAAGATCATAAAGACACCTATTCCGATTAAGGATAATCCTGCCCGATTTTGACGTCTCCATCCAACAATAAGAATAAGGATCAAAACCAGTGTAAACACATTATGAATTAGAAAGGCGACGATCTCTTGTCCTACAGGATGTTTCCCGTCAAAACTGTCAAGCGAAAACAACAGGAAGAAGAGCGCCACCATCAACAAAAGACCACGCAGGAACCATGTAAGATAATAGTTGCCACGTACAGGCGATGAGTTTGTTTCCATAATCACGAAGAGTTTTAATGCCATTAAACCAAAATTACTTATTCTTTTACAATCGCGAGGCGAGCTATTCCATTTTTAATTAATATTTTAGCAACCTGATATTTACAACACATCCAACAACCATTTCCGTTATTTATGAATTTCAGGATTGACGATAATATTTTTCTGAAAGAACTTGAGGTTAGCGATGCTCAGGATATCTTTAACGCCATAGACAAAAGCCGGGATTACCTTCGCGAATGGCTCCCTTTTGTGGATATGACCCACAGGATTGAAGACTCCATCGCGTTTGCCGAAAGTGTGGCTCAGGTCTCTCCTTCCGCCAGGGAATCGGTCTATGCCATTTTGTTCAACGGAAGTTTTTCCGGGCTGATCGGTTTTAAAAGTACAGACCTGTTAAACCGAAAGACAGAGATCGGCTACTGGCTGACTGAAGAGTTTCAGCACAAAGGAATCATAACCAAATCGTGTCGGAAATTAATCCGCTTTGCTTTTGACGATCTGGATTTCAACCGGGTACAGATAAAGGTAGCGGTTAAGAATTTCCGCAGCCAGCGGGTAGCTGAGCGACTGGGCTGCACCCGCGAAGGGATTGAACGTGACGGTGAACTGCTGATCAATGGATTCACCGATCTTTACGTCTACAGCCTGCTGAAGCGCGATTGCACCTTCTGAATAACACGGCTCCGCTCATCGATTAACCCTGATCAAAACCCGCCTTCTGTTTCTGTGACCGATTGTTCATTATCTTTACGAAGCCAATTCAAAATATCAAACATGCCCTATTTTGTCGTTTTCGTAATGCTATCCCTCCTGCCTTATGTACTTTCGGCACAGGTTGAATATATCGGTCACCGCGGAGCCCCCTACCAGGCCCCCGAAAATACGATAGCTTCGGTCAGGCTGGCCTGGGAACTTGGGGCCGATGCCGTCGAGATTGCCATTGCCCTGACCAGCGACCAGCGCATCATGCTTCTACACGACAAAACCACTAAACGGACCACCGGGCAGGAACTAAGCATCGCGACCTCAACGTCCGATGAACTGCGCAAGCTGGATGCCGGATCATTCAGAGGGGCAAAATACGCGGGAGAGAAAATTCCTTTTCTCGAAGAGGTGATCGAAACCGTCCCCCCGGGAAAGAAGCTGGTGATCCAGATCAGATGCGGCAGCGAGATTTTACCTCATCTTGAAAAGATTATCGGGAAGAGCAAAATTAAAGAACAATGTATTTTTATTGCCAGTGGATGGGAAACGATCCGCGACACAAAAAAGATATTCCCCGAAAACAAATGCTATTGGCTCAGCAGTGAGAAAGAGGGACTGGCAAAGAAACTAAAAGAATGTGCGGCTAACGGCCTCGATGGGGTTGACCTCAGTTATAAATTGATCGACCTTTCGGTCGTACAACTGACCCGGGAACTGAAACTGGATATGATCGCCCGGACCGCAGACAATCCAAAAGAAGCCAAACGGCTGATCGGTCTTGGTGTTTCGTCCATCACCACCAACCGTCCAGGCTGGCTCAAAGCAAACCTACCCCATTAATTTTTTCCCAAAGAATGTCCGCCATTAAAAATCCGAATAAGCAGGGGTTAAAGGGGAAAAAACACTCCCGTTATTTGCCGTTTCCATCTCCGCTGAAATCCCGTTTTACAAGGATGACCTTGTTGTTTTCCAGCTCGGAATACCCCTGGTCGTAACAGAAGTAGTAGGTCCGGTTGGTTTTGGTGATATAGGTATTGGTATGATAATCGAACCGGAAACCTTTTCCCAGAAGGTCACTTTTCAGAACCATCGTTTTCCCGGAATGATTCATTTGGGTCAGGAGAAGATAATTCTTTTTCAGTATCCGGTTTACATTCCTGATCAGGTTGTTGCTTTCACTGAATTGACGGTTGTTATAGGCGCTCCGGCATTGATCGTTGCAAAACTTCTGGTCAGCTCTTCCCCTGAGCGGCTCACCGCATTCGAGACATTTCCTCTGTTCGTTCATTTTACATTTCGGCCAGTCAATTGACCATTATTTACTCCTCTAAGGTACAAAATTTTAGCCGATAACAAACGGTTACAGACGTTTATTTTCGCTTGCAAACGGAAGCACCCGTTTAATATCCGACTCAGGATAGACAACCACCCTACCTTTGGGTTAACAATTTAGGTTTAATCCTTTAAAACTTGAAATCATGAACGCATTAAGAAACAGTGTCAGGCTTATCGGCCATTTGGGTGACAGCCCAAAAATGAGAAAGTTGGACAACGGCAAGATGGTTGCAAATTTTTCCATTGCCACTAATGAGGATTTCCGTGACCAGAGCGGGAACAAACAATCATCCACCACCTGGCACAGAATTGTTGCCTGGGGCAAAGAAGCAGAGATCGCCGAGAAATACCTTAGAAAGGGGTCTGAAATTGCCCTGGAAGGGAAACTGACCAACCGTTCATACGAGGATAAAAACAGGGAGACGCATTACGTGACCGAAATCGTGGTGAATTCGATCTTAATGCTGGACAAGAAAGAACAAACGGAAAAATGCTAAAAGAAAAAAACGGGAAGAAGAACAGGAGCCTTGTAGGTTTGTCCTGAAATCTATCAACGGATTTCAGGACAAAACAGGTTCTATTCCTCTCTTTTTCAGAGCAATTGCTTCATTGAGAAAGCTATCCGTTTTCGCTGAAGATCGACTTCAAGCACTTTAACTTTCACGTGCTGATGAAGCTTCACCACTTCGGCGGGATCACTGACGAAGCGATCGGCGAGCTCACTGATATGAACCAGCCCATCCTGCTTGACACCCACATCGACAAAAACCCCGAAACGGGTGATGTTGGTGACGATGCCCGGCAGGATCATCCCCACCTGAAGATCGTTCATGGTGAAGATGCCGTCGGCAAATTCAAAGACTTTAATGCCTGACCGGGGATCGCGGCCCGGCTTAGCCAGCTCTGAAAGAATATCATTCAGCGTGGGCAATCCCACCTCATCGGAGAGGTATCGTTTCAGATCGATCTCAGCTTTCAGATTCTCATTGCCAATAAGGTCAGAAACCTTGCACCCAAGATCAGCAGCGATCTTTTCGACCAACGAATATCTTTCAGGGTGGACGGCCGAATTATCGAGCGGGTTTTTACCATCACAGATACGCAGGAACCCGGCACACTGTTCAAAAGCCTTGGGCCCCATCCGGGCCACTTTTTTCAATTCGGCACGGGAATCAAAAGCCCCGTTCTCCTTACGGTACTCCACGATATTCTGGGCCAGCAGGGGACCAAGACCGGAGACATAGTTCAACAGATGGCTGCTGGCGGTATTGAGATCGACCCCCACCGAATTGACACAGGATTCGACAACAGCCTCGAGACTTTTCTGCAATTGTTTCTGATCAACATCGTGCTGGTACTGCCCCACCCCGATCGCTTTCGGTTCAATCTTAACCAGCTCGGCCAACGGATCCATCAACCGGCGACCGATCGAGATGGCGCCACGGACGGTCACATCGTATTGCGGGAACTCATCGCGGGCTGTCTTGGAAGCTGAATAGACCGAAGCTCCGTCTTCGCTGACCATAAAGACCTGGAGGTCGCGATCGAAATGGATCTTCTTGATAAAGGCTTCGGTCTCCCGACTGGCCGTTCCGTCGCCAATGGCAACAGCATCGATCTTATAGCTGGCAACCATGGCCGACACCTTTCGAATGGCCTGGGAGACTTCCGATTGCGGAGGATGGGGATAGATGGTCTCATTGTGTAACATGTTTCCCTGGGCATCGAGACAGACCACCTTGCAACCGGTACGGTAACCCGGATCGAGTGCCAGCACCCGCTTTTGTCCGAGCGGTGGTGCCAGCAACAGTTGTCGCAGGTTCTCGGCAAACACCCTGATCGCTTCAGTATCGGCTTGTTCCTTCGACGAACCCATAAACTCGGTTTCGATGGAAGGCGACAACAAACGTTTATAGCTATCCTTCACCGCGAGGGCCACCTGATGGCCACTCTCATTATTGCTTTTTACGAAGTAATTCTCCAGTCGCTGAATGGCCCGATCTTCGTCGGGAGAAACGGAAAGCTTCAGGAACCCCTCTTTCTCACCGCGACGCATAGCCAGGAGCCGGTGCGAGGGACATTTCCGCAAAGGCTCATTCGACTCGAAGTAATCGCGGAACTTAGCCCCCTCCTCTTCTTTCCCTTTTATGACTTTCGAAGCGACAACTGCATCCTTGGCGAAAGAGTTACGAACAATATTTCTCGCATTCTGGTTTTCGCTGACCCATTCGGCAATAATATCCCGGGCGCCGGCCAAGGCTTCTTCAACATTCGCCACCTGATCATTCAGAAAACTCAAGGCCCGGTTTTCGGGATCGGCCTCAAACTGTTTCATCAGAATTTTGGCCAACGGTTCCAACTCCTTCTCACGGGCAATCGTGGCCCGGGTACGACGCTTTGGTTTAAAAGGCAGATAAATATCTTCCAGTTCGTTAGCATCATAACAGGACTCGATCTTAGCCTGAAGCTCCGGAGTCAACTGCTGCTGATCCTCAATAGTTTTCAGTATCGTCGTTTTACGTTTCTCCAGTTCATCGAGTCGTTCTTTCTCCGATTTAATGTCAGAGATCGCTACTTCGTCGAGACTACCGGTAACCTCTTTCCGGTAACGGGCGATAAAAGGGACGGTAGCCCCCTCGTTGATCAGATTGATGGTATTGGCAACCTGCTTAATACCGATGCCAAGTTTCGCGGCTATTAATTGATGAATCTTATCCGTTGTCATAATTGCAAAAATAACAACATTTAGGTGAGGTTACCCAAAAAATCCGGGAAGAATCCTGCGCTCAGGGTTCTTCCCGTTTTAATAACTGAATACAACAGAAAAGCAGTTGTTCATCCCCATATACCACCAAAACTCTGGTACAATAACTGATCAGACCTTCATGGGGTGATTCATACCCTTGGGAATATGCAGGCTGCCCTCCCATTCATCATCATATCTTTCATCTTAAATCTTTTGTCTTACATCTTCTATCTTTAATCTTTATTCATCAATTCTTTAATCTCGTTCAGGTGCAGTTCAAAATGTTCAGGGAATCCCAGGATATTGTCTTCCAATGTAATGGGTTTAATAAAACCATCACTCCACATATTATCCAGATCGTTTGATTTCACCTGTTTAATAATGAACGAAATATGCCTCCCGTAAAATTTCCAGAATTGCACCAGTTCATGCCAGTCCTTATCCTCATAATTCTGAATGCCGATCCATGTATCATTATCCTGCTGATAATCGGGAAAATAGAGTCGCTTAATATATTGCATCCGAACAATTCGATGATGATTGTTCACCGAAGAGTCAATCAGGTGGCCTAAAATCTGCTTGATGTTCCTGTTTTGGCGGTTTCGTCTAAGGGTAACCTGCGCCTCATCGAGGCTTAATAAAATGTCTTCCCATTCGGAGATAAATTCCTCAATTTTCTCTGAAGCTTTTCTGATTTTGATAATTCGATCCATAATTTATAGTTTTTTTTCTGCCAAAACTAAAGGCTCTGTTTCTCTTAAAAAAGCGAAATGTTTGCATCAATAATATGAGCAGATTTCATGTTTTATTTTCGAATAGATTAGATATTTTTGTTGTATGGATTATAAGTATATAAAACTGATAGCGGCTATTGTTGACAATGGAACGATTTCCAATGCTGCCCGGGTTTTGAATCTGACCCAATCGGCCCTTAGTCATCAGTTGAAAGAAATAGAAGATCAGCAAGGCATTAAGTTTTTTACCCGTTCAAACCGCAGGTTAAACTTAACTCCTGCCGGCAAAATGGTCTATGAGGCTTCCGGCAAGATCCTCTCGGAACTGAACCGCCTCGATTCGATGCTCAGGAACATTAACAACCTGAACTATGGCAAAATCAGATTAAATGCAGCATGTACCACAAGCTATTATTGGCTGCCCGGAATCTTAAAGAATTTCAAAATTGACTATCCCAATATAGACATTGACATTATTCTGGAAAGCTCGGCTAATCCTGTTCATGAAATCATAAAGGGGAATATCGATATTTCCATCGTTATCACACCCGTTGAAAACAAAGAGATTGAATACAGGTATCTTTTTGAAGATGAACTCGTGGCAGTCTTTTCCAAACAACACAAATTCAACGATAAACAATATTTAATCGCGAAGGACTTTCAAAACGAACACCTGATCATCCATTCCAGACCGTTGAATACTGTCGTGTTTTACGAAAAGGTTCTGAAACCAAAAGGGATCCAGCCCTTTAAAATATCGGAACTTCCCCTTACCGAAGCAACTATTGAATTAATCAAAGCCGATTGGGGGGTTGCCGTTATGTCGAAATGGTCCATCGAACCTTACTTGAAATCGGACAGCATTTCGACTAAAAAGATTAATCCCAAGGGTCTGTACAGAAGTTACTATGCAGCATTATTAAAATCGGACCATCGCCCGGAATACCTGAATAAATTCGTCTCCTATCTCGAGAAAAATAATTAAGAATCCTACCCTCCGCGCTTTCATATCCAACACACAGATCCTTTTTAATCGGGATTTTATCCGATACCCCAATTCTGTCCCCACATTGAAATGACAAATGATCCGGCTTGATTGGCTGAACGCCCAACATTCCGGTCAGCGCAGTCTTTACACTTTCCATTGGGTGAAATGCCTGTTAAAACTTCAGGATCAGCATAACTGAATCATTTTCTGAACAAAATAAACAGGTATTTCTCCTTGCAATTTATTACCTTTGGATGAATAATTTTAAAACCTATAACTATGCTGATTATTATTCTTGCAATTATCGCCCTGATCGTCTTCTGGGTGATTGGACTCTATAACCGCATGGTCCGCCTGCGGAACAACCGGCAGAATGCCTTTGCCGATATCGATGTACAGCTTCGCCAGCGCCACGACCTGGTCCCTCAACTGGTGGAGACAGTCAAAGGCTATGCGACTCACGAGAAAGAGCTGCTGCGCCAGATCACCGAAGCGCGCGCTGCAGCAATGTCGGCCAATACCATCGATGGTAAGATTGCCGCTGAAACACAGCTCTCCTCAGCGCTACAGGGCCTTAAGATAGCCGTTGAAGCTTATCCCGACCTGAAAGCCAATCAGAACTTCCTTCAACTGCAGGAGGAACTGAGCGATATCGAGAATAAACTGGCCGCCGCCCGTCGCTATTTCAACGGTGCTACCACCGAATACAACAACGGCATAGAGACCTTCCCGGCCAGCCTGATTGCCAACAGCTTCGGATTTAAACGTGAAGTATTGTTCGATCTGGGAACCGAAAGGGCCCAAATGGAAGAACCGCCGAAGATCAGTTTTAGTTAAAAGTGGAAAAGGCGAAGGCAGAGGAACAGACTAAGACCAAGGCGGAGGCTGAGGCAAAGGCTAAGAGAAAGGCGATGGAAGTGTAAATTTTTATTGATTATACCGACGTGAAATATATTGGCATTCAACAACAAATCTATTCAAACAACTTCAGGAGCCTGGTATTGCTGTTACTTTTCCCGGCTATCCTGCTCGGGATGGTCTACCTGTTCCTCTTCTTCACGGCCAACTATTCGCAATCGCCCGATGTGAACGGCACCTTCCTTCGCGTAATCCCCTTCGTGCTGATCGGCACGACCATCTGGTTTGCCATCGCCTGGTTGATGAATACGAGCATGATCCGTATGGCCACCGGGTCGAAACCACTCGAACGGCGCGAAAACAAACGGGTCTATAACCTGCTGGAAAACCTCTGCATCTCGCGTGGGATGAAGATGCCGAAACTGAACATCATTGAGGATGATTCGATGAATGCTTTTGCCAGCGGGATCAACGAGAGCAGTTTCACGATCAGTCTCTCGCGGGGAATCATCAACCGGATGGACGACGACGAGTTGGAAGGGGTGATCGCTCACGAGCTGAGCCATATCCGCAACCGCGATGTCCGGCTGATGATCATCTCGATCATCTTTGTTGGCATCTTTGCTTTCGTGGCCGAGATGGCTTTCCGCAGCCTTCGCTTCGGATCGGTGTCGCGTAACCGGAACGGGAAAAGCAACCTCCCGGTCATCCTGATCGCGCTGGCCATCGCCGCGGTCAGCTACCTGATCGCCATCCTGCTAAGATTTGCCATCTCCCGTTCACGGGAATACATGGCCGATGCCGGCGCCGCCGAGCTGACCCGCAAACCCTACGCGTTGGCCAGCGCGCTGCGCAAGATCGTCAGCGATCCTTATATCGAAGCGGTGAACAACCGCGATGTGGCCCAACTGTTTATTGAAAATCCGGCGCACGAGGAACAGAAAAGCTTCTCGTGGGGCAGCCTCTTCGCCACCCACCCGCCAATTGAAAAGCGGATTGAACTACTGGAGCAGTTTGCTTAAGATCAAAGATATAAGACGTTAGACAGAAGACATTAGATTTAAGACGATAGGCCTTAGATTAAAGTCTTATATCTTAAATCTCATATCTTTGGTCTAATATCTTTAATCTCAAGTCTAATATCTTATATCTTCAGTCTTCGGTCTAATGTCTTTGGTCTAATGTCTTTGGTCTAATGCCTTTGGTCTCAAGTCTAATATCTTATATCTTTAGTCTTGTGTCTAATGTCTTGCGACTTGATACTAAAACCTCACATTTCCTTCACAATCTTCGCAATGATCTCCCTGAACTTCTCGATATCCGTTTCGGGAATCACTTTCAGTAAACGCGCCTCACACTCTTTCCGCCCCTTATCGATCTCAGCCTTCACCTTCCGGCCCGAATCGGTCAGACAGAGCGTTATCGCGCGCCGGTCGCTCGAATCAATATTACGGTCCAGGTAACCGTTGATCACCAGCTTATCGACCACCCGGCTGACCCGCGAGGCCGACAGCCCCATATTCTTAGCCAGCTCGGGACTGCTGATCCCGGTACAATTATCCAGCGAATTGAAAAACTGCAGCTCCGACTGTGATATATTCAGTTTATCCATCAAACCCTGATCAATGAGATTGCATTTCTTCTTCATCTCATACACAATACTCAATATCCCGTTCAACTTCTCCATTGGTTTCAAATTTTCTTTCGACAAAATTACAAATAAGACAACTATTTACCAATGCATTTTTTGCTAATGACAATTTTTTCCGCTAAATATTTTTTTTATTCAAAAACAGTTTTTATTTTTGTAGAGAAAATATTGCCAATGGCAATTTAATACGAAACAATTAAAAAGAAATACTATGGCACTTGAACATCTGACATTCGAATCGTTTAAAGAAAAAGTCTTCAACTTCGAAACCAACAAAGAGTGGAAATATGAAGGGAAAGTCCCCGCGATCATCGACTTCTACGCCAACTGGTGTGGTCCGTGTAAAATGGTGGCTCCCATCCTCGAAGAACTGCAATCCGAATATGGCGACAAACTCACCATCTACAAGGTAAATACTGAAGAACAGCAGGAACTGGCCGGTCTGTTCGGCATCCAGAGCATTCCATCGCTGCTGTTTATCCCGCTCGACGGACAACCGCAGATGGCAATGGGCGCATTGCCGAAGGACACATTCCAAAGCGCGATCGCCGATGTGCTGAAAGTTGAACTCAACTAAAAACTCACACCATGAAGCAGGATATCAGTATCTCCTGGAAAGAAGGAATGGCTTTCGAGGCCGATGTGTTCGGCTACAAGCTGATGCTCGACGCCGCCGAAGGGGTGGGAGGTGAAGGATTAGGCGCCCGCCCCAAAGCGCTGATGTTGGTCGCGCTGGCCGGATGCACGGGGATGGACGTGGTCTCCATACTGGAGAAGATGCGCGTGAAGATTGATGATTTCGACGTTAAAGTGTCGGGCGAACTGACCGAAGAACATCCGAAGCACTTTATCAACATGCACGTCACTTACGAGTTCTGGGGCAAAGATCTTCCCGAAGAAAAACTGGAGAAAGCCATTAACCTCTCCGACGAACGCTATTGCGGCGTGGCCGCCGTCTACAAGAAAGTGATGCCGGTGACCCATTCCATCGTCATTCACAACACCTGAGCAATTGATTGATATTTCAGTTTAAGGATACTGTTTAAAACCTGGAAAGCCCCTGACAAACATTGTCGGGGGCTTTCTATTTATCTCCACAACGCCTCTCTCTGTTACAAAAAACGCCCGTTTATCCTTTACCGATTAAATTTCGAAATATTTCTCCCTGAAAAGTATGCAATTTAAAAGCAATTACTATTTTTGCATGGAAAGAAAAAAACATGACAACAATCATAAATTACAGGGGAAGCAATTGGCTTTGGCGCAGCTTGTTTAAAGATGCGTAAACGTTGTGCCCGTAATTTTAAGTTACAATATCAAAAGGGGATATCACTGTTTACGCAGTATATCCCTTTCTCATTTTTAAACAATACAAACTTGTAATAAAACCAGACATGATGCAAAAGAAGATTTTTCTCGATGAATCGGAAATGCCGAAACAATGGTATAACCTGGCAGCCGATATTAAGATGTTACCCTCGCTGGGCCCCGACGGCAAACCGCTCTCTCCCGAGATGCTGGCCCCCGTCTTCCCGATGAACCTGATCGAACAGGAAGTGAGCACCGACCGTTGGATTGATATCCCGGAAGAGATCCAGGGAATGCTGAAGATCTGGCGTCCAAGCCCGCTGGTCCGTGCCTTCGGCCTCGAACAGGCACTGGGAACCCCCGCGAAGATCTTCTTCAAGAACGAAAGTGTCTCTCCGGCCGGAAGCCATAAAGCCAACACCTCGGTGGCCCAGGCCTGGTACAACAAACAATTCGGGATTAAACGGCTGACCACGGAAACAGGCGCCGGACAATGGGGCAGCGCCCTCTCGTTCGCCTGTTCGCTGATCGGCGGCATCGAGTGTAAAGTCTACATGGTCCGCGTCAGCTACGAGCAGAAACCGTTCCGCCAGATGCTGATGAACACCTGGGGCGGTAAATGTATCGCCAGCCCGAGCATGGAAACAGCTGCCGGCCGCGCCGTACTGGCCGAGTTTCCCGACACCCCCGGAAGCCTCGGTATTGCCATCTCCGAAGCCGTCGAAGCGGCAGTGAGCGATCCGACCGGACAGACCCGCTACACACTGGGATCGGTACTCAACCACGTGATGCTCCACCAGACCATTATCGGGCTCGAGACTCAGAAACAGTTGGGCAAGGTAGGCATCAAGAAACCTGATGTGGTGATCGGTTGCGCCGGTGGCGGAAGTAACTTCGCCGGTATGGCCTTCCCGTTCATCCTCGACAAACTGCATGGCGACGATATCGAGATCATCGCTGCTGAACCGGCCTCCTGCCCTACTCTCACCAAGGGACGTTTCGTTTACGACTTCGGCGATCTGGCCAAGCTGACCCCGATGATGCCGATGTATAGCCTCGGACACAACTTCATCCCCGCGCCTATCCATGCCGGCGGTCTCCGTTACCACGGTATGTCGCCGCTGGTCAGTGCCGCCTACAAGGAAGGCTACATCAACGCGATCGCCGTCAATCAGTCGGAATGTTTCGAAGCCGGCCTGCTCTTCGCCAAAACCGAAGGGATCGTTCCCGCGCCCGAATCGACCCACGCGATTGCATCCGCTATCCGCGAAGCGTTGAAAGCAAAAGAGGAAGGCAAAGAAAAAACCATCGTGTTCAACCTCTCCGGTAACGGGATGATGGACCTGATCGGCTACGATAAATACCTGCGCGGAGAGCTCTCCGACTATGAGATGCCGCAGGAAGAGATCGACCGCAACCTTCAGGCCCTCGACGGCTATCCGAAAGCCGAATAACTCAAAAGTATTTAGATACTCTATATCCAGCCGCTCCGGTCTTCTCCGGGGCGGCTTTTTTGTTCTCCTACCAATCACAAATTACCTTTTCCAAAACAGCTTATCTTTTCCAAAGTTCCAAACTTTGGAAAAGGTTTTCTTAAGCAGAACATCGTAACGTGAAATAGCAACATAGTGACCGGTTGACTCCAGGTCACACGGTCACTCTATTATATTCCTTTGTGAACCTCATTCCCCCTCTGTGAAACTCTGTGTAACAACGATCTGCTACCAGGGGGCAGCGCCCAATCATCCCGACCATTTAAACCCAACCGATCTTTGCCGACCACTCCGACCCCGGATTATTAAAATCTGTATCTTCTACTATCGGTGCGCTGTCTTTTTAACCAGGTTAATCTTCGCTGTTTTATCCAGCAATACAATTGGAATATCAATTAAATCTATGGAGTAAAAGAATGGGCTATCTTTCGGTAAAGAATTGTGAAACAGATCTACCATGGTAAAATCATTGGTGCAGGTCGCCAAAAGATTATTGTTTGAATCATAAAACGACATTTCAATTTTATCTTTATTGTTACGACCTGCTTTAAAGTCAAAATTTTCCTCCACCAATTGCTTCCCGGTAATAAACTCCAGGTGAATTGACTGATATCCATAACCCCACCCGGTTCCGAAACTGGAATCTGAATAGGTGTTTCTTTCTGCTCTTTGAATAATAATCTGGTCTGTAGCCTCCAAATTAAGGGTATTCGAGTAAAACTGAAAGTTCGTTTTAATTCCTCCAAGCGATTGTTTCAAATCCTGGGCACACAAGCTAAGAACTGTTAATTGGATAACAATCAATAAAATACTTTTAACTTTCATGATATGGTAATTTATTATTTAAATTATTACTGTCCGATAAAAACTGATTCTCAATATCTGACTGAGACTTCTCACTTCGTAACCAATGGCAGTAGTGCAATAAGTCGGAGTGCAACTCCAGGTCGCGCCCCGATTATCAACTTTTTTCCCTGTCATTATCGCATTATGCCCTGTTTATTGAGGCAGGCTCACGAGATGACAACCGGTAAGTTATATTCTAAGCGAAGCCAAGAATCTCCATCTGTTTTCCTGACAAAAATTATTAATATTAAGAACGGTCCTTATTCTGCCGTAAAATCATCCTTCATTGCAACAATTAAACCCAACAACGATCTGCGACCCGATCCTATTGGCCATAACGTTGCGATAAATGCGGTAGCGTTTATTTTTGCTTCAGGAATAATCGATTTGATAATCCATCTTCATCATTCTGTTAGTTAGTCCTTCGATACTAATGTCGGAGTAGCTCAAATATAAGCAATTGCAATGTCAATTACAATAAATAGGGAGTGTAAATTAAACTCTGTCTGATTTTTTATTCCTTCAATTCAAAACTAC
>CAZWBR010000004.1:0-95233 GCA_964632305.1 uncultured Prolixibacteraceae bacterium
AGCCGAACGATCCAACGGCAACCGCCAAATTGACTTCCGCCGAACAGTTGCTGGCCAAAGCCAATGCCGATAAGGCCAAACTGGAAGGAGAGTTCAACCGTTTGCTGGCTTCGGGAGATGATAACATGAAAGCAGTCAAATATCCGGAGGCGATCACCGATTATAAGGGAGCGCTGGAATTGAAACCGAACGATCCTACGGCAACCGCCAAATTGACTTCAGCCGAACAGTTGCTTGCCAAAGCCAATGCGGATAAGGCTAAACTGGAAGGGGAGTTCAACCGTTTGCTAGCTTCGGGGGATGATAACGTGAAAGTTGTCAAATATCCGGAGGCGATCACTGACTATAAGGGAGCGCTTGAATTGAAGCCGAACGATCCCACGGCAACCGCCAAATTGACTTTAGCCGAACAGTTGCTGGCCAAAGCCAATGCCGATAAGGCCAAACTGGAAGGGGAGTTCAACCGCTTGCTGGCTTCGGGAGATGAAAACGTTAAAGCCGTTAAATATCCGGAGGCGATCACCGATTATAAGGGCGCGCTGGAATTGAAGCCGAACGATCCAACGGCAACCGCCAAATTGACTTCCGCCGAACAGTTGCTGGCCAAAGCCAATGCGGATAAGGCCAAACTGGAAGGAGAGTTCAACCGTTTGCTGGCTTCAGGGGATGAAAACGTGAAAGCTGTCAAATATTCCGAGGCGATCACCGATTATAAGGGTGCGCTGGAATTAAAGCCGAATGATCCTGCGGCAACCGCCAAATTGACTTCAGCCGAACAGTTGCTGGCCAAAGCCAATGCGGATAAGGCTAAACTGGAAGGGGAGTTCAACCGTTTGCTGGCTTCAGGGGATGAAAACGTGAAAGCTGTCAAATATCCAGAGGCGATCACCGACTATAAGGTGGCGCTGGAATTAAAGCCGAACGATCCCACAGCAACAGCTAAATTGACTTCAGCCGAACAGTTGCTGGCCAAAGCCAATGAAGAAAGAATCAGATTGGGAGCTGAAAGATTGGCACTTGCAGAGAAAGAACAGAGATACAAGGCTGCTATTGAAAAGGCAGATCAGCAGTTTACTGCGAAACTTTATCCTGAGGCAAAAGCTGAGTATAATAATGCTTTGTCCATCGATAATTCGGCTGCATACCCGAGGGAGAGGATTAGCTTAATTGACAGGTTAATTGCTGATCAGGAAGCTGCTGCTGCTTTGGCCCTCCAGCAAAAGGAAGCTCTTCAGAAAAATTATGAAAATGCTGTTAAATTGGGGGACACCAATTATGAATCAAAAAAATGGCAGGAATCGCTGACCGCTTATCTCCGTGCCTCAGAAATTATACCTCAGGAATCTTATCCCAAATCGCGAATCGAAGAGGTAAAAACGATTATAAAAAATGAAGAAGAACTAAATAAATCTTATCAGGAAACCCTCGCACGGGGAAGCAACCTCTTCGATAATCAAAAATATGACGAATCTTTAGTAGCTTATCAGGAAGCAAGTAAATTGAAGCCTTCGGAGGAGCTCCCGAAAAGAAGAATTGTTGAAATACAGGGAATACTCGACGATTTGAAGGCCAAGCAATTGGCAGCCCAAAAACAGGCGGAGGCCAATAAATTGTCAGCATCGGAAGTCAGTTACCAGAATAACATTAAATCAGGCGACGAAAACTTTCAAAAAACGCAATGGTCGGTAGCGCGGTTTTATTATGTAGAAGCATTGAAATATAAACCTGAGGATCAATATGCTCTTGAAAAAGTTAGTACTTGTGATAATATGACCACCTCAAATATTACTGCCGAAAAGGTTCAGGAATACAATACCCGCATTAAGAATGGAGATGATGCCTTTGTGTCGAAGAATTACAGTTCCGCCCGCTTTTATTATCGGAATGCTTTGGAAATCATGTCCTGGGATGAATATCCGCAAAAAAGACTGAAGGAGATCGATAATATTTATGCCAAAAATCTTACCGATGAACAACAAAAACTCTATGCCGAGAATATTCAAAAAGCTGATGATGCTTTCGCTAAAAAAGAGTACCCTGTTGCCCGGTTTTATTATAACCAAGCCAATGAGATCAACCCTGATCAATATGTGAACTCCCGATTGAAGGAAATCGAAAGTATTGTTTCCGGTAGAGAAACAGGCCGAATTGACGCTGAGTATACTGATTTTATTAAGAAAGCTGACGAAGCATTTAATCAAAAAAGTATCTCGGTCGCCCGTTTTTACTATCAGAAGGCAAGTGTTCTCAAACCCAATGAAAACTATCCTAAAGATCAATTGGCGAAAATAAACTCCGGGTTATAGGTGTATGGAAGACATTGAATTTAATAATGAGACAGGATTCTGGTGAATGACCAGGATCCTGTTTTTTTTGTGGTCAGAACACTATTTCCTTATTAATAAATTCTTATAAAACAGATAAAAGAACTTGAACTTTAATTTCTTAATTATTATATTTGATAGATTCTTCCTGAACTTCGATTAATCTCTAATCTATTTCCAATGAAGCTAAGAATTCTTTTAATACTAACTGTTATTTCAGCCTTTTTTTTCACCTCCTGTAAACATCATGGTAATAAGATAATTTCTGATTCACAGTTGTTTTCACAGTATATAACAGCCTATACTTCGGGAACAATCGGAATTAAAGATCCGATCAAATTAACCTTGGCGACTTTGCCCGATGCCAGTTTGAAGTTGCCTGAAGGAGTTTTTAACATCGAGCCCTCTGTGGATGGAAAAACTGAATGGACAGAGACTGGCGTTCTCGAATTTCAACCCGATAAGCCACTCGTTTCCGGCCAGGTTTATGATGTTACGGTTGATCTTGGTAAACTAATTCAGGTACCTGATGATAAAAGGTATTTTACTTTTCAAATCCGAACTATTAATGCGGATTATGTGCTGAATATTGATGGTGTCCGTAGTTTCTTATCAGGAAATGATTTGAATAATAAGATCACAGGTGCCATTATCACAAGCGATCTTTTTGACGATAATAACGTAGAGAAGATTCTGAAGGCCTATCAGGATGGCAGGGAACTTTCGGTTACATGGTCCCATCAGGATAATCTAAAGTTACATTCCTTTACAATTAATCAGGTAAAACGCGATAAAAAAGCCGGGAAGGTTAAGTTGGTTTGGAGTGGAGATCCGATCGGTGTTGATTCGGAAGACGACTGCGAAATAGATATCCCGGCTTTAAGTGATTTTTGCTTAACCGAAACCAAAAGTGTTTCAGGTACTTCTCCATATATTGAGCTTTGGTTCTCTGATCCTTTGGATGCCAATCAGGAGATTGCCGGACTTTTTCAGATGGAAGGCGTGAATTTTGAAGTGGCCATTGAAGATAACGTGGTGAAGCTATTTCCTGACAACGCTTTTGCCGGTGAAAGAAAATTGGAAATTTATGAGGGGTTAAAAAATTTTGCAGGCCATCGGTTAGGTAAGACGGTATTGACAACCGTAAATCTTGATGCTGAAAAACCAGCCATTCGGTTTATTGGAAATGGAAATATTGTCCCTTCATCTTCTGGTCTTATAGTACCTTTTGAAGCTGTTAACCTCAGTGCTGTTGATGTTCGGATCATAAAGGTTTTTGAAAATAATTACCATCAGTTTTTTCAAATGAATGATCTGGACGGGAATAATTCCCTTAAACGTGTCGGTCGGCCAGTTTATCGCGGAACATATTCATTGAACAGACTATCCAATGCTGAACTTAACAAATGGAGCGCTTATAGTATTAAACTGGATGAGCTGATTACTGTCGAACCCGGTGCAATATATCAGGTTCAATTAATCATGCAGCCGGAATATTCACTTTACCCCTGTACTGACGATTCACAGGTCCGAACGGTTAAAAGAAAAAAAGTGAAAGAGAATGATGAAGAGTGGCTTTCTGATTCTTATTATTATGAAGACGGGGGTTGGAATGAATATGAAGGGGATTTTTACGATTGGAAAAAACGTGATGATCCCTGTTCTATTACCTATTTTATTATAAATAGAAGCGTCTCGAAAAACGTTATCGCTTCAAACCTGGGATTGTTGGCTAAAAAAGGTTCTGACGGGAAGTTATTGGTGGTTACTACCAATTTGCTGACGGCAAAACCGGAATCGGATGTTCAAATTAAAGTCTTTGATTACCAACAACAATTGATCGCATCGTCCCAATCGAATAGTGAGGGAATCAGCGAAATTGCACTCGACCGTACTCCGTTTATCCTGATTGCCAAAAAGAACAAGGATGTTGGTTATCTAAAGATAAGCGATGGAGCCTCATTACAATTAAGCCGCTTCGATGTCGGAGGCGAAGAAGTACAAAAAGGTTTGAAGGGCTTCTTGTATGGCGAACGGGGGGTATGGCGTCCGGGAGATTCAATATTCGTATCCTTAATCCTGGCTAAAAAGAGCGGAGATTTAGCTGAAAACCATCCGGTTGTTTTTGAGCTCTATAATCCGTCGGAACAGTTGGTTAGCAAAGGCGTTGTCCCGTTGTCGGGTAACATTACAACTTTCAGAACCTCCACTAATTCAGATGCCGCCACTGGCAGTTGGCAGTTGGTGGCTAAAGTTGGTGGGGCAGAGTTTCGGAAAAGGATCAGGATAGAAACCGTTAAGCCTAACAGGTTGAAGTTGCAGTTTCAAACAAATCCGGCAGAATTGAAGGGAGACACAAAAAATCAGCAGGCCTTATTAACCGCTAAATGGTTGCATGGTTCCCCGGCAGGTGGTATGAATGCTAAGGTCGAGATGTCTCTTAAAAAAGTTAAAACTGTTTTTGGAAAATACCTGAATTATACATTTGACAATCAGGCTTCTCAGTTTGAATCCGCTGAACAAACTATTTATGAAGGGAAACTGAACGAATCAGGGGAGGTGAATTTCCCTGTTATTTTTGGTAAGCTGGATAATGCCCCCGGAAAGTTGGAAGCTCGGTTCACAACAAGGGTCTTTGAACCTGGCGGCGATTACAGTATCTCACAATTTACTAAAACAGTTTCTCCTTTCGCAAAATATGTTGGGATACGTTTCCCCGATGAAGATCCTGCCAGAAACATGCTCTCTACCGGAAAAGAAAATCAATTGGATGTGGTGGTTGTCGATCAAAATGGAAACCCCGACGAATCACAGGTGGAAATTTCTGTATATAAGATCGATTGGCGCTGGTGGTGGGATGCTTCCGAAGATTATTTGGGAAATTACGTCTCTCAAGAACATTATAAACCTGTTCTGAATAGGAGAGTGGCAGTTGCAGGGAAATCGTTGGTCTCCTTCCGGATCGAGAACGAAAACTGGGGACGCTATTTGTTTATTGCAAAACTTCCTTCCGGTCATGCTGTTTCGCGAGTGGTTTATATCGATTGGCCTTATGGTAGTTCAGCCGGACAGGAGGTGGGAGCTACTATGTTGAGTTTTTCGGCCGATAAAGAAAAATATGCTACCGGTGAGGAGATCACGGTAACCTTCCCCTCTTCAGCTGGCGGTAAAGCTTTGGTAACGACCGAGAACGGTGCTTTGGTACTGAATAAGTTCTGGGTCGACACTGAAGCCGGCCAAACAAAAATCAAACTGAAGGCTATCCCGGAAATGGCTCCCAATTTCTATTTGTATATCACTCTTCTTCAGCCTCACGGACAGACAATAAACGATAAGCCAATTCGGCTATATGGGGTGATTCCCGTTGCCGTAGAGGATCCTGCAACACGTCTTCAACCACTCATCAGGGTACAGGATGAAATACGCTCACAAAAACCTTTTATTGTAGAAGTTAGTGAATCAAAAGGCCGGGAGATGAGTTATACACTGGCCATCGTCGATGATGGGTTGCTCGATCTGACCGGATTTAAAACCCCGGATCCATGGAGTTCGTTTTATGCCCGTGAAGCGCTTGGGGTTAAAACCTGGGATCTTTACGATTATGTCTTAGGCGCTTATGGAGGCAAATTGGAAAGATTGTTTGCCATTGGGGGGAGTGATCAACTAATCGATCCTTCGAAACAGAAAGCTCAGCGATTTAAACCTGTAGTTAAGTTTATCGGTCCTTACTTGCTGAAAAAGAATCAGAAAAAATCACATTCGGTTATTTTTCCCCAGTATACAGGATCGGTCAGGGTCATGGTTGTAGCTGCTTCGGATCATGCTTATGCCAATGCTGAGAAAACCGTTGCTGTCCGCGATCCGCTGATGGTTTTGGCAACTGTGCCAAGGGTGATTGGGATCAATGAAACCTTTGAATTGCCGGTCAGTGTCTTTGCACAACTCCGGAATGCAAACAATGTTAAGGTTTCAGTTGAATGTAATCAGTTGTTATCCGGCGAAGGGGCAAATAGTCAAATGGTGTCTTTCTCTTCGCCAGGCGAAAAAGATATTAGCTTTAAGCTGAAATCAAATCAAAAGAGCGGCAAAGCCGTAATAAAGATTCTTGCAGAATCAGGTGGCGAAAAAGCATCCTATGATGTTGAAGTTCAGGTCCGGAACCCTAATCCCAAAATTACGTTCAGTCAGACCAAAGTGGTTAACGGAGGCAAAAGTATTGATCTTGAAATTCCGCCTTTGAATTCATCCGAGCCCGGATCGGCAACGATTGAGATCTCTTCGGTTCCTCCACTAAATCTTGGGAAAAGAATCGATTATCTGATCAATTATCCGCATGGCTGTATTGAACAAACGGTTTCAGCTTTGTTCCCGCAGCTTTATCTGCCTCGCTTTGTTCGGTTGAGCAGCAGTAAGGTTGTTGAGATTGAGAATAATATTAAACAGGGAATAGAGAATCTCAGGAAGTTTCAGTTACCTGACGGAAGTTTGAGCTATTGGCCCGGGAATAATTATACCTCCTCATGGGGAACAACATATGCCGGTCATTTTATACTGGAAGCTGAGAATGCCGGTTATACGATACCCGGTGATCTGAAAAAAAGGTGGCTAAACTATCAAAAGAATGCTGCGAACAATTGGCGACAGGATTTTAATCCTGAGCATCATCCCCTCGATCAGGCTTACCGTCTTTATACCCTGGCTTTGGCTGGAAGTCCCGCCATTGGAGCCATGAACCGTTTGAGGGAAACTGTCGATTTACCCCTTGAAGCACGCTGGGAACTGGCCTCTGCCTATTTGTTGATAGGAAGATTGGAAGTTGCAGATCTGTTGGTTGATATGACAAAATTGAAACCAGCGAATTACGAAGAGGCAGGTCCAACGTTTGGCTCTTCGCAGCGCGATCTGGCGATGTTATTAGAGACTCTTACTTTGCTGAAAAAGAAAGAAGAGGCCTACAAGATTGCAAAAGCAATTTCTTTAGAATTGTGCAGCGAACAATGGATGAGTACACAGACAACTTCATTCTGTTTGATGGCAATGTCAAAGTTTATCACGCAAAATGGCGGTGATAAGAGTGGCCAAATTCAGTTCAGGTATTCCATCAATAGAAAGAGTGAGGAGGTCGTTTTGGATAAATCAATTTTATCAAAGGAGATAAGTCAAGCCGGGAATAAACTATCACTGAAAATTGATAACCTTTCGAAAGCTGATCTTTATGCGACGGTTGTTCAATCCGGCGTCCCGGCAACGGTGGATATTCCTGCCCGGCAAAACGGGGTCTCTTTAACCGTGAACTATCTTTCAACCGACGGGAAAACGATTGATATTAATCATCTGCCTAAAGGTACGGACTTTATTGCATCGGTCAGAGTAAAGAATATCGGTTATACCGAAGTTCAGAATCTTGCATTGACACAGGTCTTTCCTTCGGGGTGGGAAATATTCAATGAGCGGTTATTCGGTGGTCTTTCAAGTTCGAATTACAGCTTCCGGGATATCCGGGATGATCGTGTTTTAACCTATTTCAATTTAAAAGTGAATGAACAGAAGGAGTTTAGGGTAAAACTGAATGCGGCTTATTCCGGCGTCTATTATCTTCCTCCGGTTAGTTGTGAAGCAATGTATAACAATCGGGTTTCGGCAAATACTTCAGGGATAAAAGTCGAAGTGCTCAAATAATGGACAGGATTGTTCCGGATATATTTATGAAAAATAAGTTGGCAGGACTTTTCATGTCGCACAAAGTTTTAACCATCCTTGTCGTTGTTTTTCTGTTGTTTCTATTCGTTCCGGTCGCTGATTTTAACGAACCATACAGCACGGTATTGTTGGGCAAGAATAATGTTATGCTTGGAGCCAGGCCGGCAAAGGATGGTCAATGGCGTTTTTCTCCCGCAGATTCTGTCCCTGAAAAGTTTAAAAGATGCATTATCCAATACGAGGATAAATACTTCAACTATCATCCGGGGATTAATCCGGTTTCCTTGTTTCGTGCAGTAAAACAGAACTTCCAGCTAGGGAAAATAGTTAGTGGTGCAAGTACTTTGACGATGCAGGTGGTCAGGCTTTCCCGAAAGGGGAGCCCACGGACATTTTTCGTGAAGATGAGTGAAATGGTAAAGGCATTGAGGCTTGAATTGGCTCATTCAAAAAGCGATATTTTAGCACTCTATGCGGCTCATGCCCCTTTCGGGGGGAACGTTGTTGGTCTTGAAGCGGCCTCGTGGCGCTATTTCGGTCGCCCTGCCAATCAATTATCCTGGGGTGAATCGGCTGGTTTGGCCGTTTTACCCAATTCT
Source organism: uncultured Prolixibacteraceae bacterium (assembly GCA_964632305.1). GTDB lineage: Bacteria > Bacteroidota > Bacteroidia > Bacteroidales > Prolixibacteraceae > CAZWBR01. Next base: position 8,624 of record CAZWBR010000004.1, read on the forward strand.
CCATCCCAGGTCTTTCCCGGAAAGAACGAAAGTAGATTATTGGAAAAGCGCAACGGATTGCTGAAAAAGCTTCTTGATTCAAAGATCATAGATACAATTACATATGAGCTGTCAATTTCAGAACCACTTCCTTTAAAACCCGAGCCTTTACCCGATATCGCCCACCATCTTCTATTTCGTAGCGCAAAAAATCAAGCCGGACAATTGGTTCAGACAACGATCGATCCGGAATTGCAAAGTTTAGCCCAACGGGTGATTGACCGACAGATGGGGCGGCTTAAAGCCAATTATATCAATAATGCAGCATGTGTAATAGCCGAAGTCGAATCGGGTAATATCCTTGCTTATATCGGAAATGCGGACTGGAATGATAAGAATGGCGGGGCTGTTGATATGATTGAGGCCCGTCGCAGTACGGGGAGCATTTTAAAGCCATTTCTGTTTGCCTCGATGCTCGACGCGGGAAAGATCATGCCCAATACTTTACTGCCTGATTTACCGCTCTATTTCTCCGGTTATACCCCGCAGAATTTCGATCTGCAGTTTCGGGGCGCTGTGCCGGCTTCAGAGGCATTGGCCAAATCCCTTAATATCCCGGCTGTGTTTATGTTGCGCGACTATACTCCGGCACGTTTCCTTGATCAATTGAAGTCGGTTGGTTTGACGACTTTCAAAAAAGATGCCGACCATTACGGTTTATCCCTGATTCTTGGCGGGGGCGAGGCAACGCTTGAAGAACTTGTTTCTTCCTATGCCTCAATGGCCAGATCGCTTAACCGGTTCAACAGAGAGGGTTCGTACAGTTCGTCCGATTATCATTTGATTAATTATCTTTCTTCAAAGGATATTCAATTGAAAGCCGACGGAAAAGCAATAATTCATGCAGCATCAATCTGGCAAACATTTCAAACATTACTTGATGTCAACAGACCTGAAGAGGAATCGGGATGGAAGCATCTTTCGTCTGCGGGGGTTATTGCCTGGAAAACCGGGACCAGTTTCGGTTTCCGCGATGCGTGGGCTATTGGGGTTACTCCCGATTATGTTATTGGGGTTTGGGCTGGAAATGCCAATGGGGAAGGACGTCCCGGCCTGACAGGAAGTTGGGCGGCCGCACCTATTCTTTTCGAATTGAATTCATTGATCGCAACTGACCGATGGTTTGAGATACCGTTTTCAGAAATGGTTCCTGTGGAAATTTGCCGGGAGAGTGGCCACAGGGCTTCGGTAAATTGCCCGAATGTTGATTCTATGCTGGTTCCCCAGACCTGTCTGGCAAGTCTGCCATGTCCTTACCATAAGCTTATTCATCTCGATTCTAACCGGCAGTTTCAGGTAAATACCTCTTTCTATCCGGCTGATCAGATTGTCAATGAGAGCTGGTTTGTCTTACCCCCTTCGATGGAGTTCTATTACCGTAAATATCACCCCGAATTCAGGACTCTGCCGTTATGGATGGCCCATTCGCAGTCCGATGGGAATATTCAGATGCTTGATTTTATTTATCCTGACGATCGTTTGATGGTATATTTACCAAAAGATATGGATGGTAAAAAAGGCCAGGTCATATTTCAGGCGGCACACCGGATTCCGGGATCGAAAATATTCTGGCATCTCGATGACCGCTATCTCGGAACCACCAGCGACATTTATCAAATGGCCAATTCTCCTGCGCCAGGGAGGCATAAATTGGTCATTGTCGATGAACTGGGAAATACGGCTGTCCGGTACTTTAAAGTGGTTGAATAGGCTTTATATTTCAAATGAAGCCTACTTCTTGAAGATGAAATAGACGGCTAACACCAAAAATACTAAACCAATCAGATGATTGAGACGGAAAGTCTCATTTTTAAACACGATCAATGAGAAAAATATGAAAATAGTTAAAGTGATAACCTCCTGAATAACTTTTAATTCAAGTAAAGAAAACGGCCCTCCGTTAGCTTCAAAACCGATTCGGTTAGCCGGGACCTGAAAGCAGTATTCGAAAAAAGCAATTCCCCAACTGATCAGCACTACGGCAAAAAGCCCCAGGTTTTCCATCCATCGGATGTCCTTGAATTTCAGATGACCATACCAGGCAAATGTCATGAATGTGTTGGATAAAATTAGCAACCCGATTGTATATAAGCCCTTCATTTTGTTATATTTGCTTTACTGTTTAATAGACATGTTTTTCCGGTCGCAAATTTATTAAATCTGATTATCAATCTTGTTTTGCTTAATTAAATCATTCTTAATTATTTGTATTGGAATCAGGACCTGTTTGAACTTTTTGACTTCAAATAAAGTATAGTAATTTGTTGCATTGCATAATGGTTTGAATTATAGATATATATCAACAATAAACTAAATGTCATGATTAATTACGAGATCATCCGGATCCCGCTGGAAATCCAATTAGGACAAGAGCTGTACAATCAAATTCAGGGGAAAATTCTCGAGGATATTTTACGCGAAGCAAAGGTGGAAAAGACCGAGAATTATTTTAAAAATATTCTCGAAGGTCATAGTTTTAGGGTGAATGAAAAGATCTCCCCACGGCTGTTTTCGATTTTCACGGAAATAAAGGAGCGGCTGGAATTTAAAGAACCAATTGATTTCTATATTACCAATAATCCTGAATTGAATGCCTACGCGGTTTCCAGTCTCGAAGAGGGACAAAGCAATATTATTAATGTTAATTCCGGCTTGATCGATAAAGTCGATGACGACGAACTGAAGTTTATTATTGGTCACGAGATTGGTCATCTGATCAGTCATAATGCCAATATCGCACAATTGTTGAATTTTGTCTTTGCCGATCAGCCCGATATACCATTGCTGATGCAGCATAAAATGGCTGTCTGGGATAAGGTTTCAGAATTAACAGCCGACCGGTTTGGTTTTATGGCATGTGGAAATCTTGACAAAGTACTCTCTTGTTTCTTCAAAATGGCTTCAGGATTAAGTGTGGAACGTTTGAATTTTGATCCGAAAGCCTTTAGTAATGAAAACGATGAGATCCTAAAATATTTCAAAGAGACCGGTTCAGGAAATTTACTCTCGCACCCGATTAATCCGATCCGAATTAAAGCAGTTGAACTGTTTGCTGCCTCGGGTTTATATCAGGATATGTCGTCCGGTAAAAATGCCGCGACCGACAGTCAATTGAATAAAGTGATCGATGAATTAATGGAAAGCCTGATGGTGATCAGCAACTCACCGGTGAATTATCACCGGACCTGTTTCATCGCTTCGGCCGGGTTGATTGTGGCCGGAATCGATGGAGAGGTTAGCGGCGAAGAGTATGAGCAGATTATTGAACAAATGTCGGCCTTCACAGTATTTCCTAAGAATATATTAAACCAAATGATCGAAGAAAAAAAAGTAGATTTTTTCTTCAATCAGTCCATCAAAGCGCTGCTTGAAATCAATCCAGGTGAACGAAATGTCATGCTTCAATATTTGATTAATATCATCATTGCCGATAGTATGATCTCCGACAAAGAGATGAGCTTTATTTTTCAATTCGGGACGGACCTGGGCTTTGAACGTAAGGAGATCGCCCAGATTTTTGCCCAGGCAGTTCAGGAACAGTTCATTCCGAAAATCTATTCTTAATGCATCAGGCGAAAGTCTGGAAATAATGTTAAAGGTCTTAAAATCATTGTTCTCCTGTAAAATGCCGACTAATGAATAGAGGTTGATATTTTTTGCTTCGTACTATTGACAGAAATAGGGCTGCAGTAAGTCGGAGTGCGACTCCAAGTCGCGCCCCGACTATCAAATTTTTTCACGGTCATTCTAAGCGAAGAATCTCCTGCATTTCCCCGGACAGCAAGGTTTTAAAATAGTGGTCCCAAATACTCAACATTTTATTTGTGGAATATTAGGGACCATTTATCTGATAATTATAATTCTTTTATCAGGCGGAGATCAATAGGTTTATTAACAGTTGATATGGAAATTTAATGAAATGATTTTACCAATTTTGGTGTCTGTATCCGTTTCCGGTTTACATTTGTCGCGTATAATATTACTGGTATGAATTTTTTGAAAATAATATTCATAGGATTTGGTCTTTTGTTCACGCAGCACGTTTTCGCAAAAGCACCATTGCTCTCACCCAAAGAGTCGTTAATCCATCCTCCGCGTATCATCCGGACCTGTTGCTCTTTTGGGTACGAGGTTCCATTAGCGGTGATTCCCGGAGTCAAAATCACGGAGACCAGTAGTTTAGAAAGGTTGGGACCACACCATTATTTGGGTGATCCAACAGAGGGAAATGGGATCATTTATTCCCGACGAGGAGGATTTATCGATTTTGGCCATCTCCGCGATATGGCTGATTGGACCGCTTTTTTGTATTTACAGGCTAAAAGAAGCCAGGAACAGGGTGTTATTCTGGTTGATCTGGGACGTGAAGGTGGAATCAAATCACTGGTCATGAATGTACCAAAGGAAACCTCATCGAATGATCTCTTGTTAATAGCCGGAAAAATAGCCTACGATTTATCGGTTTGGCATGAAATAGCCACCTGGTACGGTTGTGCCACTGTTCCTCTGGTACCTGAGCGCTATTCCAGCTTCTCGATTGAGGATGCTTATTCTAATCTGCTCGGAGTACATATTGCCATGGAAGCTATTCGGAGCGAAATGCCATACGAACAGGCGGTTACAAAAACCATCTCAGAAACTATGCAAAAGCTCGGGGCTGTTGATAGTGAAGCCGAGACCAGGATGGCGATGGAATCGGTTCGGAATCTCTGGTGGACAAACGACAAACATTTACCAAGCCGTAAGGTGTTGCTTCAACGTCAACTCGAAGTTTATCATACACTCACTCCCTGGTTGGCCCCTGGTTGGAATGAGAAAACCGAATCTGCTTATGAATTGAGCGTGCCCGAGTTTACCAGCGACGGCATCTCCTTAGACAACTATTACCAGTTAGGCTTCAAACTGAATTATCATTTTCGTTACAAAAAGATCTTTCCTGATCGTAAAGGGCGCCAGATTACACAGGAGGATTTTGATTTAGTACTTGATGATGTAGCCCGCAATATGATTAAGAAAGGGGCGGAGTTCAAGTAAACTCAATAGCCAAACCCCCTCTCTTCAATTGATTAACTAATGGTTAGTTGGGCGATTTTCCTTTTAAAAATTGCTCAATAAGCTTATTCATCCTCTTACTCTCACCTTTATTTCGGAGGTTCGGAATTTATACCCAAAGTAAGAGCCTTATTTTCATACGACAATATTTCTCTAAAGGATCTGCAATACAATCAGATCCAGTAACCTTCCTTTCTGAATCTGAAGATAGCTACCCAAAGCCGGTCAGAATTCATTGTGCCCCGTTCTTCATCACTAAATCACCATCTCAAGCCTATACCAAAGTCGGGGTTTATTCGTACTTTGTTCGTAGTTTGTTCGTACTTTCTTCGTGTAATTACGAAGAAAGTACGGAGTTAATACGTTAATAATATCCAGATATACCGGACATGATCTGGCCTTGATACGGGCTTAATCCGGTATCGAGGACCTTTGCAAAAGCTTAACCCTCGAGGGAGTGGATTATTCTACTACTAAATCGTTGATTGGAGTGAATATTCTGAACTGAAAATTAGGATTGAAAGGAGATGAGTGGTTGGAAATGCCCCATTTTCAGGAACATTGCGGTGCTGAAATAGGGGAGAAAATCTAAAAATAAACGAAAATTCTTCAGGAGATTGTAAATTGTAAGTAACGCTATCGATTAAACCCCTAAATCCCCTGAAGGGGACTTAATAGCCGCCACTTTAGGGGAGGTTGGGAGGGGGCAGCTTACAATCTGAAAATTGAAAATCGAAGCAATTGACTTTTTGGACAGCCTCTTGTTTGTGAAGATTAGTTACACTGCTGTGAAGGCAAAATTAATGGAATAACCATGGTTATTCCATCTTAGCTATAGGGTCGAATGATAGATATCTGATTTTTAAAGCTTAATCTTCCTTTATCTCAACTACATATTCACATTTATTTTTAAGAAAGCCGAAGGATTCAAGGGATAATCCATGTTTGGCGGCAATAGTTAAGAACTCATTTCTGCTTTCCGGGGTCACGGCTACCAACAGGCCTCCGCTTGTTTGCGGGTCACAAAGAAGGCACTTCAGTTCTTCGCTCATGGGGGAGACTTTATGCCCGTAACTGTCAAAGTTTCTGAATGTACCGCCAGGGAAAGTCTTCAGCGCAATATAATGCTCGATATCTTTGATTCGGGGAACCCGGGAAGGGTTGATTTCGGCGCTAAGATTGCTTCCTTCGCATAGTTCGATCAAATGGCCCAGCAGGCCAAACCCGGTTACGTCAGTCATCGCTTTAACGCCTTCCAATGTTCCAAATTCTTTTCCAATCGAATTGATTGTCAGCATTAGTTCTGAAGCTGTAAAACGGTCGTCCTCCCTGAGCAGACCGTGTTTTTGCGCTGTTGATAACATTCCTATTCCCAGGGGTTTGGTCAGAAAAAGTTCGCATCCTGCGACAGCTGAACAGTTCTTTTTTATTTGCTCCTTACGGGCGATACCGGTAACAGCCAGTCCAAAAATGGGTTCCGGGCCATCAATGCTATGGCCGCCGGCTATGGCGATGCTAGCCCTTGCACAGGCTTGTCTGGCCCCTTCGATCACCTGACCGGCTATTTCGGTCGATAGTTTATTGATTGGCCAGCAGAGAATGGCTACCGCCATCAATGGTGTCCCGCCCATCGCGTAGATGTCGGAAATGGCATTGACTGAAGCGATGCCTCCAAAATCGTATGGATCGTCAACAATGGGCATAAAAAAATCGGTGGTTGAAATGATCACCTGATCGTTGCCAATATCATAGACTGCGGCATCGTCGAGGGTGCTGTTTCCAACCAAAAGAAACGGGTCGTTGAACTCTGTGGTACATTCGGCCAGAATTGAATTCAGAACTTTGGGCGATATTTTGCAGCCACAACCCGCCCCATGTGAATATTGGGTCAGCCGGACAGGAGAATTATTTTGTTGAATATTAATATCTTGTGACATAATAAAAGTTGTTTGGATTGGATTGATTGTATTTCTTAAAATTAGGCAAGAATTTCCTTTACATTTTTATTTTCCGGTTGGATAATATTTTCAAGAATGATCTTCGCATTTGCTTTTGCATCGCCTCCTGGCAGAAGGATCTCATGGTACTTCAATTTGTACTTTTCACGGCTAAAGAGATATGTTTTATCATAATAGTCAAGCAGTTTGTCGGCGACCACAGCTAATTTGTCTTCATGATAATCCAGTAATATTTCATTGGCACGCTGTTCTCCCAGCCTTTTTGAAATACTGCTGATTGCATTGGCCATCAAATCTTTCGGGTGATTGCCATATTCATCGACCAAACGTTTGATCCGTTCTTCGCGGGGAACGACGATTTCGATATTCAGCGCCAGGTTCATTCTTTCCCAAAGCGGATCGGGAAGGAAAACACGCCCGATGGTCTGGCTTTCGCCTTCAATCCAGACTCTTCGCGCAGGATCCAAAGCAAGGATCTCTCCGAAAAGATTATTCTGGAACTGTTGGGTCGTGGGCTGATTCAATTGTCCGATACCTCCGAAGACCGAACCCCGGTGATGAGCATGTGCTTCTAAATCAATGATCTGTTCGCCCATTGATTTTAAATTTGCCAGAATTTCCGTTTTCCCGCTTCCGGTGTGTCCTTCGAGCACGATCAGGTGGGGAAGATCGCCGATTTTTTCCAGAAGGAAATTCCGGTAGGCCTTGTAACCTCCATCTAAAATAAAGCATTCTATACCAATGCGTTCAAATAACCAGGCCATGCTTTCCGACCGCATCCCACCTCGCCAGCAATGGACCAGTAATTTCCCGGAGGGGGCCAATTGCCTGGCATAGCGGACAAATTCGGTCATTTTGGGGCCAACAATTTCGAGCCCCTTTTCGATGGCTGGTTGACGGCCTTCCCTTGTATAAAGAGTTCCCACTTCAGCCCTTTCAGCGTCATTAAAAATAGGGATATTGACTGCCCCAGGGATATGTCCTTCTGAAAACTCACCCGGTGAGCGGACATCCACGATGACAGTTGTTTGGCCCTGTTTTAAGAAATTCTCAGCATTAAGTTTTTTCATGGACTAATCAAACATTGAGTGCTGTTTTATCATCTCTCAAAGATAACCAACAGTTTCTTAACCGAGGGAATTATTGTATCCTAATCTTAAGTCTATACTTAAAAAAAGACTTAAAAACATTAAAATTCAAAGATGGGAATAAAATCGCTATAAATTAACAGGGTTGAATAATCGATTAATCTCAGTGAAAAAGCTATGTTTTTCTTCTCTATTTCCGTAAATTTGGTTTTGTTGGGTTTTTGAGGATTTGTGCCATGAATTTTTTCAAATTTGCAGGGAATAGAGAGTTCGTCGGGAGGCTGACTGAAATTATCCAGGCGCACCTTGGAGATGAGCATTTCGGGGTTAGGGAACTTGTGCGGGAATCGGGGATGAGTCATTCGAATGTTCACCGACATTTGAAAGTTGCCTGTAAAAAGTCTGTCAGCCATTTTATAAGGGATATCCGGCTTCTGGAGGCGATGGAAATGTTGAAAAAGAATGAGTCGACCGTGGCGGAAATTGCCTATAAGGTTGGCTTTAGCAGCCCTACCTATTTTAACTGCTGTTTTCATGATTTTTATGGTTTTCCTCCGGGGGAAGTGCGAAAGCATTTGGCCGAATCGGAACAGAATAGCGAAATGCTTCAGGAAAAACCGGACGGAGAGGTAAGGGGGCTGGCAGACTCATTATCCAGACGGGTAAAATGGCAGAAGAAATTTTATCGTTATCCCATCCTATTTATATTTATAATCTTGTTGATTCTGTTCCTTTTGACTCTCCTTATTTACAAATCTATTCATCTGATCCGGGATAAAAATCAGAATATCGAGAATCTGTTGAGCTTTAGGACAGAGCAGGATAAATCATTGGTTTTATTGTCGTTTGGAAATTTTCGTTTAGGGTAAATACTTGAGGCCAGTATTTTGCCTGGGAAGTATAGGCAGAGATTTTAATTGATTGATGTCCTAAATATGATATAATATTCTCTCTATGATTCGTTGATTGGATATAGTAGTTGGGTAATCCAAATATCTTCTTACGGTGTGTTTTTCAATCCCTGGTTCTAGGGGATAGCCCGTTTTGCAACCAAAACGAAATACATGCAATATAATTTTAAGTTTTTGAGACATAGTTTCTATGCAACTGCCTTCGTATTGCCCGAATTTTGATTGGCTAAGATCTGGAATGTAGTACGAAGATTTGAAACTTTACGGAGAGGAATTAGAACTAAACAAAAACCAAATGCAATGAAAAGTAAAATTCTATTCATTTTATTGATGCTTATTTCTGCCATCACCTACGGACAAGATCAGAAGTCGAGGGTGATGGAAGAAATAAAGGTAGTGCCGCCAAAATTTACAGGAATAGCAAGAGTCGCACCTATTGTGCTGGAAAGTAGGTTTGAGCCTGTACTGCAGGAGTATATGACGAAAAACATTGAATATCCTCAGGTTGCTTATAACCGGCATGAGGAAGGGACTGCAGTTGTAAGTTTTGTTGTTACCCCAAACGGAGAGGTTGAAGATTTTCAAATAGTCAACAGTGTATCTCCGGAAATTGACCAGGAAGTAATCCGGGTTTTGCAAACAACCAGTGGAATGTGGATGCCGGGTTACAATAACAGTGAAGCTGTTGCCATGGAAAAGGAGGTTTCCGTTCTGTTTAGGATAAATCCGAACAACGATTTTATCCATGAGACCCAAAAGATCTTTACTCATGGAAGTATGGCGATGTTTATCAAGGAAAAACCTAAAAGAGCCCTGAGAATATATGATCGGGGAATTGTTTTGATGCCCAATGATAAGAGTCTGTTGCTTGTGAGAGGCTTAACCAGATATGAACTGGGAGATAAAGATGGAGCCTGTCGTGATTGGAACAGAATCAAAACGTTGGGAGGTGAATGTGAGTATTATCTCAATGAATTTTGTGAAATGAAGGGCTATGCCGATATGATTCAAATTATTGGAGAATAATGTCTGCATTGAACCCGATCTACATTAGTGTGTGTATTAGTGATTTATAAAAGCCCGGCGAACTTGCCGGGCTTTTCATTTGAAGTATCAATGTCCTTAGGATTGTATTAGCTGGTCCCAATTCCTGTTCAGCGTATGTTTTGAGTGATCTTCAACCGGAGAACAGGTAGGTGGATTCAGTCTCCGTTTTTCCTTATTAATAGGGATTCTGAAATGTGAAAATCCCCAATATTTGGGATTGTTATAAAAAATATCTGGTCATAGATTTGCTTTTTTAATTATGTAATTGGCTCATCGGTTAGTTGGCGTGATTTACAATGCTTAAAACCGATGGGCATAAAAAAATGAGACTATGAAATATATTGTTTTCTTTACAATTTTTGTCCTGTATGCGATATCGGTCCGATCTCAGGATTCGATACAATCTAATATCCAGATAAAGAACAGTGCTGAAAAACTGATGAGCACAGATGGTCGGTTGACGATAGGAGGGTATGGTGAAGTTCATTATCATCAGCCCCAAGCGGAGAAACCCGAAATAACGGTTCTCTTGATGTTCATCGGATGGTGATGCTTTTTGGGTATAATTTCAATTCCAGAACTCAATTTGTTACTGAATTGGAATTTGAACATGTAAGTGAAGTTTATGTGGAACAGGCCTTCCTGCAATATAAGCTCAATAATTCGGTCAATTTGCGCGGGGGGCTTATACTCATTCCGATGGGAATGATTAATGAATATCATGAACCGACCACGTTTAATGGGGTTGAAAGACCAACCATTGATAATAAAATTGTCCCGACGACATGGCGTGAAATAGGAGTAGGGATCAACGGAAATCTTTCCGGTATTTCGACTAAATATCAGTTCTATGTAGTAAATGGGTTCAACGGTTATGATGGAACAGCTAAACTGAGTGGAAAAAACGGTCTCCGTAGCGGTCGTCAAAAGGGAGCGGATTCATATATCAGTTCTCCCAATTTTGCCGGCCGGCTGGAGTTTTATGGCGTGAGAGGTCTGAGTGTCGGAATTTCAGGATATGCAGGAAATACACAAAGCAAATTGTATAATGGGATCGATAAAGATAATGAAGCGGAGCTGGATAAGGCTGATTCTTCAGTCGTTGGGATTGCCATGCTTGGAATGGATGCCCGATATAATATCAAAGGTTTGCAGCTCCGTGGACAGCTTTATTATAGCGGGTTGTCAAATACCGAACAATACAATCGCTTTACGGCCCAGGGAGCCAAATTAAATGATTTGGGAAGCGCGATGGTCGGATATTATTTGGAAGCCGGATATAATTTATTGAGATTGGCCCGAAACAGCGGGAGTGAGCTGATTCCCTTTATTCGGTTGGAACACTATAATCTGCACAACTCCATAGCGGGCAATATTCAAAAGAATCCGGGTTATGAAAATGAGGTGATTACTACCGGGATTTCCTATAAATTGGCGAAAGGGGTTGTGGTAAAAGCAGATATTCAATTTACGAAATCTGCCTCCTCAGATAAATACAGCAAAACCTTTAATTCTGGATTTGGAATCATGTTTTAATACTCTGAAAGATGAAAGTCTTAATCGCAATGATAATGATCTGTTCCTGTTTTGTATTTAATTCCCATGGACAGACTGGAATCGACTATCTCCCAAAAGCTCTAATCAAAGAACTCTCCAAAGTCATGGCTGTTGATCGTAATGCTTTAAATGAGTTGCCAGTTCCGGAGAAGATTCTTATAAATGGTAAGTATTTCAGAATTGTATCAGCCGGTGCAAATCCTTATGAGTTCATTTATGTGGGTCGTGTAAATAGTTGCAGGTCTGGAGGCTGTTCTGCCATTTTGGCTAAAGAAAAGATTGATGGGGTAAGTGAATATTTTGACTACTTTATTTTATTTGATCAAAGGAAGTCGGTGAAAACTGTTAAAGTGTTTAATTATCAGGCTACTCATGGTCAGGAGATTTCCTCTTCGGGTTGGTTGCAACAATTTTCGGGTTATAATGGATTAACCGCGCTCCAGGTGGGTAAAAATATCGATGCAATTTCCGGAGCAACTATTTCGGTTGATAGAATTACCTCAGATATTGAAGAAAAGACAAGAATACTTAACAAGATTATGCATTAAGTTTTCAGTCGCTTCAGGGTAAAAAAAAAACGGGAAGAGCTCTAGTTTGAACTCCTCCCGTTTTAATTATATTAGATGATTACATCCTTTCCGGGACTTCAATGCCTAACAGGGAGAATCCGTTTTTCACGGTTTGTCCGACAATTTTGGCTAAGGCTAACCTGAAATTTCTGCTTTTCTCGACAGGTTCGTTCATGATGCTGAAATCGTGATAGAATTGGTTAAACTCTTTCACCAATTCATACACGTAATTGGCAACGATTGCCGGGCTGTGGTTTTCACCAGCCTCCTTAACGGCCACAGGGAATAAACTCAATGTTTTAATCAGAGACCGTTCTTTCTCGTTCAGATCGGCATCAAGAATCTTATTCGGGATAGTCATACCAGCCTCTTCCGCTTTTCTTAAGACGCTCTGGATGCGGGCATAAGTGTATTGGATAAACGGACCGGTATTTCCGTTAAAGTCGATTGATTCTTCAGGATTGAAGAGCATGGTCTTTTTGGGATCGACTTTGAGGATAAAATATTTTAATGCGCCTAAAGCCACAATCCGATAGATGTTTTCTTTTTCGGCCTCACTATACCCTTCCAGTTTTCCCAGCTCTGATGATACCTGGCGGGCAACATCGATCATTTCGGCAACCAGATCATCGGTATCAACCACGGTCCCTTCGCGTGATTTCATTTTCCCGTGAGGAAGTTCGACCATGCCATAGGAGAAATGATAGAGATCTTTGCCCCATTTGTAGCCCAATTTATCCAACAATAGGGATAAGACCTGAAAGTGGTAATTTTGTTCGTTTCCAACGACATAGATCATATGATCGATGGGGAAGTCATTGTACCTTAATTTGGCGGTTCCGATATCCTGGGTAATGTAAACCGAAGTACCATCGGATCGGAGCAGAATCTTACGGTCGAGACCGGCATAACCTAAATCAGCCCAGACAGAAGTGTCGTCCTGTTGTTCGAATACTCCTTCTTTCACCCCGCGCAATACCTCTTCGCGGCCCGTGGTGTAGGTTTCTGACTCGTAATAGATTTTATCGAAATCGACGCCAAGAAGTTTGTAGGTCTGATTGAAACCGTCGTAGACCCAACTATTCATTGTTTTCCACAGGGTTCGGATTTCTTTGTCTCCAGCTTCCCATTTGCGAAGCATCTCGCGAGCTTCGTTGATGGATGGCGCTTTTTCTTTGGCCTCTTCTTCGCTCATTCCCTTTGCCATCAGTTCAGCAACCTCGTTTTTGTAGAGCTTGTCGAACTTCACATAGTATTCGCCAACCAGATGGTCTCCTTTTTTGCCGGACGATTCGGGCGTCTCGCCATTGCCCAGTTTCTGCCAGGCAAGCATTGATTTGCAGATATGAATACCGCGATCGTTGACAATATTGGTTTTAACTACCTTATAACCATTTGCCTTCATGATCTCGCTAAGCGAAAATCCCAATAGGTTATTGCGAATATGTCCCAAATGGAGCGGTTTGTTGGTATTCGGGGAAGAGTATTCAATCATGACCAACTCAGATTGATCGGAAACCGGGACAAATCCAAATGTTGGATCAGCCGTTGCCTGATTAAAACAATCGAGCCAGAAGCTGTTGGATATCGTCAGGTTCAGAAAGCCTTTAACCACATTGAAACCGGATATTTCAGGAACATTTTGGGCGATATAATCACCAATTTCAGCTCCGGTGGCTTCGGGCGATTTCTTGGAGAGTTTCACGAACGGAAACATCACGATTGTCTTGTCGCCTTCAAATTCGCGGCGGGTAGCCTGTATTTGTACCAGTTTTTCGTCAACTTCCTGGCCATAAAGCTTATTTACGGCTTCGACCACTTTATCTTTCAGAATAATTTCAATATCCATGGGTTACTTTTTTGCGAAGCGCAAATATAAACACTTTGAATGAACCGTTAAAAGCAATTTCATTGAAAAGCCTCACTTTACGATGTTTTCTGTATTTTATCCCTTAAATTCAATGGTTTTTTTCAGGCGATGGCTTTCAATACAGGCTTCAAGTACCTTAATGGTCATCAGGGCCTCTTCCGGCTTAACCATCAGCTCTGCTCCTTCGCGTAAAGCAAGATAGAGGTTATCGTAAAACCGGGTATAATTGCCGGGAATAGTTTCCACTTTTCCATAGAAGTGAACCCCCATGCAGGTCGTATTTAAGATTCCCCAATCGGTTTCCGGTTCGGTTCCCCAGTTCAGCTCATTAGGTAGCCGGTTCTGTTTCAGCATCTCCTCCTGAGGATCAATCCCATTTTTCAGGAAGGATCCCTCAGTGCCGTGAAGGATATACTGTGGTCCCATTTCTCTGACAAGATAAGATGAGCGAAGATTGGCACAGAATCCCTGGTAATGTAATTTGATATCGTAACTGTCGGATGTGCGGCCATTGGTCCGGAGAATGGAAAGATGGGCCGTAACCGCTTCAGGGGGGCCAAACAGGGTTAATGCCTGATCGACCATGTGTGAGCCCAGGTTAAAAAGAACACCGGTTCGTTCGCCGCCATCCTCTTTCCATGAATCTTCCTGGATATAGTTTCGGTATCGGTCGAAATGTGCTTCATATTCAACTAAGCGTCCTAAGAGGTTGTTCTCCAGTATCTTTTTGACGGTGAGGAATCCCCCGTCAAGTCGTCTGTTTTGATAAACGGTCATTATACACCCATGCTGTTTGGCCAGATTAACAAGGGTTTGGGCATCCTGGCTGTTCAGTGCGAATGGTTTTTCGACAACGATATTCTTTCCGGCTTCCAGGGCCTGTTTGGCCATCTCAAAATGAAGATAATCTGGAGTATTGACAATCACAAGATCAACTTCCGGATCATTGAGAATTTCCTCGTACGAGCGGACGATAGTTGCTTCGGGATAATATTGGGAGGATATATTTTTTGATCGTTCAAGAATCTTGTGGATTTTAAACTGGGGCAAGACCTTAAGGGTTGGACCGTGAAAGACTTGTCCAGACATACCAAACGAGGCAATGGCTGTTACGATAGGTTTGTCCATGATTTTTAGTTTTATATGTGTTTATACCTGAATGATTACTTTATATTGTTTTCCGTTTTGCCACTATTAAAGAATTAAATCGGGGGTGATTTTACATCCACTTTTTCCGTTTAAAAAAGAAAATCATGAAAGAGGCCAGAATAGCACAAATAGCCCAAAAGATGAAGTAGCCTTTGTGCCATTCCAGTTCAGGGAAATATTTAAAATTCATTCCGTATACTCCGGCAAGAAATGTGAGTGGAATAAAGAGCGCGGAGAAAATAGTGAGCACCTTCATGATTTCGTTTAATTTGTTGCTGACGGAAGAAAGGTAGAGATCCATCATGCCGGATGTGATATCGCGCAAACTTTCAATTGTTTCGATAATCTGGATGGTGTGTTCGTAAATATATCTGAAATACATTCTTGATTCGTTACGCATAAAGGGGTGATCGGATCGTTGCAGCGAATTGATAAGTTCACGTACCGGCCAGATCGTTTTTTTAACGTAGATCAGGCGCCTTTTCATTCGGTAGATGGCGTCCTGACTGCTTTTCCCTGGGGTGAAGATCAACTCTTCTTCAATCTCTTCAATATTGTCCCCAATATCATCAAGTAGGTTAAAGTATTGATCAATAATAACATCGGCAATTGTAAAAGCCAGATAGTCGCTTTTCATTTTTAACACCCTACCTTTTCCGGATAAGATTCGCTGACGCAAAGGTTCGAAAATAGCAGGATCCGTTTCATGAAACGAAATAACATAGTTTTTACCCAGGACGATACTGACTTGCTCAATTGTAATATCGTTTGTTTCAGGATCCAGCTGCAGTAGTTTGAACACCAGGAATATATAATTATCATGCTCCTCCATGCGGGGGCGCTGGGTGGTATTGGCTATATCCTCAAGATCGAGATGGTTAAGGTTAAAAATTTCACCGAATTGTTTTAGCAAATCAGGATCATGTACACCATTAATCCTGATCCATTTCATTGCAGGTGATTTCAGGAGGTCACGTAATTTATCCGGTGTTTCTACACTTAATTCGGAAATAGCTGTCTCGCTATACTCTATTAAATCAATCTTAATCTCTTCGCTTCTTGGTTTTCCAACATAAGCAATTGTTCCCGGTATAGAGCCACGTTTGGCTGATTTGGGTACAATTTTGCGGACATCCATCTTTTTAAGCTTACCCCGGTTTTTCATGTTAGAGAATATTATTTTTATAGCGATTTGCGAATTTATTCAATATCGCTCTAATCTGATACAAAACAATTGAATTAAGGTAAAG
This sequence comes from uncultured Prolixibacteraceae bacterium, assembly GCA_964632305.1. Lineage (GTDB taxonomy): Bacteria > Bacteroidota > Bacteroidia > Bacteroidales > Prolixibacteraceae > CAZWBR01. The sequence goes on from CAZWBR010000004.1 coordinate 25,114, forward strand.
AAAAAATCCAAGTCGGTAATACCGAAGGAACAATAATGAAGAAAAAAAATATGTATTGGCTATTTGATATATGCAGAAATCTATATATGTTTGTAGTCAATAATGAATTAATTAGGAAATCGAATGAAAAAAATAGGGATTTTGGTAATGGTCCTGTTTATATCTGTACTGGGCAGATATTCATTTGCAGGGAACAACGATAATATCCTCGTCGTTAAACTGACGAAGGCAGAATTTCTGAAGAAGGTGATGGATTATGAGAAAAATCCCAATGAATGGAAATATCTCGGATCAATGCCTTGTGTGATTGATTTTTATGCTGATTGGTGTGGTCCGTGCCGTCAAGCATCCCCGATATTGGAAGAATTGGCTGAAAAATATAAGGGTAAAATAGTGGTTTACAAGATAAATACCGATCAGGAAAAGGAGTTGGCCTCCGTTTTTGGTATACGGGGTATTCCGGCTTTCCTTTGGGTCCCCCAGGCAGGTAAACCAACGATGAGTAGTGGTGTGGCCAATGGGGCAGAGGCTACCAAAGCCATGTTTGAAAAGATGATCAAGGATGTGTTGTTGAAGAAATAAAAAGGGTTTTTAGGTTAAGTAAAGTGGGTAATAATTGGAAACAGGCTGTCCTTCGGGGCAGCCTTTTCTTTTTAAGGACTATTCACTGGCTAATCTGGATTATTGGATAATCGGAATTTCACTAATCATGCAGGACGTGATCAATTTTACTGATCTAACTTTGTCAGAGACTCTTTGAGAGATTCACATATATATAAAAAGGGAGCTTCAGCGGATCGGATTATTATGCCTAAGGCTGAATGACTGAACGGAGATAAGATTGATTACCATATCCTATTGTTGATGCATCATTCGAAATTTGTACGTAACTTTAACTAAATCCAAAAAATCAATTGTTATGCGTTGGCAGGGAAGAAGGCAGAGCAGTAATGTCGAAGATCGCCGATCGGGAGGAGGAGGAAGGATCGCCTCATATGGTGGAATCGGAACAATCGTAATTGTTATGATCGTTTGGTTGTTGGGAGGAAATCCGGGGCAGGTCCTGCAAATGCTTCAAACGGGAAGTTCGGTAGAGCAGACTGAAGAGATCGCTACGAATCCTCATGAAGAAGAGCTTAAAAGTTTCCTTAGCGTTGTGTTGGCTGATACGGAGGATGTTTGGACCAAACTATTCACTGAAAGTGGCAATACTTACCGTCAGCCGAAACTGGTCTTGTTTCGTAATTCCATCGAATCGGCATGTGGTTTTTCAAGTGCAGCAACGGGACCATTCTATTGTCCGGGTGATGAGAGGGTTTATATTGATTTGGTTTTTCTGGAAGATATGCAAAACCGTTTGAGTTCACCGGGCGATTTTGTACAGGCCTATATTGTAGCTCACGAAGTAGGGCATCATGTACAGAAACTATTGGGAACGATGGACCAATACAACCAGATGCGTGGTAAGGTTTCAGAAAAGGAGTTCAATCGTATGACGGTAAGGCTTGAATTACAGGCCGATTTCTATGCCGGAGTGTGGGCTCATCATGCTGATCGGATGAAGAATATCCTTGAACCGGGAGATATTGAAGAGGCGATGAATGCTGCGAATGCTATTGGTGATGATCGGTTGCAAAAACAATCGCAGGGGTACGTCGTGCCGGATTCATTTACGCATGGCACATCTGAACAGCGTATGAGATGGTTTATGAAAGGTTTTGAGACCGGTGACCCTGTTCAGGGCGATACCTTTTCTGCCAGCGATTTATAAGAGTATAAAGGTGTTTTGACCCCCAAATCTTGTTTTTCGGAAATCTGGAAATTCGATATTTTCTTCAAAAAAAACCACAAAGATTAAGTACCGAATTTAATCTTTGTGGTTAATATAAGTAATGATCGGAAGGAATTATTTCATTTCGGTTAACGCCTCATTTAAGGCATTACGGATCGGATCGACTAAGAGTTTATTTCCGGTAGCTTCTTCCATCCATTCTTGCGGGATTAAACGCCCTTGTTTAAATATCCTGTCGATTTCGTTGGCAAACTGTTTACCTTGAAGATGTTCTTCCAGTTGGAACTCAATGATCTGTCCGTAGGAGTAATTGGCCAGATAAAGTGGATTGGAGATCATGTGTGAATAGATTCCGAGCAACGGTTGATCGTTTACGCCATAGATAGGGGCGAAATAACTGTTCCATACTTCATTGGCAATGGTAACTACGGCATTTTTCAGTTCTTCGGCTGTGGCCTGGGGATGGTGGTAAAGCCATTTCCAGGTTCTCATATCCACCATGCCAACTCCCATTATCTCCATCAGCGACCAGGCTGCATCGAGGGTGTTAAGCGTTTTTTGGTTCTTATCCTGGTTGGTGAAACCGAGAAGTTGAAGGTCGCGGCTTTGAAAGATAAAGGCCAGTGCTTCGGTAAAGGCCGTGTTCGGGACTCCATTCATCAGATAATTATCCACATCGTAAAGCGAAATAGTCTGCTCAACATTGTGGCCAAACTCGTGGACGGCGATGTTGTAACCTTTGTAGTCCATCCCGGTGGCCGGGATACGGGTGCGCAGGTGGGCTTTTTCACCTTTCATGGTGGCGCCCCAGGCATGTCCGGAGCCACGGGCCGGATCAACCACGATTTTCTCAGCCAGATAGCTTGCTCTTTCTTTGTTCCATCCCAGTTTGATCAACATGTTTTCCATATCCGATTTAAAAGCTGCCGGATTGGGATATTTTTGAGTGGTCATGGCATTCAGCTTTTCCTGTGGGATGGAACTACGGGCTTTAAAACCATCGTACCAAATATCGTATGGGCGTAGTTTCCTTCCCAGCCGTTGTTCGATGATTTTCCCGATTTCGGCCAGTTGGGGTGATTTGAGGTAATCGTCGAAGAGGGCTTCAACCTGCTCCTGCGGGATTTCCATTTCGCCGGAGAATTTTCTTTTGATGAATGTATTCATCTCGGGATTAAAAGCATCGATGGCTTTTTCGGCTATGAAGTTGTTCAGGATCTGCTGGTAGCGGGTATTGGGTTCAGGATCTGCAGTTACAATATTTCCATTTTCGATCACCTTATTTGCAAAAGGTTGCCATTCTACAGCAGGATTATTAATCACTGTTTTCGGGATATCCTGATTGACGATATGCATCATGACCTGATAGATCATCTCCTGTTTCTGAGGACCAGCGACCATGTCGCCATAGTTGGCTTTAATCTCGTCGCGAAGGTTCCAGTGGGAGAGTAGAACCATATTGTCGGGAAAGATCTGTTTCCCATCATCAGTACGAAGCATACCCATATGGATATTGTATTCGGAGATATAGATATCAGCATCGGCATTGGCTTTAGCGACAGCCTGGTTCAGTTCTGCAGGGACACGTGAGACAAATACGTCACCTAAGCGGGCATAAGCCCATTCAGTACGACTCCAATTTTTACCGGCCGCCTCTTTCTCTGCTAAAGAATAGTATGGAAAGTTAAGGGCGATGATGAAGGCGATTTTGTTTTTGTAAAGATCCTCATACAGGTGTGAATTTATGGAATATGCACTTAACATTTTATCAATTTCAGTGAGTGGCCCATTGTCGAGATCGACATCCTCACGAAGGTCAAGCGTTATTTCATTGAAATGCCCTAAGATAGATTCAAGATTTTTGGAGACTTTCTGAAAGGTTAATAGTCGTTCAGTGTCATCGTTTATGAAATTGGTGGTACAAAATGAGGTAAAATCGGTAGAAGAACCATCTTCAGCACGCCAAAGTGAGGCGGCATGTTTGACGCCTTTAGCATATAACGCAGATTTAGAACCTCCAAATTTTGTGTTCAGACTATCGATAGTCGCATTAATTGTCTGATCGGCAATGAAATTTGCGTTTCCATTGGATGGTTCTTTTTTCTCGGGAGTGGTGCAGGCTGTAAATCCGGCGAATAACAGAATCATTATTTTTCTCATCGGTGATCTTTTTGAAGGTAAAAATAAAAACAGTATTTGAACCGAATTATGACATATTTCGATTCTTTGATTTTTTGTTGAAGAAAATAGTTTTTTCTTCAGAATGAGAATAAAAAGGCCGGAATTGTATTCCGGCCACTATTAAAGAGCATCAAGCGCTGATTTGTAATTGTTTCGTCCTTTGGCTAAGTCGACATAAGAGCTTGGTCCTCCGATGCAGCCTCCTTCGCAAGCCATCACCTCGACAAAGTTCCCGGTTCCTTTCCCTTTGCAAAAGGCTTTGAGCAGGCTCATCGATTTTTTGTTTAAACCTTCGATCTGAATTGCCCGCAGGTCGATTTGCAGGCCCTCAGCCTTAACCGCTTCGATTACACCACCTGATTTTCCAAAACCCCGACTTTCTTTTGTTATGCATTCAAGAGAGGCAGTTTCAGCTTCCTCAAGTACGATATCGTATCCTTTAAAGAAAGATCCCAATTCCTCGTAAGTCATTACAAAATCGACATTGGGATCCTGATTCGCTTCTTTTCGTTTAGCAATACAAGGTCCAATGAAAACTAATTTGGCATCAGGATATCTTTCCCTGGCTATTTGAGCTGTATAATACATTGGTGAGCCAGTATGCGAGACATATGATTTGATTTGAGGGATATGTTTTTCAACTGCTTGCATATAACCGGGACAGCAGGAGGTGGTCATAAATGGCTGTCCATTCTCCAGTTTTTCTTTCAGCTCGATAGCTTCGTTTCTGGTAGTCACCATTGCGCCAAGGGCAACCTCAATAACATCGTGGAATCCAAGGTTTTTAATTGCCTGCACCAGTTTTGTTGTTTCACAATTGAATTGTCCCATAATGGAGGGAGCTGCAAGTGCAATGACCTTTTCACCGTTTTTGATTGCCTTAAAAATGTCGATCACGTGTGAGACTTCAAAAATAGATCCAAACGGGCAGGCATTCACACATTTCCCACAGTAAATACATTTCGAATCATCAATATGCTCAACTCCAAACTCATCTTTACTGATTGCATTGACTGGGCAAGATTCTTCACAAGGAACCGGAACATAAACAATGGAATGATAGGGGCATACTTCCTTGCAGATTCCGCAGTTTACACATTTATCTGAATCGATTTGGGCTTGTCCGTTTTTGTTGAAAGAGATGGCACTTTTGGGGCAATTCATTCTGCAAGGGCTTGCCACACAGCCTTTGCATAAATTAGTGACCACGTAACTGATATCCACACAAGCTGTACAAGCTTCGTCGACCACGGTCAGGATCTCCTTGCTTGGGTTATCTCGTTCCAGGGCTTTTTTAGCATAAACTGATAATGGGGTTAATTCATCTTCCTCCTCATTGGGTGTGAAGCCTAATATAGGCATCAATTTATATTTTACCACAGCACGTTCTTTGTAGTAACAGCACCGTAAAGCGGATTTTCTTCTTCTGGGTGATATTTCTAAAGGGATGCGATCTATTTTTTCTTCAAGTTGATCGTTTTTTAATAGACGGGCTACTTTAGTTAAGAGTTCCCGTCTGACAATCATGATATTATTAACGTACGCCATTCTTTACGGTATTCGATTTTTCCGGGTGCAAATTTAGGTATTATAAGGAGCCGGCATGTTGCATAATATCTCTTAATCATTAAATAATTTTAAAATTGATGGAATTAGTATTTACAAACCATGAAAATGAGCAAGACCACCTTTGGAGGTTTCTTTATACAAAGAGGGTAGATCGTGTCCGGTTTGTGCCATTGTCTGTACGACCTTATCAAAGCTGATCAGATGACGGCCATCAGAGAGTAATGCATAATTATTATGATTGATTGCCCGGGCTGCCGCAAATGCATTTCTTTCGATGCATGGTACTTGGACCAGTCCGGCTACAGGGTCGCAAGTTAATCCGAGATGATGTTCAAGTCCCATTTCTGCAGCATATTCCACCTGGAAAATACTTCCTCCGCTTATTTGAGTGGCTGCTGCTGAGGCCATTGCACATGCTGTCCCTACTTCACCCTGGCAACCGACTTCGGCACCCGATATAGAAGCATTAGTCTTCACGATATTCCCGATTAATCCGGCAGTAGCCAATGCTTTCAATATTTTCTTATCCGATATCTTGTAAAATTTCCTGCAATAATAAAGTACTGAAGGTATGACTCCACAGGCGCCACAGGTTGGGGCAGTAGCAATCTTACCACCTGCGGCATTTTCCTCCGAAACGGCTAATGCATAGGCATAAATCATACCTCTTTTTTTCATTTCAGCTTTGAAATTTCGTGCTTTCTCATAATAGGCAGATGCTTTTCTCGGATATCTGAGTTCACCAGGAAGTGGTCCTTCTGCATTAAGGCCTCGCTTAATAGCCTGCTGCATCACTTGCCATACCTCATCGAGGTAATCCCAAATATCATTATCTTCATATTCTTCAACATATTCCCAGATATTTTTGCCGCTTTCGTAGCACCAATTGAGAATGGAATCCATACGATTCTCGGGATAGATCAGATGAGTTTCTACATCGTGATCATCGTCAACGATTGTTCCTCCACCTATTGAATAGGCAATCCATGAATTAGCTGTTCCTCCATCCTTATCAATGGCTTCAAATTTCATAGCGTTTGGGTGGCGTGCCAAAAATTCTGCAGGTCTCCATTCAAATTTCACGGGATAGGGGTGAAGAGCGTGAATAATTGCCTGATCGGTAAGGTGTCCTTTTCCGGTGGAGGCAAGGCTACCATAGAGTGTCACTTTGAAGGAAGCTGCGTTCCGATTGGATGAAAGGAATGTCTCAGCTGCTTTTTTGGGCCCCATCGTGTGACTGGATGATGGACCGACCCCAATTTTATAAATTTCTTTTATTGATTCCATTTTAAAAATCCGGGAAAAAGTTAAATCTAAATTAACTAAGAATTGTTGTCCCGCAACATGAGTCAACTCAACATTTGGTAAAAAAATAAAGTTTCCTTTGTATTCAGGATTAAAGAATGCATTGCTCCGTTTTTTATAACTTTGCTTAGTTGATTAAACAAACAATATGGCGCTTAATTTAGATGAGAAGGATATAGAGAAGATTATCATGGTAGGAGACAGGGTGTTGATTAAGCCAAAGAATCCCAATCAGCAGACAAAATCCGGTTTGTTTTTACCTCCCACAGCCCTTGAAAGGGAAAATGTACAGGCTGGTTATGTAATAAAAGCAGGACCTGGTTTTCCGATCCCTGCTTTAACCGATGATGATGAGCCTTGGAGAGAGAACCGCGAACAGGTTAAATATGTTCCGCTTCAGGCCCGAACAGGCGATTTGGCGGTATATCTCAGTAAGTCAGGTTTTGATATTGAGTTTAAAAATGAGAAATATATCATTTTACCCCATTCAGCTATATTGATGATTGTCCGTGATGAGGGATTATTTGAATAAGCTTTACGATATTTAAAGGTTCTCTGTATGCAATTTAAAGGATAAAACCGGGAGGAGATAGATGATTCAGGATTTTAATATTGATTAAGAACATGATTCAAAAAAAAGCGTTTGTTTTAAAAACAAACGCTTTTTTTTGAGTGACCCCGGAGGGATTCGAACCCTCGACCCATTGATTAAGAGTCAATTGCTCTACCAGCTGAGCTACGGAGTCATATGGTATATGCGCTACAAAGATAAACTCATTTTATTCTTGATCAACCTGTAACCAAGTTTTTTGTTAAGAAAAAACAAACCCTGCTATTTACATACACAGGGCTTGTTTTATTTGGTGACTCAGCTGGGATTCGAACCCAGGACCCCATCCTTAAAAGGGATGTGCTCTACCTGCTGAGCTACTGAGTCATCCTCATGTTCCCTTGTTTTTCAAAGGCGGTGCAAAGGTAGATCTTTTTTTTAATTGTTCAAGTTTATGAGGAAAAAAAATAAATTTATTTTCGACGAAACAACGTCAAGAGTTCAATTGTGAAAATAAGATTAAAGGTTTTCATGTCTTTAGGCTCTGTCGTAGTGTTAAACCTGTTTAGCCAATTATTCTGAAATCAGTAATTTTTTGAACATTCAATATATTATCGTTCCGAATATCTGTCTGGCTTTGGCAGCCCATTGACTTTATTATTCTGCTTAACGGTTCTCGTACAATTTTAAAAACCAATTGGCACAATATGGAGTTTCAGAAATGTTGATTATCTTTTATCAAGCAGTCTTTAGCGATTTTTTGTAAGTGGTCAATTTAAATAGAGTTTATACTCTGCTGTCCAAATTTCCGGTTGGTCCTATCAATGGCTGGAAGGAATAATGGATTAATGGATTAATGGAATAATCGGTAATAGTCACAATATAAGTGGTTTAAACTGGGTTTGTGTATGATGGATTAGCATCCATAAATCGGTGTATTATTCGCAAAGACAAAATAGAACGGGTATGGTTATCGAATGCTGTTTCTTAATTATAAAACCAACAGTTTGCATAGTGCAGTAGTTATGCAAAAAAAGAACTTAACTTATGCAATATTACAACCTGATTATTTATGGAAAATGGAAATAAATTCACTACTTTTAGACTCAACACTGAGTGTTCTTTCTCTTGCTAACTGATGTGGAAATCTTTGGTATTGTGTTGATATTCATGGTGATAATTGTTGTTTTTGTTAGTGTATTAATAGTCAGCTATTTGTCTTTTGTTGTGAATTGAAGTGAAGGAGGCAAATATTTTAATTTCTTCATATGCTTTTATATAAGTTTATTAAAACCAAAGTAATTAACTAATTAACCAAGGCAAAAAAATGGATAGAAAAAAATTCTTACAAGTGGCAGCTACTGTTCCGGCCGCAGCAGTGTTACCAACTTACGGTAATATTTCAGAATCCGAAAAAGGGAAAGTTACTATCACCGATGTAAAATTCATGCGTGTACAAATAGGAAGCAGAGGTCATGTTCTGCCTCTTGTTAAAATTGAAACTGACGCCGGTGTTTATGGTATTGGTGAATGCCATCATGATATTACCGGATTGGCAGCTAAAGAGGTGGTTCTAAACGCGTTTAAGCAAATTCTTGTAAAACAGGATCCGTTCGATATTGCCCGTCTAACTCAATTGATGAAGTGGCGCATATCATACACCGGTGGTAATGGAGGTATTGGTATCCATGCAGTTACAGGTTGTGAAATTGCTCTTTGGGATCTGGTAGGAAAACTCCTCAATATGCCGCTTCGGAAAATCCTAGGAGGAGGGTGTTATACCGATAAGGTAAGAGCCTACTTGACCAGTCAGCCAAGAAATATGCTCGATAAGGCAGTCTGTAAAGAGTGGATGGATTACGTTAACGGTTCGGTTCAAAAATGGACTGCCGCGAAGCCTTTCAGGATATCCAGGAGGCAGGGAGGCAGTGAATTAAATCGCCGCCTTTCGCATTCTGAGCTCAAAACGAATATCCAGGCATTTAGTAATTTAAGAGAAGCTGCAGGTGATGATTTTGAAATCATTGTGCATTGTCACTGGGAGTTTGGTTTTTTTGATGCACTGAGTTTTGCAAAAGCTCTGGAGCCCATCAGACCTTGGTGGATCGAAGATCCTATGCCAATTAATTATGTGGATACATGGGCTAAACTGACAGCTGCTTCACCCGTTCCTATCCTCTGTGGCGAGAATCTATATACACTTTATGACTTCCTTCCGTTCATTACAAATCAGGCCGTGCATATGGTTGAAATAGATATTTCAATGACAGGTGGATTGCTGGAAGCAAAAAGGATTGCAGATCTGGCAAATACCTATTACATGCCGGTTGCGACACACAATGTCATGGGGCCGATTGCAACCATTGCTTCTGCTAATTGTGCTGCTACAATGCTGGATTTTATCGGGCATGAGAGTTATGATTACAGCAAAGATTCCCGCGATGGTCATGCTGACTGGGGGACGTTGATTGAATACGACAGAGATATAATAAAAGACGGGCATATTCAGCTCTCCGACAAACCTGGCCTTGGTCTTGATATTAACAAAGATGTCGCCATGAAGTATCTGGTGGAAGGGGAAAAGTGGTGGGGATAAAGAAACAGTTTTTTTTGTGTTAATTCCGATATCCTTGATTCTTTATATCACAAACAAACACTAACTAAACGGTAAAAATGAAACGACGAAATTTTATCCGAAACCTGGCAATAGCGACCCCCGCCATGCTATTTTTGCCCTATTTCGATTTATTGGCTAATCCTCTTTCAGGGAAAGTGAAAATCACAAACGTTCAATGTGTCCTGACCAAGATTGGAATGCGGGTAAGTCCTTTGGTCAAAATATCCACCGATGTTGGTTTAGTTGGGATAGGTGAATGTCATCACGGCGAAACTGGCGATGGGGCAAAAGATATTGTCCATAATGTATGTAAACCCATTTTGATGGGGCAGGACCCGTTGGATTTAGAGTATCAGGTTTTCAAGATGAGTACCCGTACATCGTATTATGGTGGAAACCATGGGATAGCTACACATGCTATAACCGGCGTTGAATTTGCATTGTGGGATCTAATCGGGAAAATTACCGAACAACCGGTACGAAAGATACTTGGAGGAGGTTGTCATGTTAATGAAGTCCGTGCCTATGCTTCCGTACGGCCACGCAACATGCTGGATATGGATTCGTGTAAAGAATTTGCAACGTTGATGAAAAGTCAGGGATGGACTGCATGTAAGAGCGATATCGACAGGGATCAGGCCTGGAACCGGTTGAACAATCGTCGACTCTCCAATCAGGAAGTGGACAAAATAGTAATAGGTTTTGGCAACATGAGGGAGGTATTGGGTCCGGCATTTGATATTGCCGTGCATTGTCACTGGGAATTTGATTTCGACAGTGCGTTGCGATTGGCAAATGCAGTTGTTCCTGTTCGTCCCGCCTGGTTGGAAGATCCTTTGCCGATTGCCTATAATGAACAGTGGGTTAAGCTAACTGAGAAGTCTCCGGTTCCTATTCTGACAGGTGAAAATTTATATACCAGGGATGATTTTCGTCCTTTTATTGTAAATCAGGGAGTGAACATGATTGAGATTGACGTATCGATGGCTGGAGGACTTTTGGAAGCTAAAAAAATAGCTGATCTTGCCGAGTTATATTATATGCCAGTTTGTACCCACAATGTTGCCGGTCCGGTTGCAACCATTGCATCGGCTAATTTTGCGGCAACTGTCCGTGAATTTGTAGCCCATGAAGCTTTTCTTATGAATCCTAAAAATCGTGCTGGAAATGGCATTAACGGGGATCCCGATGTTCTTGGGTATGACAAGGAAGTAATTAAAAACGGGCACATACAATTAAGCGATCGCCCCGGATTTGGTATAGAATTAAATGAAAAATTGATCAAAGAAAAATATTTGGTTGAGGGCGAATCCTGGTGGGACTAATATTTCAATTGATTCCATATTTGTGTATTTTTTAAATAGAAAAAGCTCTATAATCATTTTGATTACAGAGCTTTTCTGTTTTAAAGTGACTCAGCTGGGATTCGAACCCAGGACCCCATCCTTAAAAGGGATGTGCTCTACCTGCTGAGCTACTGAGTCATCCTCTAGATCCTTTGTTTTTCAAAGGTGGTGCAAAGATAACTTCATTTTTTTATTTACCCAACATTGCCCATGAAAAAATGAAGATTTGTAATGTAGTCTACTGTATCTTTCTCATTACATGATAGGTAAAAGAAACATATTTTTTTAAAATGCATGTTGGTAAAAAAGTTATATTTTTGCAGCATAAGGGATTAATCTTACGTTTTTCCGGATTTAAGAACTTCATAATGAATAAAAAAGTAGTTGTAATTACAGGTGCTTCATCAGGCATTGGTAAAGCTCTGGCTAAAGAATTCGCCTCACGCGGCGCTTCTTTATCACTCGGGGCAAGAAGAATTGATAAGCTTGAAGCGCTAAGAAGCGAGTTGGGCGATGTGGAAGTTTTATGCGTCGAAACAGATGTTGAGATCGAATCGGACTGTAAACGCCTTATTGAGAAAACAATTGAGCAATTTGGACGAATTGATGTTCTGATCAATAATGCCGGAATTTCAATGCGGGCTCTTTTTACAGAGATGGATCTTGAAGTGATGCATAAAGTGATGAATGTAAATTTCTTTGGAACAGTATATTGCACTAAGTATGCTCTTCCGTATTTATTAAAAGTAAGAGGTTCTTTGGTTGGGATTATTTCCATAGCCGGACATGTTGGATTACCAGGAAGAAGTGCTTATTCAGCATCGAAGTTTGCCATACGGGGTTTTTTGAACACTCTCAGGATTGAGTATTTACATGCCGGATTGCATGTGTTGGTTGCTGCACCTGGATTTACCGCTTCAGAAGTCAGAAAGGTTGCTCTTACTGCGGATGGAACTCCACAAGGTGAAACTCCACGCAATGAAGAAAAGATGATGAGTGCTGAAACTTGTGCCAGGCATATTGCGAATGCCATCCAAAAGAGGAAGAGAGAGCTTATTCTGACCTTTGTGGAAGGAAAATTGACGGTTTTCCTTGGTAAATTCTTCCCCTCCTTACTTGACCGGTTGACCTTTAATCATATGGCTAAAGAGCCGGATTCTCCATTTAAGAAACAATAATCATGGTTACATTTGAATCAAAATATCGGGTCTGTTATGGGGATACCGACAGAATGGGAGTAATGTACTACGGTAATTATCCGCGTCTCTATGAAATCGGTCGTACTGACCTTATTCGTGAAATTTGGAAATCGTATCGCGAGGTGGAAGAGGAGGGGATATTACTTCCTGTTCGTTCATTGCATGTAAACTACTATCGTCCAGTACTTTATGATGAATTGTTGACAATTAGAACCATTATTAAAGAGGTTCCGAAAGTTAAGCTTCATATTTATTCTCAAATATTTAACGAGTTGGGTGAGTTAATCAATGAAGGGGAAGTGGTATTAGGATTTATGGATTCGAAAACTGGGAAACCCAGGCGGGCACCGGAAGATTTTGTCTCAGTTTTGACGGGAAGGTTTTCTTAGATCCCCTTGGTTTGTAAGACAATAAAAAACAGTACGGCCAAAGTTATTATCCCGATTCCAATAATTTTGTTGGCCCACTCCAAAAGGTCAATAGTAAATTTATGACGGAAAAGATTGGCTAATCCTGTTAATACTAACCACCATAGGGTACCTCCAAAGAAGATTCCGGCAATAATCAGCAATGCTTCACCCAGTTGTGAAAGCTGAAGGACAATGCTATAGCTTGAAAATATTGCAATGAAGACGAAAATGGACAAGGGATTAGATAAGGTGATAATAAAGGTTGAGAGGAAATCCTGCAAATAAGAAGAGCCTCTTCTTTTAAACTTTTGAACATCCTTCGCAGGGTTTGACCGGAATATGTAAAGGCCTAAACCAACTAAAATTAGCAATCCGAATATTTTGAAGTAGATTTCAAAATTCCGTATAAAATCAATTATGATGGTGAGACTGAATCCTGCCATGGTTGCATAAATTGAATCCGCAGCTGAAATACCCAAACCTGAAAATAAGCCTGCCTGCCAGTTTTTATTTACTGTGCGACGGACACAAAACATACCCAACGGCCCTAATGGAACCGAAACAGCTATGCCAATGAGAAATCCATCAAGTAAAAAATGCAAATCCATAGCAACAAAAATACAGTAAAATTTATTCTGTTCTAATACAAATTATATTGCAGTATTCTTTTCATATATTTTCTATTTTAGATGAGTATTTAAATTGGCATAAAAATGGAACAGAACATTGGAATCGGATCAAAAGTCAGACATTTGAGATATGGTTTAGGTCTAGTAAACGACGATAAGATTACAGCCTGGGAAATTTTCTTTGAAAAGGGAGGGAAGTTGGAAGTGAGTAAACGCAGCGAAGAACTTGAGCTTATTGAAAATACTCACGCTGTAGCTAAGACCGGATTATCTCTGGATGAAATGGAAAAAGTTCTCATCTATGTATTAGATAAATACAATGCACTGCAATCAAACATTGCATTAGGTGAAAGATGGAAAGGTGGAACATTGACTATTCACCCCTCAAACCCGGATTTGCAGGTGAAAGAGATTCCTGTTGACGTTTTTTTTCATAAAATCGTTATGTTGCGCGATCGTCTTCGGGTTCTTGAGCAAAATATTAACTCGCACCCGGTAATGACCGATTCTGAAAAAGTAGATCTTCAACAATACATTACCAGAATTTATGGTAGTCTGACTACCTTCAATTTTCTCTTTGCCGATAAGAATGACTATTTTGTTGGTCAAAAATCATAAACATAGGTTTAATTAATCGGGATATAAAACAGATCTTTTAAAATCCAGAAAAATTTTGATCATACAGATCAATTACAAAATCAGAATGAATTTGAATCCGATCACTATTTTCAAGTATTGCCCAAGATGTGGCTCCGGTCAATTCCATACATTCGATGATGGGCGTTCATTTAAGTGCGAAGAGTGCTGTTTCCAATATTACATAAATAATTCGGCCGCAGTAGCCTGTTTGATATTTAACAAAGAAAAGCAATTAATGCTGGCCCAAAGGGCTATTGAACCCAATATGGGAATGTTGGATCTGCCGGGAGGTTTTGTTGAGCCGCACGAAACGGCTGAATCTGCCGTGGTGCGGGAGATTTTCGAAGAATTGCAGATTAGGGTAACTAAAATGGATTATTTGGTTTCATTTCCGAATGTTTATCCCTTTTCGGGACTCAATATATTCACTCTTGATTTGGCTTTTATTTGTGAGGTGGATCATCTTGAAAATATTATCCCGGGGGATGATATCTCTGGGATTGAATTTGTGGATCTTGAAAAAATCGATCCGGATAGCCTTTGTTCTGATAGTATGAGAAAGATAATTCATTATTACATTACAAATAACTGCAAATGAATATTATAGATAGGATTAATTCCCTGCGTGGTTTAATGCGTGAGAAAATGATCGATGCATATATTATCTGTGGTACGGACCCACACTTAAGCGAATATCTTCCCGAACGATGGCAAACAAGGGCGTGGATCAGTGGTTTTACCGGTTCCTATGGAAGGGTAGTGGTAACCCATAAAAGGGTGATACTCTGGACCGATTCAAGATATTTTCTGCAGGCAAATGAACAATTGAAGGGAAATGGAATTGAAATGTTCAAAGACCGGCAACCCGACACAATCAATTATGATGATTGGTTAATCACTCAATTAAAAAAAGGGGATGTGATTGCCATGGATGGAATGACTATTTCTACCTCCGAGTACCAGTCAGTTGAAGCAAAATTCAGTGCGAAGGGCCTTACTTTAATTTCAAGTGAGGATCTGCTTGGCCAGATTTGGATCAATCGCCCTCTATTGCCAACCGATCCTGTTTTTGAGCTTCCTGTAGAAATTGCAGGTGTATCAAGGGTTAATAAATTAGAAATGGTAAGGCAAAAGCTGAAAGAAATAGGGGCCGATGCTACCATCATCACGCTGCTCGATGATCTGGCCTGGTGTTTAAACCTTAGGGGGAATGATATCGCCTATAATCCATTGTTCTTCGCCTATGGTTATATCGGGCTCGATGCTGCCTATATTTTTATTGATGAATCAAAGATTTCGATTGATCTGCGTCACCGGTTGACCAAGGAGGGAATCATAATTCTCAATTACAATTCGATCATAGAATTTCTGAATTCAATTTCGGGGAAAACTATTCTTCTGGATCCGGACAGAACGACAATTACTATATATAACTCAATTAATCAATGTAATAAAATTGTTCCTGGGATTTCTTTACCCACGGTATTAAAATCGGTAAAGAACGAAACAGAAATTGAAGGAATGCGGAAGGCTCATCGACGCGATGGAGCAGCGATGGTTAATTTTCTCTATTGGTTCAGTCAACATATTGGCTGTGAACGAATAACAGAATTGACGGTTTGTGAAAAGTTAAAAGAATTTCGCTCACAACAGGATAATTTTAAAGGAGAGAGTTTTCATCCGATTGTGGGATATGCTTTTCACGGAGCTATTGTTCATTATCATGTTACAAGGGAATCTGACATAGAGGTGATGCCTGAAAACCTTCTATTGATCGACTCCGGCGGACAGTATATGGATGGAACAACAGATATAACGCGAACGATTGCCGCCGGCGAAGTGACTGAACAACAGCGTTTCGATTTTACTATTGCCTTAAAAGGAACAATAGAGTTAGCGAAGGCTATTTTCCCGGAGGGGACCAAGGGTTATTCGCTGGATAGTTTTGCTCGTAAACCTTTGTGGGATAATGGAATGAATTATGGCCACGGAACTGGTCACGGAGTAGGTCATTTTTTGTGTGTTCATGAAGGTCCCATGAGCATTCGTCAGGAATATAATCCGGAACCAATACGTATCGGACAAATCTTGTCAGATGAACCAGCCTTTTACCGTGACGGAGAATACGGAATTCGAACGGAAAACGTGATTCTTTGTAAATCATTGTCGGTTTCTACCTTTGGGAGATTCCTGGGATTTGAAACATTAACGCTTTGCCCGATTGATCAGAAACTTATACTGGCAGAATTTCTCACTGATGAGGAAAAGATGTGGCTGAATGAATATCATGAAAGAATTCACCGTGAACTAGCTGAATTGCTTTCGCCGGAAGTTAATCAATGGATGAAGGAACAGTGGATACCCATTTCTATATAAAGATATGAAGTTTGACCTGCATAAATTGATTTTGCTACTGCTCTTAAGCCCGTTAGGATTAAAAGCACAGTATTATCTGGTGGGACAAGATCCGGCGAGCATTAAATGGAGACAGATCAATGCTGAAAAATTTCAGATTATTTATCCTTTTGATTTTGAGGATAATGCTCAGCGATTAGCTATTATATTGGAACAAGTTTATCAGCATGGTGGAAAATCCCTGAATCATCAGTCACGCAAAATTTCAGTAATTCTTCATACCCAGACAGTACGTTCTAACGGTTTTGCGGCTTGGGCACCGGCTCGGGTAGAAATGTATACGGTCCCTCATCAGGGCAGTTATGCTCAGGATTGGCTGGAACAGTTGGCAATTCATGAATTCCGGCATGTGGTTCAGATCGATAAGATCGGAGAGGAATTGCCTAAGATATTTAGAATCATATTGGGAGAACAAGCGGCCACCATAGCCATCGGTGCTTACCTGCCTTTTTGGTTTCTGGAAGGAGATGCCGTTGCCACGGAAACAGCATTAAGTAATTCAGGAAGAGGTCGTCTACCATCATTTGAGATGGAGCTACGGGCTCAGGTTCAGGAAAAGAAAGTCTACAATTATGATAAGGCTTATCTGGGATCGTTTAAAGATTATATCCCTGATTATTATCAGTTAGGTTATCAATTGATTGCATATGGAAGAGCCAAGTATGGCCCAAATATTTGGGCAGATGTACTTCATCATGTAGCACGCAATCCATTATCATTCAATGCTTTTTCGAAGGGACTGGATAAAACAATTGGGAAATGGCCTGAAGAGCTTTACCTGGAAAGCATGTTAAGGCTGAAAGATTCAATAAAAAGAGGAGAGGAGTACGGTCATTATTTTGAAAAACAGGTTGTTAATAAAACAAAACAGGTTTATACTTCCTACACTTTTCCACATTATATAAATGATTCTGTTTATTTTTCACTCAAGAATTCGATCAATGATATCCCTCGCTTTGTGCGAATCGACAAAAATGGAAATGAAAAGAGGCTTTTCACTCCGGGCACGATATCTGATGAATCTCTCACATTCAGCCAGAATAAGGTGATCTGGATCGAAATGAAACCGGATCTACGTTGGACTCACCGGGAAACTTCTCTCTTAAGAATCCTGAATATAAAAAATGGAAACCTTTGGGAAAAAGCCTATCAGGAAAAACTTTATGTTCCTCAGTTATCCCCTGACGGGAAAACGATATTGGCAATAGAAAATAATACTCAAAACCAATGTTTTCTGGTATTTATCTCGGTAAAAGACGGGAAAATCACACGGAAGCTGGCTGTTCCCAATTGTTACCTGATTTTGACACCATCCTGGACAGAGGATGGTCGCTCTATCTTTGCAGTGGCAATGGGGCCCAAAGGAAAGTCTCTTATTCAGATGGATATTACATCTTCAGAAATACTGTATTTAACTCCATTCTCGACTATTGAGATAAGAAAACCGGTTCAATCTTCAGATTATGTCTTTTTTACAAGTAATCTTGAAGGTTTGGACAATGGTTATGCGCTGAACCTGAAGAATAAACAACTATTTCGGATTACAGATAGCCGTTACGGAATCAGGGATTTACAGGTCAAGGGATTGGATCATAAGCTCCTTTTCAGCGATTATACCTCAGATGGATTCAATCTTGCTTATCAGCAAAATGATCCAAATTTATGGATTAAAAAGGATTGGTTGGAGAGGTCTGTCTATCCATTGGCAGAAGAACTTACCAAACAGGATGGCCTGTTTTCACTGAACAATCGCAATGATTCTCTGGTTTATCACTCCAGAGCCTATTCCAAATTGAACCTTTGGAATTTTCATAGTTGGTCTCCCGTTTATGTTAATCCTGACGAAACGGATATTCAACCAGGATTCTCGTTAATGTCTCAAAATAAACTCAGTACAGCCGTCACCGAATTGGGATATAAATATTCTATTTCGGAGGAAACAGGTACTTGGGTTGCTAATTTTCGGTATTTGGGTCTTTATCCCATTCTTGATTTCAATGCAGAATACGGGAAACGAAAATCGCACTATCTTCAGGTGACGAACTATGAAAATCAGAGTGGAATGGTTGTTCGTTCTGACACTTCGCTTGTTAAATTTACATATGATCAGCTTCGGATCGATGGAGGGATAAAATTCCCGATTGATCTGACACATGGTAAGATGTATCGATTGTTACAGCCAGAAATTAAAGTCGAATATGTAGATATCCGGCAACAGACGGGTACGCCTGACGAGATTTTCCGCGGAACGATTATCCCGTTTTCCTATCGATTCTATGCTCATAATTTACTGCGGCAGAGCCATCGCGATCAACAACCCAGCTTGGGACAGATCTTCGATTTTCAATATCGCCATACGCCGATTGGAGATAGAAATCTGGGTTCAATCTGGTCGCTGGCGTCTGTATTATATTTCCCCGGCCTGGCAAAAAGCCATGGAATGCGGTTCTATTCAGCTTTTCAACAAAAATCCGGGGATAAGAATCAGTTTTCAGATTTAATTCTTTACCCCAGAGGGAATCAATCTATTTTGAACAATCAGATGATGACCATTCGGAGTGATTATCAATTACCCATCGGATATCCGGATTTTCGGATCGGAAGGCTGATTTATCTAAAACGACTTTCTGCCCGTATGTTCTATGATTTTGCCCAAATTCGGGTTCCGCTCCTCGATCAGCAAGAATCGGTTATTAGATATCAAAGATCGGTTGGGGGAGAATTAAATATTGATTGTAATTATTTTCGATTTATTGCTCCGGCAAAAATTGGTTTCCGCGAGTCCTATCTATTCGATCAAAACCGATTCAATTTTGAATTGCTTTTCTCAGTCAGCTTTAGCGACCTTTAGACTTTGTTTTTTGACACGGTAAATGTTTGCCAGTATAAATTTCATGTCCTCCAATGAAGGAAGGGAAAAATATTTAATTCTCAGCACACATAAAAAGGTATTTTTCACATATAAAATGCATATATATAGGTGAATAGCCGTTGGAATGCTGAGTTTGAAATAAAGAGTATTTTGGGAAGAATTTCTACCGGAAGAAAAATTAGTTGGTCATTTGGATAATTATGCAGTAGGATTCAAAAAAATCGGTCAATATTCAAAAAAATAGAAGAACTGATCATTAAAAGATGCAATTGAGATCGCATTTATCTCCGGAATAATCCCCATCGTTAAAACAACAAATGTAATTCTAACTTCTGTTGTGCGTTATTCAGAAATCTAAATCCACAAATGTACACAACGCATAGGCACCCTTCACAAAATACAACCATAAATCACAAAAATCTCTATGACGAAGAGATTACTGCGTGATATTGTATATATATGATTCGCAAATGTAACACACAATTTCTTCTTGTTTGCATTCACTTATTGTGATAAATCAACATTATAAAGTAGACATTATCAGTTATATATGATTTTTATTTAAATATCTTGATTAATAATGTAATTGGTAATTTCAAGATAGAGCCCGTTGATTAATCGAAATAAACCCATATTATGAACTTACAAGCCTATGTATTAGATATATAGGCTAAACAACCTGTATTATTAGTTTAATTACAGCTATCCTTGCTTATTTGCTGAAGTATAGTATTTTAATTGAATTGCATATTCATGTATCAACTGGCGTTAATTATTCCACAACTGTAAATAGTACAGATGTAAACTACGTAAATCAGCAGCAATAATCCGATGCAATACATTTGTGAATATACAACATTGAACTGGCGGACTAATGTTTTTTGTTCTGTATATACGAATGTGAAATTTTATTTATTACATTTGTGATCAACAATTCCTAATGAAAACATTTATTCAAATAGATTTGTAATAAAGATGAAGGACAGGATAACTAAGTTTTTAACAAAAGAGAATATCACTCCGGCAGAATTTGCCGATAAAATTGGGGTACAGCGATCAAGTGTTTCTCATGTTTTAAATGGTCGTAATTATCCGAGTGCCTCGTTTATTCAAAAAATGTTGATGGTCTACCCTCAGCTAAATCCCCGTTGGCTGCTCCTGGGTGAAGGTGCGATGATGATGACCGCAATTCAGAATACTTCGGCTCCTTCATTGTTTGATTTTCCTGTTTCAAAAGAGAATGAAGCAACGCCGCTTAAGCAGATCCCGAAAAATGAACTGGAAAACCTTCAACCAGTAAAACCATCCGTTACCAAGGATCAGAGTCTCCCGAACAAACCAGAGGATAAACCATCGATAGAGGTAGAAGTGAGTCGGATGAAGGTGACCGATGAAAAACCTTTGGAGGTTAATACGATCGGGAATAAAGATATTGAGAAGATTATTGTGCTCTATAAAGATAAAACTTTCACCAGTTACTCTCCCTCCTGATCGCTTTTTCAACTATATTTGCACCCAATTAATAATCGTTGACCTGATTTGTTGTTTACTCAGCAAATGAGTGAATTAGGATTATATATTGGAAATATAAAAGTTATGCAGATGAGGAAATCTGTTCAAAATTTGACAGTTACAGCCAATACTCAACTGAATAAAGATCATCATTTGTTGGTCCTTCAGTCGGCGGTGGAACTTCAGGATATCAAGCCAGGGCAGTTTGCAAACATTCTGGTCGACAAATCACAGAGTACCTTTTTAAGAAGGCCGTTTTCTATTCACTCGGTTGATTACAAATGTAACTCGGTCCATATTCTGATAAAGGGAATAGGGCAGGGTACCAAATGTTTGTCGCAGACTCCGGTCGGAGAACAATTAAGTGTTGTTTTTCCGTTAGGGAACGGATTCTCACTACCAGAAACTCCATCCAAACTTCTATTGGTGGGTGGAGGCTGCGGTGTTGCTCCATTGCTTTTTCTGGCCCAGAAACTTCAAACGGAAGGACACGAGATCCATATCCTTCTGGGAGCCCGATCAGCAGATGATTTAGTGGAATTGAAAGTCTATCAGCAATATGGGGAGCTTCATACCACCACCGAGGATGGAAGTCACGGAGAAAAGGGATTCGTTACCAATCATCCTCTCTTTATAAGTGAAATCGAGTCTTTCGACCGGATTTACACTTGTGGACCGGAACCGATGATGAAAGCCGTGGCCGCTATTGCCCTTCAAAAAGAGATATTCTGTGAGGTCTCACTGGAAAACACGATGGCCTGTGGTTTCGGGGTTTGTTTATGTTGTGTCACCGAAACGGTTGACGGAAATCAATGTGTTTGTTCAGAAGGTCCGGTGTTTAATATAAACAGATTAAAATGGCAGATCTAAATATCAGAATTCACAATCTTGAACTTAAGAATCCGGTTTTAACCGCTTCAGGCACATTTGGATACGGAGTAGAGTTTGACGATTTTTTCGATGTCAACACCTTGGGCGGCTTCATCGTCAAAGGCACTACTTTAAATGCCAGACAAGGCAATCCCTATCCCCGGATGGCGGAAACCCCGTCAGGAATGTTGAATGCGGTCGGTCTTCAAAATGGTGGAGTTAATTATTTTATCAGTAATATATATCCTAAATTAACCAAATATCAGACCAATGTCCTGGTTAATGTCTCCGGTTCTACGGTCGAAGATTATATGGCATGTGCTGAGAAAATTAACGAGCTGGATAAGATTGCCGGAATTGAACTGAATATCTCCTGCCCAAATGTCAAGGAGGGAGGAATGGCCTTCGGAACCAGTTGCCCTTCGGCCGAGGCGGTGGTCAGAGCGGTTCGACAGGTCTATTCGAAAACAATGATCGTGAAGCTGTCGCCTAATGTGACCGATATCTGTGAAATAGCCCGGGCAGTTGAATACAGCGGCGCCGATAGCATTTCTCTTATAAACACCTTGTTGGGAATGGCAATCAATGCCGAGACAAGAAAACCGGTGCTTTCCACTATTACAGGGGGACTCTCCGGACCGGCTGTTAAACCGATTGCCTTAAGGATGGTATGGCAGGTTTCCAATGCCGTTAAAGTGCCATTGATCGGTTTGGGGGGAATTATGAATGCTACTGATGCCATAGAATTCTTCCTGGCAGGTGCCTCTGCCATTCAGGTTGGAACGGCTAATTTTATCGATCCGCTCACAACGGTTAAAATCATCGATGGAATTGAGGATTACCTCAATAAACACAATTTTAAATCGGTAAATGACATTATTGGTGGATTACAAATGTGAATCACAAATGTAAATCACTATAATTACTCATGAGGTGCCTATTCAAATAATATGATTCGATTGTTAAAATATATATTGCTGTTTATCCTTATTTCAATTGACATTGTATCCTGCGATTATCAATATATGCAGGAAACCAGTGAGTTTTCTTCGTCCGAGAAAAATAATATCAACAGGCTTCTGATTAATAAACTACTGGAATCAGAAAATACGGCCCTGATTGATGAAAGTATTGAGCGATTCAGAACCCAAAATCATATTAAGGGCTTATCTGTAGCAATTGTTAAAGATGAACGTTTGGTTTTTGCCAAGGGTTATGGTTTGGCCAATGAGAATGCCAATATTGAAACAAACCCGGAGCATCTCTTTCGAATTGCCAGCGTCTCCAAATTAATCACGGCTACAGCGGTCATGAAACTGGTTGAGAGTGGAAAATTCACGCTCCACTCCCGGGTCTTTGGCAAAAAAGGAATTCTCAACGATGAAAAATTTCTCGATATAAAGGATAAACGACTGGAAAACATCAGAGTTATCGATCTTTTAAATCATTCCGGAGGATGGACTCAACGGTATGGAGACATCGCCTTTCTGCCCAAAATCGTGGCATCTGAAGTTGGCGAGGAGCTTCCGGTAAATATCGACAGCTATGTCAAATTCGTCGTCTCTAAAAAGCTGCATTTTGAACCTGGTACACTTAGCGCTTATTCCAATTTAGGATACATGATATTGGGCAAGGTTGTCGCGAAAGCTTCGGGAATGGATTATGAGAAATATGTACAGGAAAATGTTCTCAGACCTGCCGGGATTCGTCATATGCAATTGGGCGGCAATTTTGAAGAGGAACAATGTCCCAATGAGGTTCACTATTATCAGCCGGAAGATGCCCAACCAATTGAGTCGTTTGATGGTACAGGTAGGCTTTTTCCGAAAATTTACGGTGGAAACGATATCCGATTATTGGGTTCAGCCGGAGGATGGATTGCTTCTTCAATCGATTTAATGAGATTGGTTGTAAGTATCGATCGTCATAATGGTGTTAAAGATATTCTTTCTGCCAAAAGCATCGACGAAATGACCCGTGTGGATGCTCATGGGCTTGACCCTTTGGGATGGAGGAGCACTGATGGGAACGGCAATTGGTGGAGAACCGGAACCTTGCCCGGGACTTCAGCATTGGTAAAACGTCAACCCAATGGCTTTTCATGGGTGATTCTCTCAAATACAAGTAATTACAAGGGGCCTAGATTAGCCGTCGAAATGGATCGCGTGATGACCGGCATTCTTCAAAAAGTCGAGAAATGGCCTGATTACGACCTTTTTAGTTATTACAATTAATTACCTGGTCTCCCTTAACTAAACCATTTTACTTTCAATTTGTTACTTATATAAAACGGTCCCGTATATCAAATCAAAGCGTATTTGATAATTTGTTTCCTAAGGCCGGTTTATTATTAATCAAGTATAAGTAACAAGTATATGTCTGATTTTGAAATACTAATACCAAAATTAGGGGAAAGTATCCAGGAAGCTACCATTACGAAGATTTTCGTTAAGAAAGGCGATTCAGTCAATGAAGACGACATTCTTTTTGAAGTGGCTACAGATAAGGTTGATTCGGAAATCCCATCTCCGGTTGCCGGAGTTGTTAAAGAGATCTTCTATGCGGAGAATGACCTTGTTCCCGTAGGAAAGGTCGCGATGATTATTAATTTGGAAGGAGATGCCCAAAATGTCGCCGGTGAACCGGAAACGAAGGCGTCACCAGTCGCATCGGAAGAAAACTCCCGACCTGGAGTTCTCTATAAAGCGGGGTCCGAAAAGAAAACTCATTCGGATCGGTTCTTATCTCCTTTGGTTAAAACCATTGCATCGAGAGAAGGAATTCCACTGGAGGTGCTTGAAAAAGTTGAAGGAAGCGGCCTCGGCGGCCGAATCCAGAAAAATGACCTGCTCAGTTTCATCGAACAGCAAAAAAATATGTCCGGGAGGGCCTCTTCGCGGTCTGTTTCCAGCGCCCCGTCTCCTGCTGAACCACAGCCAACCGTTTCAAGAGCTCCTATCTCCATCGGAGCGGATGATACGATTATCGAAATGGACCGGGTAAGAAAACTGATTGCCAATCATATGGTAATGTCGAAACAGGTTTCCCCGCACGTGACTACTTTTATTGAAGCCGATGTGACGAATATTGTCCTTTGGCGCAATAAAGTTAAGGATTCTTACCTTTCCAGGTACGGTGAGAAACTGACCTACATGCCGATCTTTACTGAAGCTGTCGCTCAGGCCTTGGTTGAATTCCCGGGAGTCAATGCATCGGTTGACGGCGATAAAATTATTCTTCGGAAGCATGTTAATATTGGTATCGCGGTTGCGACTAACAGTGGAAACCTGGTGGTTCCGGTCGTTAAAGATGCAGGGATGAAGAATCTTTTGGGATTGACCAGTGAGATTAACTTGTTGGCTAAAGCCGGACGCGATGAGAAACTTACTGCCGATCACCTGATGGGGGGAACATTTACCATCACCAACTTCGGATCATTTGGGAATCTTGGCGGTACCCCTATCATTAATCAACCCCAGGTGGCAATCTTGGCAGTGGGAACAATTGAAAAGAAACCGGCAGTAATGGCAACACCTACTGGGGATGCAATTGTCATTCGGCATAAGATGTTCCTGTCACTTTCCTATGACCACCGGGTCGTCGATGGAATGCTGGGCGGAAAATTCCTGCGCCGGATCGCCGATCTACTGGAAGAGTTTGATATTGACCGCATAATATAATTTGTCATAAAAAGTTGACTATGAAAGTTTCACAAGATATACCTGTCGAAAAATATTTCTCAATAAAAAGTACTGCTAAATTGACGCTCGAGAAATGGTACTATTTAATGGTATTGGGGCGGATTATCGATGAGAAGGCGCCTAATTACCTGAAACAAGCCATTGGCTGGTCATATCATGCGCCGTTTGCCGGGCATGACGGGATTCAGTTGGCCATCGGTCAAATATTCGACCGGGATCATGATCATCTCTTTCCATATTACCGTGATATGCTGACTAATATCTCGGCCGGATTAACGGCCGAAGAGGTCATTCTGAACGGGATTTCCAAAGCCGGAGATGTGAATTCAGGTGGCCGGCATATGTCGAATCACATCGGGAAACCGGCCTGGAACATCCATAACGTCTCCTCATGCACCGGCAATCATACGTTACATGCGGCAGGGGTTGGAAGAGCACTTAAACACTATAAAGGTCAGGGAGTTGCGATCAGTTCCCAGGGGGAATCCTCTGTTAGCGAAGGCTATGTCTATGAAGCCATCAATGGGGCTTCGAACGAAGAGCTCCCCGTTATTTTTGTTTTCCAGGATAATGGTTACGGCATCTCCGTTCCTAAAAAAGATCAGACTGCCAATCGGAAGGTCGCCAATAACTTCTCAGGATTTAAAAACCTGAGGATTATCCATTGCAACGGCAAAGATGTGTTCGATTCGATGAATGCAATGACCGAAGCTAAAAAGTGGGTCCTTGAAAATCAAAAACCCTGTATCGTTCAAGCCAATTGCGTCAGGATTCACTCTCACTCCAATTCCGATCGGCATGAGCTTTACCGTAACGATTATGAATTAAACTATGTGCTGGAGTATGATCCTTTGGCCAAATTCAGAAGAATGTTGATACGGTATGACCGTTTTTCTGACGCTGAACTGGTGGCCATCGAAGAAACGGCTAAAGAAGAAGTTAAACTGGCGCACCGAAAGGCTTTGGCATCAGCCGATCCCGATCCTTCAACTATTTATGACTTTGTTTTGCCTGAACCTTACCTCCCAACAAGATATCCCGAAGGGGTACATCGTGTTGATGGTGAGAAGAAGAAGCTGATCGAGGCGATCAACGAAACGCTGAAAGCCGAATTCCGGTTGAATCCCGACACTTTTATCTGGGGCCAGGACATTGCCAACAAAGAAAAAGGGGGAATTTTTAATGTCTCGAAGGGAATGCAGAAGGAATTTGGTAAAGCACGCGTCTTCAACGGACCTATTGCCGAGGATTTCATAACCGGAACAGCCAATGGAATGTCACGCTACAACGATAAGATAAGAATTGTGGTTGAAGGTGCTGAATTTGCCGATTATTTCTGGCCTGCCATGGAACAGTTTGTCGAAACAACCCATGAATACTGGCGAACAAATGGTCAGTTCGCTCCAAACATTACTATTCGCCTTGCCTCGGGAGGCTATATCGGTGGAGGACTGTATCATTCTCAGACTATTGAGGGAGCGTTGGCCACTTTCCCCGGAATAAGGATCGTCTACCCATCTTTTGCTGACGATGCAGCAGGATTATTAAGAACATCGCTTCGTTCAAAAGGCCCGACCCTGTTTCTCGAACCCAAAGCGCTTTATCAATCCCCGGTAGCAGCTACCGTCGTACCCGATGATTTTGAAGTCCCCTTCGGCAAAGCAAGGGTGAGAAGAGAAGGAAAGGATATGTCGATCATTACCTACGGAAATACCACCTATATGGCAATAAATGTGGCTGAAAAACTGGCGAAGGAAAACTATGATGTTGAAGTGGTCGATATTCGCAGCCTGATTCCGTTGGATAAGGAGGCGATTCTCAATTCCGTGAAGAAAACCGGCAAGGTGATGATTGTCCATGAAGATAAAGTCTTTGGTGGATTTGGCGGTGAATTGGCCTCCATCATTGCAGATGAGGCTTTTGAATATCTCGATGCTCCGGTACGAAGAATTGGTTCCGCCTTTACTCCGGTAGGTTTCAACCGAATTCTTGAAGGCGCCATTCTTCCCAATGAGAGTAAGATATTTGACGCCGCGATCAACTTATTAAAATATTAATATTTACTTGTATCAGAAATGAACCACACAGCGATATTTTACAGTTTCAATTCAAACAAGACAGCCAGGATTGCAGCCAACATCGTGGAATTGTTTGGCCAGGATAAAATTGATTCCATTAACGTGGAAAACACTACAGCCGAAGTTATCGACCAATACCGGAATCTGATTCTGGGCGTTCCGACCTGGTTCGATGGGGAGTTGCCCAATTATTGGGATGAGTTGCTGCCTGCCATTGAAGACTCTGATTATAAAGGGAAAAAAGTGGCCGTATTCGGTTTGGGTGACCAAAAAAACTATCCTGAGAATTTCTGCGATGCGATCGGGATCATGGCCCGGTTTTTTGAACAGCGCGGAGCTGAAATCGTCGGATTAACTTCAACGCAAGGATACAAATTTGAATCGTCAGTTGCCGTTCGGGGCGACCAATTTCTCGGTCTTGCACTGGACCAGGAAAACCAGTCAAGGTTGACCGACGAACGATTGAAACACTGGATTGCCGGGATCCAATCACAGTTCAAATAAATCAATAGTATGCTGATATTGTGCAAAATCGTAAAAATATTGCAATTTTTGCATGAAATTAAAGGAAGAATCACATGCTTAGACTCTATAAGATACTGATTATTATCGTGATAGTTGGTTTTATCCTGCTGGTTTCCAATTTTATTGGAGATTATAAGGCGTGTTATTCTCCTCTGTCATTGAAAATTGATGAAGTTGCACTGCTAAATAGTAACCTGATAATTGAACAGGACGAGATGATGGTTAAGCCGGTTCAATATGTCGGAATGGTCGATTTTGAATCGTTCGATAATGAAGAACGAAAAGTGAAATTCATTCAGTTTATGCTTCCTGCCATTGTCGTTGTGCGTGAGCGATTACTCGACCAACTTCATCATGTTGTCTTCATTGAAGATCAGATCAATAAGAAAGAACCTCTCTCGCAGGAGGACTTTATCTTCCTGAGGGACCTGAAAAACCAATATGAGGCAGAATCGACAGATGAATTGAAAATCAAGTTATATCCCCATCCGGTGAGTTTAGTTTTGGCGCAGGCAGCCCTCGAATCGGGATGGGGCACCTCCCGGATTTTCAGGAAAGGGAATAATCCGTTTGGGATCATGTCCTTTTCAAGTGATGATTCAAGGCTGAAGAATCTGTTACCCGGCAATGAGGATGATATTTACATGAGGTCGTACGATCATGTGATTGAAGCTGTCGAGCATTATTATATGTTGATAGCCAAGGTCTCATCCTATAAAAAATTCAGGCAGCGTCGGTGGGAGGGAGCTCCTTCTGTCGAATTGCTCAACTACCTGAAGAGTTATCACGAGAATGATGATTATCATAATCTGGCCGAATCGATCATCCGGAGTAACGACCTGACGAAATATGATCTGGCATCAATCGATCCTCACTATATCAGGTCCCGATCATGGTTCGCTGTTTTAATGAAAAATTAATTTTTTGATAATTAAAATCTTTGCCAGTTATCATTTAAATATATATTTTTGATTGATAATTAAATAGATATAAATGAAAGCAAAGAAAAAAATAGCTATTGTAGCTCATGATAACCGCAAGAAAGATATTATCGAATGGGTGAGTTACAATTGGAAAGAATTAGCGCAACACAGTCTGATTTGTACCGGAACGACCGGCAAGATGGTGGATGAAGTAATGAAGGCTAAATGTAAAGAAAATGATTCTGTTCCACCGGAGATAATGCGCTTAAAATCAGGGCCACTTGGCGGTGATCAACAGCTTGGCGCCATGATTTGCGAGGGCAATATCGACCTGTTGATTTTCTTTTGGGATCCGATGCAGCCGCAGCCACACGAAGTGGACGTGAAAGCTTTACTCCGGATCTCCGTCCTTTACAATATACCGACGGCCTCAAACCGTTCCACGGCCGACTTTATCATCTCTTCATCCTTATTTCACCAGGATTATCAACCGACAATAAAAGATTATTCCAGTTATATCTCAAGATCAATTGAGTAATCAGTTTTACCTGGTATTGGTGCTATCCGGAACAAACTTCAGCGAAACGGAATTTATGCAGTAACGCAGACCCGTTGGAGGTGGCCCATCCTCAAACACATGGCCCAGATGCGCTTCGCATTGGGCACATGTTATTTCGGTCCTAACCATTCCATGACTTCGATCGGTCACGATATTGATAGAGCTGATCGAGACTACATCATTAAAACCAGGCCATCCACATCCCGTCCTGAATTTTGATTCAGAGCTGAAAAGTAGGGCGTTGCAACAGACGCAATGATAATTTCCTTTCTCATAAAAATCATAATATGCCCCTGTAAATGGCCTTTCCGTGCCTTTTTCCCTGGTTACCTGGTATTGAACAGGCGATAACCGTTTTTGCCATTCGGCATCATCCAAAACAACTTTTGGCGCTACCTTTCGTGGCAAAAGTTTTCCAACTGACATATCCTGTGCCATAAGCAATCCGTTAAAAATGAAGATAATGAAACTGAGATACAAATATTTAAACATCGTTCAAAGATTTCATTCTTTTACGTAATTATCCCATGAGGGTTAATCAATTTTCTCCTTATTTCATGAAATGTTCTTCACCGTACTTTCAACCTGGTTGGTGTTACCTTTCTGTTAGGTTTCTCTAAGTTAGCTTACAGGAACCTTGGAGGAACCTAAGAGAAACCATAGAGAAACCCCGGCGATGATACGGGTTTATTACTGCCGAAATCCAGCAATGTGTATGTTGTCGATAATTTGGTCTGGAATGAAAAAACTACAGAATACGATTTTTGTCGTAGTTGGTTTAAGTCAGAAATGCATATGGTTTTCAGGTTAAAGAATAAGAATCAATCGTCTGCAAATTTTGACTCGAAAAATAATCGCGTCAGTATTTCCATCACTCATAAGATTAGACGAGAAATATTTTTTCCAATTAGTTAGTTGCAAAAATGATTGTGGCGATTCAAGAATAAGTGTGGGGTTTGCATTCTTAATTGCCTCGAAATGGACTATTGTTCTCTTCGCTTTAGATATGGATGGTTTGGATGGTATTACGACTGTATTTCAACGAATTTTTGAAATACACTATTGTCTTATAATTAATATTATGTATTTTATAGATATTAAAATTTTGGGGAGGTTTCCCTCCCCAAAGAAATATTATTTATTCAGCGCTTCGAATTTATCCATCATCTTAAGCCTGTAATACAGGTTCTTTAATTGATCTTTAATGAAAATATCAGTAGGATTGTATTCAACAGCTTTTTCCAGATAAGGTACTGCTTTAGTGAACTCGGCATCAGATTTTGCTTTTTCAGCTTCGAAGCGTGCCTGGTCGGATGTTGGTACCGCATTGGCAACATCGAATTGTTTCACACCGCGGTTGAAATAAATTACACCGATATTATAATAGGCATCAGCATAATCTGTTTTAACTTCTGTCGCTTTAATATACTGGGTAATAGCCTCATCCTGACGGCCCAATTTATCGAGGGCGACCCCTTTTGCCACGTAGAATGAAGGATTATTATTCTCTTTCTCAATAGCTCTGTCCAAATAATTAATTGCATCTTCCGGTTTTCCGGTAGTGATATAATAATTGATCAACTGAACCAGGATACTTTGATCTTCGGGATATTTATCGAAAGCTTCTTTCATGATGTTAACCGAGGTAGCAGTATCGCCTTTCATTTGATAGGCTGAGATGACCTGTGAATAAGATGCTCCACCGTTATAGCCGTATTTGGCACAATCGGTAAAATATTTGATGGCTTTATCGTATTGTTTTGCATTGAGGGCAGCCAATCCGGCGTTATACATAATAGCAGTGTCGATCGGGGTATCGGTTTTGAACATTGGTGTTTCTTCAATGGCCAATACCTTTTCGAAATAATCGGTAGATTTGTTGAAATCTTCTTTTTCGAAAGCTTCACTTGCTGAATTGATCAAGGTTGTCATAAAACTGAGAACTTTGATTTTCAATGCAGGTGTACCACCTTTAGCATTGAGTTCGATAGCTTTTTGATAGGATTTGTAAGCCTCCTCAATCGGGTTTTCTACTAATTTCTTGACATTTTCATCCTTCGATTTAATGATCGCCTCAATAATTTCGCCACGGGCTTCCCATGCGTTTGGCCAATTAACCGATTTCTCAGCTTTCGGATTATTCGGATCAACGGCTTCCTGTATGGCTTCCCAAGCCTTGTCTAACTTACCACCCTCTTTAAGTGTGAGTGCGGTAGTTACCTTTCCTCTTTGTGCAAACACTGATGTGCTTGCAAACAAAATCAATGCTGCAAATAAAATTCTTTTCATTTTCAAAAAGTTTGCGTTTTAATGGTACAAAATTGTATGTTTTTTTTCAATCTGCCAATAGCTGTAAATACAATTAATCTTCTTGAATATCAGATGTTTCGTCTATCGATGGTTCGAAATCGTCATCTTTCGGGCCGTCTACATCCGTTGTTTCAACCCTTGCGATAGAGGCGATTGAATCGTCATCGCGCAGATTGATCAGCTTAACTCCCTGAGCTGCACGACCGGTCATCCGAATTTCAGCGATTGGGAGCCTGATGGTTACACCGGCTTGTGTGATAATCATCAGATCATCCGTATCGACAACATTCTTGATGGATACCAGTGAACCTGTTTTTTCGGTGATGTTGATGGTTTTCACCCCTTTCCCACCCCTGTTGGTCACACGGTAATCTGCGATTTTGGAACGTTTGCCGAAGCCGTTTTCCGATACTACCAGAATATCGTTGTTCTCATCTTCTACACAAACCATACCAACTAATTCGTCATTCTCATTTTGAAGGGAAATACCCCTTACCCCGGCGGCAGTCCGGCCTATGGCCCGGGCATGGCTTTCGTGGAAACGAATAGCTTTACCCGATTTGACCGCGAGCATGATTTCGTTATTGCCATTGGTCAATCGTGCTTCAATTAACTGGTCATTCTCCCGGATGGTGATGGCGTTCACTCCGTTTTGGCGCGGACGTGAGTAGGCTAATAACGAAGTCTTCTTGATTGTCCCCTTCTTGGTACAAAGAATAATGAAATTGTTATTAATATATTCCTCATCCTTCAAAGATTTGACGTTGATATAGGCCCTAACCTGATCATCGGGTTCAATGCTCAACAGATTCTGAATGGCTCTCCCCTTGGATGTTTTAGTACCTTCAGGGATTTCGTAAACCTTGAGCCAGAAACATTTACCTTTTTCTGTAAATAAAAGCAAGGTATTGTGCATGGTGGCGATGAACATGTGCTCTAGAAAATCTTCATCACGGGTACTGGAACCGCGCGATCCCACACCTCCCCTGGACTGGGTTCTGAATTCGGACAACGGGGTGCGTTTGATATATCCCATATGGGAGATAGTGATCACCATCTCTTCGTCGGCATAGAAATCCTCAGGATTGAATTCTTCGGCCGCATGGACAATCTCTGTCTTACGTTCGTCGCCATACTGCGCTTTGATCTCATTCAACTCATCTTTGATGATTTCCATGCGCATGTGTTCGCTGGAAAGGACTTCCTTACACCATTCGATATGTTTGTTCAATTCTTCATAATCAAGATGGATCTTATCGCGTTCCAGTCCGGTCAATCTTTGCAGACGCATATCGAGGATGGCCCGAGCCTGAATTTCGTCCAATTCAAAATTGCTCATCAATCCGTCGCGGGCTTCATCCGGGGTCTTGGCGCCACGGATAATCTTGATCACGGCATCGAGGTTGTCGATCGCAATGATTAAACCGCGTAGAATATGGGCTCTTTTTTCGGATTGTTCCAGATCGTACTGGGTCCGACGGATGACTACCTCATGTCGGTGTTCCACGAAATAATGGATCAGGTCCCTGAGGTTGAGCATTTGCGGACGCCCCTTAACCAATGCAATATTATTGACGTTGAAAGCTGTTTGCAGTGCGGTAAACTTATATAGTTTATTCAGCACCACGCTGGCCATTTCATCACGTTTGATATCCACAACAATACGCATCCCGTTTCTGTCGGATTCGTCATTGATATTGGAGATTCCATCGATCTTCTTCTCGTTGACCAGGTCGGCAATCTTCATGATCAATTCAGCTTTATTGACCATGTACGGAATTTCCGTGATCACCAGTTTTTCGCGGCCATGTTCGGTGGTCTCGATTTCGGATTTACCGCGGATCACGATTCTTCCTCTTCCGGTCTCATATGACTCGCGTACGCCGGCATAACCATAGATCATACCTCCGGTCGGGAAGTCAGGGGCTTTTATTTTGTCTATCAAAACGTCCATAGAGACATTCGGATCATCTATATAGGTATCAATCGCATTAATCGTATCGGTCAGGTTATGGGGTGGCATATTCGTTGCCATCCCTACGGCAATACCGGAAGCCCCGTTAACCAACAGCATTGGAATCTTCGTCGGAAGAACCGTAGGTTCGACCAGCGATTCATCGAAGTTGGGTTGAAAGTCAACCGTATTTTTATCCAAATCGGCCAAGGCCTCTTCCGCGATTTTTTTCAACCGCGCTTCAGTATATCGCATGGCTGCCGGGCTATCGCCGTCAACTGATCCAAAGTTACCCTGTCCGTCGATCAGGGGATAACGAAGCGACCAATCCTGGGCCATTCGTACCATGGCGAAATAGACCGAGGAGTCGCCGTGCGGGTGAAACTTACCCAGCACCTCTCCCACTATTCTGGCAGATTTTTTATAAGGTCTGTTGGAATAAGTCCCCAACTCGCTCATCCCGTACAATACGCGGCGATGCACAGGTTTTAGCCCGTCACGCACATCGGGAAGAGCTCTTGAAACGATCACCGACATTGAATAGTCAATGTAGGCCGATTTCATTTGTTCTTCAATGTTTACAGGAATAATCCTTTCTATATCAGACATATATAAGTAATTTTTCGATTATTATTGTATTTATAAGGCAACACAAAAATAATCATTTTAACTTAATTACAGGAATTCAATACACTATTAAATTGTTTCATATTGGTTCCTGACAAAATTGACAAAACGGCATTTTATATGACAATATATACAACAAGTGAAATTTGACACATTATTGACCACATAATATTTATCTAAAGATCAACTAATCAGAGGTTAATGTTGAAAGAATTAATGTCTATTCATCGAAAAGGATTAAATTAACTTCAGTAACTGTAAGAATAATTCATTAATTTAGTCGCAGGAATGGTTTTTGTTTAGTCGAAACAAAAGGAGAAAAAAATATGGATTCAAAATTTTCACCAAGGATCAAAGATGTTCTCACCTACAGTCGTGAGGAAGCGATCCGATTGGGGAATGATCATATCGGGACGGAGCATCTTTTCCTGGGCATTCTTCGCGATGGCGAAGGGGTGGCCATTGAT
The DNA here is from genome assembly GCA_964632305.1 of uncultured Prolixibacteraceae bacterium. GTDB lineage: Bacteria > Bacteroidota > Bacteroidia > Bacteroidales > Prolixibacteraceae > CAZWBR01. Next base: position 60,164 of record CAZWBR010000004.1, read on the forward strand.
GCGATGGATCGGCTGGGGATAGATTATTCCAGGATCAAGAAGGAGTTGGAGTTGCACCTACGCAAGGGACAATCTCTGGGGATGGAGGCATCTATTCCACTCTTAAAAAATACGGAAAGAGCCCTAAAGGTGATCTTTCTCGAAGCCCGTGCCATGAATGAGAGTACGGTGAATACAGGACATTTATTATTGGCAATATTGAAAGAAAAAGACAGTTTGATTACCACTCTATTCCGGAATCGGGATATAGGATATGAAGAGGTAAAATCGAAGATTGAGGAGCTCTCCAGAGTGGAGAATAAATCCGATCTGCCCGAAGATAATGATGAAGGAGAAGATATGTATACCGGACGGAGCGGAAGCTCCGGATCATCGGGTGCCAAGGGGTCAGCTACCCCAAAGACTGACACCCCTGTTCTGGATAATTTCGGGATCGACATCACCAAGGCCGCGGTTGAAGGGAGTTTGGACCCCATTGTAGGCCGGGAGAATGAGATCCAGCGTATCGCTCAGATTTTAAGCCGACGAAAGAAAAATAACCCGGTATTGATAGGTGAGCCCGGAGTCGGTAAATCGGCCATCGTAGAAGGTCTTGCCCTGCGAATATCCCAACGAAAAGTATCACGGGTGTTATTCGATAAACGGGTGATCAGTCTTGATCTGGCTTCCATCGTAGCCGGAACGAAGTACCGCGGGCAATTTGAAGAAAGGATGAAGGCTATCCTTAACGAATTAGCTAAGGTCGATAATATTATCCTCTTTATCGACGAGATTCATACGATCGTCGGTGCGGGTGGTGCAACCGGTTCTTTGGATGCAGCCAATATGCTTAAGCCAGCCTTGGCACGCGGGGATATTCAATGTATTGGGGCCACCACACTGGATGAGTATCGTCAGCATATCGAAAAGGATGGAGCACTCGAACGGAGGTTTCAGAAAGTTATGGTTGAACCAACTACCGTGGAAGAAACCATCGAGATTTTGAACAATATTAAGGAGCGGTATGAGGAACATCATAATGTGACCTATACCCCCGAAGCGATTGAGGCTTGCGTGAGATTAACCACCAGGTATATCTCGGACCGGCATCTGCCCGATAAGGCCATCGACGCGTTGGATGAAGCAGGTTCCCGCGTTCATATTTCCAATATTTCGGTTCCGGAGAGGATTATTAAATTGGAGGAAAAGATCGAGGAGACCCGGAACGAAAAAATTCAGGCAGTCAAGAGTCAGAATTTTGAGCTGGCCGCAAGTTTCCGTGATAAAGAAAAGAATCTGTTAAGCCTTCTGGATAAAGAGAAAGAAGCTTGGGAAAAGGAACTGGAAAGCCATCGTGAAACGGTTGGTGAAGAACAGGTTGCCGATATCGTGGCCATGATGTCGGGGATACCGGTGCAACGAATTGCCCAGGCAGAAGGGAAAAGGCTTCAGAACATGTACAATGATATGAAGAAAAATATCATTGGTCAGGATGAAGCGGTGTTAAAGATTACCAAAGCGATACAGCGCAACCGGGCAGGATTGAAAGATCCGAACAAGCCGATCGGGACCTTTATTTTCCTTGGCCCCACCGGTGTAGGGAAAACACAGTTAGCCAAAGTGTTGGCACAATATCTCTTCGACACTTCCGATGCATTAATCCGGGTGGATATGAGCGAATACATGGAGAAATTCTCCGTATCGAGGCTCGTCGGCGCTCCTCCCGGATATGTCGGTTATGAAGAAGGAGGGCAACTGACGGAGAAGGTGCGTCGGAAACCCTATGCCGTTATTTTGCTGGATGAGATTGAAAAAGCGCACCCCGATGTTTTCAACATCTTGTTACAGGTTATGGATGAAGGACGACTTACCGACAGTTTAGGCCGTAAGATCGATTTCCGTAATACGATAGTGATTATGACCTCGAATATCGGGACACGCCAATTGAAGGACTTCGGACAGGGAGTAGGTTTCTCTACCCGTAAAACCTCGGAAGAAGAGAATGAACATGCCAAATATGTGATTCAGAAAGCGCTAAAGCGGGCGTTTGCCCCTGAATTTCTGAACCGTGTCGATGATGTGGTGATGTTTAACTCGCTTGAGAAAGAGCATATCTTCCAGATAATCGATATTGAGTTGAAAGGGCTTTATCAGCGGGTCGAATCGCTCAAATATAAGTTGGAGATCACGGATGCTGCAAAAGATTTTATCGCTGAAAAGGGATGGGATCCGCAGTTTGGAGCACGACCGTTGAAGAGGGCTATTCAAAAGTATCTGGAAGATGAGATGGCGGAAGTGATTATTGGCAGCGAGATGCATGATGGCGATACCATTTCCATTGATCTGGATGAGTCGAAGGAGAAGATTTTGGCTAAAGTACTCCCCCATTCACAGGACGAGTAAATAAATTGCCTATAATATGACGAGGGGTTGTCTGAATAGGGCAACCCCTTATTTTTCAGAAGAATCTCGCTCTAACTTTTTGGCTTCATTCCAGAAACGATCCATCTCGGCGAGGCTCATCTGGTGAAGCGAGCGCCCTTTCAGTAATGTTTGTTCTTCAAGATAATTGAAACGTCGGATAAACTTCTGATTGGTTCGTTCAAGAGCACTTTCGGGATCGATCTCATAGAGACGGGCGGCATTGACGATCGAAAAAATAAAATCGCCAAACTCTTTCTCCATATCCATCCGGTTATTGGCATTAACCTCGGTGATCAATTCCTCCAATTCTTCGTGTACTTTTTCCCAGACCTGTTCCTTATATTCCCAATCGAATCCCACGCCACGGGCTTTTTCCTGGATCCTGTTGGCTTTCACCATTGCCGGTAAGGCTGAAGGAACGCCTTCAAGGACGCGTTTTCCCCTACCCTTCTCTTTCAGTTTTAATGCTTCCCAGTTTTCTTCCACTTCACGGGCATTTTGAACTTCAGTATCACCAAAAACATGCGGGTGTCTGTATACTAATTTACTAATCAGGCTATTAATGACATCGCCAATATCGAATGCCCCTGTTTCGGCGCCGATCTTTGCATAGAACACGATATGGAGAAGAATATCCCCCAACTCTTTTTGAACCTCCTTCGCATCTTGATTGAGGATGGCATCGCCCAATTCGTAAACCTCTTCAATGGTTAGTTTCCGTAGAGATCCATTGGTCTGTTTACGGTCCCACGGACATTTCTCCCTCAATTCATCCATGATATCGAGCAATCTTCCGAAAGCATCCATTTGTTCCTTTCTGGTCATCATTCCCTGGTTTGAAGTATTAAATCTCACCTTACATCATCAAACCACGAAGGTAAGAATTTTAAGTCAGCCGTTATTTCTGTCATGTCAACAAAATAACATTCCCGAAAAAAGTGTTTATTTTGTATGACCTTAAAACCAAGGTTTATTTGGGCCTATGATCGAAGACAGCTTTCAACTGGAAGGTATTGAACCTACTGAATTTTATGGGGTAAGAAACTCAAAACTTGCTTTAATCAAGTCGTATTGCCCTAAGCTCTCGGTCGTTGCCCGCGGCCATACCATCAAGGTGAAGGGTGATGCTGCTGAGGTAAGCAGTTTTGCCCGTAAGTTCCAGTTGATTATCGAACATATCTATCAGTATAATTCGTTCTCTGAAGATATTATTCACCAAATCATGATGGATGATATGCAGTCTGTCGATCAGAGTATCGAGAGCAGTGATGTTCTTCTGTTTGGCAATGCCGGTAAGCCGATCAGGGCCCGGACCCACAATCAACGAAAACTGGTCGAATGTTGCGGTAAAGATGATATGATCTTCGCGATTGGGCCAGCCGGAACCGGGAAGACCTACACGGCTATAGCTCTTGCTGTTAAGGCATTGAAAAATAAGGAAATAAAACGTATTATTTTAAGTCGTCCTGCAGTTGAAGCCGGCGAAAATCTGGGGTTTTTGCCCGGTGATTTGAAAGAAAAGATCGATCCCTATCTTCAGCCGCTCTACGATGCGTTGCTTGATATGATTCCTCCCAAAAAGCTGGAAGAGCTGATGAAAGAAGGGATCATTCAGATCGCCCCGCTGGCTTTTATGCGCGGTCGTACCCTGAGCAATGCCTTTGTCATACTGGACGAAGCCCAGAACACCACGATCCCGCAATTGAAGATGTTTCTGACCCGTATGGGTTTGAATACCAAATATGTCATTACAGGTGACATAACCCAGATTGATTTACCACGGAAGCAACACTCCGGTTTGATTCTCGCGCTGAAAATTTTGGATGGTGTCGAAGGGATTTCCTCGATCATGTTCGATAAGAGCGATATTGTCCGGCATCGGTTGGTTCGTGACATCGTAGAGGCTTACGACCGCTACAATATCCTTCATAATGAAGATTTTTAACAACTTAAATACAAAGAAAAATGAGCAAAGCTATTGTTTTCACCGACTTCACTTTCCCGGGTCAGAAGAGTGTTTACAAGGGGAAAGTCCGCGACGTTTACAACATCAAGGATGAATATTTGGTTATGGTGGTTTCAGACCGTATTTCAGCTTTCGATGTGGTTTTGCCCAAAGGGATTCCTTATAAGGGACAGGTTCTGAATCAGATTGCTGCTAAATTTCTGGATGCCACCGCCGACATCGTTCCCAACTGGAAAATTGCCACACCGGATCCTATGGTAACCGTTGGCCATTTGTGTGAACCCTTCAAAGTAGAAATGGTGATCCGGGGTTATCTTACCGGTCATGCCTGGCGTCAATACCGCGACGGTAAGCGGGAATTATGCGGCATTGCTATGCCGGAAGGAATGAAAGAGAACCAAAAATTCCCTGAACCCATCATTACCCCGACTACGAAAGCCGCTGAAGGCCACGATGAAGACATTCCCCGTGAAGAGATTATCAATCAAGGGCTTGTTACAGCCGAAGATTATGCTGTACTTGAAAAATACACCCGTTCGCTCTTCCAGAGAGGGACCGAAATGGCTGCTGAAAAAGGATTAATCCTGGTGGATACCAAATATGAGTTTGGAAAGAAAGATGGGAAAATCTACCTGATCGACGAGATCCATACTCCCGACTCTTCCCGCTATTTTTATGCTTCCGGGTACGAGGATCGGCTGGCTAAAGGAGAAAACCAAAAACAGCTCTCCAAAGAGTTTGTTCGTCAATGGCTGATCGAAAACGATTTCCAGGGTAAAGAAGGCCAGAAGGTACCTGAAATGACCGAAGAATTTGTCAATCAGGTCTCTGAACGCTACATCGAACTCTTTGAAAATATCACCGGTGATAGATTTGTAAAGGCAAATATCGATGATGTTAATTCAAGAATTGACCGTAATATCCGGGAATTCATTCAAAATAAACTGTAATAATTGGTTTTATTTCGATAAAGAGATGACTTAAATTTATTCCGGATCGTAGCTCTCAAACTTTTTGGTTCATCAGCCTCCGGTTAATCGGAGGCTATACAATTTTATCCTGATGGATAGGCCATCACAGACATTGATCTTTTACAACACTGAAGAGTTTGAGCTTTAATTGATGTTGAATAAGGTGATTTAAGTAGTTCTTGTAATTGTTTTATTAATAATTAGTTGAATCAGTTATGCGATGGATCATTCCGTGTGTTTTTATTCTATTCATGGGTATTGTTAACGGACAAGGTAGACCGGCGCCGAAAGAAGTTAAAACAACCTTGGTTTCTGTTGGACAGGATGTCCCGGCATTTAAATTTGAGATTGAGAAGGGAAAAATAGCTTCGATCAGCGATTACAAGGGGAAAGTGATTTTAATTAACTTCTTCGCTACCTGGTGTGGCCCTTGCCGCAGGGAGTTGCCAATGATCCAGGAACAGATCTGGAAAAAGTACTTGCAGAACCCGAAATTCGCGATGTTGACCTTCGGACGGGAACACTCCTGGAAAGAGGTTGAGCAATTTAAAAAGGATCAAAAATTCTTGTTCCCGATGTTACCCGATCCCACCAGGAAAGTATATGGATTGTTTGCCCAGGAAACGATTCCACGCAGTTTTCTTATTGGCGAAGACGGTAAAATCCTTTATATGTCGGAAGGGTTCGAAGAAAAGCAATTCGAGGAATTGAAGAAGCTTATCGACAGTAAGTTATAAATATTAATACGACTAAGCGAAGAAGGCTGTCCGGTTCCCCGGACAGCCTTCTTCGCTGTAGAAAATCACCAAAAGAATTAAAACGCGATCCCGATGCTGAATCCACCCCGAAGCCAGGGATAAGGAATACTGCTTCCCTTAACATTTACCGAATTGCTGGTACTGGTTACTTTAATTTTGTCGCCGACAAAGGAAGGCAGATCGTCAATGGCATCGTTGACGTCATTTTCAATATCGCCAATTGCTTCAAAATCGTCCGATTTTATGGTAGCGTCAACCTTTCCCAGGCCAAATTCCAATCCCGGGAAATAAAGGTCAAGTGTGACCCTTTTGGCGATCAGGAACTGGTAGCCAATTTGAAATCCCAGGCTAAAGGTGTTGATTTTGAAATCGTAATTTTCGTTGGTAATGATTGTTTCCTCTGGTTCAACCTCAGTATGGCGCCGGTTCGCAGTTGCTTCCACGTTTTGATATTTCAGGAACGGGGCCATATAAAATCCTTTCGGGAGATTACTCTTGCCCGTGTAATGGCGGTACGCGGCCCTCAGGCTTAAGATTTTCAGTTTGTCGTTGGTAAACTGGTCATCCTCCGACCAATCGATGTAACTGTATTTATCGGTCATGGATTGATTGCTGGGGAGGCCAATGCCGAATTCAAATGAATTTTTGGGATTGATCATTCGTTCGTACTCTAAAGAGTAACTATTTAAAAAGTAGTTTATTGGAAGAATTTTAATTACATTCTTCCGGTTTAGTTCCTCACTGATGGTTTCATCCTGTGCCATCCCGTTAAGACAGAAAAGAGCCAAAGCAAAAATTAGAAGAGAATTTTTCATAGTGCGATCGATTTTAGTTAAAGTAAAGTTAGTAAAGACGGCGCTAAAAGTAAATAGATCGGTCAAATTCTTCTCCGACGCGGCGCCATTTTGTTTGTTTTCCCAATCTATAAACCCTGAGGTGCGGGCCATACCCTCCCCCGGATATTCTGTACATATTCTGTGCTTATACTGTACTTATACTGTACATTTATAGTACACAATATAGCTTTAAGAAGTACGGAACCCCTATTGAAAATACAGGGCAAGTAGGGCCGGATCATTTTTAAAGGCTGTATTCAAGGAAAGTAAATAGTTTACTGCAAAAAAAACGGCGGAGGGGGCAACCTGATAAGATTGCCCTCTCCGCCGTTCCGGCGTGTCTCCTCGTTTTCCCGGAAAATGTACCTTATCCTTGAATTCAATGCGAATTACCCCCCCCTGACTCAGTATTCCGATAGTAAAGAAACAGTAACCATACGGGTCTTAATCCTTGTTTTACTGGATGATACTCTATAATCCTTTTAACTTCGTTTAGTCTGTATAAAATTTATTTAAAACTTTTCGTGTATGTCTGCTTTTTAGAAAATAACTATTAGTTTTGAGATAGTTACATCTTTGTTGATTTTAAAAAACTTATACGGATGAAAAAAATACTATTTGTTGTTGCGCTTGGCCTGATATTCAGTTTGGCTCAAGCACAAAAGCACGCTGAATGGCTTAATAGTGCGATATTTTACCAGATATATCCTTCATCTTTTCAGGATAGTGACGGGAATGGCATTGGTGATCTGAAAGGCATTGAATCACGACTGGATTATATCCAATCGATTGGAGTCAATACAATTTGGTTAAATCCGATATTCAAATCCGCTTTTAAAGATGGCGGATACGATGTGATTGACTACTACCTAATCGATCCCCGTTTCGGAACAAATACACAATTAGTTGAACTGGCAGAAGCGGTACACCGACGGGGAATGCACATTGTGCTTGATCTTGTGGCCGGACACACCTCGGATCAGAGTCCGTGGTTTAGACAATCGATGGAAGGTGATAAGAATTTGCAATACAGCGATTATTTTATCTGGCCGTCGTCGAAGCCGGATAAACTGTCAAGAGAAGATGCTTCTCGTTTTGTTGAAAGTAAAGCACCAAGGGCTAAATACTATATTAAGAATTTCTTCGACTCACAGCCGGCGCTTAATTATGGCTATGCGCACCCCAATCCGGATTATCCGTGGGAACAGTCGGTGGATGCTCCGGGGCCACAGGCTGTCCGGCAGGAATTAAAAAACATCATTTCGTTTTGGATGAACAAGGGGGTTGACGGATTTAGGGTTGATATGGCCTTCAGCCTTGTGAAAGGTGATGATGAGAACAAAACGGCCACTATTGCTTTATGGAAAGAGATGACGGCCTGGTATCGCGATAGATTTCCCCAGGGTGTGTTAGTGGCCGAATGGTTCGATCCGAAACAGTCGATCGAAGGAGGATTTGACATTGACTTTATAAGGCCCGGTGAGCTTCTCTATTCTGCCGGGCGGAGACAGGCGACACCAACCGGAATATATTTCAGCAAGGCGGGGATCGGGAACCCTACCGCTTGGCTTCAGATATTTAAAGACCAGTATGCAGGTACTGTTGATAAGGGATATATTTCTGTGCCGACCGGAAATCACGATTTACAAAGGATGGCCACTGCCGAAAGGAACAGTGCTGCCGAACTGAATGTCATTATGACGTTTATGCTCACTCAGGCCGGCATTCCGTTTATTTATTATGGTGACGAAATCGGGATGAAAAATATTCCCGGTTTACCGAGCGTAGAGGGCAGCATGGGGCGGTCTTCGTCCCGTACACCTATGCAATGGGATGATAGCCCAAATGCAGGTTTTTCGACAGCAACGGCTGATCAGCTATATATTTCTCTTGATTCTGATTCCAACCGTCCGACCGTAACCAAACAACAAAGTGACCCGAATTCTGTACTGAATTATGTGAGAGCATTACTCAAGTTGCGGGCTTCATCATTGGCACTGGGAAATAACGGGAAATGGGAATTATTGAGCGATTTGAATCAACCTTACCCCTTGGTTTACTTGAGAGTTTATGGAAATGAAAAATATGTCATAGTCCTTAATCCTTCAGCAAAAAAGGTTGAAGCAAAAGTTTCAGCGCTTAATTTAAATCGGGTCAGCTATGTATTGGGCACAAACGATAAATGTAGTTATAAAAGTGAAAAGAGCGGCGATGTTATTAAGATGCCTCCCGTTTCATCCGCAATATTCAAGTTGGAACAGTAAAAAAGGTTTTTAATCCTAAAGGCCAATACAAGAAAAAGGCTGTCCAAATAGTATCGGACAGCCTTTTTTGTTTTGGTGACCCTACCGGGATTCGAACCCAGATCAAAGGAACCGGAATCCTTCATTCTATCCATTAAACTATAGGGCCGTTTTTAACGATCACAAAAGTAATAATATTATTTTAACAGAAAATGGTTAAACCCAATTCCTTTAAAATATCGATTCCCGAAAGTGAAAAAAATATTGCTTAATGAAGTATTTTATTGTATTTTAATGTATTGAATCTTTCAGCTAATAGGGATAAATAATCAAGTAATTTGAAATGGAAACAGCAAAATTAATTGTCCAATATCGTGGTGAATTTGAACGACTTTGTGAACTGGCTACGACTCTTGAGAACAGAGAAAAAGTGGAACGTCTGAAAATGCATACCCAACGGGTAAACGAATGGATATTATCGATTGCTGATTCATTGGAGTTAAGTGAGCATGAAAAGGCTATTGCCGCAATCATCGCACTCTTTCATGATATTGGAAGACTGGTGCCATTTCTGCAGCCCATGCCGGAGATCCCGGTTCCTATCGATCATGCCGAGACAGGAGTGAATTATCTTATTTCAAACAATATTTTGGCGGAGTTGGATGAATTCACCAAAAACACCATTTATGAATCGATAAAATGTCATACAAAACATGAAGTTTCAAAAAAGGAACAGGAATCGATCTCTTTTTACTCCAAATTACTGAGGGATGCGGACAAGCTTGACTCCTGGCACTCGACCGTTGAATATATAACCCATAAAGACCATAAACCTAATACCTCTATGGATCTGGGATTGGCAGATATCCCGGTTATTACGCCTTCGGTGTGTGATATCATCCTGGAGGGAAGGATCCCTTACCGGAGCGACCTTCATACCTTTGCCGACTTCAGGTTATTTCAGTTGTCGTGGGTTTTTGATCTGAATTTCAAGAAAAGTTTCCAGATCCTGAACCAGAAACAATACATGAGGTATATCTATGATTCACTGCCTAAAAACAACAGTGTGATTGATATTTACCGAATGGTGCGGATCCATATTGAGAATAAAATATTTTAAACCGCTCCTTCCCTATCGGTACATCTTAAACCAAGGCATGAAAAAATCCGGTTGGTTATAATGCAGCAATTCCCCATTCCAATCCGAGACCGTACAACCGGCAGCTTCACAAATTGCATGACCGGCAGCAAGGTCCCATTCCATGATATGGCTCATCCTCGGGTAATAATCGGCGCTTCCCTCGGCCACAAGACACATCTTTATGGAACTACCCCGGATAAGCATACGGGCCTTCCCTATTCCTTTTTGATTGATTATCTCCTGAATATGTTCTTTGGTCTGATTGTCCATATGCGAATGGCTTCCCATGATGATGTAATCTTTTTTATTCGTATCCTTAGGAAGTTTCTCGTGCTTGGTTGTAATATCCAATGGATCAATATTTTGAATGTTCTCTACTTTCCATGCACCAAATCGGGAAGCTCCATAATAGAGAGTTTGATGAACCGGAAGATAGATCACCCCTAAAACAGGATAATCATTCTCCATTAAAGCAATATTCACCGTAAAGTCTTCACTTTTCCGAATGAATTCCTTTGTTCCATCCAAGGGATCGATGCACCAGTAATAATTCCAGCTATTTCTTTCTTCAATAGTAGGGAACTCCTCTTCTTCCGACAGTATTGGCAATTGTGACGGGGATAAAATATCCTTTATCAGTTTACTGGATGCCTTATCTGCTTGGGTTACCGGCGAATTGTCTGATTTTACCTTGACAGTGAACCCTTCGCTGGTATAGTATTCCATAATTTTTTGACCTGCCTGAAGGGCAGCATCAATTGAAAGGGACAGACATTTTTCGTAATTATCTTTGGTCAACATTTTTAAATCGTTGTTTGCTGAATAACTGAATTACGAATGTAGGAATAAGTTAAATTTGTCACATCATGTTTGCCATTATCGATATAGAAACAACAGGAGCCAGCCCGTCAAACGGAAAAATAACGGAAATTGCGGTGTATATCCATAATGGGGAGACGATTACTGATTCCTTTATTTCGCTGATTAATCCTGAGTGTAATATTCCCTGGAATATTACTCGGTTGACCGGCATTACGAATGAGATGGTAGCTACGGCTCCAAAGTTCTACGAGATAGCCAAGAAGATTGTTGAAATAACAGCCGGTAAAACTTTTGTAGCCCACAATGTTTCGTTCGACTATTCCTTTATACGGGAAGAATTTAAGCGATTGGGTTATGATTATAAACGTAAAACGGTGTGTACGGTTAATTTAAGCCGTAAGCTGATACCCGGTCATCGTTCCTACTCGCTTGGAAATATCTGTAACGAACTTGGGATTGTGATCGACGGACGTCACCGGGCCTCTGGTGACGCTTATGCCACAGTTAAATTATTTGAGATACTTTTACAATTGAGAGGAGCCAATGATTCAGGGCTTTTTTCAAATCGGCCAACGATACTTACCGAAGAACAAATTTCATCTCTCCCTGGGAAAACAGGGGTTTATTATCTCTATGACCAGGGGAATAGTATTATTTATATAGGTAAAAGCACCAATATTCATCAACGTGTGCTATCGCATCTGAATAATACAAAAACCAAGAAAGCGATTGAGATGCGGGATCGGATTGCCGGGGTTGATAGTGAGGAGACGGGCAGTGAGTTAGTGGCCTTATTGTTGGAGTCGGCGGAGATAAAAAAACATAAGCCGTTATATAACAGGGCTCAACGCAGATCTACCTTTGACTTTGGAATTTTTTGCAGTGAAGATGACAATGGATATATAAATTTTGAAGCACGTAAGATTGGCGAGGAGGAGATTCCCATAACCACTTTTCATTTTTATCAGGAGGCGGTAGATTATCTTCATGATCTTTCCGATGAATATGGATTATGCAAGAAACTTTGCCATCTGGAGGAGAGCAGTGACGGTTGTTTTAACTTTCAGATCAAAAAATGTTCAGGAGCTTGTATGGGAATTGAAACTGCCGAGGAATACAATGTCCGGGTCCGAAATGCTATCCGACCATTTCAATTCAGGTCACCCGATTTTTTTATTGTAGATCAGGGGCGTAATCAGGAAGAACGGGCAGTGATCAAAATTCAGAATGGACAGTACAAGGGTTTTGGATATTTGCATGTAGACGCATTTAATAATGGTGTCGGGATATTGCACGATTGTATCAGACCCCATGCCCATAATCGGGATACCTACAATATCATCCGTGGATACATCAATCAAAATTCAGGAAAAATAAAGATTATTGAGTACTGACATTAGCGACTACTTCATTGTACCGTTTGATGGCCCGATCGCGGGCAAAAGCATGATCGATAATCTTCTCCGGGTAATCAGCGGTCCCCAATTCCGGGATCCATTTTTTGATGTACTCCAGATCGGGATCAAACTTAGCGGCCTGCAATTCGGGATTGAAAATTCTGAAATAGGGAACCGCATCGCAACCGGAACCTGCTGCCCATTGCCAGCCACCGTTGTTGGAAGCCAGTTCGTAATCCTGTAGCTTTGATGCGAAATAGGCTTCACCCCATCGCCAATCGATTAATAAATGTTTACAGAGAAAGCCGGCAGTGATCATTCGTACCCGATTGTGCATAAACCCGGTGGCATTTAGTTCGCGCATACCTGCATCGACAAACGGATAACCGGTCCTACCCTCGCACCAGGCTTGAAAATGGTCAGGATTATTTTCCCATCTGATCGCATCATAGGCCGGTTTAAATGACTTGGTTACGACATGCGGGAAAAACCATAAGATCTGACTGTAAAAGTTGCGCCAGATGAGCTCCGACAGGAAGGTGTCAGAGTGGTGCATTGCGAGGGCCGTCACTTTGCGGATACTTACCGTTCCAAAACGAAGATGAACGCTCAGCCTTGAAGTGCCATTACGGGCCGGGAAATCGCGATCAAGGGCATACCTGTCCAGCAGCTTTTGCGGGAGTGTTTTAGCCGGAAAATCCACATTAACCTGATCAAAACCCAGCGATTCGATTGTCGGCATCGGGAGCGGCTTTATCCGTAAAAAATGATGATAATAGACCGATGTCTTGTATGAATGGAGCATCTCTTGGTTCAGCTTTTCCAGGAACCTGTTTTTATAAGGTGTAAAAACAGTATATGGTTTTCCGTCGGGTTTCACCAGTTCCTCTTTTTCAAAAAGAACATGATCTTTATAGGTTATAAACTCACTCTTATGATTTTTTAAAAAACGTTCCACCTCTGCATCCCGCTGTAGGGCATAGGGTTCATAATCTCTATTTGCATAAACACTACAGATATGATATTGTTCCGACAGAGTTTTAAAAACCTCCACCGGTTGTCCGTAAGCCACATAAATTGTCGCCCCGATCTGCTCCAACTCCTGTTTTATTCCCTTTAAAACAGTATAGATGAAATTGACCCGGTAATCGGGCCGGTATTCCAGTTGATCCAGAATAAAGGGATCAAATATAAAGAGGGGTAATACATTTTCTCTGGTCTTCAGGGCATGGAACAATGCTGTATTATCTTCCAATCTCAAATCCCGCCGTAACCAGGTAATATTGACAACACTCTTCTCCTTCGTTTTCATAACATTTGTCTTTATCAGGTATTTGTTTTAAAGGTAGATTATCTTTCCAAACTAAATTATTCTTTTTAAAAAGGTTAAAATGAATATTGTTAAGAAATAATCAACACAACTTATGGTAGGTAAAATACTAAAAAGCCGTAAACAAACCTTATTTTTGTTTTAATTTATTTACAAATCAAGAATATCTTTGATTTAAAACGATTAGATATGGGAAGAGGTTTTGCAAGCGACAATAATTCAGGGATCCACCCATCAATACTGGCTGCGATCGAAAGTGCCAACAGGGGACATGAGATTGGCTACGGAGATGATCCCTATACCCGTGAGGCCGAAGATCTGTTGAAAAAGGAGTTTGGAGCAGATACTGCCATCTTTTTTGTATTAACAGGGACAGGAGCCAATATTCTTGGACTGCAATCGATATCGCGTTCTTTCAATTCGATCATATGTGCTGAAACCGCACATATTCAGGTTGATGAATGTGGCGCACCCGAGAAATTTACGGGGAGTAAGATTATCCCTATTCCTTCTGCCGATGGAAAAATCACTCCCGGACTGATTGAAAAGCAGCTTCATGGATTTGGTTTTGAACATCACGCCCAACCGGGAGTAATCAGCATTACTCAATCGACTGAAATGGGAACTATCTATACGGTGGAAGAGATCAAGGAACTCGCCAACCTGGCCCATCAAAATGGAATGTACCTGCATATGGACGGAGCCCGGATTGCGAATGCTGCTGTTGCCCTGGGTTTATCCTTCCGGGAGTTTACAAAAGAGGCCGGTGTGGATGTTTTATCTTTTGGTGGTACAAAAAACGGATTAATGATCGGCGAAGCAGTTCTTATTTTTAATCCAAAGTTGGCTGAGTATTCCAAATATTATCGAAAACAGGCCGCCCAACTCTGTTCCAAGATGAGGTTTGTCAGCGCGCAGTTTATTCCTTATTTGAAAGAAGAAATTTGGAAGGCTAATGCCCTTCATTCCAATAAAATGGCAATACTAATGGAGCAATCCATTCGAAAAATCAGGGGAATTGAAATAACCCAGAAAGTAGAATCAAACGGTGTTTTTGCCATTCTACCTAAAGCAATCATACCCAAGCTGCAGGAGAAATATTTCTTTTACACCTGGGATGAACAGAAAGGGGAAGTCCGCTGGATGACCTCATTCGATACCCGGGAAGAGGATATCCTGGGTTTCGCTGCACTACTTGAAGAATACATGACTGAATACCAATAGAGAAACCACCATGATCTTTCAACGATATTTTCCTGAAAGAACTGGTGATGAACCGGCTGTACCGGAAAAGACAATCCTTCGGCATAGCCTCTTTTTTTCTCTTCTCTTACTGATAATGATTTGGTTAGTCTTCCTCTTTGAACTGACCTATCAATTCGATTTTTCAAGATTGGGCATTTATCCCCGGTCGTTGAAAGGATTAACAGGTATTCTGACCGCTCCTTTGATTCACGGAAGCCTAAGCCACGTTGCAGCTAACTCCCTGCCTTTATTTACGCTCTCTTTAGCTCTTTTTTATTTTTACCGGAGTTTGTCCTATCCTATTCTGTTTTCCATCTATCTTCTATCCGGAATCTGTGTCTGGCTTGGCGGAAGGGAGGCTTGGCATATCGGGGCCAGCGGTTTGATTTATGGGATGGCCTCTTTTTTAATCTTCAGCGGAATTATCCGCAACGATATTCGTTTATTGACCATTTCGTTGATTGTAATCTTGCTGTATGGTGGGCTGTTTTGGGGTATCTTCCCTATTTGGCCCGAAATTTCCTGGGAATCACATTTGTGGGGAAGTGTCTCTGGGTTTATCCTCGCGCTGGTTTTCAGGAATAATGGTCCCGCCAACCAGTCCTGGAATTGGGAGGAGGATAAAGATGATGAAGCAGATGAGTCTGTTTTCAGTCTGGATTCGGAGGATGATAGCCCACAGAATGGGGATCAGATGAAAAGAGAAGTGTTAGAGAAACCGATTATTATTTCTATTTTTGCACCAAGTTTGACGATTAGAAAACGAAAATTAGTTCTGTAAAATATGATTAGTCGTAGGATCATCCGTACCAAAGTGCTGCAAATATTGTATGCCCATGTTTCAACCCCAGAGAAATCTGTCCAACAATCGGAAAGCGAGCTCTACTTTAGCATCCAAAAAACATACGATCTTTACCACCTTCTTTTCGATTTTTTGGTGCAGGTTCGTAATTATGCTAATGATCGGATCGAAGCAAGAAAACATAAAAACCTGCCCACCGAGGAAGATCTGAATCCCAACACCCGTTTTGTACATAACCGGTTGATTGCTCAGTTGTCCACTGACGAAGGATTGAACAAATATTTGGAGAAAAATAAAATCTCATGGATCAACTACCCCGAATTGATCAAAAACATTTATCAGACGATGGTTGAATCCGCGGTTTACAACAATTACATCAGCTCGAAATATGATGATTTTCAAAACGACCGGAAGTTTTGCGAAGATTTCTTCTCCGAGTTACTACTGAATAATGAGCAATTTACCAATGAATTGGAAGAACAAAGCATCTATTGGAACGATGATTTCGATTTCGTCGTTTCAATGGTGATCAAGACCTTGAAACGGTTCAAACCGGAAACTTCAAGAGATGAATTAATGCTGTCCATGTATAAGGATGATGAAGACCGGGAATTCACCACGAAATTATTCCGAAAAGCCATTATGGGGAACAATGAAAACAGGAAAACCATTGAATCCTATACAAAAAACTGGGATGTCGACCGCGTGGCGGTAATGGATATCCTGATCATGGAGCTGGCCCTGACCGAATTGACTGAGTTTCCTTCCATTCCGGTGAAAGTCACACTGAATGAATATATTGAGCTGGCTAAGTTCTACAGCACCCAACGGAGCAGTACCTTCATTAATGGAGTCCTGGACCGTATTACCAAGGATTTTCGTGAGGAAGGTAAAATTGTGAAGGCTGGCAGAGGCCTATTGGAAGGATGAAAAGATACGTGTTCCTAATCCTCTCTTTGCTGATGAGTTTTGCAATTATATGTTGCAATGGTAGGAAAACAGCTTCGGACAACCGAGGGAATTCAGTACCGGAAATTGAAAAAAAGAGTTCCGGCAAAATTGAATTTCTCAAAGAAATACATAATTTTGGTTCATTGAAAGCGGGTGAAGTGGTGGCTTTCTCCTTTGTTTTCTCCAACACGGGAACTGATCCGGTGAAGATCACGAAAATTGAAAATTCATGCGGATGTATCACAGTCCAATACGATTCGGAGGCGATCGGTCCCGGTAAGCAGTCAACTGTCGAGGTTGTCTTTAACACTGCCGGAGAATGGGGCAACCAAATCAAGACCATTAGTGTCAGTACTGCATCCGGTGAAACAAAGGAGTTGACGATTACAGCATATATTGAAAACGAAAGTTTTAATAATTTGATAAATAATTAAAAATGAGTAAATTATTGTTTATTGTATTACAGCAACAACCTCAGGGTGGTATGTTGGGCATGTTTTTGCCATTAATATTGATCATTGTGGTTTTCTACTTTTTTATGATCAGGCCACAAATGAAACGTCAGAAAGAATTGCAAAAATTCCGTGATGCACTCCAGAAAGGCGATAAAGTTGTCACTACCGGCGGGATCTACGGAAAAATTGATGAGATTAAGGACAATTATATCTTCCTGGAAGTTGCACCTTCCGTCAAACTTCGGGTTGATAAAAGCGTTGTTTTGAAAGATATGTCTGACGCTCCCGTTCAGAAATAATTCAAAGGCCGGGAGACCGGCCTTTTTAATCTTCAGAAAGATGGGGACCAATAGAATCTTCAGTTTTCTAAAAAGCAAAGCAGTGAATCCAAGTAGCGGGAAAGCCTTGGTTTTTCTGATCTGCCTTATCCTCTCTTCCTTCTTATGGTTACTGAACAGCCTCGAAAAAAGGTACACCGACCGGATCTCTGTTCCGGTCAAGTATGTAAACTTCCCGAAAGACAAACAACTCGCCGGAGCTCTGCCTAAAAAACTCGATCTTATGGTCGATGGTTACGGCTATACGCTACTGAGTCATAAACTTCGACTAACCTTTTCTCCGGTTATACTTAGTGTAAGTGATTTGACTGATAATGTGCTGGAAAACAGTAAAATATCAAAATACATCATCAACACCTCTTCCCACAAGGAAGAAATTGAAAAACAAATCAGTAGTGAGATCAAAATTTTAACGATCCGACCCGATACCATTGCCTTCACATTCAGCACTATTACTGAAAAAAAGATTAAAATTAAACCTCATCTGCAACTTACTTTTAGCAAAGATTTTATTCTGCAAGCCTCACCATCGACAATTCCCGATTCGGTGCTGGTTCGCGGCCCGAAAGACATTCTGGATACTCTACATTTTGTTTATACCAAAAACACCTTCTACAAAGACTTAACCCATCATGTCGAAGAAAGTATTCAGTTGCAACCTTCTGAAGGATTGACCTATGCTCAGAAAAGGGTCACACTGTTTATTCCGGTGGAGCAGAATACCGAAGTGGCATTTGATGTTCCGGTTGAAGTGATCAACCGTCCCGATTCGATCCAGATAAAAACCTTTCCCGGAAAGGTAAAAGTAAATTGCCGCATTGGTCTAAGCAATTATAAAAAATTAAATCAGAGCAGCTTTAAAGCTGTAGTCGATTTCTCCAAATTATCCGGATCGGTCAACCGTCTTCCGGTTGCGCTGGTCGATTATCCCGAGATCGTATTGTCAGTCAATTATGCCCCGCATGAAGTTGAGTATATCATTGAAAATTCAGGCCGATGATCAGAGTAGGCATTACCGGAGGAATTGGAAGTGGAAAAACCACTGTTTGCGAGGTGTTTAAATTATTGGGCGTTCCAGTTTTTTTTGCCGATCAGGAAGCTCGTAATTTACAGGATCATGATCTGGAGTTAAAAAAAGAATTGATTGCACTCTTCGGAAATGAGATCTATCTTCCTCAAGGCACTTTAAACCGTATGAAACTGGCAGGGGTGATCTTTAACGACAAACAGGCACTGAAAAAAGTGAATGCAATAATTCATCCAAGAGTCAGGGAACGGCTGAACACCTGGTCTAGCCAATATCAGGCTCAACCTTATGTCCTTTACGAAGCGGCAGTACTCTTCGAGAGCGGAACTTACAAAGATTGCGATCTGAATATTATCGTCGTTGCCGATAAACAGCTTCGTCTTACCCGGGTGATAAAGAGAGATGGATTAAAAGAGTGCGACATTTTAAGCCGGATGAACAATCAGTTAACGGATGAGCAAAAAATTCCCCTGGCCGATTTCGTAATTTACAATGATCAACAAAGACTTATTATTCCACAAGTATTGGATATCGATAAAATAATCAAAGAGCATGGCAAAGTTTGGTAAATGGATTGGAGGAGGATTAGGTTGGACCATTGGAGGTCCTTTGGGCGCTCTGGCCGGATTTGTTTTGGGTTCGGTATTCGATCAGGCGGATACTTTGAAGGGGGAAGCAGCGAATCAGACATCCAGAGGTGCAACGACGCAGAATGATTATTTTTTCAGTCTGCTTGTACTTGTCACTGCAGTTCTGAAGGCTGACGGCAAGATCATGCGTTCGGAACTGGATTATGTGAAAGAATTTTTTAAACGTAATTTTGGTGTCGATGGGGCACAGGAGGCGTTACGTTTACTGAAAGATCTGACTAAACAAAATATTCCGGTTACGGATGTATGCCATCAAATCCGTCATTATATGGATCATTCCTCCCGATTGCAATTGATCCATTTTTTGTTCGGTATCGCGATGGCTGACGAGTCGGTTCAACCTGAGGAAGTTGAATTAATTCATCATATTGCACGACATTTGGGTATCTCTGAAGCCGATTACAACTCTATTCAAGCCATGTTTGTCCCGAAAACAGATTGGGCTTATGAAGTTTTAGAAGTGAATCCTTCTGTGAGTAATGAAGAGATTAAAAAAGCCTACAGAAAAATGGCTGTTAAATATCATCCGGATAAGGTCAGTTATTTGGGTGAGGAGATACAGAAATCGGCGAATGAGAAGTTTCAAAAAGTAAATGAAGCTTATCAGTTGATCTGTAAAGAAAGAAATATGAACTAATTATATTTATAAATTAGCGGCATAATATTTGATTGAGATAAAGTATTCCGAAGAAAATGGCAGGTCTAAGGAGATGTTCAAATGAAAAGGAATTGTTTTATTCTTGCTGCCGTTAATTATTAATAAAATTTGCTGTTATGAAGAAAATTGTATTAACCCTGGTCTTATTTACTGTTGTTGTTTGGTCTTATGGTCAATCGTTTGACTTTGGTGTAAAAGGAAGTATTAACTCAACAAAAATCACGACAGATGATCCAATCTCCGGAATCAGCGGTTATCAGTTCGATGATTTCAAATCAGATGTTGAGAACGGCTATAATCTGGGGATCTTCGCCCGTATTGGTAACAGAGTATATCTGCAACCCGAGCTGCTCTATTCGATGAAAAAAGGGAATACCGAAATTCATTTTGATGGTGAAAATCCTACCATTAATCAGGAGATTAAGCTGAATGCAGTTCAGGTTCCACTACTTTTGGGCGTCAAACTGATTGATATGAAACTGGCTTCTGTCAGGGCCTTTACCGGTCCGGCAATGTCTATTGTCCTTGATGGCAGTGAGTCGCGGTTGGATCAGGAAGACATTATCGACGGATTTCAAGCTGATCAATTAAAAAGCAATCTCTGGGATTGGCAATTAGGTGGTGGAATCGATATTGGTAATTTCACTTTCGATGTACGCTATGCCTGGGGCATAACCAACATCACAGAAGGTGATTATGATTTCGTCAATAAAGGCAATACTCTCACCTTTTCCTTAGGATTTAAAATCTTCTGATTTCAGACAACAATTATAATTGAATAGTAAAAAAGGCGGAGTAAGCAATGTGTTACTCCGCCTTTTTTATGACCTGAATCGACCTGTTGATTAAGTTACGAACAAACTTGAAAACCAAATAACATATTAAACACTTGGTACCTCCCCTACTGTCGAGTTTATCTCATTAAAATCGGGTTTTTATTTTCAATTTCTTACCTTTGCACCGTTTTGGTGATAGACTCCAAATTACGGGAGTTATCTGAAAAGGGAATCCGGTGAAATTCCGGAGCTGTACCCGCAGCTGTAGACCTCAGTTAAACATTTTTGCAATCCCTGCCACTGTTTCAATCCTGAGTAAAATATGGGATGTGACGGGAAGGCCGCAAAAAAGAGGCAAGCCAGAAGACCTGCCAAATCAGAAATAATAAAGTCGAATCTTCGGGAAAAAAGATCGGTGAAATGGCTTTTCTATTCCTTTTCTTTTTGTCCGGTTTTAAAAATGATGCAATGAGAAAAATTTATATGTTAATACTCCTGCTGCTTCTAGGATTTCAGTCCATTGCTGCCAGTCAGGAAGCCAAAAGAATAGTTTCACTGGTTCCTTGGGTCACCAAGAGCCTTTATCTGATGGGGGAACAATACCGTTTGGTTGGCTGCACCAGCTATTGTCCGGTCGAGGTTGCTGATAAAATTCCGGTTGTGGCTAATGCTATGAATATCAGTGTTGAAAAAGTATTTACATTAAAGCCGGATGTTGTAATCGCCTCTTCGCTTAATCAGCCGGAAACAATCGATAAATTGAAGAAGCTGGGCGTTAAAGTAATATTGCAGCCCTATCCCGAATCCTTTGAAGAGATATGTACCTTTTTTGTGCAGATCGGCGATTTGGCCGGACAGGGTACCAAAGCCCGTGAAATTGTCCGCGTTCAGCAATCACGTCTCGTAAAACTACGGAATAGTATCCCTGTAGGTAAAAATCCCAAAATCCTGATTCAAATTGGCGCCAAGCCTTTATTTTGCGCTGCTCCCAATACTTTTATGGAAGATTTCATCCGGTTCTCGGGAGGCCGTAATATTGCTCAAGGACTGAAAATTGGGAGTATTACCCGCGAATATGTGCTAAAACAAAACCCAGATATCATTTTTATCGTGACCATGGGGGTGGTAGCTGAGGAAGAGAAAAATAATTGGCTTAGCTATTCAGCCCTTTCAGCCAGTAAAAACAAAAAAATATTTATTTTGGATGCTGATAAGACCTGCAGCCCGACACCGATTCTTTTCGTTGATGCGTTGGAGGAGATGATTCAGTTGATTTATTAAATCATAGTTAGTTGAGAGTTAGCATCCGCAACGATTATTCTTGAGCTAATCTGATGCAGAAAAAATATATAAAATGGTCACTATCGATGGCTGGATTATTGACCCTGTTGGTCACGGCCGTCTTCTTTTCCCTCTCCTCCGGTGAAATCAATCTGGGAGTGACTGAGCTGTTCAATCTGCTGTACCATAGACCAGAGACGATGGAATACACCATACTGAGCCAAATCCGCCTCCCGCGCATAATTCTTGGAATAGCTGTCGGCGGTGCTTTAAGTCTCTCCGGGATTCTTCTTCAGGGCGTTTACCGGAATCCCTTAGTGGAACCCTATACCCTGGGTATTTCAGGTGGCGCCTCACTCGGGGTGGCGGTGGCAATCGTTTTTGGACTTCATCAATTGATCGGATCCTATGTCCTTCCATTAGCCGGATTTACCGGAGCATTTCTGATTATCGTTATCGTCTATTCGATCAGCACCCGCAAAGGTCGGATAAACATCCAAACTATGCTGCTCACAGGCGTAATGATCAGCTTTATAGCCTCCTCATCGATGATGTTATTGATGGCCATTACCAGTTCTGAAAACCTCCATGGAATTATTTTCTGGATTATGGGATCACTTGAAGAATCTGACAGGTCGTTAATTTATCTCACTACTATTCTCGCTCTGACGATGTTGATCGTCTCCTATCTTTTTGTTCAACCGCTTAATGCTTTACGGTTAGGTGAAGAAAAAGCCAAACATTTGGGAATCAATACCGACACTGCCATAAAATTGCTTTTTCTGATGGCCTCACTGCTTGCCGGGGTCTGTGTGGCCGTAGCCGGGATTATCGGATTTGTCGGTTTGATCATTCCTCATTTGATGCGCCTGCTCTTTGGTTCAGATTACCGAATCCTATTGATCAGTTCATTTTTGTCTGGTTCTGTCTTTTTAGTCATCTCCGATTTGATCGCACGGACGATCATTGCGCCAAACGAGTTACCGATTGGCGTGATTACCGGTATAGCGGGAGGGATAGTGTTTCTGATCATGATGAGCCGCTCTTCGATTCTTTCACTTAATAAAAACCAATGAACAGCGCCATTCTCAATATTCAGAACCTTAGTTGCGGATATCCAAAATTCCAGCTTTCTGATATTCACATCGATATTCCAAGAGGATCGTTTGCAGGAATCATTGGTCCGAACGGTTCGGGAAAGACCACCCTCTTCCGGGCCATAACCGGCACACTGCCGCTGAAAACGGGTAAGATAATGCTGTCGGATAGGGATTTACGCTCATTCACGTTACGGCAACGGGCACAAAATATCGCGATTGTCAGCCAGTTTATCGAAGCCGGTGATATGAGTGTGGAGGATTATGTTCTTATGGGTCGGATTCCTTATCACAGTCGTTTCAATTTTTTCGAATCCGAGGAAGATTACCGTATTGTCAGAAAATATCTGAAAATGACTGATACCTGGCGTTTCAAAGATCAATTGATGTCGGAACTCAGCGGAGGGGAACAACAGCTTGCCGGCATTGCCCGTGCATTGACCCAGCAACCACAATTACTGCTTCTCGACGAACCTACTTCTCATCTCGATATTACCCATCAGGTTCATATTCTTAACCTGCTTCAACAATTGAACCAGGAAATGGGTTTATCGGTGCTGATGGTCATTCATGACCTTAATCTTGCCTCCGAGTATTGCGATCGTTTGATTCTGATCCACGAGGGTAAAGTTCATCATCAAGGGAAACCGGAAGAGGTGCTCACGTTTCAAAATATTGAAGATGTCTATAAGACAGTGGTGATCACTCAGCGCAATCCTCTTTCAGGAAAGCCTGCCGTTTTTCTTGTCTCAGGAAACGTCATGAAAAAGAGGGAACAGAATTTCTGAATCCTGTAATCGCTAATCGCGAAAGCGTTTAGTCAGATCTATGTATGCATCGATACGTCGGTCGCGTAAAAATGGCCACCAGCGCCGCACATTCTCCGACCGCTCCAGATCAACTTCAACTACAAGATTGGCATCCTGATGATTCGGTGCCATACTTAACAACTCTCCCTGTGGACCAGCCACAAAACTATTGCCCCAGAATTGAATACCTCCGGTTTGTCCCGACGGATCCGGCTCATAACCGGTACGATTAACCGAGATAACGGGCAATCCATTCGCAACGGCATGTCCCCGCTGCGAAATGATCCACGCATTCAACTGCCTTTGTTGCTCTTCTTCAGAATCATTTGAGGCCCATCCTATGGCGGTCGGATAGATCAGCAGTTCAGCACCGGAAAGGGCCATCAGCCGCGCAGCTTCGGGATACCACTGATCCCAGCAGACCAAGACTCCTAATTTGCCCAGTGAGGTTTCAATCGGTTCAAAACCCAGATCTCCGGGAGCAAAATAAAACTTTTCGTAATAGGCCGGATCGTCGGGAATATGCATCTTCCGGTATTTTCCGGCGATAGATCCGTCCCGGTCGAAAACCACGGCCGTATTGTGGTAAAGACCGGGCGCCCGCTTTTCGAACAGCGAAGTGATCAGCACAATCTGATAATGACGGGCCATCGCACCAAAATAATCGGTCGAAGGTCCTGGAATCGGTTCCGCAAGATCAAACATATCAGTATCTTCTGTCTGACAGAAATAAAGCGAGTCATGCAACTCCTGCAAAACAACCAACTGAGCTCCGTTCTTCACACATTCCCCGATATTGGCGGCCAACTTTTCTTGATTGACCTGCATATCTGGTGTGTTGCTCTGCTGTATAAGACCTATTTTAATCCTACGGCTTTTCATATTCTAAAATTGTTCTATAACTTACAAAATAAGATGATTTTCTTAACGATGCCAAATATCATTTAAACATTCAACCCGATTTTGCGCATCAGAATAGAAGCATTCAGGCTTTGACAGACCCCCTTCTTAATCTTGTAATCGAAGAAAAGCTCATCCTGCTGATCTACTTGTACATCGAAATGATAATTAACAAAATTAGCCGGATATTTCTCAGATAATCCGGCTAATCGCAGATCATGCGTCGAAATAATCGTAAATACTCGCTTCCGGATCAGTAAATCGATCAGAGCTTCAGATCCCTGGTGACGATCGTGTGAATTGGTCCCCCGAAGGATTTCATCAAGCAAAATAAAGGGTTTAGCACTTGAATTAACAGTTTCAACAACCATTCCTAATCGCTTGATCTCTGCATAGAAAGAGGATGTGTTATCAACCAGCGAGTCGTTGATGCGCATTGAGGTCAGTACCGGGACATAGCTGACACTAAACTTATCAGCACAAACCGGTGCCCCGGCATAGGCCAGGATCGTATTCACCCCTAAAGTTCGCAAAAAAGTACTCTTACCAGCCATATTCGATCCGGTCAACAGTAATAACGACTCCTCTGCTGAGATCTGTAAATTATTAACAACACGTTGTCTTACCGGAATTAATGGATGGCCAATTCCTATAGCAGTGAGTTCAAAATAGCGGTCAGTAACTTCCGGAAAAACCCAATCCGGATAATTGATTTTTATTGTGGCCAGTGAATGCAGCGATTCAATCTCTCCCACTGTCTCTATCCATCTTCTTACTGAACCGGCATGACTCCGTTTCCAGTCCGCTAATCGGAAGGCGATCCTGAAATCCCAAAAAGTGATCAACCCCACAGTCATCAGAAAGAGAATATTCATCCGATAATCCATTTTTTCAACCAGACCGGCAAACTGCTTCATCAAGCTTGAGGGTGGTTGGTTTCCGTTTTTAAGCTGTTGCTGAAGTTGAATCAGGTAGGGCGATTTAAAATCCCTGTTTTCAATGCCTGAAAGTAATCGGGAATAGCTTTTTAATTCGTCGTCAGCCAGGCTAACCATCCGGTGCAATTGGTTAATATGTTTTCCTGCAAAGGAATAGATCAGAAAATGGATCATCAGCAAGACGATAAATAAACCGTTCAACAGTCCAAAGATCCAGAGAATTCCTGAAGCGAAGGTGATCCACGGAAGGATATTTATGGCCAATCGCAGCCAACGATATCCGGTCCATTGATCTTTTTCCAGGAACCAGGCGAACAGATGTTCGAGTGATGAGGATTTCGATGAATAGAGCATACCTTCAGCCCTGAAATTTTGCAGAAAATCGGGATCGTCTGCTAATTCGGCGATGGCCTTTTGGTGTGCGGTAATCTGATCAAACGGCTGAGGTGTTTTCAAACTTGCTGCCAATCGGGTTTTCCCCTCCCCTGTCGTAGCCCGGCAGATCATTTGGTAGAGCGATGAAATGCCGAAGATGTCCAAATCTGAAGTATATGGATGTTTTTGATCGATAAACTTTTCTCCGGAATCGAAAGCCGAATAATCACCATCCAGTGCTTTCAATTCCTGCTGGTTGATCAGCAACAAGATCTCAGTTCGTGCAATCAACCGGTCATTCTGTACATCTTTCAGAATAAAATTTAACAGTAAGATCAAAGCGATTAACGCTCCGGCTAATCCTGCCATTACAGAGAATTCTGCCAATAGAAAGAAGAAAAATGGTATGCCCAAAAAACTAACCAACCGGCTCCAGGCCAACCGGTTGCGTTTTGCCTGTAATGACTTCAACGTTTTGGAATATTCTTGCGTTCTATTTATATAAAATTCTTTCATTTATTTTCAGGTGCTTAAAGCTATAATTTACACAAAAAACAAGTGATTACGCTAAGTTTAAATAATCGGAACTTAATTGCAATTCAACCCTACAGAATATTTTTCTTTTTCTCAATAACTCCCGATAGACGACTCAGTCCCGTATCTTAATTCCTGATAATTATTGTCAATAATAATAAACAGCATTTGGAAATGCCCTAAGAGTTAAAGACCAAAATTCAAATAATCCATAATTATTCACTCTTACATCATCCAAATCAACTAAATTTTTCTGAAATTGTAACACATTCCCGAAATTATTGAAATATGTGTGGAAGATTTGTTCAGATCATTGATATCGAACTGTTTGTTAGACGTTTTGGAGTAAAAAATCCAACAGAAATCAATATTGAATCTAATTTCAATGTCGCAGCCGGGGACCTGGCCTACGTGATCACCAATGACAAACCGGATCAATTACAAGCTTTTGTCTTTGGCATGACACCATCGTGGGCAAAGAAGCCGATGTACCTGATCAACGCTCGTTCGGAAGGCGACTGCAATCCGGAAAACGATACTCATTACTCGGGTTTAATGGGAATCATTGACAAACCCTCCTTTAGAAAACCTATCCGTTCACAACGATGTCTGATCATTGCCAATGCGTTTTACGAAGGTCCGGCCGATAAAAAACTAAATAAACCTTACCTGATAAAAAAAACGGATGAAGACGTTTTTTGTTTTGCCGGGATCTGGGATTCCTGGACCAATCGTGAGACAGGTCAAATCACGCACTCATTTTCGATTATCACCACTGTTGCCAATGAAACCACACTATCTGTCGGCCATCCCCGATCACCTGTAATATTGGATAAAAAGGTTGAAAAACGATGGCTTAATCCGGATTTACCAATCGAACAGGTGGTTGAATTATTGAAGCCCTTTCCGGGCAAATTTCTGAAAGCTGAAGCGGTATCGGTTCAGGTTAAAGATCCCAAAAATAAATCCCGGGATCTGATGATTCCGATTGACATCGATGAACCAACTGAATATGAAGTTAAAATAAAGAAAGATCTTAGGTTGGAGGGCATGGGAAGTGGCAAAAGGGAAAAAGATCCCCCACCCTGGCAAGGAAACTTATTCTGACCAGCAAGGAAATCTGCAAAAATAAGGACTGCCAGATTTACAAAACCTGACAGTCCAAATTACCAATTATTTATCCTTCCCGTTAATTTACATACTCATTCAGCCATCTGCTCAGTTTCTTACGGGTAAAAAAGATCCTGCTTTTGACAGTGCCAAGCGGAAGGTCCATTTTATCGGCTATTTCCTTGTATTTATATCCATTCAGAAATAGTTGAAACGGTTCGCGAAATTCTTCGTCCAGCATTTCTATTTTACGATAGATTTCTTTTTCTGAATAGATGGAGTCAACAGCCGGATAATAATCATCTTTCGAGAATGAAATCTGAAGCTTATTGGAGTTGCTCTCCTCCAAAGTGGTTTTTGCTTTTACATTCCGACGGTATTCATTGATAAAAGTATTCTTCATTATAGTATAAACCCATGCCATCAGATTCGTATCAGCCGAAAACTTGCTTTGATAGGTCAACGCCTTTAAAAAGGTTTCCTGAACAAGATCATGAGCCCGATCGGTATCACTGGTCAGACTAAGCGCAAAATAGTATAGTTTACTCTCGAGGCTGGTCAACGAAGTTTGAAATTGTACCTGTGTCATATTCTTTAAATTTAATTATTACTGATTAAATATACCATATGAATTATCAAACAGTACATCAAAGCTATCAAAAAGCCATTTCAATTCCAAATGCCTGACCTTTGGAACGGCATTTTATTCCAAATCATTCTAAATAACAAATGCTTTAATTCAATGAATTTTAGTCTGGTACCGAATGAAAATTACATTCATTATAAATTATTCATAAAGCAAAATAATTTGTACAATATAGAGTTATGGGTTATCAAACAATCATTATTGGTTATCAAATGTAATATTTTCAAGTTGCAGATAAATTAGGACGATGGCCATATCCTTTTTTTTATGTAGAACAAAGTCGAACTTTTTTACATTATTGAATTGTTATTTTGAATAAGGATAGAGGACTAATTATCTTCAGAAATGGTCTTTAATTATCTGACAAAAAATATGATCGCAGAATTCGATAAAAAACAAGGGATTGATTTCCAACAATTATGGAGCGACTTAAAGGAGTCGGTTACAGGTAGCGAACGCGATTTCACCGCTACAAGTCTGGGGAAAGCCATCTTTTTGCTTTCGGTCCCTATGGTTCTGGAAATGATCATGGAATCGATTTTTGCAGTGGCTGATATCTATTTTGTTTCACAAATCAGTTCAGAAGCAATTGCTGTAGTCGGTATTACAGAATCGGCAATGACAATTGTTTATGCCATCGGAATGGGATTAAGTGTGGCAACCACTGCCTTAATTTCAAGAAGAATCGGCGAAAAACACAGGGAGAAAGCTGAGATAATTGCTTTTCAGGCCATAATTGCCGGAACAATTATCTCTTTGTTGTTGGCCATCCCCGGGGTTCTATTTGCAGAAGACTTCCTTCGGTTAATGGGGGCTTCGGATCAGATGGCAACGGAAGGGGCCGTTTATCCTGCCATCATGTTTGGGGGAAACATTGTCGTAACCTTTTTATTCATCATTAATGCCATATTTCGAAGCTCAGGTGATGCTGCCATTTCAATGCGTGTCCTTTGGATCGGAAACCTGATCAACATGGTAATGGATCCATTACTGATATTTGGCATCGGACCTTTCCCCGAAATGGGTTTAAAAGGTGCCGCAATTGCCACCAACATCGGGCGTGGCATTGCTGTTGCTTATCAGTTTTATATCCTGTTCGGGCAAAAGCACCGAATCGGACTTTCTGCGAAGAGCATCGTCTTTAGCCCCCAAAAAATGATTCAGCTTCTGCGGCTTTCAATAGGCGGAATATTTCAAAATATGGTGGCCACCTCAAGTTGGCTGGTTCTCGTCCGGTTTATTGCCATGTATGGCGCCGATGCGGTAGCCGGTTATACGATCGCTATTCGGATTGTCGTATTTTCACTCCTGCCCTCCTGGGGATTAAGTAATGCTGCCTCTACTCTTGTTGGTCAACATTTGGGGGCCAGACATCCGCAAAAGGCCGAAAGAGCAGTATGGATAACCGGATATATCAACATGGGATTGCTGGGCCTTATCGGCCTTGTTTTAATCCTGTACCCCCAAAGCTTTATACACTTATTTATCACGGAAGAAACTGTGGTCAATTATGGGATTGATTGTCTGAGAATAATCAGTTACGGGTTTGTTTCCTATGGATTGGGCATGGTACTGATCCAGGGATTTAACGGGAGCGGCGATACCACCACTCCAATGTATATTTATATGTTCTGCTATTGGTTATTGGAAATACCTTTAGCCTGGTTTCTTTCAACAGGAACGAACTTGGGGCTTTCAGGCGTTTTCATTTCCATTTTTATTGCCGAAACAACATTAACGGTTGTGGCATTGGCTCTCTTTTTAAGGGGTCGATGGAAAAAAATCAGGATATGAAAAAGCCCGGACAAACCGGGCTTTTTCATATCCTGTAAATTTATTATTCCAATTCAAGATCGACATCCTGAAGTTCCCACCAGGGCAAACCATGCAGGTTGAGCTCTTTCATAAACGGATCAGGGTCAAATTCTTCAACATTAAACACCCCGGGTTTTTTCCATTTCCCCTGAAGGTACATCATAGTCCCGATCATGGCCGGAACACCTGTCGTATAGCTAACGGCCTGAGCCCCGGTCTCCGCGTAAGCGGCCTCGTGACTGCAGTTATTGTAGACGTAATAAGTTTTCTCTTGCCCGTCTTTCAATCCCTTGATGCGGCAACCAATTGAGGTCTCTCCTTTGTAATTCTCGCCCAGTGTTTCAGGCGCCGGAAGTACTGCCTTCAGGAACTGGATCGGTACGATTTCCTTTCCTTCATACATGATTGGTTGGATACTGGCCATCCCGATATTCTGAATTACACGCAGGTGCGTCAGGTATTCCTGGCCAAAAGTCATCCAGAATCGGGCCCGTTTCAGGGATGGAAAGTTCTTGACCAGTGATTCCAACTCCTCATGATAAATCAGGTACGATTCTTTCTCGCCAATCCTTGGATAGGTCAGCGGATAATGAATTTCATGCGGCTCGGTATAGACCCATTGGCCATTTTCCCAGTATTTACCCTTCTGTGTGACCTCACGAATATTGATCTCCGGGTTGAAATTGGTTGCAAAAGCTTTCCCATGATCTCCGGCATTACAATCGACAATATCAAGATAGTGAATTTCATCAAACACGTGTTTTGCAGCATAGGCTGTATAAACGCTGGTTACCCCGGGATCGAAGCCACACCCCAGGATGGCGGTGAGACCGGCGGCTTTAAATTTATCCTGATAAGCCCATTGCCATTTATACTCAAATTTCGCCTCATCTTTCGGCTCATAGTTTGCCGTATCAAGATAGGCTACCCCCGTTTCGAGGCAGGCATCCATGATCGTAAGATCCTGATATGGAAGGGCAACGTTTACTACAATGTCAGGTTGAAACGATCGGATCAGTTCAACCAGTTGCGGAACATTGTCTGCATCGACCTGTGCTGTTTTTACACGATCCCCGCCAATATGGGCGGCTATGGCATCACATTTCGATTTGGTTCGGCTGGCCAGCATGATTTCTGAAAAAACATCCGGAAGACCGGCCATTTTATGTGCGACCACAGTCCCTACGCCACCGGCGCCAATGATCAAAACTTTTCCCATTTCAAATCTTTCTTAATAAGGGTTAAACATTAATAATGCACTGCAAAATAACCATATTTTTCGGTTAAAACCCTGTTATTGTCAAAAATTAGTCAAAGGATTTTTCGGTCAACTCCACCAGGATTCTTATCTCGTTGTTGACAACCTCGACTACTCCGCTGTCAATTTCAAAATAGATGATATACCCTGTCAGTTCCTTAATCATTATTCTCCCCTTAATCAATGGGGTAATGATCGGAGCATGGTTATTCAGGATATCAAAGTAACCAAACTCTCCGGGCAAACCAACAACTGATGTTTCTCCGGCGTAAAGAATTTTTTCAGGAGTAACGATTTCTGCAAACATGATATTAACTTTTCAGGTTGACCAAACTAATCTTTATCGGGATTCGGCCAACAGACGCTCCCCTTTTTCGATAGCCTCTTCGATATTCCCAACCATACTAAAAGCTGTTTCCGGGTATTGATCGACATCTCCGTTCATGATTGCATTAAAGCCCTTTATCGTATCTTCGATCGAAACCCAGACCCCTTTCATGCCTGTAAAGGCCTCGGCAACATGGAACGGTTGAGAAAGGAATCGCTGAACACGACGGGCCCGATGAACCACTAACTTATCCGCTTCGGAAAGCTCATCCATCCCCAATATCGCAATGATATCCTGTAATTCCTTGTAATGCTGCAATAATTCTTTTACTCGCTGAGCCGTCTCATAATGCTCGTTTCCCACAATGATCGGGGAAAGAATCCTCGATGTTGATTCAAGCGGGTCAACGGCAGGATAGATGCCCATTTCAGAAACTTTCCGGCTTAATACCGTGGTGGCATCAAGGTGGGCAAAAGTTGTGGCCGGTGCCGGGTCGGTCAGGTCATCAGCCGGAACATAAACGGCCTGTACAGAGGTGATCGAACCATATTTGGTCGAAGTAATACGTTCCTGGAGTAACCCCATCTCGGTCGCCAGAGTGGGTTGATATCCTACAGCCGAAGGCATCCTACCCAATAGAGCGGATACTTCTGACCCCGCCTGGGTAAACCGGAAGATATTGTCAACAAAGAATAGAATATCATTCCCTTTCCCCTTTTTATCACCATCGCGGAAATATTCAGCAATGGTCAGCCCCGATAAGGCAACTCTTGCTCTGGCGCCCGGGGGCTCATTCATCTGACCAAAAACCAGGGTAGCCTTCGATTGAGCCAATTCTTCCCGGTCGACCAGGCTTAGATCCCAGCCTCCTTTTTCCATCTTTTTCTGGAAGGCTTCCCCATATTTGATCACCCCTGATTCGATCATCTCTCTCAACAGGTCATTCCCTTCACGGGTACGCTCACCTACCCCTGCAAAAACAGATTGACCGTCATATTTTTTGGCAACATTATTGATGAGCTCCATAATCAGGACCGTCTTTCCTACTCCGGCACCACCAAACAATC
Source organism: uncultured Prolixibacteraceae bacterium (assembly GCA_964632305.1). Lineage (GTDB taxonomy): Bacteria > Bacteroidota > Bacteroidia > Bacteroidales > Prolixibacteraceae > CAZWBR01. Next base: position 93,091 of record CAZWBR010000004.1, read on the forward strand.
CAATCTTTCCTCCTTTGGAATAAGGCTCAAGCAGGTCAATCACCTTAATCCCCGTAAATAGGACCTCTTTCTCCGTAGAGAGATCCTCGAAATGAGGAGGATTATTATGAATCTCGTAAACATTATCTTTAACAATTGGTCCGATCCCATCGATGGCTTCACCAATGACATTCAATAATCGTCCCTTTATCTCGTTCCCAATCGGCATCGAGATGGCCTTTCCGGTTGATACAACTTCCATCCCCCGGGATAATCCATCGGTGGAATCCATGGCAACCGTCCTTACCGTATTTTCACCGATATGTTGTTGGCATTCCAGTATCAATACCTGATTATTCTCCCTTCGAACTTCGAGTGCTTCATAAATATCGGGCAATTCATTCCCTTCCCGCTCAAAACTAACATCAACAACAGGTCCAATCACCTGAATTATTTTGCCAATCGTCTGAGACATATTCTATTTTTTTGAAATTAATCATATTAACATAGGGGATTCCTCATAAAGGACAAATCCCGGTTTATTGTCTTTTAACCCTTCAAGGCGTTTGCACCACTAACAATCTCCAATATTTCATTGGTAATCGATGTTTGCCGTGCTTTATTGTACTCTAAATTCAGATCCCGGAGCAACTCCGCCGCATTATCGGTCGCTTTATGCATTGCAGTCATTCGGGCGCCATGTTCAGAGGCTACCGAGTCAAGAAGTATTCTGAAAAAGTGAATCTTTAGCGATTTAGGAATAACTGAATCAACAACGCTTTGCACCGAGGGTTCGAAAATATAATCATACCTGATTTTCTTCCCATTGGCCGGGTTCTGTTCCTGATTGTTTATTATTACCGGCAGAAATTGTTCAACCGTTAATTGCTGCACGGCGGCATTCTTAAACTGATTGTAAATAATCTCAACCTTGTCGTATTTCCCGCTGGAATAAAGATCCATAATCGATTGGGCCACATCACTAGCTTGTTTAAAATTAAGATGGTCATAGAGGTGCGAATAATTCTGAACAGCTTTAAGGTTTTTTGCATTTAATCCGTCATCAGCCTTTTTACCGATTACGATGATGTCAATCGCGCTCATTTTTTGGTAATATAAATACTTGCCATGAACCAGTTCAATCGTCTTTTTAAGAACATTCGAATTGAAACTTCCGCAAAGGCCCCTGTTCGAGGCTACCGCAACAAGCAACACTTTTTTTACCTTTTTATGTGCCGAATATTTATTGTTTACACTTCCCTCACTATTACTGATTGTATGAACTAAAATATCGTTCAGTTTCTCAGCATAGGGACGCATCTGAATAATGGCATCCTGAGCCTTACGTAATTTAGCCGCCGATACCATCTTCATCGCGCTGGTAATTTGTTGCATCGATTTAATGGAACTGATATGCTGCCGTATTTCTTTTAAATTGGCCATCTTTTACTTTACTCCATATCCTTGATAATCTGACACCTCAATATTTATAATGCATGATGATCTTTTTGGCAACAGACTCAAGTTCTTTACTGATTGCATCATTGATTTCGCCCTTGCTCAATGTATTAAGAACATTTTTATTCTCTTTTTCGAGAGTATCCAGAAATTCTTTTTCAAATTCCCGAACCTTTTCAGTTGGTATCTCCTGCAATAAGCCCCTGGTTCCGCAATAAAGTATCGCGATCTGCTTTTCTACAGGAACCGGTGAGAATAGCCCTTGCTTCAGAATTTCTACATTTCGTGTTCCTTTATCAAGCACAGCTTTGGTAGCCGCATCCAATTCGGAGCCAAATTTTGAAAAAGCTTCCAACTCCCGGAATTCGGCTTGCGAAATCTTAAGGGTACCGGCAACTTTTTTCATCGCTTTAACCTGGGCTTTCCCTCCTACCCTCGAAACGGAGATCCCAACATTAATTGCAGGGCGGATTCCGGAATTGAACAACTGCGACTCCAGGAATATCTGACCGTCAGTAATTGAAATCACATTGGTCGGGATATAGGCCGAGACGTCGCCATCCTGGGTTTCGATAATCGGAAGTGCGGTCAGCGATCCTCCCCCCTTAACCAAATGTCTGATCGATTCAGGGATGTCGTTCATCTGTTGAGCCACTTCTTCTGTTTCATTGATCTTCGCGGCTCGTTCCAACAAACGGGAATGGAG
>CAZWBR010000004.1:95243-131218 GCA_964632305.1 uncultured Prolixibacteraceae bacterium
CATCACCGGGATAAGCTTCCCTGCCCGGCGGACGCCTTAACAACAGGGAAACCTCACGATAGGAAACCGCCTGTTTCGAGAGATCGTCATACACGATCAACGCCGAACGACCGGTATCCCTGAAAAATTCACCAATCGCCGCACCGGCAAAAGGAGCATAGAATTGCAGAGCTGCCGGATCGGATGCTGTGGACATCACTATAACCGTATAATCCAAAGCCCCGTAATCGGATAACGTTTTGGCAATATTGGCAACGGTCGAGCCCTTTTGCCCTATCGCCACATAAATACAATAAACAGGCTCACCCAGATCGTAAAACTTCTTCTGATTGAGGATGGTGTCGATGGCGATGGCGGTCTTCCCCGTTTGCCGGTCACCAATAATCAATTCCCTTTGGCCCCGGCCAATCGGGATCATCGAATCGATGGCTTTAATCCCTGTCTGCAATGGTTCATCCACCGGTTGACGGAAAATAACACCGGGCGCTTTCCGCTCAAGAGGCATCTCATATAGTTCGCCCGCGATCTCCCCTTTCCCGTCAACAGGCTGACCCAAGGTATTGATGACACGGCCAAGCAATCCCTCCCCAACTTTGATGGAGGCAATCATTTTAGTCCGTTTGACGGTATCTCCCTCTTTTATCTTCTCGGAAGCGCCAAGTAAAACACAACCTACATTATCTTCTTCAAGATTGAGGACGATTCCGGTGATTCCACTGTCAAATTCAACCATTTCATTGGACTGAACATTGGATAAACCATATATGCGGGCAATGCCGTCGCCAACCTGCAAAACGGTGCCCACCTCCTCCAGTTCTGCCTCAGTCTTGAAGCCCTCCAGTTGTCTTTTTAATATTTCCGATACTTCGGCAGGTTTTATTCCACCCATGATATTTTGTTTTATTTTCTATTCAGTTAAGAATCTATACCGATTGCTTCAGTAACTCCCTTTTCAATTTCTTAAACCGGGTATTGACACTTGCATCAATCTGAAAATCATCAACCCGCAATATGAATCCTCCGATTAACCTTTCATTCACCTTACAGGTTACCTCAGCTTCCGTATTGAAATATTTCCGGATAACCTCAGTAAAATTCGATAATGACGCCTGGTCGAGAGGATGGGCGCTGGTTAATTCAGCAAGCTTTATGCCCGATAACTTCCTGCAGGAGGAGATAAAATTCAGGACTATGGTCTGAAGATAAGCTTCCCGCTTATTGGTCACCATCAGGTCGAGAAACGAGAGGGTTAACGAATGAAACCGGTCCCCAAAAACAGCCTTCATCACCAACCGCTTTTCAGAGCTCTTCACGATCGGACTGTTAAGCATCTCCTTAAATTGAGGAACAGATTTCAGAAGATCGGAGATCATCAGCATGTCTTCCTTCACCCGTTCCAAAACCCCGCGCTCATTGGCCAAATCGAATAGGGCTTTGGCGTATCTTACAGAAATTTTGCTGTCGTTCAAGGTTTTATTTTTTTTTGAATCAGGAACTATCGTTTGTAATTAGTTTATATTGATCTGATCAATATAACTGTTGATTAACTCTTTCTGACGTTTGTCGTCCGTGAGTTTCTCCTTTACGATCTTTTCAGCAATGTCAATGGAATAAGTTGCAATGATATTCCTGATCTCGGAAATAGCTCCGAGTTTTTCATGTTCGATTGCAGCTTTTGCATTCTCCATCACCTTATTGGCTTCGACTACGGCCTGGCTTTTAGCCTCACGCAGGATCGATTCACGCATTTCACGGGCCTCTTTCACAATTTTTTCGCGCTCAAGAATGGCTTCTTTCAGCAAATCCTCATTGCGGGTCTGAAGTTGCGACATATCTTTCCGGGCCTGCTCAGCAGCAGTCAATGCCTTTTCAATGGACTCATCCCGCTCCTTCAATACCTTAAGTATCGGTTTCCATGCATATTTCTTCAATATGTACAACAAAAGCGAGAACGAGATTACCATCCAAAAAACCAATCCGAAATCAGGTGTAACTAATCCCATATCGATATAGTTTAGTGATCAAAAAATCCCGGGAAAATTGATCCTCTCCGGAATCAGATATATAATTCACTGACTTTTTCCGACTAAACGAAGAGAATCAGCAGACAAATAACCATTGCAAAGAAGGCAGCTCCTTCCACCAGGGCGGCCGCGATAATCATCGTTGCACGAATATCACTCACAGCCTCCGGTTGACGAGCGATCCCTTCAACAGCGTTACCGCCAATTTTGCCAATGCCTATTCCTGCAGCTATTGCCGCTAACCCAGCGCCTATGCCGGCGCCCATTTTTGCTATTGAAACATTTGCAGCTACTTGTAAAATCACTCCTAATGTAAGCATACTATTAAGTATTAAAATTAATTACTGTTAAAATTTAATCTCTGAATTATCCGTCGATCTTATTCGACAGTTCTCCTTCCCGGTGATGCTTTTCAATGGCTGTCCCAATGTAGAGCGCCGACAGTAAGGTGAAAACATAAGCCTGAATGAAGGCGACCAATAACTCCAGCAGTCCCATGAAGATGGTGAAAATGATCGACACGACTGACATCCCATAACCGCCTAAGACATTCTTTTCACCAAAGATGAAGATCAGACTGAAAAATCCCAATGCGATTATATGACCTGCTGTAATATTGGCAAATAACCGGATCATCAACACAAAAGGTTTGAGCATAAAACTCATAAACTCAACCACCGGCATCAACGGGACCGGGAATTTCAGCCACCAGGGAACTCCCGGGGCATTGACAATATGCATCCAATAATCTTTTGTCCCGCTAAAAGAGGTAATTATAAAAGTAAATAGAGCCAACACCATGGCGATGGCAATATTCCCGGTCAGATTTGCCCCTCCCGGAAACAGGGGAACCAATCCCAATAGATTATTGACCAGGATAAAGAAAAACATGGTAAGCAGAAAGGGCAGATATCTTTCATATTTTTCCTCCCCGATATTGGGTCTTGCTATGTCATCGCGAACGAAAATAATAACCGGTTCCAGCCAACTTTGGAGACCTTTGGGTTGACTAATCTCTTCCCGTTTGTACCGGGAGGCCATACTTACGAAAATTAAGAGAATCACGATTAATCCAATAAACAGTGAAAGCACGTTTTTGGTAATCGAAAAATCATACGGCCTTATCTCTTCTCCCGAGGGATTCAATTCGACAATTTTGCCTTCATAGTGACCCTCTTTGGCGATCCTGAATCCACCGAACGCTTCTTCACCATGATGAAGCTTCCCGGACATGAAAGCATGAAATCCCGTTTGTTCACTATATAAGATTACCGGTAACGGAATGCTCACGTGAATATTGCCTATCGTTGCAATGTGCCATTCGTATGAGTCACCTATATGTTCAAGGATCAACTTCCCGGCATTAAAGCCTTTCTCTTCCGCCACATTGGCCTCCATAGTTTCACTATTGGCTCTCCCGGGATGAATGGAAGCGAAAAAAACTACCGCAAACAGGAATAGTATTTTAAAAATTTGATTCATTTATTGTTCAATCATAAACAAATATAACAATATACTCAAATACCTACATCTGTAGATATCACTTTTTTAATGTCCTTAATATTTGTTGTACTTCGAAGATGGTGAAGCAGATATAGAGGATCAAAAAAGTCAGGACAAAAACAATGGCATTTGAGCGGTCAAGCAGCAGGGAAATCAGAATAAAAGCAAAGTAAATCAGCAGTTTAACCGACACAAGAGCCATAAATACCGTATTGAATTTCCGAATATTCTGCTGAGCCACCTTTATCAAAAAGAGATGGATAACCCCGGTAACCAGGGCAATCAAAAGAAACTGCACCGGAAACATCGGAAAATACCATTTCTGAAGCAGTGTCGAATAAAGCAGGGCTGCAATAAGGATCAGTCCGGTCGAAAATATTCCGAAGCTCTTTAAAAACTGTTTGGCCTCTCTTTCCATAAAAAAAGATTAAGCAGGATGACCAGGACCTGATTCGGTCGCCCCACTGGATTATTTAGCTTACGCAATAACAAATATAGAATAAACTGATCATTATCAACTTTATTCGTTGAAAAATTACAAATTCGAATAGATTTATAATCGTCAGTATATCTGAGACATACAAGGATCCCGAAAAAAAATAATATTCATTTAAACTGCATTGGAACTATTCGGTGTTCTATTTCCCTGGAATAGTCAGGAGCCTGATTGTGATGAGGTTTCAGCAATAGTATTTATAATTAAACAGGGCAAAGATGCCCGATCCTGATCCTATTTTATTGATTGATAAGGATCAAATATATTCCCTATGGGTCCTGCAGCCAAAATAATCAGGGCCATTTCAATTGGACAAACACAGAGAAGAAGGCACATTTATTTGAAGGCTTCTTAATAAAAGGCGATGCCTCCCTCGGATCTTCTGCGGTTATTGTGCGGTTATTCTGTGGTTATTGTGCGGTTATTGTGCGGTTATTAATCGCACAATAACCCTTAATGAAGAGCGGAATAATCAGGGAAAATTAGGCGATGATCCCTTTAAATCCGGTTGACCTCAATTTTAAAAGGAGTATTTATCATTAGTCAAGGACAATTTGGTTGTAACACCGTTAATCTTAAGGAAACAGGATTCTGAGCGAACAAATTAAGGATGAAAATATAAGCCGAGGGAGACAGACAAAAAAGAAGGGCATCTCTTTTATGAAATGCCCTTCCTGAATAATTTTTCTCAGAACGGGGATTATTCTTCCGTCTGTTTTTCAGCGGTTGCCTCTTCTGACTCAAAATTCAGCAATCCCTTCTCCTGAAGAAGGTTATACCACTGAATTACCTTTTTGATATCCGAAACATATACTCTATCCTTATCAAACTGAGGAAGGATGGTTTCGAAATAATCTTTCAGCGCCTCATTGGAGGATTTGGTCGCGATGGCTGCACCGCCGTTTTCTTTGTCAGATATTTTTTTGAAGACCTCTTTCAGGGGGATGTCCTCATTAATGGTATAAATGGCAATATCTTCCAGGGTACTCATTTTGGCACTGGCGTAGGCGGTCGATTTTTTCCCCGTGAGTAAGGATTCAACGATAACGCTGTTTTTTCCTTCCGAGATGACCTTAAAAAGTCCGGGCTGGCCTGAAATGGCTAATATTCCTTTTAACATGTCGTTCAAATCTTTTGAAATTTCAGCTCCAAAAATAGTAAAAATGTCGGTAATAATGCGGGGTGACCTTTATCAGATCACCCCGCACCTCATATTTTGATCCCTTTGATGTGGAATGCTCTTTTACGATTATTGAATGGCGGTGTTAATCATAAATACTGCGGCCAAAGAAATGATCGCGTAAAGCTCAGGGAATGCTGCAAGAATCAAGGTATTACCAAAAACTTCATGTCCGCTTCCGATGGCTGAAATACCATTAGCCCCGATCTGCCCCTGACGAATTGCGGAGAAGAAACAGACAAATCCGCAGGCCACACTGCCCCCTAACACCGCGGAGGCCTGAAGAAGGGTGATATCGGGCGAGAGGGCTGTTCCGGTAGAAAAAATAAAGTATCCGGCAAAGCCATAGAGCCCTTGTGTTCCGGGAAGCCCCGAAAGAACCATGTAACTACCGAAGGCATCGGGATTCTTCTTCATCGCACCGATGGTGGCATTTCCGCCGATTGTTGTTCCGTAAGCGCTTCCAATTCCTGAAAGGGCCAGCATAATTCCAATTCCAATGTAAGCTAACGTGATAGGTTCCATTTTTTAATTATTTAATTGTTTATTTCTAAGTTATTGATCAATCTATTCTTGTTTTAAACGGGGTGTATTTTCTCCCCCCTCCGGTGAATCCGGCATTCTTGTAAAATTCCACAAAAGTTAAACGCATCGGGTGGACAAACGATCCGAGAATTCCCATCAACATGTTAATGGTATGGCCGGCAATGAGGATCAGGGCTATAACGATAAACCTAACTACCGGGATATCGGGAGCCAGCGAGATGGCCAGACTATTGAAGACATAGCCTAAGATCCCGCTGCAAATACCCAGGGCAAACAAGCGGATATAAGAGAGTAAATCGCCCAGCAGCCCGGTTGCCATATTATAGGTGTCCCATAATCCCAATCCGAAATTGGCAAAAACATTCCGGTTGGGGCTGCTGAAAATAAATGCACCCAGAAAACCAAGGCCAATGATTGTCCCGCCGATTCCTTTAACCATCAGGGGATCTGCCCCTGATTTATTCATCAGATAGACCGTTCCGATTCCGAAAAGAATCAGGATCCACCCCATTGTACTGAACGCATTTCGGATCCCTCCCTGATAGATCTCGTTGGCTGCTTTAACAAACATCCCGTAAATGATCTGAATCGCACCGAAAACAATGGCCAGATTAAACAACGCCTGATTTATGTCGGTATTCTTCGATTTGAGCAGGTCGTCCATTGAGGCATAAAAGCCAACCCTCATTTCGTACAGGTTCATGCCGAAACAGGTCCCCGATATGATCCCAAAAATTATAGTGGATAGCCCAAGAAACCCCAATAGTTTCATATAGGGCCTCGTAGCCGGCTTAACCTTTCCGGCCATGATGAATCCGGCCAAAGCCAGGATCAGGCCATAACCGGAGTCTCCCAGGCAGAACCCGAAGAAAAGCCAATAGAAAGGAGCATATAAAGCTGTCAGATCGAGCTCTTTATGATTTGGAAGGGTATAAAGCTCACCGATCGGTTCAAAAAGCCGGGCAAACCAGTTGTTTTTAAGCACGACAGGGACCCGTTCATCAGCCGAAGGCTCTTCCGATTCATAATAGACCGACTGTCCGGACAGGAATTTTTCAAACTCTTCGACCTTTGTTACCGGAAGGAAACCCTCCAGTACCGCAACTTTATCCTCGGCAGCCATATTGGTGTTTAACACCACTTTATCAAAATCGAACTCCTGTTGTACTTTAAGTTTGGCATGTTCCAAAACCGGAATCAGGGTCTCTGCGAAACGATTGAATTCCGCGTTGATATGTTCCTTTTCTTTCCGAACCCTTACGATCTGTTCGTTCAACTCGTTTAATGAGATTTGCGGCAGCCGCACCGGATCGGCATCAAGTTCAGACACTGTTCCGTTCGGGATAATCGTTACGAAGTAGAGTAACGCTCCTTTTTGTGAAACAATGAAGGCATTGTAAAGGGTTTCCCATTCAGGGTTCCATTTTCGGTCGGGACAGCTAAAAAATTGGATTGTCCAGCCGGCCTCCTTCAGTTTCTCAATGGTTTGGAGATCATACTTTCCCCAAGGGGATAATTGGGCGTAATCCTTTTCGAGATTGGCGAGTCGCTGATCGGCAGCATCCAATTCGTGGCGCAGAGCTTCCAGATCGTGCAGCACTTTTAAACCGTCAATCTTCCTATCCGGGTTATCGTCCTTCTTCTCAACGGCTCTTGGTTTCAAAAAACGGATGGCATCGTTGAACCGGGTCAAAAGCAGGACCTTATCGCGAAGGGTACTTGCGGAAGCCTCTGCGATCCCCCTCTCTTTGACATGAAGGACCCCCTGTTCGCGGATCGATTCCAGAAATTTCGTATATTCCTTATAGTAGACCAGGAAAGAGTATTTTCTCATTTTAATGATCATGCTTCTTCCTCCTTTCCCTCTTTTTGGCGTGATTTCACGATTTTCTGGGCCGATTTCGACAGGTTCTCCTCATCTTCGAGGAACCGTTTAATCTTGCGAATGGCATCATCATAGCCGGGAATCTGCACCTTCTCGAAGAGATTGACCTTTTGGGTGGTCTTCTTTCGGGCATGGTCGAGCAGCAAAACTTTTTGGTGATAAAACTCTTGTTCGATTCCTATCTCAGCCAGTTCCCTTACCACTTTGATCCCGTCGAGGAACCATTTAGGCTGATTAAAAATGCTGAATTGTCCGATCCTGAAGTCGACGCCATCCAATACGGGTATTTTCACCCCCGCGATCTTTCGCATCGACATTCTGACATCCTGCACCTGAACCAGCGAGGTATCAAATTCACTCCAAAGGGCCACCATCGTTTCATAATCGGCCATCGTCTTTTGCAAGACGGTCTCCAGTCGGGCGACCTCATCTTTAGCTTTTTTTACCTCGATACGCAGCGCCGACTCCTTGTTCTTGATGGTTGGCAAAGCCCGTACCCTCATCTTGTACTGCTTTTCCAAACCCTGGAGCGATGTTTTATTATATTGAAATTTTACAGCCATTTTCGGTATTGTAAATTCCCTGATTCTAAATCATTGTTTGACTAACCAACTTCAGTTGGATTTTGGCCAGTATTTATCGATCAGCGCCTGACGGATGCCTGCTTCTTCTTTTTTAAAGTTCTTGGCCAGCAGGCTCCAGGCGGTATCAAGCATCTCTTCGGTGCTAATATTAACGTCGATAGCCAGCAGGTGGCGGGAATATTCCTTCGCGAATTTCAGCGCTCTCTCATCGTATTCCGAAAGGTCAAACCCGTTTTCCATCTTGGTCTTCGCGCTGGCCGCATCGGCGAAGAGCCGGATCGAGGCGTTCATCACCTGGGGATGGTCTTCACGGGTCTTCTTTCCGATCACCAACTGTTTCAGACGTGACAGGGAACGGAACGGGTCGACAATTACTTTACCAACGTCGGTGTCACGGCGAAGGAATAACTGTCCCTCGGTGATATAACCGGTATTATCCGGTATTGAGTGGGTGATATCGCCTCCCGAAAGGGTGGTTACGGCAATAATGGTGATCGATCCGCCCGAAGGGAACTGTACTGCCTTCTCATAGATTTTGGCCAGATCGGAATAGAGTGAGCCCGGCATCGAGTCTTTCGAAGGGATCTGATCCATACGGTTTGAAACGATGGAAAGCGCATCGGCATAGAGGGTCATATCGGTCAGGAGCACCAGCACACTCTCATTTTTATCGACGGCAAAATATTCAGCTGCGGTAAGAGCCATATCAGGAACCAAGAGTCGTTCGACAGGCGGATTCTCCGTGGTATTGACGAAGGAGACAATACGGTTCAATGCACCGGCATTATCAAAAACATTGCGGTAGAACAGATAGTCGTCATTCGTGAGGCCCATTCCTCCCAGGATGATCTTATCGGCTTTTGCCCGAAGGGCAACCATGGCCATGACCTGGTTGAAAGGTTGATCGGGGTCGGCGAAAAACGGGATCTTCTGCCCTGATACCAAGGTATTGTTCAGGTCGATACCTGCAATACCGGTAGCAATCAACTCGGAAGGCTGTTTGCGTCGGACCGGATTCACTGAAGGGCCTCCGATTTCGCGCTCTTCACCTTCCACGGCAGGTCCTCCGTCAATCGGATCGCCATAGGCATTGAAAAAGCGGCCGGCTAACTGATCGCTCACTTTGAGCGTAGGCGCTTTCCCTAAGAAGGTAACTTCGGCATTGGTTGGAATCCCATCGGTTCCGCCAAAGATCTGCAGGGTTACTTCATCGCCCATGATCTTAACCACCTGGGCCAGACGGCCATTGACTTCGGCCAGTTCTTCATTGCCAATGCCGGTTGCTTTCAGCGAACAAGTCGCTTTGGTAATCTGGGTGATCTTGGTATATATTTTTTGAAAAGCCTTTGTTGCCATTATGCCACTTTCCTTTCTTTGATAATGTTCGTTAATTCCTTTTCATATTCGATAAACTTATCCGATTCGAATTCGGAATAGTTCATCTGTCGCAACTGATTGATAATTCTTTTAAAGTAGCCTGCCACCTCGGTGAATGAATCGAAATCGAAATTAGTGTTGCAGATCTCCATCACCTTCTCAAGCATAAACTGTTGCCTTTCGAGAGGGGTAAGCATATCAATTTTATCAAAGGCGTCCTGCTGAAGGATAACAAAATCGATGATCTCCGATTTCCACAATTTAATGTGATAATCAATCGGGACGCCATCGTCGCCAAGGATGTCGATCTGTTCGCTTACTTCCATTCCGCGGAGGAGGATGGTTTTGGCTTCATTGACCATCGGGATCCATTTATCGCCGATCCGTTTTTCAATATACTCTTCAAATTCAGGGTATTCGAGATATTTGGAATATGAGTCGATCGGGTTGATTGCGGGGTAACGTTTACTGTCGGCACGGCTCTGCTGAAGGGCATAAAAGCAGCGGGCCGCTTTCTTGGTCGATTCGGTCACCGGTTCTTTGAGGTTACCCCCGGCCGGAGAAACCGTTCCGATAAAGGTTACGGAGCCGGTTGCGCCATTGTTCAGGAAGACGAATCCTGCACGCGAATAGAAGTTGGCGATAATGGCAGAGAGGTCCATCGGGAAAGCATCCTGTCCGGGAAGCTCTTCGAGCCGGTTCGACATCTCGCGCAAGGCCTGTGCCCAACGTGAAGTGGAGTCGGCCATCATCAGGACCTTTAACCCCATTGAGCGGTAATATTCAGAGATCGTCATGGCCGTGTAAACAGAGGCTTCGCGGGCAGCTACGGGCATGTTGGAGGTGTTGGCTATAATCACGGTACGTTCCATCAATTTTCGGCCTGTATGTGGGTCTTCCAGTTCAGGGAACTCGGTAAAGATTTCCACCACCTCGTTGGCGCGTTCGCCGCAGGCAGCGATCACCACGATGTCGGCTTCAGCCTGTTTGGAAATGGCGTGTTGCAAAACCGTTTTACCGGTACCAAACGGACCGGGCACAAAGCCGGTTCCTCCTTCGACAATCGGGTTGATGGTATCGATGGTCCGTACACCGGTTTCCAGCAATTTGAACGGACGCGGTTTTTCGCGGTAAGCCTTGATGGCTTTCTTAACCGGCCATTTCTGGACCATTGTCACTTCATGTTCAACACCCTCTTTATCTGTCAGGACCGCAATCACATCACTGATCCGATAGGTTCCTTCGGTCGCGATTGATTTGATGGTATATTTCCCTTCAAAGACAAAAGGAACCATGATTTTATGCGGTTGTCCGTTCTCACTCACTTCAGCCAGCCAGGAGGCCGCAATGACCTCCTCTCCCACTTTAGCTAAAGGTTTCAGTTCCCAAAGTTTATCATCCTGTAACGGGAAGGTATAGTCGCCTCGTTTCAGGAATACCCCTTCCATCTTATCCAGATCGTTTTGCAATCCGTCGTAGTTCCTGGAAAGGATGCCCGGGCCGAGCATCACTTCGAGCATGTGGCCGCTGAATTCGACCGGGTCATCGATTTTCAGACCGCGGGTACTCTCAAAAACCTGCACATAGGCATTGGGAGCGATAACCTTAATAACCTCTGCCATAAGAGGGGTTCCCTTCGTGGTCAGGTAACAGATCTCATTTTGTGAAACCGGACCATCCGCTTCAACGATGACCAGATTGGCTATTATTCCTTTTACTTTCCCTTTCGTTGACATATCGTTTGATTACTTTTTTAGTTTATATTCTTCTGGAAAATCGAATGAACTTTTCAATTGGTGGACGAAATTCCGGAAAACATGATTGCCGGTTTCGTGGCTTAAACCAATCCATCGTTCAATTATATCGGTTTGGATCAGGTAAGTAAAAATGTTTTCGATGCTGAAATATTTAAAGAACGAGTTTTCCTCTAACCAGGTCCATTTCAGTAAATCTGTTTTCTTTTCGCGTTCGATCAGATTCGATTCGTCGGCGATCCGAAATACATCATCCAGATGAGGGAATCTGTGACTGATGCCGAAGTCTTTTGCTGTACTTGTTCTGAGAGTATTGGCCACTTCATTTGATCCGACAATTGAGCCGGGGGTATCCAATCCAAAGTTCCGGCAGTTGATGGCGGTCAGGATATTGGTCACATCGAGATTGAACTCGAACCATCGGCTGATAAACTCATTTCCGCAGTTCAGGGCCGAATCGTAATACAGAGTCGTTAACTGATCTTCCCAGGTCAAATTAGGATTGACTGGTTGTTCCTCCAGATAAGCCGGAATAAACGTCTTAAACCAGTCAGGCTGAGCAGGGGCTTTCGGGATGTCGAGCCCTTTATAATAACCGATGATTTCGGCATAGTCGGCCGCGTTAAGATTGCCCAGACTGTTTAGTTCGCTTTCAGGATCCTTCAGATAACTCAGCAGATTCGTATTGTCGAATTTCTGAAAGAAGAGCCCGATAAAACGATAATCCTTTGGTTTGAGGTTTTCAGCCAACAAATTCTTTAACTCGGAAAGAGAATAATTGAGTTTATTATCATCCAAATTAATATCGGGAAGACCGGCAACCAGACAATAATATTTATTCATTCTTATGGTCAGATGAGTAAAACAAATGATTCTGGCCTTTAAGGCAAAATTGGTATTGGAAAACTCCTGTTATTTATTTCCGAAGAGAAATTCAACAACTTTTGGTCGCAGAAATTCCTGGTAGAAATTAATAAAGTCCTGATCGGTAAAGCTGATCTTGTAGCTTCCGTCGGCCGGCGCCAACTGAAATCCGCTCTTTAACCCTTTTACCGATTCGATCCTAAATCCTTTATCCAGGACTCCTTTTGCCGTTTGGGTAAAGTATTCGATGAGTGCTTTCTCATCTTTTTCGGGAACCAGGATTCGCAAATCGATGGCTGCTTCGTGATGGACCGCCCAGTTTTTAACAGCAGTTTCGATGGTTTTCTGAATAAAAAGCTGATCCGACATGGCCGCTTTTATCCCAGGTTCAGTGATGCTACCGTTAACGAGATTGATGACCTCCTGCTTTAACGATTCCAAAGCCTGGCTTGAAGCTAATCTTAATTCAGAGGTCGTGTTTTCCTGTAATTCGGCAGCTTTTTTATTGGCTTCCGCAACAATCTGTTGCGACTGCTTATTTGCAGCGGCAATGATTTGTTCCGCTTCGGCCTGAGCTTTGGCCACAATTTCTTTGGCTTCCTCCTGCCCTTTCGAAATTCCTTCCTGATAAATACGGTCTGTCAGTTCCTGAAGTCTGTTATCCATAATGTTATACTGATCGTTAATTAGTTTAAAAAATAATACATCCCAAAATCAATCAGAGCCAATTAATCCGGAATCTCTGTAACTGATTTTCCCTGGTCATGAAATCTTTTGGGATTAAAAATTATTTCAAAAAACAAATGGCGTTTTTTTGTTTTGGCCGTACAGATTGTACAAAAAATAGTTCGATTGGTCGGCAATGTACTTATTTTTTTCAAAATTTCTTCATAGAATAATTATAAGTTAACCAAAAATCATGTAAAATCGTAAGGGGCATTAAGTAAATAATTTATCAAAAGTGAAATAATCATACCATGAAGGTATGGTGGGAATAAAGGCTGAGAATATGGATTTATACGCCTCAATTTTTCGTAAATTGCAACCGATAAAAACGATCAAAAAAATATGTCTGAAGTAAAAATGGTGGTTACCGATCTGGATGGAACTTTATTACAAACCGATCACAGTATCAGCGATCAGGACAACCATACTCTTGAAAAATTAGGAGAACTTGGCGTTTGCAGGGTTGCTGCCACGGGACGTAACCTCTATAAGGTGAGACAGGTTTTGACGTCCGAGACGCCATTCGATTATGTGATCTTTAGTTCAGGTGCAGGTATTATGGACTGGAAACAACAGAAACTGATCAAAGCAATGGCTATTCCGGAAGAACAGACCAATGAAATAATCCGTTACCTGATCGGTCAGGGACATAACTTTAAGGTCTCCCGCGAGTTGCCTGACAATCATAATTTTGCCTGGTGGCAAAGCTTTGAGTGCCCCGAGCTGAAGCGTTATGTCGATATTCACAGTAAAATGGGGATTGCAGAACCCATTGATCAGGGCAAACCGTTTATTGCTTCGCAAATACTCTTGTTTTTTCAAAAGGAGAGCATGAATTTTGATGCCGCTAAGCAGAGTATTCAGAATCGCTTTCCCGACCTTAGCATTATTAAAACGACTTCGCCCCTTAATGCGGATTATGTCTGGATGGAAATCTTCCCCAACGGTGTTTCAAAAGCTCACGGTATAGAAGAGATATGTAATCTGACCGGTATTTCAAGAGAATGCACATTCAGCATCGGAAACGATTTCAACGATTTGGAAATGCTGGAATACACCCAACATTCCTATGTTGTGGATAACGCACCTGAAGAATTGAAAATGAAATATCTGAATAGTCTTGCCCACCACGAAAATGGCTTCAGTCACGCGGTAAACAAGCATTTCAGGAGAAAGGATTAGTGATTTAAACCGGTTTGGGTAAAGAGACTTCAACGAAGGCGCCCCGGGTTTCCCGATTCCCGACAATAATCTTTCCGTTATGGGCATCGATAATCACTTTGGCCAAATAAAGCCCCATCCCGGTGTTCTGATCCACGTGGGACTCCAGATTACTTAAGGGTTGAAAGAGATATTCGAGGGCCGATTTTGAGAAACCGGGACCGTTATCGGAAATTCGTATGAGAATGTTCTGCCCTTCTTCCGCGATTTGAACCTGAACCATATCGTTGAGCGGGGAAAACTTAAAAGCATTATCGATTAAAGCATCAAAACATTTCTGCAGGAATTTCCGGTCGGCAAAAACCATGGCCTCTGAGGACTCCGTGTCGTACCTGAGGCCAACCAGTTTTGAGGGGTATTTAGCTCCGATTACTCTTTCCGATTCTGCCAGAACCTCCAGAATATTTATTTCACGGTTGAAAAGAATATTTTTTCCGTTTAGCCTTAATCGCGAAGCTTCAAGAATTGTATTCGAAAACTTTTCGAGCCGTTTAACCGAGATATCCAGTAATTGAAAATACCTGTTGATCTCTTCCGAAAATTGATATCTCCCGATCAAGGCCATGCTGCCGATTATTCCGTTTAATGGGGTTCGAATTTCGTGACTGATCAGATTGAGCAGTTGCGACTTGGCGACTGACAACGATTCAAGTTCTTTTTTGGCCTGCGATAGTTTTTCAAACGACTCTTCCAATTCGGCAGTGCGTTGAGCCACTTTTTCTTCCAGAATACGGTTTATATTTTTTCCCAGTTCACGGCTGTACCTGAGTTCAATATGATTCATCACACGCAGTATCAGTTCTTTGCTGCTGAATGGTTTTAGGATATAATCGACGGCTCCGCTTTCGAAGCCGTTTTCTATGCTTGCGGGATCATTGGCCGAGGTCAGAATAATAACCGGAATTTCTTTGGTGTTCTTCGATGTTCTGATCGTACGACAGGTCTCAAACCCATTGCTTCCCGGAAGTAAGACTTCCAGCAGGATCAAATCGAATTCATCGCGTTCAAGAAGAGTGTAACACTGTTCGATTGTTGAAGCAACTTCAATCGAAAAATCATCTTTTGATAAAATCTTCTTTAATAGCTCAATATTGTTTTGATCATTGTCGATCAATAGAATTCTGAATCTCTTCATGGAATAATCTTCAAATAGTATAAAGAAAGGCCATTGTTGTATTGTTCATTAAATTGATGCCATCCTATGGTAACCGACCTAAATTTAACAAAAAAAAGCGGCCTGAACAATCAGGCCGCTTTAAATATTTAAAAACTTTTGTTTTTAATAGAGGAAGCTGAGCAAGATCCCTGCCGCAACAGCACTACCGATTACACCGGCAACATTCGGTCCCATAGCGTGCATCAGCAGGTGGTTCGTTTTGTCGTATTGCAAACCAACAACCTGTGAAACACGGGCACTATCGGGCACTGCCGAAACCCCGGCATTTCCGATCAACGGGTTAATTTTGTTACCCTCTTTCAGGAACAGGTTAATGATTTTAACAAAAGTTACACCACCAACGGTAGCAATCACAAAGGACATTGCACCTAAGGCAAAAATACCGACAGACTTCACAGTTAAGAAAGTAGTCGCCTGAGTGGAAGCACCTACAGTTAATCCAATCAAAATAGTGACTACATCGATCATCGGGCCTTTAGCGGTATCAGCCAATCGCTTGGTTACGCCACTCTCTTTCAGAAGGTTTCCGAAGAAGAGCATTCCCAAAAGGGGCAAGCCTGACGGAACCAGAAAGCATGTAAGCAACATCCCGGCAATCGGGAAGATGATCTTTTCCTGTCGTGAAACGGTTCTCGGAGGTTTCATCCGGATCACCCGTTCTTTTTTGGTAGTCAACAATTTCATAAACGGGGGTTGGATTACCGGTACCAGCGCCATGTAAGAATAGGCTGAGATCGCGATAGCGCCCATTAAATCGGGAGCCAGTTTAGAAGAGAGGAAGATCGCGGTAGGACCATCGGCACCACCGATGATACCGATCGCGCCAGCTTCTGCCGGAGAGAATCCAAGGGCCAAAGCAATAGCATAAGCGCCGAAGATACCCAACTGGGCAGCGGCCCCGATCAAAATCAGTTTCGGATTGGAGATCAAGGCCGAGAAGTCGGTCATTGCTCCGATACCCAGGAAGATCAACGGGGGATAAACCCCTTGCAAAACCCCGAAATAGAGGTAGTTTAATACACTACCGCTTTCGTAAATCCCGATTTTTAAACCGGGAAAGAAAGCGATGTTACCTACCAGGATCCCGAAACCAATCGGGACCAGCAGCATTGGCTCATATTCTTTGGCAATGGCCAAATAAATAAAAGTCAATCCGATCAGTATCATAATAATATGACCTATGGTCATATTGGCAAAAGCCGTATAGGATAGAAACTGACCTAAGTGATCGATAATGAATCCAAAAAAACTTGTATGTTCCATCTCTTATTCTCCAATGACGATTAATACATCACCTTCCATTACCGAATCACCTTTATGTTTGGCAATTGAAATGATTTTACCGGCTTTGTCGGCTTCAATATTATTCTCCATCTTCATGGCTTCGAGGACCAACAGTTTCTGACCAATTTTAACAGCATCGCCTTCGCGGCACAATACTTCGAGGATCACACCCGGAAGTGGTGATTTGATGGTTCCGGCTCCTTTAGGAGCCGATGGGCTGCTGGTTTTGGCGACCTGAGGAACAACATCGGTAGAAGGAACGGCAACGCTACGGACCAGTTTAGGGGTCTTTACAGGTTGCATGCTTTTATCCACTTCAACAGTATAGCTGGTACCATTGACTTCGACTTCTGCAATATTGTCTTCTACACTCAATACCTCAGCGTCGTAAAGATTTCCGTTTATTTTAAATTTGAATTTTTTCATGGCTAACCGAATTATCTGGGTGATTTTCTCAAACTATAAATTTTTGAACTCCAGGGCGAATAGGTTCTTGACACTTTGGTGATGGTCACAACCGGATTTTCCTGGTCATGAAGCTGGTTGCTGTACATATGTAAAGCCACTGCAATAGCTGCTCCGACTTCGCCTGACATCCCTTCTTTTTTCTTTGCAGGAGCAGCAGCTTCTATTTCTACAACCTTCTCTTTTGCGGCTTTCCGTTCTTTATGGGTCATCGAAAATCCGAGCGTCTTGAAAAATGCATATAAGAAAGCAAGAGCAGAGAACACCACAGACATTGCGATAATTGCCATTCCGACACCGGTAGGGTCAAAAACGACAAATTTATCCGCAGCTGATATTTTCTCACTGGTATCATTGTCTGCATTTGGAGTTGATTTCTCAAGCGGACCCCATTCTTCGCCTCCATCGACTTTGCGACCATAGGTTACATCCGATTGTTGACCGGATGCGATCGTTACTTTATCGATAAGCGACTTTCCATTAGCATCATAAAGATAAATAGTCTTTCCCTCTTCCAGTTTAAAATTCAAATGAAGAATTCCTCTTGTCGGAAGGTCATCAGCCCAGAAAACAATATAGCTTCTCGGATTGATCAATGTTGTGGATTGACCTTTGGGAATCGGATATTTTGTCGGATTATTGGGATCATCGGATAAATACAATCCACCCATATTCACCGAATTGTAGGCCGTGTTGAAGATCTCTATCCACGGACTGTGCTGCCCGAAATCATCCACATAATTGGAATCGTTGTAAACCAGGTATTCGTTGATACGTAAATCGACCGAACTTTGCGAATAACCGGTTTTAACCCCAACAAAGAGGATGGTGAGCACGACCAGCTTTAAAATATTTATTTTATTTCTAAGCATAGCAACTCGATTATAACGGGAGGTTTGAATGTTTCTTCGGTGGCATGGAATCTTTCTTGGTAGCCAGCGCCTGTAAAGCCCGGATAATGCGGAAACGGGTATTGCGAGGCTCAATCACATCGTCAATATAACCGTATCTGGCAGCATTGTATGGGTTGGCAAACTGATCTTTGTATTCCTCTTCCGCTTTGGCAATGAATTCAGTGCGTTCATTAGCATCGGCGATTTCAGCAATCTTCTTGCTTTGAAGAACTTCAATAGCACCTTTAGGACCCATCACAGCAATTTCGGCTTGTGGCCATGCATAGTTCAGGTCGCCACGCAGATGCTTGGAACTCATCACACAGTAAGCGCCGCCGTAAGCTTTACGCAGGATAACGGTGATTTTCGGAACAGTAGCTTCGCCATAAGCAAAAAGCAGTTTTGCCCCGTGGATGATGATACCGCCGTATTCCTGAGCTGTTCCGGGAAGGAAGCCGGGTACGTCTTCCAATGTTACGATCGGAATATTGAAGGCGTCGCAGAATCGGACAAAACGTGCACCCTTACGAGAAGCATTGATATCCAAAACACCGGCCAGGTAAGCAGGCTGATTGGCCACAATACCAACAGGCATTCCATTGAAACGGGCGAAACCAACCACAATATTCTGGGCATAGTTACGATGTACTTCAAGGAATTCACCATGGTCAACGATGGAATGAATGATATCTTTTACATCGTATGGTTTGTTCGGATTTTCAGGAATGATATCATTTAATTGATCATCCAGACGATCGATCGGATCTTCGCAGATGCTTACCGGCGGATCTTCCAGATTGTTCTGTGGCAAGTAAGAAAGCAGTTTGCGAATCAGCATCAAACCTTCTTCCTCGTTGTCTGCGATGAAATGAGTAACGCCAGATTTAGAGCCATGAACCATAGCACCACCAAGCTGTTCGTCGGTAACGACTTCTCCGGTTACTGTTTTAACAACTTTCGGACCGGTTACGAACATATAACTGGTATCCTTACTCATGATGATAAAGTCGGTCAGGGCAGGTGAATAAACCGCGCCACCGGCACAAGGACCGAAGATGGCAGAGATCTGAGGAACAACACCTGATGCCATGATGTTACGCTCGAAAATCTCGGCATAACCGGCCAGGGAGGTTACTCCTTCCTGGATACGTGCACCACCTGAGTCGTTGATCCCGATTACAGGAGCACCCATTTTCATGGCCATATCCATGACCTTGCAAATCTTCTGGGCAAAGGTTTCGGAAAGAGAGCCGCCGAAAACGGTAAAATCCTGGGAGAAGATAAAGACGGTACGGCCATCGATTGTTCCGCGACCGGTAACAACGCCATCTCCCATGAATTTGGTTTTCTCCATGCCGAAATTAGTGCAGCGATGGGTTACGAACATGTCGAACTCCTCAAAGCTTCCTTCATCGAGTAGCATATCGATTCGTTCGCGTGCAGTCATTTTACCTTTGGCATGTTGGGTTTCAATTCTTTTAGCCCCACCACCAAGTTTGGCCTCTGCACGAAGGTCAATCAATTTTTTGATTTTGTCCTGATTGCTCATCGTTTGGTAATAATATATTGTATGAAATTAAATTATTCGCTGCATAGTTCGGTCAATACGCCGAAGGTTGATTTCGGATGGAGGAAGCCGATATTAAGGCCTTCAGCGCCTTTACGACCTTGTTTATCTACTAACTGAATACCTTTGCTTTCTGCTTCCTGCAAGGCTTCATTGATATTATCCACGGCAAAAGCGATGTGGTGAATGCCTTGTCCTTTCTTCTCGATAAACTTACCGATAGGACCTTCCGGATTGGTCGATTCCAGCAATTCAATTTTGGTGTCACCCACTTTGAAAAAGGCTGTTTTTACTTTCTGGTCGACAACTTCTTCGATAGCATAACATTTGGTATTAAGCAGTGTTTCATAATAGGGAATAGCCTTTTCAAGGCTTTCCACTGCAATACCGATGTGTTCGATGCGTGATACGTTCATGATAATTTAGTCTTTGGTGTAAATATTCTATTAAACTTATTGATCCGATTTTTTTAGAAAAAGTAAGGAGGCAGGGCTACCCTTGCCTCCTTACTTTTTAATATGCTTTAGGAACGAACCTGAAATGGGGGCCAAAACGCTCGAAAGCAGCTTTATCCAGCATTTCGCGATGACTTGGATGGGCAATTGAAATCAGCAATTTTGCACGCTCCTGTAAGGTCTTCCCGTAAAGGTTGACAGCACCCTGTTCGGTGACCACCCAGTGGATATTAGCCCTGGTGGAAACAACTCCAGAACCTTCAATCAGCGTAGGACTGATTTTTGACAATCCTTTCTCAGTAATGGAAGGCATGGCGATGATCGGTTTTCCACCGATTGAGTGGCCTGCCCCACGGATGAAGTCGATCTGACCACCAACACCTGAATAGTGTTTGATCCCGATAGAATCGGCACAAACCTGACCTGTGAGATCGATGGCCAATGCAGAATTGATAGCAGTTACTTTATCGTTGCGACGGATGATATGTACATTATTAGTATGGGCAACATCCATCATGGCAACCATCGGGTTATCGTCGATGAAGTCGTAAAGGGTTTTGGTACCCATCAGGAACGAAGCTACCATTTTACCTTTGTCAATCTGTTTGCGACGACCGTTGACCACTCCTTTTTCTACCAAAGGAAGGATACCGTCGGAGAACATCTCGGTGTGAACACCAAGGTCTTTGTGGTTACCCAACTGAGCCAGTACGGCATTCGGGATACCGCCAATCCCCATCTGTAAGCAGGCGCCATCTTCAACCAATGCAGCTACGTTAGTACCAATAGCTATTTCGGTTGGGGTCAACTCTTCCATCTTGTGGGCATACAGCGGAGAATCGTCTTCGACGAAGAAATCGATCATATCGGTGCTGATCATCGCGTCGCCCCAAGCGCGTGGTACGTTCGGGTTAACCAGTGCAATTACTACATCGGCACACTCAACAGCGGCCAGCGTAGAATCGACGGAAGTTCCCAGAGAAACGAACCCGTGTTTGTCGGGAGGAGATACCATGACCATGGCAACGTTTACCTTCAGATAACCTTCACGGATCAGCTTCTGTGTCTCGCTCAGGAATACCGGGATATAATCGGCATAACCCTGTTGGGTCTGTTTACGCATGTTACCGGCAACAAAAAACTGCTGGCTTACGAAAACCCCTTCAAACTCGGGATTGGCAAACTCAACAGCTCCTTCAATGTGGATGTGCTGAACTTTTACATCATAAATCTCCCCGGCACGACCACGTTCTACCATCGCACGGATCAGTTTGTGCGGGGTAACAGCAACCCCGCTTAAATGAACACGGTCACCGCTCTTAATTACCTTCACTGCTTCTTCCGCAGTAACATATTTAGCTTGTCTCATATGAATAATATTACTAATTTCAAAATCGCCGCAAAGGTACTATTAAAATATTTTGAAGAAAAAATTAAATGAAGATTAAATGAGATATTTATTTAAAAATCGAACAAACTATTAAAATGATTCAACTTTATTTAAAATCGTTCAATTTAAGCCTTCTCAAATCGAACATTATTCAGTGAATTATGTTTTAACTGGAAAATGAAAGCAGTAATGACAAAATATGATTTGGCGGTTATCGGGAGTGGCCCGGGAGGATTTGCAGCCACGATGAGGGCTGTCGATTTCGGAAAAAATGTTTGCCTGATCGAAGCGGGAAACCTCGGGGGAAACGGCATCGTCAATGGTCCGCTCACCTCAAAGACCATGTGGGAACTCTCGGCCGACTATGCCGTGGCCGCCGCCGTCGATCGGGGCTACCGGGCTTCAGGGCTTCAGGTCGATTATAACCTAGTGAAGAAAACGGTGCTGAAAGCCGCCAAGACCAAGCAGAACCAAATCCTCTCGCAGATCGAAACCTTTTCGCCCAAAGAAAGCGTCGGGGGCAGCATTACCTATAAACAAGGTTATGCCCGTTTTCTCGACCGCACTCACCTTGAGATCAAAAGCGAAGCGGGCAGTGAAATTATTGAAGCCGACTATACCATTATCGCCACGGGATCGCGGCCCCGCTCCCACCCCGACCTACCGGTCGACCAGGTGCAGATCTTCGATTCCGACGGGCTCCTCAATCTCGACCGTTTCCCTGAACGGATGATGATTATCGGTTCGGGGATCATTGGCTGCGAGTTCGCCACCATCTTTTCCAATTTCGGCCATACCGAAGTTCACCTGCTCGACCGCACCCACCGGGTCATTCCTTTCGAGGATGACGACGTGAGCGATTTTGTTTCAAACAATCTCCAGAAGAACGGGGTCATTATCCACCATACCGCCAATCTTCGCACGGTTCGGAAACAGAAGGATTGCCTTGAGGTAGTGCTCGATTACGAAGACGGCCACAGCAGCGTCGTCGAAGTGGATATTATCCTGGTTTCGATTGGCCGCGACCCCAATATCGAAGGGTTATGTCTCGAAAATGCGGGCATAGAAGCCGATCAGAAAGGCTTTTTGCGGATCAATGAAGAATGTACTATCGGCGATTTCGGCAAATGCAACATCTTTGCTGCCGGCGACGTGACCGGCCACAAAGCGCTTTACGGGGTAGCCGAAGAGCAGGGGCGCTTTATCGTCGAGGCCATTTTCGGGGAGGCCACCTACCCGCTCGACTATTCACATATGCCCACGCTGATGTTCTTCAAGCCCGAACTGGCCTCGGTGGGTGCCAATGAGAAGATGCTGCGGAAGAAGAAGATACCCTACAAGGCCGCCTTCTATTCCAACGAACTGGTGAACCGTACCATCGCGATGCGCAATACGAACGGCTTCGTGAAGATCATGGTGAGCAACGACGGCAGCGACCGCATCCTGGGCATGAGGGCGGCAGGGCCGCAGGCCTCGGCTTTTATCGTATCGATCGCCTACCTGATCAACTCCGATATCCGCCTGCAGCAGGTCTTGCAGAGCATCCATCCCCACCCCAGCGTGACGGAAGGAATTCAGGAATGTTTGCGCATCTTTTACAACCAATCGATCTTTAAACCAAAAGCTTTTCCTTCGCTGATCCGGGTAACCGAATGGAAGCCGGAATAATTTAAAGAACAGAAGACCTTTAGTGGGTAATTATCTTCAATTGATCCTATTCGGTCAGTTTATAATCGGTTTATTCCAAGCCCGAGGCATATCCGAGAGATGTCCGAGGTAAGTCCGGAGTATCGACGAAGCATTACCGATGGAGTACCGAATCATTACCGAAGGATTACCGAAGGAGCTCATAAACCGGAATGGATTTTTTCAACGGATTTCAGGTCGGGAACTGCTCTTGGGGTTGGATGTGATGGAAAATAGTAATTGCCTGAAATCGAAAGCTAAAGATAATAGAATTTTCAAAAAAAGCAATATACTAATACAATGAAAACCATATAAAGGATACAACACCTTATGATAATCCACTTTAACGGAAGGGTTTGTTGGTTTTCCAAATGATGCGAGTTATTCATTGCCGTCCCATTTATGGGACGGAACTAAGACAAAATACCAAAGGCTTTAGCCACATATTATTCTTGAAATAATGAGGCTAAAGCCTGATTTCAAAAGAGAATCCCTATCCGTTGGCTAATCCCGACAATTGTCGGGACAACGGCAATGAAGAAAAATAAAAAATTAATTGAGCGAAAATTAATGGGATTATTCAAGGGACAAAGAGCCCCCAGTAAAAGATTTGGGGTAAGATGAGCTCCAGGAAAATTATTTGAGGCCTGATGAAGATTATTTTGAATTAAATGGTTTAAATAAAAATGATAAAATATTTAACCAAATCTCTTCTTTCTCATTTTAATATGACATCATTGATTATCTCGGCCCCATAAATCGGTCGCCATTAAAATGAATCATGTGTTCCGGAAAATCCATTAACCACACTTCGGTATCCCAGGCAATATCGGCAGTATGTTTCTTAAATTCCTTAAAATCCGGAAAGGCAGAAACATAAATTTTTCCCGCAGTACAATTTTCGAGTAGTTTTTCTAATTCAATCATCCGTTTTGGAGAAACAGGACCATGTGAAGTCACCGCCTCAATCAGAAAAAGCCAATTTTTGCTCTTATCATACAAAACAATATCAGGTAATTTACTATGCTCATTAATAGGAATACCCAATTCTGATAAATAATTCAAATCGATATACAAGCCTTTATTCGCCGTATCTCCAACATACAGCAACTCGCTTCCGGGAGCAAACCGGGAAGCAAACTCCTTGATAATTGCAATTTGGACCTGATTATGCTTCCCGGGTGAGAACTTCAGCTTTTTTCCATTCGAAAGAATTACCGGGACCATTTGAATCTCTCTGTTTTTATTGTATTTATCCTGTAATGTTCCGATATTTTCTCTAAAATAATAAACTTCGGATTGCCAATATTTAGTTCCAAATGCATGAATGACATTTAACGCCTCTTCACTTAGTCTATAGTGATTATCCTTACTGTTGGTAGGCAGTTGGGGGTTTTCAGGATTATGTTCTACTATTCCTGCCTGAACAAACTGGTGCAAGGTTTGACGACGGAATGTCTCCCGACTATTCTCTGCATATTGCTTGTTATAATGCTCGGCAATAAAGCGCATGATTCCTTCATATTTAGCATTGACCTTGTTACCTACTACCGACATGCTAACCACCTTAGCATTTTTCCAATGATCTGTTTCTTTCAGATTGCATAATGCCAACAATGTAAGTGCCGATCGTTCGTTTTGTTGTCTGACAGGTAATCCTAATGCATTAAGAATCTGTTGTGCTTCGGAAATTTTGCTCATGGAATTCCTCCTGTTTTTTCAATAGAATTTGTATAATTAGGTTATCGATATCTTCCTGTTTAAAATCTGAACTCTGCTGAATTAGATGATTTCCTATTTTCTTAATCAGGTCCAATGGGGGCAATGGCATCTCCCGTAATTCTGTTGCACTAACATTTACATTCCCGTTAAAAATACGAAAATAATTATCAAACAATTTACTGTTTAAAACAGCAGCCAATCCAAAGAGTTCCGTTTGATCAAGATTACCTTTTGGACGATAGATGTAATTCACTTTGTTCTCTATTCCTATATATTCGGTATCATGACTATTTGCCAAATATGGAGAAGCGATCAGTCTGCTTTTATCATCTTTAGCGCTAAAACGGCGAAGAAGGATGTAATTTTTATTTGGGACAAGCAAGGATTGGCTTTCCTTACATACCTGGATATATTGTCCTTTTTTGGGCTTATGAACCGGCCATTCAAAATGCATCTTATTAACATTATGAAGCCAGATCAAAGGCACTAAAATGATTGTGCTGTTTTCGTAAATTTCCCGGATATATTTGTTTGCCCTGAAAGCGACTACCGGTCCGGTAGAAATTTGAATATTAAATTTGTTCAAAGTGCCATCCCAGCTTTGAAACAGGTTAAGTATTTCTTCTTCATCATCATTCACCGGAAGGTGCAAAATTTTCTCTTTGCTTTTCAGATCAATAATCCGTTCCTGGGGATAGGTTTTTGAATGAGGCATCGTTAAATCATTAATCCCTTTTGAACTGGTAATCAATACCGGTTTGCCCTTAATATTTTGTACTGATTTCACCCCTTTCAGTATGATGGTTTCCTGCAAGACATTGTCTCTTTCAAATGTATCTTTTCTCGAATCAAAAATATGAACCTGTTCAATCCTTATATTTTTGAAGAAAAACTCCCTGAAGGACTTAAAATAACTGCCCGATGCATAACTGCGAGGGGTTATAAAAATCAATTGACCATCAGTAGAAAGCAGTTTTGAAGCAATAGCCATAAATATGGCATAAATATTCGGTTGGCCTTTGGTAATAGCAGATGTGACCTTTGCCCTTTGATCTTCCTTATTAAGTTTAAAATAGGGAGGATTGGAAATAATATAATCGTAATTTAAATTTTCTTCTGAGGAAAATAATGTCTCGTTATTCAATACCTTTGAATTATGCAGAATAAAATCATCTGTAATTAAATCGTATTGAAAGGATATGTTTTTCTTTTCAAGCCAAATCTTTAAGTAATCCAAAACCTGCCTGGTAAATGGGACGATCTCTTCATCGGTTTCAAATGCATCAAGACGGATAAATTCAACTTTTAAATCTGAATTTATAAGATTTTCAATCAAAGCACAACTTAGAATCGTTGTTCCACAACCTGGATCAAGAATTGTCAATCTAGTTTGTCCTGATTTAGCCATGTTCCCCATAAAACGGGCAATTCCGGGAGGTGTTAAAAATTGGCCCTTCCCCTTTTTATGTTTTTGGGTAACAAATGCCGAATAATTGAGTCCTATCCTATCAGCATAATCAACAGGCATTTCAAATTCATTT
This sequence comes from uncultured Prolixibacteraceae bacterium, assembly GCA_964632305.1. GTDB lineage: Bacteria > Bacteroidota > Bacteroidia > Bacteroidales > Prolixibacteraceae > CAZWBR01. Next base: position 121,584 of record CAZWBR010000004.1, read on the forward strand.
GGCGACAAAATCTCAAAATTCTTCATATTGACAAAATTATAAAATTAAGACGATCAAAAGATGATCTATTTCGTAACATGTTTCATTAATTGAGGAAATCATCATTGGAATAACAAGTTTCCAATCTCTCCAATCTTCAATTTACATTAAATTTACCTTATTAAGGACTCTTCTTTTCAGGCGGTCTCGCCTAAAAATCGTTATCTTTGGGCCATTATTTCAACACATATTCCGTTAACAAAAACACATTGCAATGATCCTGTTTTTTGAAGGGAAAAATAACCTGATTGCCGTTGACGCACACCGCAACCTCGCGGAAAATGACATCGAAAAATTGATCTGGCTCTTCGACCAGGCCCAACCGGTAAAGGCCGACACCGTGGCCGGCACCTTCGTCGGTCCCCGCAAGGAGATGATCACCCCGTGGAGTACCAATGCCGTGGAAATTACCCAGAACATGGGCATCGGCGGTATCGTCCGCATCGAGGAGTTCTTCCGCTCGGCTGCCGAGAAACCAAAGTTCGACCCGATGTTGCAGGCGCTCTACAAGAACCTCGACCAGAAAGTCTTCACCATCCTGCATGAGCCCGATCCGGTAGTCTATATCGAAAATATTGCCGAGTACAACCGCAAGGAAGGCCTCGCGCTGAGCGACGACGAGATCAGCTACCTCGAAGAGGTGGCCGTCAAGATGGGCCGCCGCCTCACCGACAGCGAGGTGTTCGGCTTCTCGCAGGTGAACTCGGAACATTGCCGCCACAAAATCTTTAACGGGATATTTATCATCGACGGCGAAGAGAAACCTTCGACCCTCTTCCAGTTGATCAAAAAGACGACTCAGACCAATCCCAATACGATTGTTTCGGCTTACAAAGACAACTGTTCCTTCAGCGAAGGGCCGAAAGCCGAACAGTTTGCTCCCGGCAGACAGGATACCTCCGATTTTTTTCAGGTCACCGATATCGATACCGTCCTTTCGTTAAAGGCCGAAACCCATAATTTCCCCACCACTGTCGAGCCATTCAACGGCGCAGCAACCGGTACCGGCGGCGAGATACGCGACCGTATTGCCGGCGGGAAAGGAAGCTACCCGATTGCCGGGACCGCCGTATATATGACTTCCTACTCACGAAACGACGACAATAACCGTTCGTGGGAAGCCAATACCGAGCCGCGCCCCTGGTTGTACCAGACTCCCGAAGAGATCCTGATCAAGGCTTCGAACGGTGCATCCGACTTCGGAAACAAATTCGGTCAACCGCTGATCAACGGTTCGGTGCTCACTTTCGAACATTTCGAGAACCAGAAAAAATTCGGGTTCGATAAGGTGATCATGATGGCCGGCGGGATCGGTTACGGTCGTAAAGAAGATAGTTTGAAAGAGACTCCCGGCATCGGCGATAAGGTAGTGCTGCTCGGTGGCGATAACTACCGTATCGGCATGGGCGGCGGCGCCGTTTCATCGGTCGATACCGGCGAATTTGAGAGCCATATTGAATTGAATGCTGTTCAGCGCGCTAATCCCGAGATGCAGAAACGTGCTTATAATACCATCCGTGCTCTGGCCGAGTCGGGCAATAACCCGATCATCTCGATCCACGACCACGGCGCCGGCGGCCACCTGAACTGTCTGTCGGAACTGGTGGAAGAGACCGGTGGTAAGATCTATATCGACCAGTTGCCGGTCGGCGACCCTACCCTCTCAGCCAAAGAGATCGTGGGCAACGAATCGCAGGAACGAATGGGCTTCGTCACCAGCGAAGAACATATCGACCTGATCCGCCGCATCGCCGATCGTGAGCGTTCGCCGATGTACGTGATTGGCGAAACCACCGGCGATCATAAATTCACCTTCGAGAACCGAAATACGGGCGAGAAACCGATCGACTGGGAACTGGCCTATATGTTCGGGAAACCGCCGCGTACCGTACTGGAAGATACCACACAGGAAATTAATTATAAAGCGCCTGAATACAGCAAAGATCAGGTCAATCACTATCTGGAGAACGTCCTTCAACTGGAATCGGTCGGTTGTAAAGACTGGCTGACCAACAAGGTGGACCGTTCCGTTACCGGCCGTATCGCCAAACAGCAATGTGCCGGAGAGCTGCAACTGCCGTTGAACAACCTCGGCGTCGTGGCCATCGATTTCCAGGGCGAAAAGGGAATTGCCACTTCGCTGGGACTTGCCCCGGCAGCCGCCCTGGTCGACGCCGCCAGCGGATCAGTTCTTTCGATCGCCGAATCGCTGACCAACCTTATCTGGGCGCCATTGACTCATGGATTGAAAGGCGTTTCGCTTTCAGCCAACTGGATGTGGCCGGCCAAGAACGCCGGAGAGAATGCCCGTCTGTACAAGGCCGTTGAAGCCGCTTCCGACTTTGCCTGCGCTCTTGGAATCAACATTCCTACCGGGAAGGACTCGCTCTCGATGACCCAGAAATACAAGGACGATGTGGTTTATGCCCCCGGAACGGTGATCATCTCCGCATCGGGCGAGGTTTCCGACATCCGTAACATTGCAGAACCGGTGCTGGTGAACGATGCTTTAAAACCTCTTTATTATATCGACTTCTCGAAGACCGCGAAGACTTTGGGCGGAAGCTCACTTGGTCAGGTTCTTTCGAAATTAGGACAAGAAGCACCGACAGTAACCGATCCTGCATACTTTATTAAAGCTTTCGAAGCCGTACAACAAGCGATTAACGAAGGTCTGATTGCATCGGGCCATGATATCTCTTCAGGTGGTTTGATTACTACCCTATTGGAAATGTGTTTTGCCCAAAACAAAGGCGGTTTATCGGTCGACCTGACCGGAATTGGCGAAAGCGACAGCGTGAAAGCTCTTTTCAGCGAAAATCCGGGCATCGTCGTACAGGCTAATAATGCCTCAGCGCTTGAAAAACTTTTAGGCAATGCAGGTATCAGTTTTGTGAAGATCGCTACTCCGGTTGAAGGCCGCACAATCGCCGTGATTAACGGCACTGATCAGTTCAATTTCGATATTGATACTCTACGCGATAAATGGTTCCGTCCCTCCTACCTGCTCGACCGCAAACAGAGCGGTGAAAAGCTGGCGTTGGAACGTTCGGAAAGCTACAAGAAAAACGAACTGAAATATGACTTCGGACAGTTTGCCGGAGAGTTTGCCAAATTGGGCATTGATCCGAAACGCAGAAAAGCCTCGGGTATTAAAGCCGCCATTATCCGTGAGAAAGGGGTCAACGGCGACCGCGAGATGGCCTGGAGCCTTTACCTGGCCGGCTTCGATGTGAAAGACGTTCATATGACCGACCTGATCAGCGGAAGGGAAACTCTCGAAGAGATCAACATGATCGTCTTCGTAGGTGGCTTCTCCAACTCCGATGTTCTCGGATCGGCTATCGGCTGGGCCGGCGCTTTCAAATACAACGAGAAAGCGCGCACAGCACTGGAAAACTTCTACAAACGCAATGACACCCTGAGTTTGGGAATCTGTAACGGTTGCCAGCTGATGGTAGCTCTCGACCTTGTACACCCCGAACTGGAACAGAAAACGAAAATGTTGCACAACGCTTCGCACAAGTTTGAATCCTGTTTCGTCAATGTCGATATCCTTGAAAACGAATCGGTGATGCTGAAGAGCCTGGTCGGACGTAAACTGGGGGTATGGGTCGCTCACGGCGAAGGGAAATTCTCGATGCCAAACGGTGAGAACGCCTATAATATTGCGGTAAAATATTCCTACGATAATTATCCGGGCAATCCTAACGGATCGGATTACAATACCGCGGGGATCTGCTCAGCCGATGGACGCCATCTGGCCATGATGCCCCACCTCGAGAGGGCCATCTATCCATGGCAGTGGGGCTATTACCCATCCGACCGCAAAGCCGACGAGGTGACCCCATGGATTGAGGCTTTCGTCAATGCCCGCCAATGGATTGAAGAAAAAACAAAGTAAATAGTCCTGTTTGATATCTAAGAAGAGTGCCTCGCAAGGGCGCTCTTCTTTTTTTTTGACTTAATATCGAAAAAGGCAATAATGAAGAGTCAGGAAATATAGTTGAGTCAGGTTGTAGGGTCAGGACATGTCCTGACCCTACAATACTATTATCCGCATCCGTATAATACCTGAAAAAAAACCGCCTTGATGGGGTATCAAGACGGCCTTTTTTTAACCTAACCAAAATCTATGAAAAAAATTGCTTTACTCTTACACTACAAAGATGCACCGAATTATAGTTAACCCGTCGAAACGGAGTTTAAAGAATGTTAAATGTTCGGACATCAACGGTAAGGAGCCTTTTTTCACGGATTATAGTTCACTGATCGAGTGTTGTCACAAGTTAATTCGCTGAATTATACCTGCTTTTATCCATAGTCCCGGTTGTGCAATATTTCCGTAATCAAAATATTCATGATCCAGCAGATTGGCGGCTTCCAGGTAAACGGTAGTCGTCTTCTTACTCCAGTTCAGGCGGGTATCCACCAGCCAGAAAGGTTTATATTCCACCTCTTTACCATAACCGCTTCCTTCCCATAGGGTATAGGTTCCGTTCCGGTCCTGGTACGAAAACTGCCAGTTCAGGCTGACATTCCGTATCAGCGAATGGGTCAATCGAATATCGATTTTATGTTTCAGATAGTCGAGCACATACTTTGAGATGAGTTCCCCGGATTCCTTATCCTGATCGAGAAAAGCATAGGAAACATCAAATGTTTTAATGAAGATCTCCTTGCCAATGATTGCCGAAGGAATCGTTTTCACCGAAAGCTCGATCCCGTCGGTATTAAGCGTCGTAAGGTTTTGAGCGTACCAGATCGTTTCGGAGGGTTGACGTACCCAGTCGATCATGTTATTGCCCCACCGGTGAAAATAGGTGGCATGGGCTTTAAACCAGGGATGACTGTATTTGAACCCTGTTTCGAAAGATGTAGCCTCTTCCGGTTTCAGCGACAGGTTCCCCATAATGGTGGCGCTCTTATAATAAAGGTCCGTGAAGGTGGGCATCCTCAAGGATTTACTCACGGTAGAATAATATTTCAACCCGGAAACGATCTCCCAACTGAAATCCAATCCGGGATAGAGGTTCCACTTACGGCCCAAACCGGAATTCCAGTTGGCCATGATCCCGCCGGAGAGCGAAACCTTGTCCCACGACTTGGAATGTTCCATGAATAGGCTAAAATTGGTACGGGTATCGGCGAAGAGAAACTCGATTCCCGGTTCGCCGGGCACCTTTTGGGGTTGATCCATCGCCTTACCCAGAACCGTACTCCAGATATTTTCACTCCGGAAGTCGGCTCCAAAGGCCGTCTTTCCCCAGTCGGTAGCAAACCAGGCATTCAGATTTGAACCGTAGGTATCGGTCAGATGATAATTATGCGACTTATACCACGACGGCGCTGAGCTATTGTCGCGAAACAGTTCGAAGCGGTCCTGATTCCGGCGCCAGTATAGCGAAGGCGTGAAACGAACCACCTGTCCCGTTTCCATTTTAACGGAACCGAACAGGGTTTTTAACTGCTCAAATTGATTGGGATAGGCAGGAGTATAAAAACTGTTGGCACCAAAGCCTCGTTCGGAATAACCGGCCTGAAGCTCAAATTTCCCGGCATCGGTTTCCAGTTTACCCTGGTAGAAAGCATCGGTCAGCTTAAAATCGGTGTTGTCGGTATAGCCGTCAGAACTGCGGCGATCGATGCTGATGACATTTTTCAGTTTTCCGAAAACGAAAGTCCCCGATGCCGCTGCATCATAGAAACCATACTGTCCGCCGCTAACGCGGGCTTTCAGGTTGGATTGACCGGATACACCGGTAATAATGTTGATGGCGCCGCTGAAGGCGTTGGGGCCATAGATGCGGGATGCGGGCCCCTCTAAAATCTCGATACGCTCGATGGCATCGAAACTGACCGGCAGGTTTAAGTTGTGGTGACCGGTCTGCGGATCATTGATATTGATCCCGTTCAATAAAATAAGAACCTGATCGAAAGTGCTGCCGCGGATGCTGATATCAGCCTGAACCCCATTGTTTCCGCGTTGCCTGACATCTACATTCAGGGCATATTCCAGCAAATCCTGAATGCTTTGTACGGGCGCTTTCTGAATCTCATCCTTCCCGATCACTGTGACAATGCGGGCTACCTGCGAGAAGGCGACAGGAGCGCGCTGCGCACTGACCACTACCTCTTCGACCGCGATCTCTTTCACCGGGCTAAGGGTATCGTGGACCTCCACCAATTGATTATGCTCAGCGTTGGCAGGAATGGCAAAAGCCAGATAGGCAATACCGAGGCTCGCGATCTTCACCGTTTTGTGTAAACTTTGAAAAACCGAGAAGCCTTTTCTTCCCCATTTCCTGAACGTGGCCAAAGAATTGATGATGCGCACCATCCTTTTTTTGTTCATAGAAATAAAATTTAATTTAAAAATGCGCCCAAAGTTAGGCAAAGATTTCGATCCTCAAGGGCGATATTTCAATAATTGGATAGGCTCACTCATCAAGGGGTAAAAGGTCAGTCACTCTTTGCAAGGGATGAGCAGTCAACGATCCCTTCTGAAACTTGATTATTTGGTTTTAATCCTGGCGGATCATCACTGAAGCCCGGAATCGCGTCGGTCAGCTTTTCTTTGGGAGAGGATTTGTTTCTCTTTCAACCGTTTCTCAATTGATGCTTTTGTCGGGGTACTTTTAATTCGTTTCCTGGGTGGGGTGAGCGCCTTTTCAACGATTTGGTAAAAACGGTCAATCGCTTTTTCTTTGTTTCCCAATTGCGATCGCTCCGATTGTGAAACAATGATCAATTCCCCTTCACTGTTGATCCTGGCGGCCAGCTTCTGACGAATAATCTCCTTCTCCTCTTCGGTTAACAATTTAGATTCATTGATATTGATCCTCAGCTCAACCTTAGTGCTGACCTTATTTACATTCTGTCCCCCCGGGCCACCACTTCTGGAGGCAGCAAACTGAAATTCACCGGAGAAGTCTTTTTTCATTTCCATCACGATCCGTTCTGAGTAAACAAAATAAAAAAATAATTTTCAATAATTGAAGTAACTAAAGTATCTTTATCAGCAACGTAAACATTAAAACCGGTAAAGCCGTTATTTCAGTAAAGATTGAATTATGGATAAACCCTCAGATAATACAACCAATAGTAAAGGTGCGATCGATTTGTCGAAACAGTTTCACCAGTTTATGGAGAGCAATATCGCTGCGGGAGTCGTGTTGATCGTTGCGACAATTATTTCTTTGTTATGGGCTAACTCCATTTTCTCAGAGAGTTATCACAATCTTTGGCATACTGAGCTAGCGGTCAGGATCGGGTCTACCGAGCTCTCGATGCATTTGTCCCATTGGGTCAATGATGCTTTGATGGCCCTGTTCTTTTTCGCAGTCGGATTGGAAATTAAACGCGAAGTCATTGCCGGGGAGCTCTCTTCGCCCAGGAAAGCGGCCTTACCGGCTTTCGGGGCGCTTGGGGGGATGTTGTTACCGGCTGTTATATTTCTTATTCTGAATGGTGATCAACCGGGAGCAAACGGTTGGGGAATCCCGATGGCCACCGATATAGCTTTTTCTCTGGGGATTCTGAACCTGTTGGGGAATAGGGTTCCTGTCTCCCTGAAAATATTCCTGGTGGCATTGGCCATTGTCGATGACCTGGGCGCGATACTGGTCATTGCCGTCTTCTACTCCTCCAACCTGCACCTGCAATACCTCATTGAGGCGGGGTCGCTCCTCTCCTTACTCATCCTTCTTAACTGGCTCAATGTTAGATTACTCTGGGTTTACTTCGTCGTAGGAGCCCTTGTCTGGTTTTTCTTCCTCCAATCGGGGATTCATGCCACTATCGCCGGAGTGCTGGTTGCCATGAGCATTCCTATCAAACGGGGAAAACCGATCACGGAATTTAACGAAAAGATTCTCAACTTCAGAATTAAAGAATCGGGTTCTACCCCATACACCTTAACCGATAAGACGATTCGGAAACTGGATAAACTGGAACGGCACGTCATTGAATTACAGAGCCCACTGCAAAGAATCGAACACATGATGCATAAGTCGATCAACTTCTTTATCATGCCGGTCTTTGCCCTGGCCAATGCGGGGGTTCACCTCTCGGGCAGTGGTGTGGAACCCTTTACTTATATCGGGTTTAATGTGGCCATCGCACTTCTGATCGGCAAAACCTTAGGGATAACCTTGTTGGTGTGGTTAAGCCTGAAATTAAAACTGACCGAACTACCCGATAAACTAAAAATTATTCATTTCTTTGGAGTAGCCATCCTGGGTGGAATAGGCTTTACGATGTCACTGTTTATCAGCAATCTTGCCTATACTGAGCCGTTGATGCTGGATGCCGCCAAACTGGGCGTGCTCACGGGATCATTTTTTGCCAGCATCATCGGGTATGTCTTTTTGGCTTACCTCTTGCCCAGGAATGAAGAAACAAACTAATTGGATTGCTCTTGCACCGGATTCAAATGGAAGTAAAAATAGAGGAAAACTGGAAAAGCAGGTTAAACGGCGAATTTGATAAACCATATTTTACTGATCTGATCAATTTTGTCAGGGAAGAATATACAACGCACACGGTTTATCCGCCCGGCAAGCTGATTTTTAACGCGTTTGAGAAATGTCCGTTCGACAAGGTCAAAGTGGTGATCCTTGGTCAGGATCCGTATCATGGTCCGGGACAAGCCCACGGGCTCTGTTTCTCCGTTCCCGAAGGGGTTGCCTTTCCCCCTTCCCTTCAGAATATCTTCAAGGAGATCGAAAAAGATCTGAAGATCCCGGTTCCCCAAAGCGGAAATCTTGAACGTTGGGCCAGCCAGGGCGTTTTCCTGCTCAACGCGACGCTCACCGTCAGGGCCCACCAGGCGGGATCGCACCAGCGAAAAGGTTGGGAAGAGTTTACCGACGCGGTGATCCATCTGATTGCCGAACAGAAGGAGCATGTCGTTTTTTTGCTTTGGGGAGCCTATGCCCAGCAAAAAGGAGAATTTATCAATAAAAACAAACACCTGGTCCTGACTTCGCCCCACCCCTCTCCTCTTTCCGCCCACCGGGGTTTCTTCGGCAACGGCCATTTCAGCAAGACCAATGCCTACCTGGCCGAACACGGGTTATCACCCATCATCTGGTAAGCCGGAAAAGGAAAATCAGGCTGGTTTATTGGATGTTATTTATCCGGATACAATTGCGAAACATTAATCCGGTCGGTTTACCCAATCAGTAGCGAAGTGAATCTGAAAAGCTTTTCCAAAGGTTGGAACTTTGGAAAAGCTCTGACTGAACAACTATTTTATAACGGCAGACCTGAGAGACAGTATAGAACGTGAGTCCTTTGAAAAGGAGAGAAAGTGATAATCGGAGGTATGAAAGACCGGTAGGTGTTGACCACAAAAAATATCTGCATTGATAAATTTGTTTTGTGCCAATTCAATACATGCCGGCCTTACAGGCCTTTGAGGATCTATCGTTGACCGTTTCCACAGGCCTGGCGGCCTGTGCTGTCACATGTCGGACCTTCGGCCCTGTCAAATGACTTACAAAATAAAAGAGGCAGGATAATACTCCTGCGGATTTAACGAGGCTGTAAACTGAACTCTGTCTAATACAAAAAACCATTATACTTGTATTAGA
>CAZWBR010000005.1:0-35778 GCA_964632305.1 uncultured Prolixibacteraceae bacterium
CTTGATTGCACAGTTATATTTTGGCCGTAAAAATCACTGATAAGACTTTTGTTGTATTAAATAATAATATATTCGTTTTATAGCCATAATTTATAACATGAATTAAGAGGCTCACCTTTTGCGACACCCTCGTGTGGGGGGCCGTCCCTGTCCCGGGTCGGATCAAGTCCGGGGTATCTGTTAGGTTCCTCTTAGGTTCCTCCTACGTTCCTGTTACCTACCTAAGAGAAATCTGGGAGGAACGTAAGAAAAAGGATGGTGTAACAACGGCCTTGGCCCCGGGACGAACAGAGGGATTCCGGATGAAGAGGTTTTTCCAAAGTTCGCAGATGGTTTCTAAAATAATCCGTTGGTTATTCAATTGGTTTACGGGTTAGAAGCTTCATGACAATTTTCCCGCAGATCATGAAGATATTCACGGAAAGCGCCGCGTTGATCAGTGTATCCCACGGGAAACAGATTCTGGTTTGAAGTAAGTGATTAGTTCCGAATGACTTTTGGGATATCTGCGTTTTTATTCGGCATGGCTTATTATCAAAGACCCTGAAGATTTCCGAAATCTTCAGGGTCTTTTAATAGATGGGATGTCTATCCTGTTGGGTCTATTTCAGGTAGAGGTTGGAATCGCCATAGCTGAGAAAGCGATAGCCATTCTCCAGTGCATGGTCGTAAATTCTCTTCCAGTCATCGCCCAGATAAGCTGCAATCAATAAAAGCAGTGTGCTTTGGGGTTGGTGAAAATTGGTCACCAAGCCATCGACGATTTTAAATTGATAGCCGGGCAGAATAATAATCTGTGTAGCAGTATTCAATGTGGCGATGCGATGATCGGCCATATATTCCGACAGGGCAGTCAGAGCTTCTTTTGAAGAAAGGTCCTGCTTCCTCTCCTGATAAGCTTCCCATTGGGTCACCTCCAGCGATTCAGGTTGAATAGACTTGTTTTGATGAATTTTCCATCCGATTTGGTAAAGACTTTCCAATGTTCTTACCGAGGTGGTCCCAACGGCAATGACCTTTCCCTGGTGGGCGATTAATTTGTCGACGAATTTGCGGGTAACGGCAAAATGTTCGGTGTGCATCAGATGATCGCCGATTCGTTCGGCTTTCACCGGTTGAAAGGTCCCTGCTCCCACATGGAGTGTTAACTCTTCACAACCAATCCCCTTTTCATTCAACGACTCAAATACTCTTTCGGTAAAGTGCAGCCCGGCAGTGGGGGCGGCAACAGAACCTTTTATCTTGGAATAGACGGTTTGATAGCATTCAAGGTCTTTCTCTTCCGACTCGCGGTTAAGGTAGGGTGGTATTGGAATATTTCCACAGGCTTCCAGTATTTCAGAAAAAGAGTAAGCTGGGTTGTCCCACGAGAAACAGATTTGGTGACCTCCGGTAATGATCCCTTTTCTTTCTGCTCTTAGGATTGTAGTCGATTTTCCCAAACTGACCTTTTGCTCCAGGATTTCATCCTTCCATTTCTTCAGGTTACCCACGATACATTTCCATTCACATTTTTCGGTCTGCGAAAAAGAGAGGGCATAATCGGCCGGATGAATTGGCTCAAGGCAAAAAATTTCAATCAGCGCGCCGGTGCTTTTATGGAAAAACAACCTGGCGCGGATCACCCGGGTGTTGTTAAAAACCAGCATCGATCCTTTAGGAAGTAAGGCGGGCAGTTCTTTGAACTGGTGATCGGTGATTTCTCCCTTATGCCAGAAGAGCAACTTCGATTGGTCGCGCACGGGCAACGGGTATTTGGCTATCCGATCGTCGGGAAGGGGATATTGGTAATTTTTTATCGAGATGGAATGGATCTTTTCCGAGGGTTGCATATCACGAATTCTTTGGTTCACAAACAAAATGTAAAGGTAAAAAGAATAATCGCCCGTGGTAAGCCATCATGGAAATTCTGGTGATTGGCCGGGAATTTTTGGATCAGGTCTAATTGGCCGAAGATCCCCAAAACGATCTTTATGTAAACTGCCTAATGGGCGATACCTTTAATCACTTTGATTCAGGTTTTCATTCAAAGGGCTAATTGAAGAAAAAGTTTTATTTGACCTTACCCCCTTATATCAGGAGTTTTTTTGACGTTGTATGGTCCGAAGGTTCAGGGTTCTATTGAATTATTTTTGCCGGTAACGGTAGGAAATACCGGCATAGATCCCGTAGTTTTCGTTAAAGAGATCGTCAGAATCATAGGCAAAACCTAACCTAAAAGAAAGGGGGAGTTTTGAAGGATTGTATTGGCTTTCGGCCAGGAGAGAGAATTTTCGGATCGATTCAGAAAACGGATTATCGTAAGTCCCGAAATGTTGGCTCCAGGTCAGCAGCGATTTCCAGGTAAACTGAGGAGCAAGGTTACCGCTTAATCCGAAATGATGAAGGTGAACACGGGTATCGTTAAATCCATTGGAGATTCCATTCTCAACGATTACCGGGGTCAGGATCGGGGTCCCCGAGGTCCTGTTGTAATGGGTATGACCCGATTTGTAAATCCAGTTATTGAAGTAGTTATCGTTGCCACGACCAGTAAGGACTCCTGGAATATCGGTCGGGACCATGTTGTAGGTTCCGCTCTGGTTTGTCGTGTTCATAAATTCATAGAGCACTTCGGTGAACCCTTTCCCCTTTTTCAGGTTCAGGTGAAAGCCCCAGAGTCCATCAGGAATATTCGCCAGTTCAAGGCCTGAGCGGTCTTCAAACGGATGGTTCCAATAGAAGGTAAGGCGATGATCGGGCATATCTTTCTGAACCTCTAAAAGGTACATCCCGAGCGAGTTTCCCGCTACATTTTTCTGGTCATGTTCGGTTGAACTGTTGCTCCCGCCAATTCCAAGGATATACCTGAAATAGTTTTCCCATCCAGGTTGTCTGCCGAATTCGGCGGTTTTACCGCCCCAATAGGCCCAATGATCAATCCCTAAAGTGAATTGCCAACTTCCCCAGGTTCCCCTTCCCGATAGGTTCTTATGGTGGAGGTGGGCAAATTGGGCATATCGGTCATCAAACAGAAAATTTTCCTGGTAAAGCGCACTGACGGAAAGCCAATGATTTTTCTGATTAACGGGGATAAATCCATCGGTTGAGAGGGTAATTCCCGGAAGGGGGCGGGCATTGTTCGACCAGAGCATGTTCCCGTTGGTATGGGAAAGACCGCCGAAACGTATGGGTTGGGCTTTGGCCCCGATCTCGCCAACAAAATGGTGATAGCGGAATCCAAGCCAATATTGGTTGAGGTGAAAACTTGCCGACGAGGAAGAACCATAGACCAGGTTTGCACCATAAGCAGTAGATAGTTTGTTCGACGGGGCTGCGGAGTAGTCCTGTAAAACACCAATCTGAACCAGTTGATAATTGCCGTTCGCTTTTGTGAAGACGCCGTTTTGGTTGGTCGTCATCCAGAAGGGGAGGGAATCGCCGGTTGCTATGTAGGTTGAATAGCGAACAAAATAGTCCGGTTTGGAATCCTCAGTGTTTTGTGCCTGGATCCATCCTGAACAGAGCAGGATAAAAAGGAGAAAGACAAATTTTTTCATAAGATCAGTTCAATGCCGGTCTCTCATGGTTTAAAAATATCGCAGGCCTGTAAGCCGGGTTCTGTTTTTCATTCCATCATTTATCTGGGACTGATGTTACCAACAGCCTCGAGCAGCCTACCCCCTGCAATATCTCTTCCCGAAGGAACAGAACCGGAGCGGGCAGCCCCGTGTCCTCGCGGACTTGCAGTATATTTGGCCTTACAACCCATGAGGCGTACGGCTGCCTGTGTTACCACAAGCACCGGTGGGCTCTTACCCCGCCTTTTCACCCTTGTCCGTCCCGATCCCGATAGCTATCGGGATATCGGGATGGACGGTTATTTTCTGTTACGCTGCTACGGATTTACACCCGTCTTCCCGTTAGGAAGCATGGCGCCCTTTGTTGCCCGGACTTTCCTCCCTGGTTGCCCAAGGCGATGAAACAGCCTGCGACAGGACAAAGGTAGTAAAAAAATGGCTGTTTGCTGCTTGCAGTTGGCTTCCGGCTTTTGGCCTATCAAGGTGACTTTGTCCGGCCAGTTGCCAACCGCTAAAAGCTAAAGGCTAAAAGCGAAGGCAATAAGCTATTTTTTCAGGATGACCATCGTGGCCCCGAATCCATATTCACGGAATGAGGCATCCTGGAAGTGATATTTCCCGTATTTTCTCTGAAGTTCGCGTCGTAGTTCATTTTTAAGGACTCCGTCGCCAACACCATGGATAAAGACGATTTTTCTAACTCCGGTTTTTATTGCCTCTTCCATTTCTTTCCGGAAGGTCTCCATCTGAATTTTGAGCATATCGGCGTTTGTCAATCCTCTCAAATCGTCGATCAGTTGAGCGATATGAAGGTCGACTTCCTTCAATTCAATGTCAGGGAGCCGGTGAGTCACTGTTTTCCGTGGTTCTTTTGCCGCCGTTATTTGTTGGAAATCCTTTTCGGTCAGTTTTTCCAGTTCCGCCTTTAACGGATTGTCCGCAAGTTTGACAATCAAGGAAGGCGTTTTAAAATAATTTGTTTTAATAAAAGAAGAAGGTTTGAAAAATTTGACAGGAGAAATGGAGATCTCTTTTTGCACGGGGGCCTCCAGTTGATTGGCAAAACGCTTGAAAAAGATCAGTTGAAAACAGTAAACAGGAAGCTCACCTATAGCCTGCGGGTTTAGGTTTTCAAGATTGATCTTGGTATTGGGTTCCAGAATCCCTGCGTCGATAGTTTCGTATTGATCTCCCTTCTTTTCGGAAAACTGGTAAATCAAGGTATAATTACAATCGTTGACCAGATAGATTTGGATTTTGGCGGCTGTCGGGTTGGACGGGTTTTCGGGGACGAAAGCAAAGAGGAATTGAGGGAAATCGTTCCCGGTAATCTGGTTCATTTCAACAAAACCCAATCCCTTTGTTTTTTCCTGATAATTTTCGTTGGTCACTGGTTTCTCCTCACTCCTTTTGGAAGAGGGTTTAACCTGCATTGTGCTCTCTGCCGAAGAAACCACTACCAGATTTTTAATATAGGTCGGCACTTCAAAACCATCATCGGTTTCCACATTGACCATATCTTTTCCCAGGAGGGAGGTGACAGTTCCCCCACCTACATCGTTTAGAAAACGGACTTTATCGCCTAAATTTATTTTCATGATCTGCTTGATTTTGATATTTGAACTCCTTATTGGGGATTCGATATCCAAAGATAAACTAAAATACCTCCTGCGGCAATAAATCCAGGCAGGAGGTATTCATATTCGAATTTATCCGATTTACCAAATTCCCAGTTTCTGAAGCTGTGTTTTAAAACCCTTAAGTTTTATGGTTTTTGGCGTTACCGGAGATTGTTTCCGGCTGTTTATCAGTAAGCTCCGAATAGCGTCATGCGAAAGGATGAGGATCTGCTGATGCGGATCGTCCTCCTTGATTAATTTTTTTCGTTTGATGATCAGGGCAGGTATCATAACCAAAAGTCCGCCTGCTAAAAGGTTATAGGACATTAACCCGTAAATGCCTATGTTTTGAAGTGCAAAGACCGGGATGATAAAAATTGCAGTTACCGCGATAATGGTATAGGTGGCCTTTTTGTGTGACAGTCCCAAGGCCAATAAACGATGGTGAATGTGGTTTTTATCCGGGGAGAAGGGCGACCGTCCCTGCAAGATTCTGATGGTGAAGACCCGCATGGTATCAATCATCGGGTAGATGAGAATTCCAAATGAGACGGCTGGAGAGGAGCTAATAGCATAAGGTCCGGTAGCGTTAATATTTAACTCGTTAAATTTAATGACCAGAACAGACATTACCAATCCCAGGATCAGCGAACCGGTATCGCCCATGAAAATTTTATGCTTTGTTCCGTAGACATTGTAAAAGAAAAAACCGACCAGGGCCCCGATCAGGGCAAAAGCTATAATGGAATATTCATAATTTCCGCTTTTGTAGAACCAGACTCCAAAGATCGATGCGGCCAAAATGCTTAATCCGGATGCCAACCCGTCGATCCCGTCAACAAGATTGAACGCGTTGATAATGACGATTATGACAAATGTTGTCAGGATCAGGCTCGGGATGAAACTAATTTCTTCTATCCCCATAAACCCATGGAGATTGGTAAACCGGTATTGCGCCAATAAGATCAAAATCAGAGCTGCAAAAATTTGAGCTGCCAATTTCTTCCAGGGACTGATATCAAGGATGTCATCTTTTATACCTACAAAAAACATGATTATAACAGCAGCAATAATATACCGAAGGGCGGGGAAAACATAGCCGTTTCCTGTTAAAGTAATGCCAAAAACGAATCCCAAAAAAATTGCCACTCCTCCTAAGGTCGGTACGATGTTGCTGGCCGCAGAACGGGCATTGGGGCGGTCAAACAATTTTAAGGCATGGGATATATTAATAACAGTTGGAATGGTCTTTGCGGATATTATTAGAGAGATAATAAAGCTTATCGCGATGTAAAGCAGTTCATTCATACAGTCTTAAATAAGGTTAACTAACGGTTGAGGTGAAATGATGATTTAAAATTTAAATTCCTTAAAATTAGATCGCTGCAAATTTACGATTTTTTTCATCAGACCTATTCTTAATTTTGAATTATTTACAATAAAATAACTCAGGAATACAACCATCCCAAATGTTTGAGTCAGATGTATTATCTGTTTTTATACATTGATTCATAATAATTTAGGTAATTTCCGGAAGTGACATTGTTGAGCCATTTTTCATTTTCAAGGTACCAGATTACTGTTTTTTCAAAACCTTCATCAAATTTCACATCGGGTTCCCATCCCAGTTCGCGGCGTAATTTTGAGGCATCAATGGCATAGCGGAAATCATGACCGGCACGGTCTTTTACATAGGTAATCAGTTGCTCTGAAGTGCCGGCAGCCCTTCCGAGTTGCTGATCCATGATCCGGCAGAGTGTTTTTACGATGTCGATATTCTGTCGTTCATTGTTTCCCCCGATATTATAGGTCTCTCCATCCTTACCCTGGTGGAAAATCAGGTCAATGGCTTTGGCATGATCTTCAACGTACAACCAGTCGCGGATATTTTCTCCTTTCCCGTAAACGGGCAACGGTCGATTATTGCGTATGTTGTTGATACATAGAGGTATTAGCTTTTCCGGGAATTGATTTGGTCCATAATTATTGGAACAGTTGCTAATTACTGCCGGAAGTCCGTAGGTATGGTGATAAGCCCTCACCAGATGGTCGCTGCTGGCTTTTGAGGCTGAATAGGGGCTTCTTGGATCATAGGCTGTTGTTTCGGTGAAAAAACCTTCTTTCCCAAGTGATCCATAGACCTCATCGGTACTGATATGATAGAATCGTTTCCCGTCCATCCGGTCCTTCCATTGTTCCTTGGCTGCATTCAGCAGATTGACCGTACCGACGATATTGGTCATGATAAATTCGGTCGGATTGGTGATCGAGCGGTCAACATGGCTCTCGGCAGCCAAATGGATCACTCCGTCAAAGGTATATTGTTTAAACAAGGAAACAATAAAAGCTTCATCGGTAATATCACCCTTAACAAATTGATAATTGGGCAAAGATTCAATATCGGTAAGATTGGCCAGGTTACCGGCATAGGTCAGTTTGTCAAGGTTTATGATTTGGTATTCTGGATATTTCCGGACAAAAAGCCGAACGACATGGGATCCAATAAATCCGGCTCCTCCGGTAATAAGTATGCTCTTCTTCATTTTGGGATACAAATAATTTATAATTTTATTGTTAATAGTTGAAGGTTGTTTGACCCGTTGTAAACAACAAAAATCAAACCAAATTGGCTATTTATTGTAACTAATTACGATAAACTATTCCCTCAACTGATACTATTTGGGATTTTGATTCCTTCGATCAGGAAAGGTTTAAAATTTTGAGGATAAACCCCGGAAAGTTTTATTTGAATATCTATTTACTTTTCGTCAGAAGGGTCATTTAGGGTCATGGATGGTCATTAATAGTCATTAATAGTCAATGATTGACATTGATTGTTTTATTCACTTATTGACCATTATTGACTATTAATGATCACTAAATGACCTGTTCAGCTTTGTTTAGGCAATTTTATCGGATACACAATAAGTTTTATAATACTTCATCCGTACCGAAATTGCCTTCATTATAAATAATAACGCTGTTAGGCGAGTAATCATTTTTGTATTCATTCTCTATCCTTTGATTCTCCTGTTGCCCCTGAATCTGATTTAAATGAACCGATATTAATTTTCTGATTCGGTTCAGGAACGCCGGATAGTAATCTGCATCGCATTGGGGATTGGTTGATCAGAAACCAGTACTAAATAACCACCTCCTCCGGCACCGGAGATCTTCCATCCCAGTGTCTGGTCGCGGTATTGGGCGATCGAAGTCAAAATCTGTTCTGTAATCATATTGGGGAACATCGCAATTTGAGCTTCAAACGAGGCTTTGAAATATTTCCCAAAAGAATGGATATCTTTCTCTAATATCGACTGCCAAACACCTTCTGCCGCCTCAGCGAGCGCTTTTGCCCAGTATAGGTTGATTTTTGTATCAGCGAGAACATCATAACAATTTTCTCTTGGGGCGAGGTTGATAAACCAAAGATGCTGTTCGATCCAGGTCAGGGTCTCATCATCGGTAATTGAGGTAATCTGATTGGGCCAATAATCCCCCTTGGGATAATCCAGCTTATTCACCCCGGGATAGACGATGCCGATCGAATCCTGCGATCCGGAGACATATTTCGTGCCGGGGGGATTTTCAACACAGAATAGGGTTCGCGCCTGTTTTTCCTTATCCCCTTCCGGAATATCCGTTTGCCATAATTCGATCGCCCGGGCCCGGGTACTGCTCGACATACCGCTTCGGTTGTTGAACTCCACTTCCGGTTCTATTGAGATGGTAATCACCGGACCGGGAAAGAATTCCGAGACAAAAGGTTGGTCGAGCCAGCCTCCGGCCAAGTCCAACCGGAACGGGATACGGCACTCCTTACGCAAGGCAGTAGTTGAGCGGGTGGGCAGTCCCTGACGGGGGATGCGTTTGCTCACTTTCAGTTCGATGCTTAATTCCTTACAAAATTTCTGTTTATCGGGGGTATAACCATCTTCATTGACGAAGAAAATATCCGGACGAAGATCACGCACCTCATTTTCGAAATCCATTAACCCGGAACCGCTGTTGATCCAGGCATCTTTGACCACTTTCAACGCTTTGACCATATAGAGCCGTTCCTGATCGGTATTGATCGTCTTGCGCCCTTTTAATTGACCAATAGTCTTATCCGATCCCAGTCCGACATACAAATCTCCATGGCTGGCCGCTTCTTCAAAAAAGGCGACATGCCCCGAATGAAGCATGTCGTAGCAGCCGGAGACAAATACTTTTTTATTCATACGAATTGACGCGAATATGTTTTAATTAAGTTAAGGGATTTAGAATCCTTTTATAAGTCAAAGACGGAGTTCCAAAATTAACAAGAATTCCCAATCGTTGTTTTGCAGCATTCAAAGAATTCTGAAGTTGCATAAAGTCTGCAGTAGTCAGCCTCATTGAGGCTTTTAGCTCCAAAATAATTGATTGATAGCAAATAAAGTCGGGTATATAATACTTCTTCAACTTTTTACCTTCATAATACAACGATAATTTTGGGTGGCGCTGATAGGGTATTGATTGTTTTGAAACTCCTTTTCCAATACCTCTTGATAGACTGCTTCCAGAAAACCATATCCTAAAACGTGATGGACTTTCATACAAGCTCCGATTATTCGAAAACTCTCCTCTTTGAAAATTATCTCCGGCATTGCTTTGCGATAATTCGTTCCAATTCGCGTTAATTAGTGATTCAAATACCAATCATACAGCTTCCCAATCCCTTCCTCAATTTCGATCCGGTGTTTCCATCCCAGTCGATGCAATTTTGAAGGATCGGTTAGCTTGCGCATTGTTCCGTCCGGTTTGGAGGAATCAAATTCAATGACCCCTTCGAAACCAATCGTTTTCCTGATTAATTCTGACAATCCTTTAATAGAGATTTCCAAGCCTGTGCCAATATTGATATGGGTATTTTTTATTTCATTTCCGCATTGGGCTTTAACGTCTTCGAAGTTGCGGTTTTCCAAAAGATAAACACAGGCATCGGCCATATCTTCCGACCAAAGGAATTCCCGCATCGGTCGGCCCGTTCCCCATAAGGCCAAAACAACGCTTCCGTTAGCTTGTCTGGTAATGCCGTATTTTTGCATGATGGAGAGGATGGCTGTCTCATCAGCGTTCCCACTTACCCCTTCCACCGGTCTGCGTTCCAGATCTTTTCGCAAATCTTCCCAATTGTTGTTTTGCAGGCAGTTAGCTAAATGAATCTTCCGGATCATGGCCGGCAATACATGCGACGTCTCCAGGTTAAAATTGTCATTCGGACCATAAAGATTGGTTGGCATTACCGAGATATAATTGGTACCGTACTGGATGTTATAGCTCTCGCACATTTTAAGTCCGGCAATCTTCGCGATGGCATACGGCTCGTTGGTGTACTCCAGCACATCGGTCAGCAGACAATCCTCCGGCATGGGCTGGGGTGCCTCTTTCGGATAGATGCAGGTCGAACCCAGGAAAAGCAGCTTCTTCACCCCGTTCAGATAGGACTGATGGATGATATTGTTCTGAATCTGAAGATTCTCGTATATGAACTGTCCCCGGTAGATAGAATTGGCCACGATGCCACCGACCTTAGCGGCAGCCAGAATGACGTATTCCGGTTTCTCTGTTTCAAAGAATTCTGCTACCGCTTTTTGATCCAACAGGTTCAGCTCATGGAATGATCGGCCGATGATGTTGGTATAACCTTTGCTTTTCAGCGATTTGGTAATGGCTGATCCTACCAGTCCCAGGTGACCAGCGACGTATATTTTGCTTGTTTTGTTCATAGGGTGTGAATGAAAATGATAGAAGATTGAAGGTGACAGATTGAAGATGATAACTGATTTATTTAGAGGATTTGGCTTCGAGATATTTAATAAAGCCCGATAATTGTCGAGAAATTGAATAACATTGCTCGATTAATTCTTGTGATTTTTCATTGGTCATGTATTTCAGATCAGTAGATAATAACAACATTGACCGTACTTCACCACAGGAACCTTTGGCTATTTTCAAAAATCGAATAAACTCTTTATCAGAGGATCTTTCATGACCTTCTGCAATGTTATTAATAATTGAAATGGAAGCCCTTGTTGTCTGATCCCTAAATGAATAATCTTTAAGGTATTGAGATGATTCATAGATATGTTTCACAAGAGCTCTTGCAGATTGCCAGACTTCTAAATCTTCAAAAGACCTGTTTTTACCATTTTCCATCTTCCATCTTTAATCTTCCATCTTCTATCTGGTTATTCGAAATAATTTAATGTTCTGTACCCACCTTCCCGCAGGTAGGCATCTTTTTTCATCAGGTGAATGTCCGACTGCATCATATCTTCCACCAATCCCTTTAGATCGTATTGCGGTTTCCAGCCCAGTTTGGTCATTGCTTTGGTGGGATCACCGATCAGCAGATCGACCTCTGTGGGACGAAAATACTGGGGATCGACGGCCACGAAGGGAACAGCTCCCCCGGTAGGGGAGGAGACCATACGGTTTTTGATAGCCTCTAGGTATTTCTCGCCGACTTTTTCGCAAAACAACTTTTCGTCTATGGCCTTAAGGTAGCCTTTCTCTTCAGCGCCTTCGCCTGTAAAAGTAATTTCCATTCCCAGTTCGGCGGCTGCCATACGGATAAAATCACGGATCGTAGTTGTAATTCCGGTCGCGATGACATAATCATCCGGCTCGTCCTGCTGCAGGATCAGGTACATCGCTTTGATATAATCCTTCGCATGGCCCCAGTCGCGTTTGGAAGAAAGGTTTCCCATATAAACTGTTTGCTGCATCCCCAGTGCGATACGGCTTAGGGCACGGGTTACCTTACGGGTCACAAAGGTCTCGCCGCGGATCGGACTCTCGTGGTTGAAGAGGATCCCGTTGTTGGCGTGCATCTTATAGGCTTCGCGATAATTGACCGTGATCCAGTAAGCGTACATTTTTGCTACAGCATAGGGTGAGCGGGGATAGAACGGGGTTTTCTCGCTTTGCGGAACCTGTTGCACCAAACCGTAGAGCTCCGAAGTGGAAGCCTGGTAGATGCGGGTCTTCTCAGTTAATCCCAACAGCCTGACTGCTTCCAACAGGCGAAGTGTCCCGATACCATCCGCGTTGGCGGTATATTCGGGGGTTTCAAAGCTGACGGCCACATGGCTCATCGCGGCAAGGTTATAAATCTCGTCGGGTTGAACCTCCTGAATGATGCGGGTCAGGTTCATCGAATCGGTCATATCGCCGTAGTGGAGCATGAAATTACGGTTTTCGACATGCGGATCCTGGTAGATATGGTCGATCCGGTCGGTATTGAATAACGATGAACGGCGTTTGATCCCGTGAACAACGTATCCTTTCTTCAGAAGGTATTCACTCAGGTAAGCGCCATCCTGTCCGGTGACGCCGGTTATTAGGGCGGTTTTTTGTGACATTGTATAAAAGGTTAAAGTAAAAAATGCAAAGTAATATAATTTTATAAAATAGTTTTATCTTTTTGTGGAAGTTTGGGGGTAAAGCTTCCTATATGATTTGAGAATTTGAAAGTGTTTTGTTAGTGTGTTAAGTTGTTTATGTGTTATTGCGTTAATCCGTTAATATGTTTGCATGTTAATCGGTTTCGGGTTTCCGCCATCTGGCGGATTTAAGGTTCAATGTTGTTTGGTTTCGTTCAAGGTTTCCTGCAGATTTCGCGGATCAGCGCAGAAGAGAAAATCTTGATACACCTCTTTTGTTACACAGAGTTAGTACAATGAGTTGTACAGAGAAGTGGTCTAAATGAATCTTTGGTCGTCAATTGTTATGTTCAGTCGCATTTTTACTGTTTATTGTCCCCAGACTACTCTGCGAACATAATCGGTGTAACTTAAAATGATTCGAACCACTTTTTCTGAAACATTTGGCATAGTATAATCCGATACCTGTTGTAACGTCCGTTGTGGTCCTCTTTTTTGTCCGTCAAGAATAGTCAGGGCTTGAAAAATTCGTTCTGGGTTAAGGCCAACCATCATTACCGCAGCTTCTTCCATCGCTTCGGGACGTTCATGAGCCTCACGGATGTTTAATGCCGGAAAATTTAGAATGGATGATTCTTCAGAAATAGTACCGCTGTCAGATAAAACCGCTTTGGCTTTTTTTTGCATGTGGTTGTAATCAATAAAACCAAGGGGTTTCAGCAGTTGAATTAGTGGATGGAAGTCAGTCCCCTCTTCATTAATCCTCTTTCGGGTGCGGGGATGGGTCGATACAATTATCGGTAATTGATACATTTCTGCCATCAGATTCAGTGTATGTACCAGTTTTTCGAAATTACCTGAATTAATATTTTCTTCGCGATGTGCTGAAACCACAAAATATTTCTCTTTTGTGAGTGATAATCTATCTAAAACATCAGAGGAATCAATTTTATCCATACAGGCATGAAGAACTTCGAAAATAGGACTGCCGGTTTTGATAATCCGGTCAGCAGGTAATCCTTCTCTTAAAAGATATTCGCGGGCTATATCACTGTAAGGTAAGTTGATGTCAGCAATATGGTCGACAATTTTCCGGTTGGTTTCTTCAGGAACCCGTTGATCGAAGCATCGGTTTCCGGCTTCCATGTGGAAAATCGGGATCTGACGTTTTTTTGCAGGTATCGCGCAAAGGCTACTGTTGGTATCTCCCAAAACCAGTAAGGCATCAGGTCGTTCTTTTTCAAGAATAGGGTCAATGTTAATGATAATCTGGCCTATCGTTGTTGTGGCATTATTTCCCGCTGAATTGAGAAAATAATCCGGCTTTCGGATCTCCAAATCCTTGAAAAATATCTCATTTAGTTCATAATCGTAATTCTGGCCAGTGTGGATCAAAATATGTTCGATGGAGGGTGATTCATCCAGTTTTTTGATTACCTGCGATAATCGGATAATTTCAGGACGAGTACCAACAACGGTTATGACTTTAAGTTTTTTCATTACAATAATCAAGTTTAACAGTGGAATTATTAAACGTTCTCAAAGTATGTGTCTCCATCATCCGGATTGTAATGTTCGTTAATCCAGAAAATGGTGTAAAGATCTTCTTCCCCGATATTTGTAATATTATGGGTGTACCAGATAGGCATATCGACAAAGGAAGGTTGTGCTCCGTCGAGCTTGAAGGCGATTACCTCGGTGGTCCCAATCTTACGCAGGTCGATTCGTGCTTTTCCTTTAATAACGGCAAACCTTTCGGCTTTTCGGGTATGGAAATGGTTGCCACGGGTGATTCCAGGGACAGTAGTCGAGAAGGAGACCTGTCCTCCACTATATAATTTAACCATTTCAACAAAGGAGCCTCTTTTATCTGTGTTTAACTTAAGTTTAAAAGGGAAGAACCTTCGATGATCGATGTAGCAGAGGAAGGTATTAAACAGATTTTTATTGAACTCATTGTCCAAACAAGGGATGATTCCTTGTTCGAAATAGTTGATTTTGTATTGGTTCAGCTTTGAAAGTAATTCAGAAACTTTGGTTGTTGAGGTGTGTGGTATGTTTATGGTTTCACAGTGTTTCACTGTGTCTGACACTGAGTTACATTGTGTTTTACTTTTTTCGTCCTGATGAAATTTTATGTTTTCAATAATCAATTGTACAAGTTCACTAACGTAGATCAGTTTCAGTTCTCCGTCAACCTCAATCTTGGGTTGCTCGTTATGGGTGAGCTGATGGCAAAAAGTAGCGACTACTGAATTATAGTAAGGATTTCCAAAAGGGCCAAATACGTTCGGGATTACAAAAGCGGTGAATTTAGCTTGATTGCTTTCTGCCCATTGTTCAAAGAGTTGCCGGCCCTCCTTTTTTGATTTTCCGTAGAGATTATCGCGTTCTTCCTGTGTGGAGGAGCTGAAAAGGATGTGTGGTTTCGAATAGGTGGCTTCGCAGGCGGAAATTAGCTGCTTTACCAATTCAAGGTTGGTATTGTATATGACTTCCGGGTTGTTGTGGCGGTTCATCGCGGCCAGATGGATAATCACATCACACTGCCGGACAAAGGTGTTCAGCTTTGATCCGTCTGAAAAAAGATTATCTTCAAACGGAATCCGTTCAAATGTTTCGGGATAAAGACCGAGCGTATTGAATAGGTGTGTCCCGATGAAGCCCGATTGTCCGGTGATGCCTATTTTGATCATAGGTTGTCTTTTTGAACACTGATGACACTGATAAGACAGATTTTCACAGATGAGGATCTGTGGTTATCTGTTTAATCTGTGTTATCCGTGTTCCAATTGTTTTCTATCATTAGTAAAAATTTTCCTTCTGAATTCAGCTTTTTTACCAAAATTCAGTAACAGTCCAATTTCAATATCCGTTGCTTTCAGGTAATTGATTAGCTGATATTCATTTTCCTGAACCAACGTTTCCGCAGCTTTGTTTTCAATTATCACACACTGATCAACGATGATATCGGCAAAATATTCTCCAACAAGCATTGCTTCGTAAAAGACCTTTATCGGATACTGACTTTTACATTCAAATCCCATTTGGCGAAGTTCAATAAGCATTGCATTATGGTACACCTTTTCCAGAAAACCATATCCAAGTGTATTGTAAACTTTATAATACGCTTGAATAATCTTATCGGTTATTTCCTGATAAAGATATTTCATAATACTATTTTCGAACACGGATAACACTGATTAGACGGATATTCACTGATGAAAATCTGTGTTCATCTGTTTAATCTGTGTTATCAGTGTTCACTTCTAATCCGGGTACTGGTAAACCTCTTCCTGCAAAACATCGCGGCGAATGATTGGGAGTTTAAGCAACAATTGTTTCATCTCGTCCACATCGAGCCGGTGTGTATTGTGGGAATGGTAATCCTCAATTTTTGAAACCTCAGGTCTTCCTTCAATGAAATACTTGTCGTAGTTCAGATCGCGGCTGTCGCATGGAATCCTGAAATAGTTGCCCATGTCTTCGTGTTTGGCCATTTCTTCACGGGTCACCAGGGTCTCATAGAGTTTTTCCCCGTGCCGGGTCCCGATAATCCTGACTTTCGATTCCGATTGGTAAAGTTCAATTAATGTCGTGGACAATACATCCAGAGTCGCAGCAGGGGCTTTTTGAACGAACAGGTCTCCGTTCTTGCCATGAATAAAGGCATAAACCACCAGATCGACTGCATCGTCCAGGGTCATCATAAAACGGGTCATGTTGGGATCGGTAATGGTAATCTCCTTTCCATGCTTTATTTGATCGATCCAAAGAGGGATAACGGAACCACGACTACCCATCACATTCCCGTAACGGGTACAACAGATGGTGGTGGCTGCAGTAGGTCCCAGCGCTCTCCCCTTGGCAAAGGCCACTTTTTCCATCATCGCCTTACTGATGCCCATGGCATTGATCGGATAGGCCGCTTTATCGGTACTCAGAACAACCACGTTCTTAATGCCGTATTCAATGGCGGCATCCAGAACATTCTCCGTCCCGAATACGTTGGTCCTTACTGCCTGGGTAGGGAAAAACTCGCAAGAGGGCACCTGTTTTAACGCTGCGGCATGAAAGACATAATCGACTCCCCGCATGGCTCCTTCTACGCTGCGTTCGTCCCTGACATCACCGATATAATATTTTATTTTCGGATTATTGAGCCGGTGGCGCATGTCATCCTGTTTCTTCTCATCCCGTGAAAAGATCCGGATCTCTTTGATCCCGGTATCCAGAAAACGATTCAGTACGGCATTGCCGAAGGAGCCTGTTCCCCCGGTAATTAAAAGGATTTTACCGTCAAACACATTCAATTGATTCATAACGTTAAGTTTATGGTAAAACTAAAACGAAAATCGAATCGAGTTTATTCCGGATTGTAGGGTGTCAACGGGTGAGTTTTGTTATTTGTTAGATCCTGAGAATAGATGAAATGATTTTATTAATTTCAAATTGGTAAACAAAGATGATGATTTTGCTGCCGGAATCAATTATTGGATACTTATTTCCCTGCTTTCCCGCCAATACCCTATCAAAGAACAAACCGATCTGACTATTAAATGTAAAGAATCTATTTGTAAAAGGCAATATGCAGGGGTTGATTGTTCGGGTATTATCGTTAGCAGGTTTGTACGTTAATGAGTTAATCAGTCTCGGATTTTAAAATCGGGAGAACACAGATGACACGGATCAAACGGATTGATTTATTACTGATTCCTTATTTCGGATTCAAAGTGACAAACCGTCAATCGAAAATCGCTTAATCGTCAATCGTAATTTATTAGTTCCTGATAGTTTAATCTTTTAGATGCTTACTTATCCAGAATTGATTAACCTTACTCATATTTTTGAATAGTAATGCAAGCATGGGTCTTGGAATACTATTCTTCTTTAATGCCATGTAATCTTCTTTCGTTTTCCGGATAATATTTTTCAGGCTACCGTTACTCATTCCGCCTACCCTCATTTTGGTGATCACTTCCGGTAGATAAACAAAATTCAGGCTTTCGTCCTTGAAAATTCGAAGCATCAAATCGTAATCGGCCGAAATTTTAAACTGAAGATCGAACAATCCATGTTTTTCATATACCTCCCTGCGTAAAAAGAGGGAGGGGTGGGCCGGCATCCAACCATAATTCAGAAAATTTGTTCGAAACGAATTGCTCTTCCAGTAACGTACTATTCTATTAGTATCTTCTTTTCTGACATAAACCAGATCTCCGTAAACTCCGTCGATCCTCTTTTCTCCGCCTGTAACTTCAAATGAATTTGCGATTTTCTCCAAAATGTCCTCAGTAGCAAGTAAATCATCTGAATGAAGAAAACCAATGATATCGCCTGTGGCCATTCTAATTCCTTTATTTAATGCATCATAGATCCCATTATCACGTTCGGAGACTATTTTAGTGATAAGGGGTGATTCTCTTAATAATTCTAAAGTCTGATCTTTGCTTCCGCCATCAATTATTAAATATTCAAGCTGATGATGAGCGGGAGGAGTAATGCTTATAATCGAATCCATTATAGATGGAAAACTATTATATGTTGCTGTTATAAATGAAATTTTCATTAAAGTTCAATTATTCGTTCTTTAATTTTAACTGCGGGATTCCCTTGATAAATTGAATAAGGTTCTAAATCTTTTGTAGCAACTGAACCTACAGTTAAGACTGAATGACTCATGCAAGTTATTCCAGGGCAAACTACTGACTTTGCACCTATCCAAACACCATCTTCCAATGTTATTTGACTTACGATCAAATCAAATGTTGGCTTTTTATAGTTATGATTACCGGATATCAGCATTGCCCCTTGTGAAATGCATACGTTAGAACCTATTTTTAGTTGAGAGAGGTTGTCTAACCAAACATTTTCTCCAATCCAAGTACAATCGCCTATTTCTAGAAACCAAGGGTATTTAATTTTAATTTTTGGTTTTAAAAGGACATTCTTTCCAACTTTAGCACCGAATATCTTTAATATATGAATTTTTAAAACCGAAGGATATGGAAAATGTGTGTTAAAAATTATTTGATTAGTGATATACCAAATGATTAGCAGTAATTTATTACCAGGTTTAAACCAAAAGTTGTTGTAATCATTTAAAGCTGTTGTAGCTATCATTGTAATATAAATGTTTGCTTATTAAATACTATGACTAAAAATAGAGCGAGTTTTAGAATAAAGTTTGCAAAAATGATCAAGAAGAGTGAATGCTATTTGACTTCTTATGTCCTTTATTAAAGCTTGAAGTATGTTATCACCTACAATCTTTCGATGTAACTCAAATGCTTCTTTTCGTAGTAATTTTCTATTTATTTGTGAAATTCCTCCCAATTTAAAAATTGAGATTGGGAAAGATAATTGTTTGTATCGATTATTTCCAGTAAAATAAATAGATGCAGTGAGTGCGTAATCTCCACATATTTTATATTTTATCGGATAGTTGAAATGTAGAAGATTTTTTTTATTGTAAAATATGGATTGGTGTGATGTTGGCAAACTATGTTTTAAGTAATCAAGTTTTCTTGATTTTTTATATATTGTATATCCATTTTCAAATTCATCAATATTATCTCCATATACAAAATCAAGTTCTTCATCATTATCAATACTTTCAATTACCTTTTTAATAGTATTTTCTGAATAAAGCATATCGCCTGAATTCAAAAATAGGATATAATCGCCTATCGCATTCGGAATTGCTTGGTTCATTGCATCGTAAAGGGAACTGTCTTTTCTTCTTATATAATCAATGTTCGGGATTGTTTTTTGTAATTCTGAAACATATTTGTCAGTACCATCATCACTTAAACCATCTTTTATAATCCATTGAAGGTCTTTTTCATTTTGATTTATAACAGAATTAGCAGTTTTCTTGAGATTAATTAAATCGTTAAGAGTTACTGTTATTATTGTAATTTTCATTTGTACTTTGAATTAATATGCTTTTTGTATTAATAATTTTAATTGCCATGAATGGTAATAGAAAAGCTACAAAAACAAATTGAGTTGGAACAAAGGCTCCAGAATTATTGAGATTTAAAAATGTTAAGATCATAAACGATCTTATAATCATATTTTTTGTTTTAAAGAAGTAGATAATAGCAATCACGTAACCAATAATTGCAGTAATACCCCAGTATCCAATTATAGCAAAGAATGAATTGTTTATGCCGCTCTCTTGATAACCGTTAACATCAAATTGAGTAATGTACGCATCTAGTTGTCCGAATGTTAAACCCAATAAATGTCCATCAGTAATCATGATTTTTGTTAAAATAAGGAATGGAAGTATTAGTCTCATATACCCAGATGTAACCCCTGTTGAATCTAATGAAAGTTCATTTAGTCTGAATAGCGAGAATAAACTTGAATGAAAGACATATATAATGATTGGAATCCATACGTATGTTATAAATTTAGGAATTTTTTGTTTCTTTTTAAAATATAGGTCAAAGATCAATAAAACAAATAAAGCAATGAATGCAAAAGCCGACTTTGCAAAAAGTAGTATTATTATTGTGAAAATGAGATTTGAATTAATGCTTTTTTTCGAGTTTATTTGTTGTCTAATCCAAAATACATTTATAGTGATAAATCCTAAATAGCTTGGCTCTAGATAAAACCCTTTCATTCTTAGGTTGGTTTCAATAAAACTTAACTCATAATAAAGTTGGTACTTGCCAAATAAATTGTAAAATTGATATTGTTTTAATAATACAACTGAAATAAATTGGAATAATACTGTGCATAATAGTATGACTTGGAAAAAGGACAATGCCTTGCTCAATTGTTCTAATTTGTATTTGATCGGTTTGTCGATTACACGAATTACTAAAAAATAGCTAATAGCATATTGTGCGTAGGTTTTGAAAAATTCGCTCCAATTATAAATGTGTCCTGGAATAAATGGTAGAAAGAGGATGAAAAGTAGCAGGCATAGTTCTTTTTTTTTAATTATCCCTGGCTTAATATCAAATGTTAGGTAAACCCATAGTGGTATTAGTAGAAAAGCTAAAGCTATTCCAAAATCACCTAATTGCGCAATTTTTAAATGGAGAGAAATTAATATAACGATTGTTAATATTGACCAAATTTTCGGTGAAACGACTTTGCCCAGCTTTTGCATCATTTATTAGTAATGAAATCAATATAATCAGAAATCATTCTCTTTTTATCAAAGAATACTAAAGCTTTTTGCCTTACTTCTGCTATTTTTTCGGGATTTGAATTGAATTCTATAAAACTTGAATTTGAAATTGCATTATATAGTTCTTCTGATGAATGGATGCATAATCCTGGCCAATCATTTTCATTATTCATTAATTCATCGGAACCTTTAGAGGGAGTATAGAAAATAAAATTTCCTGCGCATAATGCATCAATTAGAACAGTCGGATAAATATCAATTGTTGAGGTAAATAAGTATCCATTCGAATTGAATAATATATCTAAGTATTTTTTTCTGTCAGTAATATAGCCATGATTGATTGCATTTTTATGATTTTTAAAAGGATTATCTTTTCCAATAAAGTGAATCTTTATTCCTTTATCCAAGGTCTCTTCAACTAATTTAAGGTCAACTTTCCCTTCTTGTGATAGGTTTAAGGATGATACACATAAATGAATTTCTTGATTACTGCGTATTGATTGATTGAAATTGTGGTATGGTTCGGTTTCAATTCCATTTCGGATCAGACATATAGGTTTCTCAGGATAAATCTTTTTAAGATCTTCACAAATCCAGTTTGCTGGTGATACAAAATGTAAATTTGGAATTGATTTAATTTGATTTGTTTTAATCTTAATTTCTTTTTTGGCTATTGATAGAATCGATGGAGGATAATATTCATGGTGAGGGCAATTTTCACATCCTTTTTCCCATAACTTACAGTCAAATATAAATGCACATCTTCCTGTATAGTGCCAAGAATCATGTGCAACCAGAATGATTTTTTTATCGCTTGTATATTTATTAAATATCCTGAAGAGAGTCTCAAAGTTTGTGAAATAAGAATGTAGAGTATGACATATAATTACATCTGCCCATTCTATTAGGTCAATAATTTGTGATGAGATTGGTGAAAAAAAATCTTTCCCAACGACTTTATGGGTTAAGAAATTTAGGTGTGGAAATATTGAAAGATAGTAGTTTGCATAAATTATTGTAGGATCATTTATTTCTTGTTTAAATCCACGTTTCCCATATCCAACTAGATATTTCGCATTATGGCCAGCTTCCATAAAGCCTGAATGCAATGTTTTGGCTATATAGGCAGCTCCACCTTTATCATAAAGAGTGGAAATCGTTAAAATGTTCATTTATTCGCTTATGTATTTTATAATTTTAGCAGGATTTCCGGCAACAATACAGTTAGCTGGAACATCCTTTACGACAACTGAACCTGCACCTATTATTGAATTTTCTCCTATTGAAATGTTCCCGATTATTACAACATTCGCTCCAACATCAACATTGTCTCGAATAATTGGCGCTCCTAGACTATTCCCATATTTGTCTGTTTTGTGGCCTATTGTAGTATTGTGCCTTAATACTATGTTTTTCCCTAATACTACACCAGGGTTTAAAACCAATCCAACACCATGATGAACAGATAGACCACCACCAGATTTGACAACATCAGGTATCTCAACTCCTAAAATCCATTCGATAAGTAATCGATAAATGATTCGTATTGGTATCCCAAGAAATTTAATTACCCAAAATCGATTTTGTGCAAAATAACTAGCTAATCTATAAAAGAATACAATGGTAAAGGCTTTGGGGCTGTTAATATGAAAATTCGATTTGTAGTCAAGGATTATTTTGTCAAGTAATTTTTCTTGTGAATTAGTGTTCATAAATTATTGTTGAATATTTATGATTAAAAGAAAATATTCCCAAATCTAATGTCTCACTTAAAGGATAACAAAAAGTTCCGAATAACTCTAAATAAGTAGAGAGGAGAGAATACCTGTAAAAATTTTAAGTATTTTGAATATAGTGATCCTATATATAATATATTGTCCCAAATATCAAATATGTTTAGGATGGACATATTGGGGATCTTATATAGATACAATAGTTTGAAAAGATCATTTTTAAATCGTACTTCATTCTTCATTCCCATACTAATTGAGGCTTCGTGTAATCTATAAATAACTGTTGGAATATCCATAAAGTACAACCTGAATCCTTTGCTTGTTGCCTTTATCCATAATGGATAATCTTCGATATTTCTAAATCGTTCATCAAACCCCTCTAATGATAATAGCTTTTCGCGATTCAAAAATGAGGTAGGAGCCATAATATGGTTATATGAAATCAATTTTCTTTTCTGCTTTTTTGATTGAAATTGAAAAAAACTTTTAGGTGGTATATCAACATTTGGAACTATTTTTTGATCATTTTGAGAAAATACTTGAATATTTGAAAATAGAAAACTTATAGATGGATAATTAATCGCATGATTTACATTATCGTTTAAACAGTTGGGTAATAAAATATCATCCCCCGCAATAAGCTTTATCCATTCGCCTCTTGCTGATCTCAATCCTCTGTTACAGTTCGGCGCGATCCCTGTGTTCTTCTCGACCGCGATTATTTCGGTCCGCGTAAATCGCTCTTTGTTTTCTTCGAGCCAGTGGCGGCATAACTCCACTGTATGATCCGTACTGCAATCGTCGCTGACAATCAATTCAATATTCCGGTAGGTTTGTGATTTAGCACTTTCAAGGGTTTCTAAAACATATTTGGAGGAGTTGTAGGTAACAACGATTATGGAAACTAAAGGATTTTCGTTTTGCATTTCTTATGAATTATTACACTGTGTTTTACACATTGTAACACTGTGATTATTACTTTAAATTCTTTAAGTTAATTAAAATTTGCTTTAACCCTAACCGCTTATCTAACTCCCTCACCGAATAAAATCCTGACAATACTACTAAAATTGTTCCAGCTATATAGTTGTACGGTTGGGGTAGATAATGAATAATCAGAAAGCCGGCAATAGCCAACCCAAATTGATTGATAAAAATAGTTACAAAACTACGGTCAAACGAAAATTCAAATTTCGATTGACTAATAATAAAAGCTTGGATTAGGTATAATAAATAGGCAATTGCGAAGGAGATGCCTAAACCAGTCAATCCCAAGATGTAATATCCCATAATATTGAATATCAAAACATACATGTTAGCAGCAAATTCATTCCAGAAAAATAGTTTACTTGAACCTTTTGCTAAAAACACAAATGCGATTGACCAACTGGCCGCTTTAAAAAACATACCCAAAGCAGCCCAGTAAATCATGTCGTTTACTGCAATAAATTGTTTAGAATAAAGCAGAACAACTACCCAGTTGATAAAGACTAAAAATATAATCAGGATGGGGGCTAAAATTAATAAAGCAATTTCTGCTTGTTGGTTGATAGTTTGTTTACAAAGTTTATTATCGTGTGCGACTGCCGACAACCGGGGATAATAATCAGTACCCATAGCATTGAAAATCAAGCCAACGTATGTGTTAATGATCGCAAAACCAGCTGTATATAGACCAACTTGTTCTACTCCACCCTTGTGACTGATAAAGATTCGGATCAGGTAGGAAGCACCGACACTCAATAATCCGCTCAGGCTAATCAGAAAACCCATCCGTAGCATACTCTTGCCCTCTACTAAGATTTGTTTTCTGGTAATGCTTATTGCATTAATTTTTATATTACGCGAGTAAAGCCATGAAAATAACAGGGTAATCAATCCGGTTCCGATTAAGCCTGGAACAATACCATCAATGCGATAGAAATAGTACAAAGGCAAGGTAACCAATAAACCTAATACACTTCCGGCCAAGTTTGCTTTAGCCAATTGTTTCAATTGTCGCATTCCCTGTAAAATTACCAATTGCCCACTGCTTAGTTGTTGAAACAAAAGGGTAACGGAAATCCAGATAAAAGCGAGTGTATAGTCTTTGTTACCAAAGGTAAGTTGACTCAACCAAGGCGATAAAATAATAGCCAGGATGGTCCCCAACAAACCAGTAATCCAAACCAAACGTCGAAATACAATTACGACAGTGGCTATCCGGGTTTGATCTTCGGTACCGTGAGCTGCAGCAACATCTTTAACGGCGCTGGTTCCTAAACCAAAATTAGTTAAACTGCCAATGATTCCTATTGTTGAAGTCAGCAAACCCAGAATCCCCATTCCGCCAGGGCCTAACCATACTGCCACAAACTTGGAACGGATAATTGAAATAAGGATATTGAAAACTTGTACTCCGCCAAAGATGGAAGTAGC
This sequence comes from uncultured Prolixibacteraceae bacterium, assembly GCA_964632305.1. GTDB lineage: Bacteria > Bacteroidota > Bacteroidia > Bacteroidales > Prolixibacteraceae > CAZWBR01. The sequence goes on from CAZWBR010000005.1 coordinate 24,895, forward strand.
TTTCATGATCTGGCGATAGGAGGATTGTTGTTCATTCATAGAAAAGGAAGCCACCTAAATATCCCAAAGGGGGACAAAAGAAACGGTTATTAATTAAAACTTATTGAGAATGTCAACAACCTTTTTTACTTCATTATTGGTCATTAGCGGACTCATAGGTAAACTCAATACTTCTTCGTGTATTTGTTCTGTTATCGGGAAACTCCATTTATTCCATTTGTTATAAGCCAATTGCTGATGAGGTGGAATAGGGTAATGGATAAGTGTTTGAATTCCTTTGTCCGTTAAATACTGTTGCAATTCATTACGAAGCTTGGTGCGAATGATGAAGATATGCCAAACGTGAGAGAGTGTTGAATTTTGAATCATAAGTCTTGAACTATCAAGAGGCAGGATGATTTCTGGATGTTTAATATTGTCGCAATAGTATTTTGCAATTTCATTGCGATGTTTGTTATCTGCATCTAATCTTGGCAGTTTAGTTCGTAAGATGGCTGCTTGTATCTCATCTAAACGGGAATTAAGTCCCTGGTAATCGTTCACATATTTCTTATTTGAACCATAGTTGGCCAATGCCCGAATGACACGAGCCAATTCATCATCATTCGTAGTTACCGCTCCACCATCACCTAAACAACCTATATTCTTTCCCGGATAAAAACTATGCCCTGCTGCATGACCAAGCGATCCTGTTCTCCTTTGATATTGTTCACTGTTAAATCCTCCTTGTATGGATTTAGCGGGCTCATAACAACCAGCAGCTTGTGCATTATCTTCAAACAATTTTAAACTGTATTTATTTGCCAAGCGTTGTATTTCAGGATGCATGGCACATTGTCCATATAGATGAACAATCATGATCCCTTTTGTCCGTTCGGTTATTTTTTCTTCTATTTTAAAGGGATCAATATTATAGGTATTCATATCAGGTTCTACTAATACCGGAACCAAACGGTTATCTGTAATTGCGAGTATTGATGCAATATAAGTATTAGCCGGAACGATAATTTCGTCCCCTTCATTTAATACTCCCAATTCAATATAGGCTTTAAGAATCAGGCGTAAAGCATCCAGACCATTGGCAACTCCAATGCAATGTCTGGTGCCAATATAACTGGCGTATTCCTGTTCAAAGGCTTTTACTTCACTGCCCAATAAGTACCAGCCGGAATCCAATACCCTTTTGATGGATTGGGAAAGTTCTGGTTCAAAGCTATCGTTGATAGCTTTAAGGTCGAGAAATTTTATCATAGCTATTTGTTTTCAGAATTGGAAACTTTTTTTTAATTCTTCATAATCATCATTCTTAATATCTAAGAATGAAAGAACACTGGCTTTTGCTTTTTCCCAATTAGTTGACTGAATTAAATAATAATTGTTCAATTCATCTTCATTGTAACACAGCGGCATTTTTAATGAATGATATTGAATTACCCGTCGGTTATCTTTCCTTACATCAAACAGTAATATGGGGTTTTTCAGATTTGAAAAACCAAAATCGGAAATTACCAGATCACTTAAAATTGGAAGATTTTTGTTTTCACATTTATTAAATAACCAACTGCCGATAGTAAAGGATACACTATTTATTTTGTATAGACGATATAATCCCCGCTTTATTCCATTTTCAATGATTATAAAGTAGAATTCTTTTTTTTCAGATTCTCTGATTTTGTATTCTCTAATCCAATTAAGCTGATCTTCAATTTTTGCAGATGTTACATTTAGATATCGATTGAGTCTTTCGTTATTCCTTAATTCTAAAATAAATGCAGCATCATCATTTTCAATTAATCGAATCGTATATTTCATTCTTTGGTTTTTATTGAGCAGAATATCCGCCATCAATAATATATTCACTGCCTGTAATCCATTTCGAATGGTCGGAAAGCAAGAAAACAATTAAGGACGCAATATCTTCGGGCTTCCCTAGCCCCAGAGGATGTTGAGCAGTGATAATATTTTTTGCTTCTTCTGGAAGTATTTCAAACGATTTCTTGACCATTTCTGTTTCTACAATTCCAGGCAAAACACAATTACATCTAATTTTTTTGGGCGCAAGTTCGAGTGCCATTGCTTTGGCCCCTGCTAATAACGCGGATTTACTGGAACAATATACTATTTTCCCTGGAGTACCAATTCTTCCCATTATTGAACTTATAAAAACAAAGGAGGTCCCATTTGTATCAAACATATTCTTTTGAGAAAGAATTCTGGCGATTTCGTAACCTGAAAATACGTTTGTTTCGAATACTTCTTTAAATAGTTTAGGCGTTGAAGCTTTAAAAGGAAGTGTTTTCTCAATCCCGGCACTATGTACAAAACCACTAATTGCGCCATGGTTTTTAACTGATGAACGAATTAGCTCATCTATTTTTGAGTAATCAGTAACATCTGCCGAATAATACTCATGACCATGACCTTGTAAGGAATTTAATGTTTCTTTCAATCTATTAATATCCCTCCCGATAAGTATTAATGATGCTCCGAGCGATGCCGCAAGCTTAGATACTTCTTTCCCAATACCAGATGAGGCTCCGGTTACTAAAATGCGTTTGTTGCTTAAGCTAATCATCTTCAAATTTATCGGCACCGATTAAGTCTATAACCGAATTAAAATCAGTTAAGCCCTTTATTTGTTGAGCGGTTAATTTTACTCTGAAATTCTCATCTGCAAATGCGATCATTGATAATACAGCTAATGAATCATATCCTTCTACTGATTTTAAAGATGATTCCAACGTCAATCCGTTGTTTTCGAATTCGCAGTATTCAGCAAGTTGATTTACAAATTCATTCTTTCTCATTTTATTTATTTTATATTAAACTTCGACAATTGTAGCCCCCCACGAATATCCAACGCCAAATCCACACAATAATACTTTATTACCCTTTCGAATATATCCATTATTAAGTGATTCAGCTAATGCAATTGGTATTGTAGAGGAGACAGTGTTCCCTGTTTCTAACATATTGGAATAAAACTTCTCTTTTGGAATTGCAATTCTTTTTCGCAAATATTCGATCATATATTTATTCGCCTGGTGAAAAATTACATAGTCGATCTGGTCCATCGAAAGATTGTTTTTGGCCAAACATTTTTCGACAACAAGAGGAACTGACTCTATTGTAAAGTTAAAGATTTCAGGTCCATTCATGAATAAATTATTCGCGGTATAAATATCGTTGGCCTCAGTGGTCTTTTCTTGTGCATTAGGTTCAAATTCATTGCGAAAGCAACCATTAGGTACAATTAAATTATTCTGTCCTCTACCATCTGTTCCTAATTCAAAATTGAAAATATGTTCAGAATCTGAACTTTCAATGATTGTTGCAGTCGCAGCATCACCAAATATAGTCTTATTAGCCAGATCCTTGGGATGTATATGTTTTGAATAGGTTTCAGCAGTAATTAGCATTACTGTTTTTGCAACAGCTGAACTAATAAATGATTTTGCCATTGCGAGTCCGTATACAAATCCTGAGCATCCAAGATTATAATCAAATGCACCTATATCGGTTCTAAGTCCTAATCTTTCTTGTAATACACAAGCTGTGGTCGGTAAAAAATAGTCAGGACTTTGGGTACATAATATGAGCAAGTCAATTTTATCCCGATCATAATCAATTAGCACATTTTCAGCTGCTTGATATGCTAGATCTCCAGCAGTCTCCTTTTTGCCTGCGATATGTCGTCTTCTGATTCCAATCTTATTCTCAATTTTCTCAGGTTCCCATCGACCAAATTCACTGGCTAACTGTTCGTTTGTTAATACATTTTCAGGTAAATATTTCGCTATTTTATAAATTAGTGCCCCCATTATTTTCTTGAATTATATGTGATAAATTCTGGATATTCTCTAATATAATCACTCTCATCATACTTCTGAGAGGTCAGTACCAAGCATATTGCACCTGATGAAAAACCTTTTTCGGCGGCCCATATTCCGGGAGGAATGTGCAATCCATAATAAGGGCGGTTTAATGTAACGGTACGTTTATTAACGCCGTCGTCCATTTCAATTTCAAAACTTCCACTAGCCGCAATTAAAAACTGGTGACAATCTTTATGCGCATGTGCTCCACGATCTTCTCCTCCCGGAATATCATAAATGTAAAATACACGTTTAATATTGAACGGGATACTAATTTTATTTGAAACGGGTGTGATATTTCCTGCCCGATTATTTATCCGAGGTAATTCAATTATTGAACAGTCATATACAGATGTCTTTTTCATAAACCTTTAAGTTTTAAGAAATCGGAATATTCACGAATATAATCATCTTCGGAAAATGGAGTTGAGCTAAGTACCATTGCCAATGAATTTGTAGAGAAATTAAGCATTTCACGCCATAATCCGGCAGGCAAATATAAACCATAATAAGAGCGGTTTAATGAATACGTTTTCTTTTCTTTCCCATCATCAACCAACACATCAAAACTTCCGGAGAGGGCTACAATGAGCTCCTGTTGTTCTTTAAAGGCATGACCGCCACGAACCTGCCCTCCGGGGACATCATAAATCCAATAGGTTCGTTCAATTTTAAAGGGGATATGTCTTTCCTCCTCAATAAACGAAAGATTACCTCGTGGATCTTCAATTTTCGGAAGGTTGATTATTTTTGCATCTATGATTGTTCTCATGAAATATTTAGGGTTATTTAGAACCGTTAAATGGCTGATTTCTAATGATTATTTTTTTGGTACAAACATTTCTAATTTGCTTGTTATACAGCTCCGCCTTCTCAGTCACATTTTGCACTGACTGTTTAGGTTGCTCCATGGCCATTCCATACTAAAATGCGGAAGACGGCTGGCCAATTTTATTGGCGGCGCAAAAATGGAAAAAAATCCACTATAAACGGTAATGTATGATGTTAAATTGCCCATAATTTGTGATTGGTTGATCTATTCCGTTAATCTATCGAGTGTTTCTCTTTTCCCTTGTTAATTGTTATTTACAATTGAATGTATTTATCGTCAGAATAGCACGATCCGTCTTTGCGGCGGAAGAAGAGCCAGAGGGCCGGGAGGCGCTGGAGCTGCGGTGGTGTGAGCGTGAAACGGTAGCTGCTGGCGCTACGTTCTATCCCGGTCGCGGTAAGATGGCCGTCCCACGGATCAGAAGTGAGGACCAGGCAGAGCTCGTCGTCGGGCCGTTCTGCTTTAGTGAAACACTTGGGGTCCCAACTTACGAGCACCTCATCGGGCCGATCGGGCTGCCTTTCGGCTTGCAGTCGTTTGGGCAGCGGTAAGGAGCCGCAGGAAAAATGGATCAGGCTTTCGTCTGTGATCACTCCCTTTGCATCAAAAGCCGGCAGGTTGGCGCTCATAAAGAGGTTGTAACCGGTGAGCGGCGGCCTGGCTGAAAGTTTCCAAATGGGATCCACAAACCCAGCTTTCATCTGCCTGTAAAACAAGTTGGTGATGCTGAAACGCTTCCGTGATTCCTTCTGTTTATCGCTCCAATTTTCTGCCGATCGTTTGGCGGGAGTGGTGCGGACAATCATCCCGTCGGTCGAATTCACAAAAACCAGGTTGCCCAGTTTTCCGTGTAGCTGAACACCAATACCATTTGTTCGTGCCATGTCTGTTTTAGGTTATAGTTTAATCCATACTTATTCCATCTTTTGTCCAAGGTTTTTGCAAGGTAGCTTGCAGAAACCTTGGACAAACCTTGGAGGAACCCTGGACAAGGTCCGTCTCAAGACCTTTGTGGGTTAATGCGTTTGTTAGTTAATACGTTTATGGGTTAATACGTTTATGGGTTAATACGTTTATGAGTTAATACGTTTATGGGTTAATACGTTTATGGGTTAATACGTTTATGGGTTAATACGTTTGACTTCCATCTTTCGTCTAATGTCTTTTGTCTTGCTTCTTGATCTCTGCTCCCAGATATTTTCCCAGACTAGATGTATCGTCCCTATGGGACTCCCGTCTGTGGTTGGCGCTTCGGCCACTGGGTTAAAACCCGGCGCTACACAATATGCCGTCCCTACGGGACTTTATGGTAATCGCAAATCTTCAGCGCGAGTGGGGCGCAGCCTTATTCGGGTTAATTCGGCATAATTAGCTACGCTGATCTTCGATTCGGGTTAATTAGTGCTCCCCTTGGGGGAGCCGGAGGGGGCCTCCCATTGCTCTTTAATCGATCCCATAAATTCTTTCGCGAAGACATAACCGACTCCGGCAATGGCGCCAAGAAACGTCCAGATCATCAGGATCATTGGCCGTTTTGGTTTTGATTTCTCCGTAGGAACCGTTACCGGTTCAATAATCGTAAAGACCGGGGTCTCCTCCTTGAGCTGAATTTTGACCTGTTCGAGCTGTTTGGCCAGTTCCGAATAGACACTGTAGGCGAGATTAAATTCCCCGGTCAGCCGTTCCTCCTCGGTTTTGGCCATTGCCAGGGAGACGTTTTTATTCCGGTCGCGAAAAGAAGCCAACTGTTCCTGCGCCTTCAGGTAGTTTGTTCTGGCTTCGGCATAGCGTTCCTGCACGAAATCGTGGGTGCTCTGCGCCTTTTCAATCTTAAATTCAGTGATATATTTTTGCAATAAATCCTGGGCCCGCTGTGCCAGATCTGCTGCAACTACTGGTTCCGGCATACTGGAGCTCAGGGAGACGTAGCCATCCTTGTCATTGACTGTCAGTCCGATTAATGTGGCAAGCCGTTTCTTTACCCGGGCCTGCTTCAGTGTCATTTGGACCGGTGATCCTGTTTTAACCGGATGAATTACGCTTTTCGGTTGGCCCTTTATTGCTCCGATAATGACTCCCGGTAGTCCAATGGTATATTTCATTACTACCCCGATAGCTGAGCTTTTTTGATGTTCGGTAAAATAGTCGTATAAAGTGATTGAATCGTTTATCGTTTCAAATTTAAACTTTGAATTCATCAACTCCAGTTGAAACGGGATACTGTTGACGATCTGCGGGTAGAGCTTCGGTGAGAGATCGGATCCGGTAACGGTACCCAGGTTTATCCCGGCCATCGCGGCCAGACCGGAGAGGCCGCCCAGCTTCGATTGAGCCCCGGCGGTCTGCGGCACCATCACCGTTGAGGCCGTGTACTGCTTTGGGGAAGTCAGCGCTACTACCAGACCGATTACCGCGAAGATCACAGTGGTCCGGATTACGATTTTACGGTGGTCCCAGAGGGTGCGGGCCAGGGCGAGCAAATCTATCTCATCGTCTGCCACGACAGTAGGCTGCTTGGGAGTATTAGTATAAGGGGCAGAGGGTTGTTCAAGCATAATAAAAAGTTTTTTGAAAGGGTGAAAACGGAGAAAGGGTGATGGGGCGAATCTGTGAAACGGAGAAAGGAAAAACTGGAGATGCCCTGATGCATTCAATATGCTTTAATTCGTGAAAAATCTATTTTAGAGACCATTTTTCAGGAGAATTAATCATTATGACTAATTGCGAAAGGATATGGTTGTATTTACCATACAATGATTGGTGAATTTCCTTATCAAAATAACAACAATCAAAACTAAAATCGAGCCAAAACTGAGTTTCAGCAGCTTCTGCATCTGCATCAGAGAGTTTACTTATAAAGGATTTTGGATACCTTCGTTTTCTGAATGCTTCAGCAATATTGGCACACACCGAGCGAGAACTTCTTCTCATTTGATCGGTCAGGGAATACTTTTCTTCTTTCGGAAAATTCATGGTAATCAGATGAATATCTTTTGCACTCTGGTAGGCAAGTTGATAAACATTCAACTCTTTATGTGATTGGATAAAATCCATACTTTTTTCAAAATAGAGATTATTTAAATCCTTTACTTTTTAGAAGATTGCAATTTTCCAAGCAGAAGAGATGGAAATGAAAGCGATTTTCCCTTTCTTTCCTTCTCCTCTTCTCCCTTTCAATTCTAATTTCGCGTTAATTCGGTAAAATTCGGGCGAATTCGAGCTACTTAGCAATACTAATCATTGTTGCAATTGATATCGCCAGTGATGCTACCGTGCTGCCGACAGAAACCCACTTCATGGTATTATCTTCCTTCTTTTCTGGTTTAGTGGGGACTATAATTTCACTTCCAGGGGTTACCCTCGGACTGCCGGATAGCCAGGACTTCTTGGCCGCCGTGGTACCGTTGGGATAGAGAACATAGCTCTTCGATCGTTTGGCAATATCGGCATACCCCCCTGCGCGGGAGATATATTCTCTCATCGAGTATTTTTTGTCGAAGGTCATCGCGATTGGGTTCATCACACTTCCCGAGACTTTGACGATCTGCAATAGTCGGGGTATATTTAATTCATCACCGGGCTGAACCAGCAGGTCATATTCTGATCCAGGGTTGGCTAAGATCTTATCCAGTTCGATCCCGACGGCAAAGATCTGTTTGGTCTCCAGGCTGTCTTTCAACAGGGAGTCTTTTTTCATCAATTGCTTACGCATCTGAAGTTCTGCTTCTGAGAGTTTACGTTCGCGCATCAGAGTAGCCCCTTTAGCATAGGCGCCCGGGATCAGACCTCCTGCACGTTCGATAATGTCGGAGATTCGTTCATCCTTATCGGAGATGCTGTAAGCCCCGGTATAAGTGACCTCACCGTTAACCGTAACAATCCCCTGATCGCGGAAGCCGGGTGCCCGGCGGACATATACTTCATCAAACGGTTCGAGTTTAAAGGCGGCATCTTCGGGAGTCATTTTCAGGTCGCGGGTGATGTTAAACAAGAAAATCTTATTGAGTTTCTGACTTACCTTTGCTGCTTCATCATAGGTGAGACGGCGGGAGAGTTCAATTGAGGTGATATCGGCATCTTCGAGGAAACCACCGGCCATAAAGATCAGGTCACCCAATGTCATATTATCACGGTAGGAGAATTGTTCGGGATTTTGGACCTGTCCCATGATATTCACTGTATAGGCTTCTCGCATATCGTAGATGGAACGGATCACTACCGAGTCTTCCCGCTGTAATGGTAGGTCTTCATTTCCTTTCAGAATATTTTGCAGGCTAAACGAGATATTGTCGTAGGTATGGTCCTCTTTCAGACGGGCAATAACCCCGCGAATTTGATAGGCCTCCTCTTTGACCCCGTCGGCTTTTTTGATCAGATCGGAGAGTTTCATTCCTTGAGTAAGTTCGTAATTCCCGGGATGGAAGACGGCCCCGTTTATGGAAACGCGGTTGGTGAAGCGGTTTAGAATGGTATCGGTACGGACGATGTCACCGTTTTGTAATAAAAACGATCCGAACTGATCTTGGGTAACGGTCTTTACCTCTTTCTCTTTGTCGCTGTTGCGGGTAACAGAAAGGGTATTGGCATAGGCATTTTCGGTAAAGCCGCCGGCGAAGCGGATCAAGTCGGCCAGTGTTTCATTGCCTTTGACCTCAAAGAGGGCTTTACGTTTCAGTTCACCGACAGTTTCTACTCTGTTTTTATAGGTAGGGACATAGAGGATATCCTGGTCGCGGAGCTGTACATCGGCGGAAGGGTCTCCGTTGATGATATAGTCGTAAACATCGATCACTTTGATGGTTTGTCCGTCGCGGATCAAGCGGATCTCGCGGAAAGAACCAAATTCATTGGGGCCACCTGAAAGATAAAGTGCGTTAAAGGCGGATGCCGTGGCCGGAAGTGTATAGGTTCCCGGTACATTAATCTCACCGATCACATTGACTTTGATTGAACGGATGGTGCCAATACTTACTTCGGCCCAGGTGTTGGGGGTCTCCTCGGCCATCCCGCTGTAGATGGCGGTGAGTTTCCGGCGGATCATTTCTTTGGCCCTGTCGAACGGGAGGCCGGCAACGGCTACCGGACCAACATCGGGGATAATCACTGATCCGTTTTTATCAACCTTCAATTGGTAGGTTGTTTGTGAGGCTCCCCACACATTGACGGTGATCTGGTCGCCGATCCCAAGGATATAGCTGTGCGGGACCGGGATATTCACGGCCGGCTCGAAGGTTAGCTTGTCGGAGTTGAATAGTTGAAAACCAAAGATTTTCTGACTTTTCTTCGAAGCCTTGAAGAGCGCTTTGGGGGTGGAGAGTGGCTTTAATGCGGTAGACGTTGTATTGTCAAAACCGGTGGATGTGGAGTAGTTGTTGGTTTGTGTCAGATCGCTGCCTCCCATCTGCCGTTGCTGTATCCGTACCGTCAACTGGTCGATCTGGGTCTGCGAAGCCCCCTGCGCCTTGGCCAGTGTGATGGCTTCATCCTCGGAGAGCCCCCGACTCTGAATTTCGCGGATGATCCGGTCGATCTGTGAATCGCTGAGGTTGTTCACATCGACGGAAGCGGGATTGACATTCCCGGTTTGAGCCAGTAGCGGAACTGCAGTGGCAAACAAAAATAGTAATGTGATAAAATGCTTGATTTTCATAGAAGAGAATTATCTGTTGTTTATTTGTTTGTGCGTTAATGCGTTTGTACGTTAATGCGTTAGAAGGTTAGTCCGTTTATTCGTTTGAAGGTTTATCAGTAGATGGTTTGTAATATTTTATGCCTTTGATTTCTGTCTTTTTCAAATAGGTTTCCAGGGTAATTATCTTTCGGGAGAGGCGATCGGTTTCTTCGAGTAATTGATTTAACTGTAATTCAGTGATATATTCGCAATCGTATGCTCGGTAGCATTGAGATCTTGTTTCTCCGCAAGATCCATTGGCAATACTCAGAAACTGGCTAAACTCTTTGGTCCCTCCACGACTAAATCCCTCAACAATATTATCCATGACCGATCCGGAAGCAGCCCGTATTTGTCCGACAAAACGAAAATCTTTAGAGAATGAATCCTGCAGGGTTATTTGATAAATCTCTTTGGCCAGGCTCCGGGCCTCTTTCCAAATCTCAAGATCTTCAAAACGGTCAATTTTCATGGCAGGAGATGTTTGTTGGTTAATGCGTTAGTAC